>NZ_JBQFRO010000010.1:0-191340 GCF_056537425.1 Ruegeria sp. CE9 | reverse complement strand
CACATGCCCCCCCATGTCAGAATACGCAGACGCCGCCGAATAAACACAAACAAACACTAAACCCCCACCAAATAAGGTGGGGGTTGAAGCCAATCGGAAACTCATGTTCTGATTTGAGCCCCTTCCATACGTCGTTTTTAACCATTCAAGCGTCTTTTTCGCTTGCTGCGAATGCGCGCGCCCAATAGCTCTGTCCGTGGGACACCCCTCCCCAACGAGGGGCGTGTATCTGGAAGGGTAATACAGATGAGCATTGAACAACCGGCGACGCGGCCGGCCAATCCGCGTTTTTCCTCGGGCCCTTGTGCCAAACCCCCTACATTCGAATTGTCCAAACTGGCTGATGCGGCCTTGGGTCGTTCGCATCGTGCCGCTGTTGGCAAGAATAAGTTAAAGGCGGCCGTTGAAGGCACGCGTGAGGTGTTGGGTATTCCGGCAGACTACAAGATCGGCATCGTTCCTGCCTCGGACACTGGCGCGGTTGAGATGGCTCTGTGGTCGCTGCTGGGCGTGCGTAAGGTCGAGATGCTCGCCTGGGAGAGCTTTGGTGCGGGCTGGGTGACCGATGTGGTCAAGCAGCTAAAGATTGATGCTGAAGTGAAGACAGCGGATTACGGACAGATTGTTGATCTGTCCTCGGTCGATTTCCAGAATGATGTGGTCTTTACATGGAACGGCACGACCTCGGGCGTAAGGGTTCCCAATGGCGACTGGATTGCGGACGACCGTCAGGGTCTGACGATTTGCGACGCAACCTCGGCTGCTTTTGCGATGGACCTGCCATGGGACAAGCTGGATGTGACCACGTTTAGTTGGCAGAAAGTGCTGGGTGGTGAAGCGGCTCATGGGATGCTGATCCTCAGCCCTCGTGCTGTCGAACGCTTGGAGAGCTACACGCCCGCATGGCCCCTGCCCAAGATTTTCCGCCTGACCAAGGGTGGTAAGCTGATTGAAGGCATATTCACTGGGGCGACGATCAACACGCCCTCGATGCTTGCTGTTGAGGACTACCTGTTCGCGATGGACTGGGCGCGCTCGGTTGGGGGCCTGAAGGGTCTGATTGCGCGTGCCGATGCCAACGCCGGAGCGGTACATGCGTTTTGTGCGCAAAATGATTGGATCGCAAATTTGGCTGAGGATGACGCCACTCAGTCCAATACGTCGGTCTGCCTGAAATTCACCGATGCACGCATTCAGGACGGTGCAGTATTCGCCAAAGCCGTGGCCAAACGGCTGGAGACCGAGAACATCGCGCTGGATATCGGAGCGTACCGCGACGCACCTGCGGGTTTGCGCATCTGGTGCGGCGGCACGGTTGAGACCTCGGATATCGAAGCGATGCTGCCTTGGTTGGACTGGGCATTCCACGCCGAAATCGAAGCGCAAACGGCCGCTGCCTGACAAGAATTTTCGACGAAAATTCTGGGCCTCCTGTGGCCCGGTTTTCTCCCAATATATCAAGGACCAGAGATATGGCCCCCAAAGTACTCGTATCTGACAAGCTCAGCGAAACCGCCGTGCAGATCTTTCGTGATCGCGGCATCGATGTGGATTTCATGCCCGATCTGGGTAAGGACAAAGACAAGCTGGCCGAGGTGATCGGCCAGTATGACGGCCTTGCCATCCGCTCGGCCACCAAGGTCACCCCGACCATTTTGGAGAAGGCCGACAAGCTAAAAGTTATCGGGCGCGCCGGTATTGGCACCGATAATATCGACAAGGAAGCGGCCTCAAAAAAAGGTGTGATCGTGATGAACACGCCATTCGGCAACATGATCACAACGGCCGAGCACGCCATTGCGATGATGTTTGCCGTGGCGCGTCAAATTCCCGAGGCCAGCACCTCGACCCATGCGGGCAAATGGGAAAAGTCCAAGTTCATGGGGATCGAGCTGACGAACAAGACCTTGGGTGTCATTGGCGCGGGTAATATTGGAGGCATCGTCTGCGAACGTGCCTTGGGCTTGAAGATGAAAGTCGTCGCCTACGACCCCTACTTGGGCGAAGAGAAAGCCGCAAAGATGGGTGTTGAAAAAGTTGAGCTGGACGAGCTGCTGTCGCGCGCCGATTTCATCACGCTGCATGTGCCGTTAACCGACCAGACGCGGAATATTCTGAGCCGCGAGAATCTGGCTAAGACCAAGAATGGTGTGCGCATCATCAACTGTGCGCGTGGTGGCCTGGTCGACGAGACGGCTTTGGCCGAAGCATTGCAGTCGGGTCAAGTGGCCGGAGCGGCCTTTGATGTGTTCAGCGAAGAACCGGCCAAGGAGAACGCACTGTTCAACCTGCCGAATGTGGTTTGCACGCCTCATCTTGGTGCGGCCACGACGGAAGCACAGGAAAACGTGGCGCTTCAGGTGGCCGAGCAGATTTCGAATTATCTGCTGACCGGTGCGGTCGAAAACGCGCTGAATATGCCCAGCGTCACCGCCGAAGAAGCTAAAGTCATGGGCCCCTGGATCAAGCTGGCAGGTCATTTGGGCAGCTTCATTGGCCAGATGACGGATGAGCCGATCAAGGCGATCAACATCCTCTATGACGGTGTCGCGGCTGAGATGAATCTGGCGGCATTGAACTGTTCCGCCGTGGCGGGGATCATGAAGAAGTTCAACCCCGAGGTGAACATGGTCTCGGCCCCGGTTGTGGCCAGAGAACGGGGCATTCAAATCTCGACCACAAATCAGGACAAATCGGGTGCGTTTGAGGGTTATATCAAAGTTACCGTTGTGACGGATAAGCGCGAACGTTCGATCGGGGGCACGGTGTTCAGCGACGGCAAGCCGCGGTTCATCCAGATCAAGGGCATCAACATCGATGCCGAGATCGGGGCGCATATGCTTTACACCACTAACGAGGATGTACCCGGCATCATCGGTGCATTGGGGCAGACCATGGGTGAGAATGATGTGAACATCGCGAACTTTACTTTGGGGCGTTCCGAAGCTGGCGGTGAGGCGATTGCTTTGCTTTACGTCGACGAACCGGTTCCCGCTGAGGCACGCGCGAAACTTGCAGAAACAGGCCTGTTCACCCAGATCAAACCGTTGGAGTTTGACGTGGCCTGATCATGTTCTCTGATCTTTTGTGAAAGATCGATGCCCGCGCCGGTCAATAGCGCGGGCGTCATCTTTTCAAAGCACTGAATTTGCGCCAGAAGTGCAGCAGTCGTAAATACCCGAGGGGAACCCGATGACCAATCCGATCTACGCAATTGGAGATTTGCATGGACGTGTCGATGAATTCGAACGCGCGCTGTCGCTGATTGCAGATGATGGAGGTTCCGAGGCCGAGATTGTGTTCTTGGGCGACTATGTCGATCGGGGTCCTGACAGCCGAGGCGTTCTGGACCGGTTGATCGCAGGGCGAGATGCGGGCAAGCGATGGGTTACTTTGCTGGGCAACCATGACCGGATGTTCTCATGGTTTCTTGAAAATGTACCGCGTCATGACCCGCATCTGTTGGTCGGTTATCATTGGCTGCATGAACGGTTGGGTGGCGTTGAGACTCTGAAAAGCTATGGCGTGTTTTTCGACCAGCAGACGCGGCTGGAGGATCTGCATGCCATCGCGCGAGGTGCGGTTCCGGAGGCGCATCGGGTATTTCTGCAAAGACTGGTCGCCATGCACCAAACGCCAGAACTCGCGTTTGTGCACGCTGGCATTCGGCCCGGCATTCCGCTGAGTGAGCAAAAGGAAAATGATCTGGTCTGGATCAGGCAGGCATTTCACAACCATCGGGCCACGCATCCGAAACTGATCGTCCATGGGCATACGCCGGTTGATCAAGCGACCCACTACGGCAATCGCATCAATCTGGATAGTGGCGCAGGGTATGGCCGCCCGGTTGGCGTCGCGGTGTTCGAAGGACTGGATTGCTGGTTGTTGACGGACAAGGGGCGCGTTGCGCTTTTGCCCTGACAATCAGGATTGGGTGAACAGGTGCTTGCAGCGGTCCCGCAGGATGTTCTTTTGCACCTTGCCCATCGTGTTGCGCGGCAGCTCGTCCATTAAGATCAACTGGCGAGGATGTTTGAAGCGGGCCAAAGAATTTTGGACCGCGTCCTTGATCGCCTCGATATCGGGTGTCTGGCCGGGGGCAGGAACCAGAATGCCAACTGGGCACTCTCCGAAGTCGGGATGCGGGGCGCCAATCACTGCGCTCTCCAACACGCCGGGCTGTTCGTCCAGCAGCAACTCGATCTCTTTGGGGTAAATGTTGTACCCGCCCGAGATGATCAGGTCTTTGCCACGCCCGACGATATGGACATAGCCATCTTCATCGATCCGCCCCAGATCACCGGTGATGAAGAACCCGTCTTCGCGCAGTTCTGCGGCCGTCTTTTCGGGCATTTGCCAATAGCCCTGAAACACGTTCGGGCCGCGTACTTCGATGATGCCGATCTCGCCATCCGGCAGTGTTTCTCCCGTGTCAGGGTCCGTTACCTTCAATTCGACATCTGGCAAAGGAAATCCAACGGTCCCTGCGCGACGCTCGCCGTCATAAGGGTTTGAAGTGTTCATATTCGTCTCGGTCATGCCATAGCGTTCCAGAATGCGATGGCCCGTTCGGTCTTCGAACTGGACATGCGTTTCTGCGAGCAAGGGGGCGGAACCTGAAATGAACAACCGCAGGTCTTGGGTCAGATCGCGCGTGAACCGGTCGTCGCTTAGCAGCCGGGTGTAGAAGGTAGGCACGCCCATCATCGTTGTCGCCTGAGGCATCAGGCGAACCATGTTGTCCAGATCGAATTTCGGCAGAAAGATCATTGACCCGCCCGAGGCAAGCACCACATTGGTTGCAACAAACAGCCCATGTGTGTGAAAAATCGGCAGCGCATGCAGCAATACGTCGCTGTTGGTAAACCGCCATTCCTGCACCAACGTTTCCGCGTTAGACAGCAGATTGGCTTGCGTCAGCATCGCCCCTTTCGAGCGTCCCGTTGTGCCAGACGTATAGAGAAATGCAGCCAGATCATCCTCGGAGCGGTGGACCGGTTCAAAGGCGGGGAGCATGCCTAAGGCGCGCCGCGTCAGGCTGCCTGAACCGTCCGCGTTCAGCGTCTCTAACCGTGCGTTGTGTTTTTGTGCGATATCAGCAAGCCCAGCCTCGTTGGCCGCGTCACAGACCACCAGAGATGCGCCGCTGTTTTCGATGAAATAGCTCAGCTCTAGCGTCGTATAGCCCGTGTTCAGCGGAAGAAAGATCAGCCCGGCTTGGGCGCAGGCGGCATATAGCGCCAGTGCTTCGACGGACTTCTCTACCTGCACAGCCACGCGATCACCCGGCTCCTGCTCAAGACCAGTCAGGGCGTTCGCAAGTCTGGCTGCCATGTCCAGAAACGCAGCATGGGTCAGTGTCTGACCATCGGCGAGATGCAGAAACGGCGTGTCCTTGCCCGCATGGATGCCAAACAAACGATCATAGAGCGGGTTGCCCATCCCGATATCCTTTCCATTCGACGCGGACATGTTGCCGCAAATCTGTATTGGAAATGTCAGAGGGTAAAGACCGGAATATCAGAATTCGGTGGTCATTCTGTAGCCAGCTGCGAAATACATCTTGGCAAAGGTCACTGGCTGACCTTGCAGCCATGTGATGCGCTCGGCGGTAAAGACGGGCTCTCCTTCGGATACGTCCAGAAACCCGGCCAGCGTGGTATCGGCGCGGCTGGCCAGAAAGGTCAGCTCGACATTGGTGAAAGGGACTGTTTGCACAAGCCAGTCATTCGGTCCGATGCTTGAGAAATCGGCCTGTTTCACTTGCGGTACGCTGTCGATCACGATCCAGCGGTCCTCGAACTGAAAAGGTGTGTTGCCGGAAAAATGCATGCAACGCACATGCAGCACAGCCTGATCCGCGCGCAGGGCCAGTCGCGCCGTCAGCCAATCGGGGGCAGTCTGCGTTTCGCGCGATACCAAAGCATAGCGGTAGGTACCCCCTGCCGCCTCAACCTCGTCGCGGACAAGGGGGATAGTGAAACGCGCCTGTCGCTGCGGCGCGCTGAGAACACGCGTTCCCGCCTTTCTGCGCCTTTCCAGAAACCCTTCATCGGCTAGTTCCCGCAGCGCGCGGTTGACCGTTGTGCGGGTGCACGAGAACTCAACAGCCAGCTCCTGTTCGTTCGGCAGCAGCGCATCGGGTTGCCACTCGCCCGAGCGGATGCGCCGCAGGACAGTCTGCTTGATATCCTTGTAACTGGTGGTGTCGCTTGACTGAGCCATGTTTCAAAGATCCGCCAGCAGCTCAGCCATCGCGGCCCGGTAATTACTAAGGATCGCATCGCGTGCGATATGCCGCCCGCCTTGTACTTGATGTCGTCCAGCAGACCACAGATCAGTCACGATTCCGTCTGGAGCCGCAAAGCAAAGCCCGTCAAGCAACTGATCATTACGCAAACTGCAAAGCGTCGGATGGGTACGATCAATCGCGACCAGATCAGCCAATTGACCCTCTGCTATCGATCCAGCTGCGCGCCCCAAGGCCTGCGCACCGCCCCGCGCGGCCCCGGAATAAAGCGCATGGCCAACTGAACCCTCGCCCTGTACCAGAACCGTGCGGGCTCTGTCGCGTAAGCGTTGAGAATACTCCAGTGTCCGCAGTTCCTCGGGCAATGAAATACGTACATTCGAGTCCGATCCGACACCAAATGCACCATTGGCGTCGATGTAGACGGCGCCGTTGAAGATGCCATCCCCAAGATTGGCCTCGGTAATCGGGCAGAGACCAGCCACGGCCCCGGATCGTGCGAGGGCGCGGGTTTCGTCATCGGTCATGTGGGTCGCATGGATCAGACACCAACGCGCGTTGACCTCCGCATTGTTCAACAACCAATTCACCGGGCGCTGACCCAGAGCAGCCTCAACATCTGCGACCTCTTTCTCTTGTTCCGAGATATGGATGTGTACTGGACCGTTCGGGGTCGCCTTAAGCACCTGATGCAGATCATCTGGTGAAGTTGCTCGCAAGGAATGCGGCGCGATTCCAATCTGGCTATCCGAATGCGGCAGGAAAGGTTTGCAGTCTTCGACGAGCTGCAAAAACCGACCCACATCATTTCCGAACCGCAGCTGGCCGCCCTCCAAGGGCTCTTGTTTGACGCCGCCATAGGTGTAGAGCACCGGCAGATGCGTCAGGCCAATCCCGGTTTGGGTCGCTGCGGAGAAGATGCGTTGGCTCAGTTCGGATAGCTGTACATAAGGCGTGCCGCCGGGTTGGTGGTGGACGTAGTGGAATTCCCCGACCGAGGCATATCCGGCCTCCTGCATTTCCATGAAAACCAGCGTTGCGATGGCTTCGATCTGCTCTGGGGTGAGGCGATCCAGAAAGCGATACATCAGGGTACGCCAGGTCCAAAAGCTTTCGCGACCCGCGGCGCGAAACTCGGTCATACCGGCCATGGCACGTTGAAAGGCATGGCTGTGCAGGTTGGCCAAGGCGGGCAGCAGCACATCGACACGCGTGTCACCAGGTTGAGCATCTGCACCTTGCTCCAGTTTGATGATCCGGCCGTGCTCGATTTCGACCCTCAGATCGCTGACCCATTCTGACCCCACCAAGGCGGTTTTGGCATGAACCGTCATCGCATTTCCATTTTGTGTAGACTTTATCTTTTTACCCGTATACGAAAAAATCAAGCGCAGGGGGAGCCCAAAAGAATCGCCATGACGAAAAAAACCGTACTTTGCAGCAAGCGGGTGGCCACCATGGGGGGTGACCGTCCTTATGGGGTGATCGAGGATGGCGCGATTGGCGTTGAAGGATCGCAGATAGTCTGGGTGGGCCGTCAGTCCGAGCTTCCAGAGACCTATTCTGAATGGCAGCACATCGACTATGGTGACCGACTGATCACGCCCGGGCTGATCGATTGCCATACGCATGTAGTATTCGGCGGCAACCGTGCGGTTGAGTTTGAAATGCGCCTGAACGGAGCCTCCTACGAGGAAATCGCCCGCGCGGGCGGCGGGATCCTGTCGACCGTTAACGGTACGCGGGCGGCCTCGGAAGATGAGTTGCTTCAGGGCGCTTTGCCACGCGTGGATGCCTTGCTGGCAGAAGGTGTGTCCTGCATCGAAGTGAAGTCTGGTTATGGGCTGGATACCGAAACCGAACTGCGCATGCTGCGCACCGCGCGGCGCATTGCGCAGGAGCGTCCTGTTCGGGTTAAAACCAGTTTTCTGGGTGCACATGCCACTCCGCCGGAATATTCGGGCCGGGATGATGCCTATATCGATGAGGTTTGCATACCGGCCTTGCGGGCGGCCCATGCCGAGGGGCTCGTGGACGCGGTGGATGGGTTCTGCGAAGGAATTGCCTTTGATACCGCCCAGATCGAACGGGTTTTTGTTGTCGCGCAAGAGCTTGGATTGCAGGTAAAGCTGCACGCCGAGCAGTTGTCTAACCTCGGCGGGGCCAAGCTGGCAGCGGTTTATGGGGCCCTGTCCGCTGACCATATTGAATATCTGGACGCTGAAGGTGTTGCCGCGATGTCCGCCGCCGGAACGGTTGCGGTTCTGCTGCCTGGCGCGTTTTACACGCTGCACGAGACTCAGGCCCCACCAGTTGAACTGCTACGCCAGCAGAAAGTGCCAATGGCGCTTGCAACCGATTGTAATCCGGGCTCATCACCGCTGACTTCACTGCTTTTGACAATGAATATGGGATGCACCCTGTTTCGCATGACGCCCGAAGAAGCTCTGGCAGGTGTCACCCGCGTCGCGGCCCGCGCTTTGGGTCTGGAAGATACAGGGATGATCGCAGCCGGGCTGCGCGCTGATCTGGCCATTTGGGACGTCTCGCATCCCGCCGAACTGTCCTATCGCATCGGTTTCAACCCGCTGCACAAACGTATTTTCGGAGGCCAGGAATGACTCCCCTATCGCTCATCCCAGGTCAGGTATCGTTGGATCAGTTGGCGGAGATTTATTGGACCGAGGCCGCGATCTCGCTGGAGCATACTTGCCGACCAAAGGTCGATGCCGCTGCGGCCCGTATAGCGCAGGCTGCCGAAGGGACTGAGCCTGTCTATGGCGTGAATACCGGCTTCGGTAAGCTGGCGAGCCATAAGATTGCGGCCAAGGACACCTCGACCCTGCAGAGCAACCTGATCCTTAGCCATTGTTGCGGTGTGGGCCTTGCTGTGCCGCGACGCCTGGCGCGATTGATGATGTCTTTGAAGCTTCTGTCCTTTGGGCGCGGGGCGTCTGGGGTCCGCTGGGAACTTGTCGAGTTGCTGCAGCAGATGCTGGCGCGTGGAGTGACGCCTGTGATCCCTGCACAGGGTTCGGTCGGCGCATCAGGCGATCTGGCGCCGCTGGCCCATATGACCGCAGTCGTAATCGGCGAGGGTGAGGCCGAGGTGGATGGAACGGTCAGGCCGGGTGCAGAGGCCCTGAAAATAGCCGGATTAGAGCCGATTCAGCTTGGCCCAAAGGAAGGTCTGGCCTTCATCAACGGGACACAGTTTTCAACGGCCTATGCTTTGGCAGGTCTGTTTGAAGGATGGCGTTCGGCACAAAATGCACTGGTGATTTCAGCCGCTTCGACGGATGCGATTATGGGCTCCACCGCCCCGCTGCAGCCTGAGATTCATGCGCTGCGTGGGCATCGCGGGCAAATCGAAGCAGCCGCCGCGATGCGGGCCACTTTGGACGGCTCTGAAATTCGTGAAAGCCATCGCGACGGGGATACGCGGGTGCAGGATCCATATTGCATCCGCTGCCAGCCTCAAGTGACGGGTGCGGCGATGGATGTGATCCGGCAGGCGGCCGCAACTCTTGTGGTTGAGGCCAACGCGGCCACCGACAACCCGCTGGTTCTGACCGACCCGGATGCCATCGTCTCGGGCGGAAACTTCCATGCCGAGCCGGTGGGGTTTGCCGCCGATATGATTGCGCTGGCCCTGTCCGAAATTGGGGCCATCGCCCAACGGCGCATCGCTTTGATGGTAGATCCCGCGCTCAGCTTTGATCTGCCGCCCTTTCTGACGCCAGAGCCGGGGCTGAACTCGGGCCTGATGATTGCTGAGGTCACAACCGCTGCGTTGATGAGCGAAAACAAACATCTGGCCAATCCCTGCGTGACCGACAGCACGCCCACATCGGCCAATCAGGAAGACCATGTGTCCATGGCCGCCCATGGCGCGCGGCGTCTCAGCCGGATGGTTGACAATCTGAACTATATTCTGGGGATCGAACTGCTCTGCGCCGCACAAGGTATCGAGTTTCGCGCGCCCCTTTCAACCAGCGAGGCGCTGACCAGCGTCGTGGGGCGTTTGCGCGAAGACATCCCTTCACTAGGCGATGACCGTTATCTGGCACCGGAACTGGAAACCGCGAAGTCGCTGGTTGAAAGCGGGGCCATTCTGCGGGCGGCTGCACAGTCCATGCCGGAGCTGTCATGATGCAGGTGTTCAGCGTTCAGCATGGCGATGGACCCATTGTTTTGGGGCAGCCACATGGCGGCACTTTTGTACCCGACAATATTGCCGCACGGCTGAATAAGAATGGGCAGGTTCTGGCAGACACAGATTGGCATATAAACCAGCTCTATGACGGGCTACTGGCCAACGCGACGGTCGTGCAATCCCATATCCACCGCTATGTCATCGACGCGAACAGAGACCCGGCGGGCGCTTCGCTGTATCCGGGGCAGAATACGACAACACTGGTGCCTTTGACCGACTTTGACGGTCAGCCGATCTGGGAAGAAGGGCAAGACCCATCAGCCGACGAGATTGAGGCGCGCCGAACCGCCTACCACGCGCCTTATCACAACGCGCTGGAGCAAGAGCTTGAAAGGGTGCGGGCAAAACACGGGGTTGCGATCCTGTTCGACTGCCACTCGATCCGCAGCAAGATCCCGTTCCTCTTCGAGGGCACTCTGCCGGATATGAACATCGGCACTGATGGTGGCGTGACCTGTGCCCCCAGCATCGAGGCCGCGGCCTACGAATTCTCTCATTCCTCCCCCTACAGCACCGTCCTGAACGGGCGATTCCGAGGGGGCTGGACGACCCGTCACTATGGCCGCCCCGATGAAGGCCAGCACGCGATCCAGATGGAGCTGGCGCAATCCACCTATCTGTCCACCGAAACCCCGCGATGGGCGTTGGACGAGGCTAAGGCCAATCGCCTGCGTCGCTGGTTGGTGGATATCCTCGACGCCATCCAAGATACCGCATTGGAGCTTTGACCATGACCGATCCTCGTAAAAACACCCGTGACGTCTATCCGCCGACAGGCCCCGAGCTGAATGCCAAAAGCTGGGTGACCGAAGCCCCGCTACGGATGTTGATGAACAACCTGCACCCCGATGTCGCCGAAAATCCTCATGAGTTGGTGGTCTATGGCGGCATCGGGCGCGCGGCGCGGACATGGGATGATTTCGACCGGATCGTCGCGGGGCTGAAGGATCTAGAAGAGGACGAAACCCTAATCGTCCAGTCGGGCAAACCGGTGGCGATCATTCGTACTCACAAAGATGCGCCCCGCGTTCTGATCGCCAATTCGAATATCGTGCCGCACTGGGCCAATTGGGATCATTTCAACGAGCTCGATAAGAAGGGTCTGATGATGTATGGCCAGATGACGGCTGGGTCGTGGATCTATATCGGCACACAAGGCATCGTGCAGGGTACCTATGAGACCTTTGCCGAGGCGGGCCGCCAGCATTATGGCGGCGATCTGACCGGCAAGTGGATTCTGACCGGTGGGCTGGGCGGTATGGGCGGCGCACAGCCATTGGCGGCAGTGTTTGCCGGGGCCTCTTGTCTGGCGGTGGAATGCAACCCGGACTCGATCGATTTCCGGCTGCGCACCAAGTACCTCGACGAAAAAGCTGAAACGCTGGACGAAGCGCTTGAGATGATCGACCGCTGGACAAAGGCGGGCGAGGCGAAATCTGTGGGTCTGCTGGGCAATGCGGCGGAGGTGTTTCCCGAGATTTATGCCCGGATGCAGGCCGGTGGAATGCGCCCCGATATCGTGACTGACCAAACAAGCGCCCACGATCCGATCAACGGGTATCTGCCGATTGGATGGAGCATGGCAGAGTGGCGTGACAAGCGGGAATCCGACCCTAAAGCAGTAGAAAAAGCTGCTTGCGCCTCGATGAAGCAACACGTGGCGGCGATGGTCGACTTCTGGAATGCGGGCGTTCCGACGCTGGATTACGGCAACAACATCCGGCAGGTGGCGCAGGATGAAGGCTTGGAGAATGCCTTTGCCTTCCCCGGCTTTGTGCCCGCTTATATTCGCCCGCTGTTTTGCAAGGGCATCGGCCCGTTCCGCTGGTGTGCCCTGTCGGGTGACCCCGAGGATATCCACAAGACCGACGCCAAGATGAAAGAGCTGTTCCCCGAGAACGAGCACCTGCATCGCTGGCTGGACATGGCGCAAGAACGCATCGCGTTTCAGGGTCTGCCTGCGCGTATTTGCTGGATCGGTCTTGGCGATCGCCATCGCGCCGGATTGGCGTTCAACGAAATGGTTGCCAATGGTGAGCTTAAAGCCCCGGTTGTGATCGGGCGCGACCACTTGGATTCGGGTTCGGTCGCCAGCCCCAATCGCGAGACCGAGGCGATGCTGGATGGTTCGGACGCGGTTTCGGACTGGCCGCTGTTGAATGCGCTGATCAACACAGCCAGCGGTGCGACTTGGGTCTCGCTGCATCATGGCGGCGGGGTTGGCATGGGCTTCAGCCAGCACGCCGGTGTGGTGATCTGCGCGGATGGGACCGAAGACGCAGCGCGGCGGTTAGAGCGTGTACTCTGGAACGACCCGGCCTCGGGTGTCTGGCGTCACGCGGATGCAGGGTATGAGATCGCCAAAGACTGCGCCCGCGAACATGGGCTGCGGCTGCCGGGTATTCTGGGCTAGGCCAAACTGCCTCTGGTGAAAATGCTGCACCTGCGATATCTCGCAGGTGCGCTAACCGGAGGCCCGACATGTACATAGCCACTCTGCTGACCAACCCGGCGGTCCCTTCGCTTGAGGCGACGCTGGTCGAGTCCTTGCGGAACGCTTGGGGCGGCGGAGATGTGCAATGGCTCAGCCCGGATGAGGCGGTCGAGTTTTCGCTGACTGATATTCCGGACAATCAATGGGATGTCTGGGCAGACCTGCAGAACATGGGCGTTGATCTTGTTGTCCAGCCCGCCGAAGGGCGGCGCAAGAAGATGCTGTTGGCCGATATGGACAGCACTATGATCCAGCAGGAATGTATCGACGAGCTGGCTGACGAGGCCGGTGTGGGCGATCGGGTCAAGGACATCACCGCGCGGGCGATGAATGGCGAGCTGGATTTCGAAGGGGCGCTGACCGAGCGTGTCGGCCTGTTGAAAGGGCTGGACGAAAACGTGATCGACAAGGTGCTGGCTGAACGCATCACATTGATGCCGGGGGGGCCGGAATTGGTGGGAACGATGCGCGCGAATGATGGCTATGCCGCGTTGGTGTCGGGCGGGTTCACTGCCTTCACGGCTAAGGTCGGCGCGGAACTTGGGTTTGATGAGAACCGGGCCAACATATTGTTGGCTGCGGGTGGCAAGCTGACAGGCGATGTTCAGAGACCCATTCTGGGACGTCAGGCCAAGGTAGATGCGTTAGAGCAGATCACAGCGCGGTTGGGCCTTGCCGAATCGGATGTGATCGCAGTCGGCGACGGTGCCAATGATCTGGGAATGCTTGGGCGGGCCGGAACCGGCGTGGCGCTACATGCCAAGCCTTCGGTTGCAGCGCAGTGCGATGTTCGCGTAAACCACGGAGATTTAACAGCTCTGCTGTATTTGCAAGGCTATGCTCGGCCCGACTTTGCCAAGGTCTGAACGATCGGGGCTTCTCTTTATTTAACGCAAATGTTAAACAGTGGTCATGAATACACTTCTGACCACATTTTCCGCGTTGTCGGATGCCACGAGGTTCTCGATCGTCGAGCAATTGATGCAGGACGGTGAACTGTCCGCCGGTGATCTGATTGATGGGCGCGGCATGTCTGGTGCTGCAATCTCGCGCCATTTGAAGCTTCTGCGCGAAGCCGGGCTTATTCAACAGCGTGTTCAGGGCACGCAGCGGATCTATTCGATCCGGCCCGAAGGTCTGCGCGCCATTGCCGACTGGACCATTTCAAAACGTGAGTTCTGGGAAACCAGCCTCGACCGACTTAGCGATATTATCGAAAGGGAAAATTCATGGCCGACCTGAAACTTGAGCGGGAATTCCCGGTAAGCCCTGAAGACTTGTTCGCTTGGGTCAGCGATGGTGCAAAATTGTTGCAGTGGTGGGGTCCCGAGGGCTTGCATGTACCGGAATACGACCTTGATTTTTCACGGCTGGGTCCGTGGTATTCGGTGATGCAGAACGGTGAGGGCCAGCAATTCAAGGTCTCAGGGCATGTCACCCATATCGACCGGCCAAAGTCGGTCGGGTTTACGTGGGCGTGGCACGACGATCAGGATCAACGTGGTGCGGAAAGCCATGTGACCTTTTCGGTCACCGCGACCGCCAGCGGATCGCGATTGGTGGTCGATCATCGTGAGCTTGTCGATGCTGAATCGGCCACGAACCACAACGAAGGTTGGACATCTTCGCTGCGTAAGCTCGAAGCGCTTTGCAAATAGGTTTTCATCAGGGAGGAGCAATATGCCCCAGTATTTGTTTGTGTATCACGGGGGTCATACCCCAACCGACCCCGCCGAGATTGAGGCGACCATGGCCGCCTGGGGCGCGTGGTTTCAGGACATCGGTGGGTCTTTGGAAATTCCGGGGAATCCCGTGGGCCAATCCTACACGGTCAGCAGCGGCGGGGTCGAAGACAATGGTGGAGCAAACCCGGCTTCGGGTTTCACGGTGGTAAAGGCCGACAGCATTGAGGCCGCAACCGAGATGGCCAAAGGCTGCCCGATGGTCGTGAATGGCTCGGGCTCGGTCGAAGTGGCCGAGGTTCACGAGATCGAGATGTAAGCCTCAGCCGGGAAAGCCCGGCGCGGGTTTGATCACACCACATTCCAGCCCGCGGCGGCTGTATTGCGTGGCGTTCATGAATTTGCGGGTGGCCGGGTGATCGGCCTCCAGCACGCCCAAATGAACAAGTATCGCGGCAATGGCGCATTCGCTTGCGCGGGTTGTGCCATCGGTGATTTTCAGTGCAACGCCCATCCGCTTTTCGGGGATGATGGCGACGAAAACAGCTTCGGCACCTGTTTTGATCGCCACGCGGCCATCCATTGCACGCATCAGTTCGGTGCAAGCGCGAGTCTCACCTGCGACCAGTTCGGGGTGCGTAACCATAGCTGCCGTCAACCGCGCCGCCGCTTCACTGGATCGGTCTGACCGATCGGCGGCCGAGGCAAACCATGCCATTGAACGAGCGAGCCCGACCAGCGACGTTGCGAAGTTCGGGGCAGAGCATCCATCAATCCCGTAAGTTGGGCTGGTCTCGCCGGTGGTTTCTTCTATGGCAGACAGGCAGGCCTGCTGAACCGGGTGATCAATCTCAAGATATTCGGGTCCGGCCCCCATGTGCTGTGTCAAAGTCAAAAACCCGCAGTGCTTGCCCGAGCAATTGTTGTGAATCTGGCAAGGGGTGTCGTCTGCCAGTATCAGGCCATCTCGGGCTGCCATGTCAGCTGGCTCCTGCGGACCGCAGCGAAGATCGGGCTCGGACAGACCGAGGTGGTCCAACCATGCAGTCACGCGATCCGTATGGATATGTGCCCCGTTATGCGACGCACAGGCCAAGGCCAAATGTTCACTGTTCAAACCGTATTTTGCGGCCGCGCCCGAGGTGATCAAAGGCAGCGCCTGGATCATCTTGGCCGAGGACCGAGGGTAGATTATCGCGTTCGAATCCCCCCAGCTGCGCACAATCTGACCACTGTCGTCACAGATCACCGCGTGACCAAAATGCAGGCTTTCCAAAAGCGATCCGCGCCAGAGTTCTGTCATTGGAACGGCATGTGTCATGGATACCCTCTTCATCATGCGCAAAAATCTGCCAATCGCCCTTTCGCCTGTGGCGAAACCTGCGTTAGTGTGTGTATGTCGACAATCATCGGAATACGCAACTGAACAGACGAACCGGCAGAGTTCGCACGCATCTCCGATGGGTATGAGGTATTAGGTCGGGCTAGGAGGCTGGACAGATGGGATTAAAGCTCGTCCGCGTGATTGCGGGCCTGTGTGTGGCAGGAATGGCGACAACGGCGCTCGCTCAGCAGGCGACCAGCACAAACCGCGTCGCGGCAAAGACCGATTGGAGCGTGTTTGTCGAAGAAGACCCCACCGAATGCTGGAGTGTTTCTGCCCCAAAAGAGACGGTGAACACACGAGGTGGCCGGGTCGTTTCCGTGCGGCGCAGCGATATCCTGCTGTTCGTGTTCTACCGCCCGAATGCCGAGGTCAAAGGGCAAGTGACCTTTACTGGCGGCTATCCGTTTGCTTCTGGGTCGACGGTGAATCTGGTTGTCGATGGCAGCGAGTTTGAGCTGTTTACCGATGGCGAATGGGCGTGGCCGGCAACAGCTTCGGACGACGCCAAGATTGTGACAGCGATGAAACGCGGCAGCGAAGCCGTGCTGACCGCCCGTTCGGAACGCGGGACGCAGACCAAAGATACGTTTTCCTTGCTTGGTTTTACCGCAGCGATCGAAGACGCGGAAACACGCTGCACGAACTAAGTGAGACACCGATTGGACTCCAAACCCCGCCTGATGGCGGGGTTTTTCGTTTCGGGCCTTTTTTTGTCAGCTGGAGCTTTGTGCTAGATACTAGTCGAGAGCTTGCGTCACTAAAGGAGGCAATTGATGCGCTGGGTCCTGATCTTGTTCCCGTTTGCCGCGTTGGCAGATCCGACGATGGAATGCGACGACGCCGGATCGCAGGTCGAAATAGGGGCCTGTGTCTCGGAGATGGAGGCGCGTGTGGACGGGGCCATAACAGCTAGCTATGCGCTCGCGATGGAGGCCGCCAAAGAACTGGATGGGGTCACCGAGCGTGTTGTGGCCGTCCCCGCTCTGGAGGCCTCGCAAAATACATGGATCGCCTATCGCGATACTCAGTGCGAAGCGGTGGGTGCTTCCTATGGCGGAGGATCGGGAACGGGCATAGCCATCACGGCTTGCAGGGTTGATCTTGGTCGAGCCCGGGTCGATGAATTGCTGCGCTTTGCAAATTGAAGCACGAATTCTTTTGATCTTTGCACTCGTTCCTATATAGAGGCGCATCCCAAGCCAGAATCCATCGAGATACGCCACATGTCGCCCAAAGCGCCGATCACTCAAGACGTCATGACCATCCCTCGCAAACTGCCCGAGGGGAAGATCAACCTTGTCGGTTTGACCCGCGATCAATTGCGCGCAGCGTTGATTGAACACGGTACGCCGGAAAAGCAGGCCAAGATGCGGACCGGACAGATCTGGCAGTGGATCTACCAATGGGGTGTGCGCGACTTTGCCGAAATGACCAATCTGGCAAAAGCCTATCGCGCGCAATTGGCCGAGCATTTCGTGATCGAAATCCCCGAGGTTGTGACGCGGCAGGTGTCCGAAGACGGCACGCGTAAATACTTGTGCCGTATCGCAGGCGGACACGAGGTCGAGGTGGTATATATCCCCGAAGAGGATCGCGGTACGCTGTGTATTTCGTCTCAGGTGGGTTGTACGTTGACCTGTTCGTTCTGTCATACCGGCACACAGAAACTGGTTCGTAACCTGACGGCCGCCGAGATCGTCGGGCAGGTCATGATGGCCCGCGACGATCTTGAAGAATGGCCGATCCCCGGCGCACCCAAGGATGAAACCCGCCTGCTGTCGAACATCGTTCTGATGGGCATGGGTGAGCCGCTTTATAACTTTGAAAACGTCCGTGACGCGATGAAGATCGCCATGGACCCCGAAGGGATTTCTCTGTCGCGTCGCCGGATCACGCTCTCGACCTCTGGCGTGGTACCTGAGATTGCGCGTACGGCTGAAGAAATCGGCTGTCTGCTGGCGATCTCATTCCACGCGACCACGGATGAGACCCGTGATGTGCTGGTCCCGATCAACAAGCGTTGGAATATCGAAGAGTTGTTGCAGGCATTGGCCAGCTATCCCAATGCCTCGAACTCCGAGCGGATTACGTTCGAATACGTGATGCTGGATGGTGTGAACGACAGCGATGAAGACGCGCACCGTCTGATCGACCATATCAAACGTCACAAAATCCCGGCCAAGATCAACCTGATCCCGTTCAACGAATGGCCGGGCGCGCCGTATAAGCGCAGCTCGAACAACCGTATCCGGGCCTTTGCAAATATCATCTATCAGGCAGGTTATGCCTCACCCATTCGCAAAACGCGCGGAGAAGACATCATGGCCGCCTGTGGTCAGCTCAAATCCGCCACCGAGCGCGCCAGGAAATCGCGCAAACAGATCGAGGCTGAGGCAGGGCTGAACCACTAAGGGCTGAAGACTAGCCGTCCCTTGCAAAACTTAATGAATTGGCGGCTGTTCCCGCATTCAAAATTTGGTATGTTTGACCCGTATCCGCTCTGGATGGGGGATTTCACCGGCTTACACAAGGTGGTGAGATTGCCAGTGCGGTGCTGGCAACACCATTAAAGGCCGCTACCATTTTTCAGGATCAAAGCGGCATTTAGGCGAACTGATCAGTCAGGGAGGCCATAATATGATTGTAAGTCACTGGCAAATTCTGGGCATCGCAGCGGTTACTGCGATTTCGGGGTTTGCGTTACATGCAGCTTATGCGCAAACTACAGATCAGGATGCGCACCTTGCGATTGAGAACCCAGCCGACCTGAACAAGGACGAGGCGCAAAAGCACTATAAGTCATTGATGCGGCGTATGTCGCGGGGCTATGCCGCTGCGCAGCTGGATTTGATCCGCAACTATCAAAACTGGCCGTTGTTCAACGATGCGCCGTATATTTCAGCAACGCATGGTGAGCGCTACGTCAACAGCTATGCCAACCGTATGGCGCATAACTACGGAACCATGCAGGAAGGAGAAGTGCTGCCTGTGGGCTCCGTGCTTGCCAAAGACAGCATGACCGTCACCGATGAGGGTAATATCCATCCCGGCGCACTGTTCGTGATGGAGAAGCTCCCGGCAGGAACGAATCCTGAGACCGCGGATTGGCGATACATTATGGTGATGCCCGATGGTTCATTGTTTGGCGATACGATGGGGTTTCGCGCCTCAGAGGTTGAATATTGCCATGTGTGTCACGAGGCCGTCGCCGACCGCGACTATACGTTTTACGTGCCAGAAGAGTTTCGTGTTACTGAGTGAGGCTCAGGTTTCTAGATCGGGCAGTTTCAGTTCGGATGCTTCTTGACGGCTAAGCTGCTCGCCCTGTTTGCGTTTGGATAGAGCCTCGCGAGCACGGGCATATTTGTCGTCCTGCCAGAAGATCAGGCAGCCGTTGCAGCCTTTGCCGCAACAGCCTTCGGTGCCGATCCGGTTGGTTTTGAAGCGGCGTTCGTTGCCGTCCTCGCCAATCTTCTCGACCAGCTCATTCCTACGACGGGCATAAGCTTCGGGGTTGTCGCGGCCCGTGGCTTCCAGCCCCTGCACCAGTTTGTCAAAGCGAATGCGGCTCCAATGCTCGTCGGTCAGGGCGCGTTCCTTGCGCAGGACCGAGTAAACCGGGAAGCGGGCGCGCAGATCGTCGATATCTTCGTGGTCGAACAAAGTGAAGGGCAGGCGGATTACGGTTTTCGAGCTGCCATGAACCAAGTCCAGTCGTTTGCCGTCGGATGCACGTTCGAAATCGTAGACCCGCAGCAGCACGGTATCGCGCGAAATCGGCGACACGAAGTCCAGAACATCGCCCGGTTCCAGCTTGTTTTTACCTCGACTAAAAAGGCATCGTCGGTCACATCAGTGACTATCCCGGCATATTCCCACTGCGCGATTGACGCCGTGTGCTCATAGTCATGTGCGTAGTTGGTCAACCGCCCTTCGTGGAAGGCCAGAGTGTATCCCCGGTTTCCAACTGTTTCGAGTTCGCGCATGTAAGGCTTAGGATCCCAGCCCTCAGGGTTCGCATGATAGTCATCGATTGCCATGCGATAAGCGCGCGCGACGATTGCGGCGTAGTATTCCGACTTACCGCGGCCTTCAACCTTAAGGCTGTCGACGCCAATCTTCAGATATTCATCCAGCTTGGGCATGATGCACAGATCGCGGGAATTGAGGATGTACGAGCCGCGATCATCCTCTTCAATGGGCATCAGATCACCGGGGCGGCAGCCTTCTTCCAGCAGAAATTCGAACAGATCGGCGTTTTCGTCGGTGATGCGCAGCTCCTGATGGGTGCCATCCTTGAGGCGCAGTTTCACACCATAGTTCCAGCGGCAGGAATTGGCGCAGTTGCCTTGGTTCGCGCCGCGCTCGGCCATGAAATTCGACAGCAAACAGCGACCCGAATAGGTCATGCACATGGCGCCATGGACGAAGGCCTCAATCTTGATGTCCGGGCACTTCTCGCGGATTTCGACCAGTTCGGGGTACGAGACTTCGCGCGCCAGAACCACAAGCTCCGCCCCCTGATCCTGCCAGAACTTCACCGATAGCCAGGAACAGATATTTGCTTGGGTCGAGATATGAAGCGGCAGTTCCGGCGCGCGTTCGCGGACATATTGGAACACACCCGGGTCGGCAATGATCAACCCGTCGGGTTCCACCTTGCGAACCGTTTCGATGTATTCGTCCAGCTTCGGGATGTCCTTGTTGTGCGAAAACAGGTTCAGCGTCAGATAGGCGCGTCGGCCATGTTGGTGGCAGAATTCGACCCCTTCGATCACTTCTTCCAGCGAGAACTCGGATTTTGTGCGCAGCGACATATCAGGCGTGCCCAAATAGACCGCATCTGCGCCATAGAGGATGGCGAGTTTCAACTTGCGCAGATTGCCTGCAGGCATCAGCAATTCGGATCGGGTCTGGGTCATGGGACTACCGGGCAAAGGATCAAGCCGGCCTTCTACGCCAAAATCCTTATGCCCAAAACCCCGCTAGCTGCGACGGAAACGCGCTGTGCCTATGACCTCGATAAGTTTTTGGCGAACAGGTTCTGGTTGCGCCTCAACCGCGTTCAGAACCTCTCGCAGCTCGGCCCGCAGCCCATGCATCTGGTCGATCAGAGAGATCATCATCGACAATGCATCTGGCTCCATATCGTACTGGTCATGCAACTCGCAGGCCAGTTCCAGCCGGGCAACGTCGATGCGCTGATAGCGCAGACCTTGCTCCGATTGCTCGGGGATTACGATCTCGGCTGCCAGGTATTCGGTCAAGCGATCCGAGGTCAGGCGGGCAATGGCGTCGATCAGTTCGGCTTCGTTCAATGTACGGCTCATGACGGCATTCCTTTGCGCGGATCATAGCTGTGGGTTTCGCGCCATGTCTCCATGAATTGCTTTAACTCATCATCCACCTTCTCTGGCATTGCGACAGTCAGTTCTATGAACTGATCTCCCCGGTTGGACGAACCGCGTTTCTTAACTCCCTTGCCACGCAGACGCAGGGTCTTGCCGCTGCTGGTGCCTGCGGGAACGCTGACATTGACGCCCCCGTCGATGGTGGGCGCGGGAACCTTGCCACCCAGAACTGCCTCGTCGATCGTGATCGGCAACGTGATGTGGATGTCATCGCCTTGACGGTCAAACACAGGATGATCGGCGACCGAAATGGTGACCAGCGCATCGCCGGGTGGCCCTTCACCATATCCCGGAGCGCCTTTGCCGCGCAGGCGGATGGTTTGCCCAGTGGTGATGCCGGCGGGTATCTTTACCTCAATCCGGTTTCCATCCGGCAGGGTCAATTTCTGGCTGGCTCCGAAAACGGCGTCCAGAAAACTGATCTGCAGAGAATAGTTCAGATTGTGGCCCGGCGCGTGGAACTCTTGGCTCCGCTGGCCGTATCCGCCCCGCCCGCGCATGAATTCGGCAAAGATATCGGACATGTCGTCTTGTTCGGCCGAATACCCGCGATAGGGGTTGCCTGCGGCCTCGGCATAGTCCCGATAATATTGCTGCTGTGGACGTTCCTGTCCCGAGGCATCAATCTCGCCGTTGTCATAGCTTTTGCGCGTCTCTGGATCTTTCAGCAGATCGTAAGCGGCGGCGGCGGCTTTGAACTTTGCTTCAGCCTCGGTATCGCCTGGCTTGAGGTCCGGGTGACACTCCTTGGCGATCTTCCGATAGGCTTTCTTGATTTCTGCATCGCTGGCATCTTTGGCGACGCCAAGAACGGAATAGGGATCGTCGCTCATCTTGCCTCTCGTCGATGTAGGGTTTGGCCTTGATGAAGGTATTTTATCAATTGATTTCAACAGGTCAAAAAGAAGAGGCGGTTAAATTGTCTCGTAAATCTTTCATGCTCTGCTAATATCGAGATGTTTCAGAGTGTTCATTGACGGAGATCACCCATGACGCGCAGGCTCAAATCAGTGCTGGCTTTGCTGGCGGGGAACGCCATCGGGCTCTTGTTGGCCAGTTTGCTGTTGTCGGAGTTTGCGATCCGGCCAATCTCGTTCATAGTGGTGGTGATCGTATTCACTCTGGTTCAGGTCATAGCTGAGCCCCTAATCCTGAAGCTGGGGGAAAAGAAGGCACCGGCGCTGAAAGGCGGGATTGCCTTGATCGTGACCTTTGTTGGCCTATTGGTCACCGACCTCATCACGTCCGGGCTGACGATTGGCGGTATTTCGAACCTGTTGGCCGCAACACTGCTGGTTTGGTTGGGCGCCCTGATCGGCAGTATTGTGCTGCCAATCTATGTGTTTCCCGAGCTGCGCGAGACTAAGAAATAATCACAGTGCGTCCAAACTGGTCTCAAAGGCCAGCCATAGTTCGTCAACCGGTTCACACCCAACAGACAAGCGGATGAAAGCAGGATCGACAGCATCCCCCCAACGAGCACGCCGCTCGGCCGAGCTGTGGACGCCGCCAAAGGAAGTGGCCGGGCGTAGCAAGGGGCAGGTGTTGATGAACTGTTCGGCTTTGGCCTCGGTTTCAAGCGTCAGGCTCAGCAAGAACCCAAATCGCTTGGTTTGTGCTGTGGCCAATGCGTGCGCCGGATCATCGGGCAGACCGGGATAACGGATGTGTTTCACGGCGGCATGCGCGGCCAGCCGTTCGGCCAGAACTTGCGCCGAGCGGCACATCCGGTCAAACCGCACGTCAAGCGTTTCGAGTCCGCGATGCAGCAGCCACGCCTCATGCGGTCCTGGAATTGCACCAGAGACACGGCGCCATTCCTCAACGCGTTCCATAATCTGTGCATTACGGCTGGCCACATGGCCCATGAGCAGGTCTGAATGCCCGCCCATTGCTTTGGTGTCTGAACTCACCACCACATCGACGCCAAGGTCCAGTGGGCGTTGGCCCAAAGGTGTCATCGTTGTATTGTCAGCGATAGTGATGCCACCGGTCTCGCGCACGGCCCCTGCAATTTCTGGCAGGTCAAGCATGTCCAGACCGGGATTCGAGGGGCTTTCCAAAAACACCACATCGAATCCATCAAAGCCACCTTCGGCAAAGGCGGTGGTTGGGCGCTCGACGACCGAGACGCCCAGATTTGACAGGAACCGATCAGCAAGAAGACGGGTCACATAATACCCGTCAGACGGGATCAGCAGCCGAGATCCGGCTTTGACCGTCGCAAACAGGGCCGCCGAAATCGCGCCCATACCCGAGGGAAAGCTGAGGCAGGGCGCATCTTCGAGATGCGACAGAACGTGTTCCAGATGCACCCAGGTCGGGTTGTCGACCCGGCCATAGCTGGCGTGCCCATCCGGCGCGCCCGGCAGATGGTACATGCTGCTTTGGGTCAGCGGCAGGGCCACAGGCTCGCCCTTGTTCAGGGCGTTCCCGCGAAGGTGCAACATTTCTCCGGCCTTCGGGCTCATGGCTCAGCGCCCCGGAATTTCATCGCGTGGGGGCGCGGGCTCCCAGTTTTCGATGATATCCACCGCCTCTTGCGCGGTGTCGACAAAGCGGAACAGGTCAAGATCTTCGTCCGAGATGGTGCCTGCATCGGCCAGCGCCTCCCAGTTGATCACCTTCTCCCAGAACTCACGTCCGAACAGCAGGAAGGGGACGCGGTCCATTCGGCCGGTCTGGATCAGGGTCAGGGATTCGAACAGCTCATCCATCGTACCGAAACCACCGGGAAATATGGTGATGGCGCGGGCGCGCATCAGGAAGTGCATCTTGCGGATGGCGAAATAGTGGAAGTTGAAGCTGAGATCAGGCGTTACATACATGTTCGGTGCCTGCTCGTGCGGCAGCACGATGTTCAGGCCGATGGAACAGCCACCCGCATCCTGTGCACCACGGTTACCCGCTTCCATCACGCCGGGGCCGCCACCCGTGACGATCACGTTCTCGCGGCAACCCGTCTGATTTGATTTCTCCGTCATCAGACGCGCAAATTCCTGTGCCTCATCATAGTATTTCGACAAGCCAGCCAAGGTCTCGGTGCGGGCGGTGTGTTTCTGAGCGGGTTCCGGGATGCGGGCACCACCGAACATGACGATGGTCGAGGTGATCTCGCGCTCGGTCATGATCATCTCGGGCTTCAGCAGTTCGAGCTGTAGGCGAACTGGGCGCAGCTCATCCCGACACAGGAAATCATCATCAGCGAAGGCAAGGCGATAAGCCGGAGACCGCGTTTGCGGCGTATCCGGCACCTCGCTCGCGGTCGAGCGGTCGGTTTGGGCATCGCGGAAAGGGCTGAGGCGATCTTCTCTCATAAACGGGGTTCCCTGCTTGCGTGTTTTCAAAACAGCTATAGGGTTCGCGGGCAGAGTGCCAGTCACGGAAAGACAAGAATGGATTGGAAAAGTGAAATATTAGTTGCGCGGGATCGCATTGCCGGACACGCGCAAATCACGCCGGTGATGCAGAGTAACGCGCTGGGCTATCCGGTCGAGCTGAAGCTGGAGCACATGCAGCACACCGGTAGCTTCAAAGCGCGCGGCGCGTTCAATACCTTGCTTAGCATGGATGTACCTGCCGCGGGCGTGGTGGCGGCATCAGGCGGCAATCATGGTGCGGCCGCGGCATATGCAGCAAAAGCATTGGGCTACCCTGCGAAAATTTTTGTCCCTGAGCTTGCTGGGCCATCCAAAATCGCCCTGATTGAACGGATCGGAGCTGATCTGAGCGTGGTTCCGGGGGAATATGCCAATGCTCTGACCATGGCGCAGGCGCATGAGGAGAGCACCGGCGCTATGCAAATCCACGCCTATGATGCGCCCGCAACGGTGGCAGGGCAGGGGACGTGCTTTGCGGAATGGGACGCTCAGGGTCTACAAGCTGATACCGTGCTGGTGGCTGTGGGTGGTGGTGGCCTGATTGCCGGAGCGCTGGCCTGGTTCCAGGGTGCGCGCAAGGTTGTGGCGGTCGAGCCGGAAACATCGTGCGCGCTGAATGCGGCACTGACTGCGGGTGAGCCGATTGATGTGTCTGTCTCGGGCATTGCGGCAAATGCGCTGGGCGCCAGACGAATTGGTGACATCTGCTTTGGGCTGTCTCAGGGGATGACCTCGGTTCTGGTTTCTGACGACGCGATATCACAAGCCCAAATCTCCCTGTGGCAGGCCCATCGTATTCTGGTTGAACCGGCAGGGGCGGCGGCTTTGGCAGCTTTGACATCTGGTGCCTATCAACCTGAGCCGGATGAGCGTGTGGCCGTGCTGGTTTGCGGAGGGAACATTGCGCCAGACCCTCTGACGAGTTGAAAATACCGCTTGTGGATGCAGGTTGTGAATTTTATCTATAATTCATGACGGCAACCATCGCGAACACGATATATCAATCTCTTAGCCAGCAAATCATCACCGGTGATCTGGCTGCAGGTGAGAAGCTGCGACAAGACCACATTGCCCGCGCCTTTGAGACTAGCCATGTGCCGGTGCGAGAGGCATTGCTGAGGCTCGAGGCACATGGGTTGGCCAATAGTGAGCCGCACAAAGGCATGCGTGTGACCGCGTTGGATCCTGCCGAGGTGCGCGAAGTGATCGAGATGCGCGTCGCGTTGGAGACGCTGGCGATGCAGCATTCCGCCCAAAATATGACGCCTACAGCATTGAAAGCAGCCGATGACGCAAGAAAGGCGTGCGATGACGCTGATAGCATGCCGCTGTGGGAAGCGCGGAACAGGGTCTTTCACCGTGCGATCCTGACCCCATGCGGGTTACCACGTCTGCTGCATGCCATTGATGATTTGCACATTGCAAGCGCACGGCACCTGTTTGCGCATTGGCGGCCCAAATGGGTGCAGCGTGTTGATACAGATCATGCAGCTATCATTCAGGCGCTCAAGAGCAAAGATGTAGCAGCTGCAACATCGATACTTGTGCGTCATATTCGGCGCGCCAGCTGATAATTTCAGGCAGTTTAATACTAGATTGCAAGGGCGTAACAGATTTCGCTTGCTTTATAATAGATAAAATAGATGCTGATCTGTGAATCAGGTAAAAATTATCTATAAAAAGGAAAGCCAATGAAAACCACCCTTCAATCCAACTTGCCCGCTGCAGGCGCGTTAGGCCTTACGGGGCAGATCATTCGGGTCGTGGCAGGTATCCTGTTGCTGACCGCAAGTGCGAAAATACAAGTGCCTTTCTGGCCCGTGCCGATGACCCTTCAGGTTGCGGCGGTCATGGCGATTGCTGCGACCTTCGGGATGCGGCTCGGGTCTGCGACCGTGATTGGCTACATGGTTGCTGGCGCGGTGGGTCTGCCAGTGTTCGCCGGGACGCCAGAAAAAGGCATCGGGCTGGCCTATATGATGGGCGGAACCGGCGGCTATCTGCTGGGCTTTGTTGTTGCGGCATTCATTGTTGGCTGGGCGGCGGATAATCTTCGTAAACTGTATCTGGTCCCCGCCATGCTTGTCGGCCTTGCGGTTATTTACGCGTTGGGTTTGGGCTGGTTGGCCCAGTTTGTACCTGCTGACAAGGTGCTGGCCTTTGGCTTTATCCCCTTCATCGCGGGCGATCTTGTCAAAATCGCCTTGGCGGCTGTCTTGGTGATCGGCCTGCCGGCAGGTCTGATGCAGAAAATTCGCGGATCGCGATCAGATGCTTGATGCCGGACAGGATATCCGCAGCGACTGGACCGTTGACGAAGTGGAGGCGCTGCTGCGCCTTCCTTTGCTGAACCTCGTAGGAAGGGCAAATGCTGTTCATCGTACGCATCACGACCCGAACGACATACAGAAAGCGAGCCTGTTGTCGATCAAAACCGGCAGCTGCCCGGAAGACTGCGCGTATTGCCCGCAATCAGCGCATCATCGTGAGGTCGAGCTGACCAAAGAAAAGCTGATGAATCCTGCGCATGTCATCTCGCTTGCCAAACGGGCGCGGGATGCGGGGGCGGAACGGTTTTGCATGGGTGCCGCGTGGCGTCAGGTGCGGGACGGCGAAGAATTCGACAACGTGTTAGACATGGTGCGCGGCGTGCGAGATCTGGGGATGGAGGCGTGCGTAACGCTTGGCATGCTCAAACCGCATCAGGCCAAGCGCTTGGCCGAGGCAGGGCTGACGGCGTATAACCACAACCTCGATACCTCACCTGAGTTCTATGGTGAGATCATCGGCACACGCACCTATCAGGATCGTCTTGAAACCCTCAGCTATTGCCGGGATGAAGGCATCGATTTGTGCTGTGGCGGTATCATCGGCATGGGCGAGTCTTTGCGGGATCGCGCATCGCTGTTGCAAGTGCTAGCGAATTTCGATCCGCACCCAGAAAGCGTGCCGATTAATGCTTTGATTCCGATCAAGGGTACCCCGTTGGAGCATCAGGAAAAGGTAAGCATCTTTGATCTGGTGCGCATGGTCGCGACCGCACGGATCGCCATGCCACGGGCACGCGTGCGCCTGTCAGCCGGTCGCTCAGACTTTTCGACTGCCGAGCAGGCATTGTGCTTTCTGGCCGGGGCAAATTCGGTTTTTTACGGTGATGTCTTGCTGACAGCACCCAATGCAGGAACGCAAAATGACCAGAACATGTTTGTTGCGATGGCGGCCCTAACAGAAGATTGACGCAAACAAGGGGACCTGCGTCGCATTGCGCCATGGGTCCTGCTTGCGTATAGGCCACACCAACGTGAACAGATTCTCTAGGGAGACGCCCCATGTCCAATGCGCAACTGGAAGCCGCCATCGAAGCCGCCTGGGAGGCACGTGACACAATCACGCCCGCGACCACCGGTGAGCAGCGTGAAGCGATCGAAGACACGCTGAACGCGCTGGACAGCGGGTCACTGCGGGTTGCGGAAAAGCTGGACAGCGGTGATTGGCATGTAAACCAGTGGGCAAAGAAAGCAGTTCTGTTGGGCTTCCGCATCAAGGATATGGAAATTCAAACAGGTGGCCCGCAAGACGGTGGCTGGTGGGACAAGGTGGACAGCAAGTTTGCCGGTTGGGGCGAGAACCAGTGGCGCTCGGCCGGGTTCCGCGCCGTTCCGAACTGCGTGGTCCGCAAGTCCGCTTATATCGCTCCGGGCGTCGTGCTGATGCCGTCATTCGTGAACCTGGGCGCTTATGTTGACGAAGGCACGATGGTTGACACCTGGGCTACCGTTGGTTCATGCGCGCAGATCGGCAAGAACGTCCACCTGTCGGGTGGTGTCGGGATCGGCGGCGTGTTGGAGCCGATGCAAGCTGGCCCGACCATCATCGAGGACAACTGCTTTATCGGCGCGCGGTCCGAGGTAGTTGAAGGCTGCATCGTCCGCGAGGGTTCGGTTTTGGGCATGGGTGTGTTCATTGGCAAGTCGACCAAGATCGTTGACCGCGAAACCGGTGAGGTCATGTATGGTGAGGTTCCGCCTTATTCGGTTGTTGTTGCAGGCTCGATGCCCTCGAAGAACAATGTCAGCCTGTATTGCGCGGTGATCGTGAAGCGCGTTGATGAAAAGACCCGTTCGAAAACCGGGATCAACGAGTTGCTGCGCGACTGATCCAATCGAATTCTGTTTGAAAAGGCCGCAGAGCGCAGGCTCTGCGGCCTTTTGCTATTTTGGCATGAATTCCAGCACCGTTTGCTGGAAAAACTCAATCGCCGCTTCACCGCCTGCCCCCTTGGCCAACGTTCCAACCTGGTATCTGGGCGATTGAAGTGCGCGCTGCATCTTTTCGCAAACCCATACATCTTCGGTCTGGAAATCCCCGGTCTCCAGCGGGTGCTGGGTCCAATGAGAAGATTTGATCCGGCCGCTTTCCGCGTCATAACCGGGGATGTCCGCAGCGCGGTGAGTGTAGGTGAACCAGCCTTTCGGTGACCAGTTTCTGACCCGCAGCAGCGTTGTATTGGCGTCTATCGGCTCCATCACCGAGATCGAAAACCCCCAGGGATTCGGCGTTAGGATCGTGGTTGGAAACAACATATAAACACCGCCATAGCCCGGTGTTTCTGCGCCCCGAACCATCTTCATGCCGGATCCTTTGGCCGAGTTCTCGACGAATTGCGGGATGCGGTGTTTGACACCTTCACCCTCGGTCGACCACCAAACCAAGTTATGCCCGAAAACCTCCCAAAGGTTTTTGTCATGGGTTGGGCCGCCCAGTGTATCTTTGTGCAGGTAGGCCAAGTGATAGCCGTCGACGGCGTTTTCGAAGAAAACTTTCCAGTTGCACTTGATTTCGTAGATCACATCGTCCGGATTTTCCTGCAGATCGCTGGACGCAAGGTCATGAGGCCATGGGACCTGATCCAGATCACCGATCCATGTGTCAAAACTCTGGTCAGGCTCGGGATGTACAAAGACGAGGTTGCAAAAAACCCCAACCGAAGCGCCGAATAACGCAGTTGCCTTTTTGTCGATGTCTGGAAAGCATTCGCGCTGGGCTGGGATTCCACGCAATGCGCCATCCAGATTGTAGGCCCAGTTGTGATAAGGGCAGACAATGGTTTTGCCTGCGTTGCCACAGCCTTCCAACAACTCGGTTCCACGATGGCGGCATTGATTGTGGAATGCCCGCAGTTCACCAGCGGCGTCCCGAATGACGATGAGCGCGAAGGCCCCGACTTGGACCGTTCTGAAATCACCGGGTTCGGCAAAATCCATGGTTACCCCGGCAAACGTCCAGCAATTGCTGAACAGGGATTTCTGTTCGGCCTCAAACCAGCTGTCCGAGACATAGGCCTCACGCGGGAGGCGTTGTTGCGGGTGAACTGGAAGGGCAGTTAGCGGCGGCATCGTCAGTTCCATTTATTGTCAAAAATGATAATTATCAATATTGACAGTAAACCGCCGAATGTCCAGATTTGATCTTAAGGTTTTTCAACCGCCGCATGGAGGCAGGATGAGTTTTGTTCAAAGCTTGAGGCATCAAAAATGGCTGACATTTTTTGTGCTGTTGGTCCTTCTTGTTTCAACCCTTTCTGGATTCTACGCCGTCTGGGGGGGTTTGTTCATCTTTTGGGGTCTATTGGCCATGCGTTCAGGGCAGGCCTTTCTAATTGAGTCGATTGAATGGTCTGAAAATCCCGTTGTCTTCTGGCTTTTGGTTGTTCTGTGGATCGGACTGGGCCTTCTTTATGTTGTGGCCGATTTCTTCCCGCCCTTGATGACTGGTTTCTGATGCCGCGCCCCAGCCTGAAAGACGCAAGGTCCGAGCAAATTCTGAACGCCTTCATGCGCTGCGTTGCACGGTATGGGTTGGATGGCTCGACTCAGGCGCGCATTGCTGAAGAGGCTGGGGTCGGGCGGCCCTTGTTGCGTCATTACCTGGGTAACCGGGATGAGATGGTGCGCAAGCTGTTAGATCACGTTCTGAAGGTTTTCGCCGAGCGTGTGGAAGAGTTGTTTCATGTTTTACCACCTTCGGGCCGGATAGATGCGATGACTGAGGCCCTGTTCGGGCGCGGCAGCTATTCCTCGGAAGGTGCGGCGGTATTCGCCGCATTGGTCGCGACATCAGAGCAGTATGAGGGATTGCGGGAACCTCTGCTTGGGTTTGTCTATGACTTCGAGGACAGGATCGCCGCGGAAATCTTGCAAGAACGGCCAAAGGCCGATCTTCAAAAGGTCCAGGCCGTTGCGGCGGGAGTGTCCGCAATCTATTTCAACACGGATGCGGTGATGCCGCTGAAACCGCGTGTGGGTTGGCGTGACACGCAGCGCAGCGCTGCTCTGATATTGCTGGATCATCTGCTTGGTCCAAACTGCGATTGAGTTGACCGTCTCACCGTCCCCGCGTATTGCGGGCAACATGGAAAAGCAGAAGAAACCTTCGCGCCAGCAGGTCTATACGCTGTTGGTTCAGATTGGCCGCAAGGAAGGCGACGGGCTGCCCGACGGTGCAACCGGAGCGGCGCTGATGTGTTTTGCAAGTGGTGTTGACGAGGCCGAGGCGGTGCGTGAAACGGTTGCGATCCTGAAACAGGCCGACACCGCCCCGCTGGATGTCACAGGATATGGCACCTTGGCCGAACGAGAGGCGCAAGGACATGATATCGACCCGGATGAGCGGTCGCTGATGCAGCGCGCGCTGGATGAAAACGCCGTAATCGTCGCGCAGATGACGCCATTCTTCGGGGATGAGGAAACCGCTTAGTTCCGCGCGCCGAACCACTTGCGATAAATTTCGTCATAGGTGCCATCTTCGCGCAGCGACAGCAGCGCCTGATTGACATCTTCGACTAGGGGCGAGCCGCTTGGGAACGCCATGCCGTAGTTTTCGCGCAGGAATACGCCTCCGGTCATTGTCGCAATTCTGCGCCCTTCATGGCTGGCATAGTAGGACAGGATCGGTGCATCAAAGACAACGGCATCCAGATCCTTGTTCTCGAACGCCGTAAGCATGTTCTGCAGATCGCTGTAGCCAGCGAATTCAATCTCGCGCCGGTTAAGGAAACTGGCAGCGGTTGAGTCTGAGATGGTGCCGACCTGTTTCCCGTATAGGTCATTGACCGAATTTACACTTCCGGTGATTGCATCCACCGTCATCACCGAGGTGATGCGGGCAGTGAAAACCGAGACGATGAACAAGGAAGACACAACCAGCACAACACCCAAAAGGCGTCCAAACGGCGTACGCGGCATCCGCTCTTCAAACCCGCCATTAACCACAAGGTTGAGGGCCCACCAGAACGATGGGAACCACGCTTCGTTCAGCTTGCGATCGAAATAGGGTTGCGCGCGTTTCTCGAAACTCCACATCAGCATCCCGCCGCCAAGCAATATTGCAAAAGCCAGGCCAATTGCGATGAATAGTTCACGCGACAGAAGGGCGTGCAGCAGTGACGGCTGGCGCGCAGCCTCGGACGGCACCATGATCTGCAAACCGGCTTCGAAGATGGGTTGCGTGAAATCCATCTGGGTTTCGCGCGAGGCGGTGATCGAAATGTTCGCGATCGCCAGATCGGCAGTGCCGTCCTGCACCGCGCCGAGCATCTCGCTAAAATTCTCGACCCTGTTCACGGTGTATTCCCAGCCAAGCGATTCTGAGAGTGCGGCCAGCAGGTCCATCGAAAAGCCGGTCTGGACCCCGTCTTCGACAAAAGAAAACGGAGGGCGGGTTACCGTTGTAACCGTAAGGGTCTGGGCCTGGCTTTGCTGCACGAAAGTAGCGAAAGTCAGGCAGATCAATGCGAAAAAGACGCGTTTCATGTTGAATCACCTGTTTCGCGGCGCTCTATCGCACTTCGGGGCCACGCGGCAAGGCAGCCGCTGGGTCAACGCTCATGTTTTGCTGAGGTGCAAAATCAAGGTGCTGGTGCTTTCAGGCTGGGATTTCGCTTATTCGGGGTTGGCAATCCGGGCAATTCGTTGAATCTGTGCACGAACACAGGAACCCCTTTGGACAAGAGGCCCAATATGACCGATCCAGTAGAGCTGACAGCAGACCTGATCCGTTGCCCTTCGGTCACACCCGAAGAGGGCGGAGCATTGGTTCTGCTGCAAGATGTGCTTGAAGATGCAGGGTTTGAATGCACCCGTGTGGATCGCGCGGGCATCAGCAATCTGTTTGCGCGCTGGGGGCGGAAAGGGCACGCACGTAGCTTTGGCTTCAATGGTCACACGGATGTTGTACCGGTTGGTGACGAGGCGGCATGGACCATGGCCCCGTTTGGCGCGGAAGTCCGCGATGGTGTGATGTATGGCCGTGGGACGACAGACATGAAGTCGGGTGTGGCGGCCTTTGCTGCCGCGGCCATTGACTTTGTGCGCGACACTCCTCCGGACGGGGCGGTGATCCTGACGGTCACCGGGGATGAAGAGGGAGATGCGCTGGACGGCACAGTCGCTTTGCTCGATTACATGGATGCCGCGGATGAGCGGATGTCGGTTTGTTTGGTGGGTGAACCGACTTGCCCCAGTACGATGGGCGAGATGATGAAGATCGGCCGACGTGGCTCGATGTCTGCTTGGTTCACTGTGACAGGAGTACAGGGGCATTCGGCGTATCCGCACCGGGCCAAGAACCCGTTGCCAGCGATGGCGCGGCTGATGGACCGGCTGGCCAGTCATGAACTGGATCAGGGGACCGATCATTTCGACGCCTCTACTTTGGCGGTGGTGACGATGGATACGGGCAACCCGGCGACAAATGTCATCCCGGCGCAATGCGCGGGAACAGTGAATATCCGTTTCAATGACCTGCACTCAGGCGCAAGCCTGAGCGAGTGGTTGAAATCCGAAGCGGATGCCGTTGCTAAGGCGTTCGGAGTCGAGGTCGAAACCAGAATCAAAATCTCGGGCGAGAGTTTTCTGACCCCACCCGGACCGCTATCCGATTTGGTGGCGCAAGCTGTCGAGGCCGAAACCAACACGCGTCCTGAGCTATCGACGACGGGTGGCACGTCGGATGCCCGCTTTATCAAGAACCACTGCCCGGTGGTTGAGTTCGGTCTGGTCGGGCGCACCATGCATCAGGTTGATGAATGCGTCGAGGTGGCGCAAATCCACCAGCTCAAGGCGATATATACGCGTATTTTGACGGATTACTTTGCCTGATCCATGCAAAGAACGCTGATCATCATGGTGAAAGAACCGCGCCCGGGCCGGGTCAAAACCCGTTTGGGTCGCGATATTGGCATGGTTGGGGCGGCCTGGTGGTTTCGGCATCAGACGCGCGCACTGATCCGGCGCTTGCGTGACCCGCGCTGGCAGATTGTTCTGGCGATTTCGCCCGACCGGGAAGGGTTAAATAGCCGGGTTTGGCCAATTGACTTACCGCGCGCGGCACAGGGAGGCGGAGATTTGGGGGATCGCATGGGCCGGATGCTTCGCAAAGCCCCGAAAGGGCCCGTCTGCCTGATTGGCGCCGATATCCCAGGGATCACGCGCGGTCACATCGCGCGCGCATTTGGCGCGTTGGGCCGGGCCCAGATTGTGTTCGGGCCTGCGCCGGATGGCGGCTATTGGCTGGTCGGGGCGCAGCGTTTTGGCGCGTTACCTTCAGGGCTGTTTCATGATGTGCGCTGGTCGACGGAGCACGCGCTGGCTGACACTTTGGCGTCAATCCCGGGGTGTCGTGTGGCAATGCTGGATCATCTGCGCGATGTGGATACCGTGGCCGATCTGCATTGCTGACCTGATGCGCCGATTTTTGGTCATGACGCGGTCGCATGCCCGTGTTAGGCCGAACCTATGACACGCATTCCGACCAAGCAGGAGGTCCTCGACTGGATCTCTGCGAACCCCACCCTGACTTCGAAACGCGATATCGCCAAGGCCTTTGGGATCAAGGGGGCGGATCGGATCGACCTGAAGCGTATCCTTAAGGAGCTTGAGGCCGAGGGGCATCTGGAGAAGCGCAAGCGCAGCTATCGTGATCCAGATCGCCTGCCGCCGGTTAGCGTATTGCAGGTGAAGGCGCCGAATGTTGATGGTGACTTGTTTGCACGTCCCTTGGAATGGCATGGCGAAGGGGTTGAGCCGGTCGTTCTGCTGATCACCCGCGCGAGCGACCCGGCACTGGGCGAGGGCGACCGTATTCTGGCTCGGCTGACGGTCGTGCATGAGGAAGACCACAACTACGAGGCCCGCCTGATCCGCCGCATTGGCACCAACCCGCGCAAGATCGTTGGCATATTCCGCAAAGGGGCCGAGGGGGGCCGGATCGTACCTATCGACAAGGCCGGGTCCACCGAATGGCTGGTCGCGGACGGGGCCGTTCTGGGGGCAAAGGACGGTGAGCTGGTCGAGGCCGAACAGGCCGGTCCCAAGAACCGCATGGGCCTGCCGCGGGCGCGCATTGTCGAGCGGCTGGGTGATCCGACCGCGCCCAAGGCTGTGTCGCTGATCGCGATCCACCAACATGGTATCCCGGACGATTTCCCCGACAAGGTGATCGACGAGGCCGACAAGGCCAAACCCGTTGGTTTGAAAGGGCGTGAAGACCTGCGCGATATGCCTTTGCTGACCATTGACCCCTCGGATGCGCGGGATCATGACGATGCCTGTTACGCGCACTCAGATGACGACCCGAAAAACCCGGGTGGGCATGTGATCTGGGTCGCTATCGCTGACGTGGCCGCCTATGTGCAGCCCGGTACCGCTCTGGACCGCGAGGCGCGCAAACGCGGCAATTCCAGCTATTTTCCCGATCGTGTGGTTCCGATGCTGCCGGATCGTCTATCGGGCGATCTGTGCTCGCTGCACGAAGGCGTTCCGCGCGCCTGCATTGCGGTTCGGATGCAGATCGACGCCGAAGGCAACAAGATCGGCCACCGATTTGTACGCGGCCTGATGCGCTCTGCCGCCTCGCTAAATTATGCCGAGGTGCAAGAGGCCATTGATGGCACACCGAACGACCGTACCGGGCCTTTGTTGGAGACGGTGCTGAAACCGCTCTATGCAGCCTATGCCGCGATGAAAAAAGCGCGGGACGTGCGGCAGCCGCTGGAACTGGACCTGCCGGAGCGCAAGATTGTCCTGTCCGATACAGGCGAAGTGACCAGCGTGGCGTTCCGCGACCGGCTGGATGCGCATAAGCTGATTGAAGAATTCATGATCCTCGCCAATGTCGCCGCTGCCGAGACGCTGATCGCCAAGCGACGCCCGCTCCTGTTTCGTGTGCACGAAGAACCCGCGCCGGAAAAGCTGGAAAGCCTTCGGGAAACCGCGCAGGCGGCAGGTTTGAATCTGGCAAAGGGACAGGTGCTGCAAACACGGCATCTCAATGCGCTGTTGAATGCCGCCGCCGGGACTGAGGATGCCGAGCTGATCAACTTGACGACTTTGCGGTCGATGGCACAGGCCTATTACAACCCCGAAAACTTCGGTCATTTCGGACTGGCCTTGCGGAACTATGCGCATTTCACCTCACCCATCCGGCGCTACGCCGACCTGATCGTGCACCGCGCGCTGATCACGGCCCATGGCTGGGGCAAGGACGGGCTGACCGAGGATGAGATTGCTCGGCTAGAGGAGACCGCAACCCATATCTCGGACACTGAGCGCCGCTCGATGATGGCTGAACGCGATACCACCGACCGTTATTTGGCTGCCTACCTCAGTGAGCGCGTGGGCAACGAGTTCTCCGGGCGCATCAGCGGTGTCGCCCGGTTCGGCGCTTTCGTGAAGATGGATGAAACGGGTGCGGACGGCTTGGTGCCCGTGCGCTCACTAGGGCGAGAGTTCTTTCATTTCGATCGTGAGGCGGGAACGCTTATGGGCTCGGATACCGGGTTGATCATCGCCATTGGCCAGCGTGTGACCGTGCGCCTGACCGAGGCGACGCCGGTGACAGGCGGGCTTGAGCTTGAGCTGTTGTCCATCGACGATCAGGCCCTGCCGCGCGGACGTGGTCCTGCCAAGCGTGGGTCTCGGCGCAAAGCTGTCAGCACCAAGCGCAAAAAAGACAAGATCAAGCGCAAGGTGGAACGCAAACGCCGTCAGAGGTGATAGGTCAGCGCACGCGCGATCAGCCAGCCGTGGCGCGTTGGGTCAATTTGATCGACGGATTCAAACAGCACTGCACGGCTGCCTTCGATCTGATCCTCGCCGGGAAAGGCGGACGTAAAGTCTCCTATCAATCGGCTTTGGCAATGTACAAACAAAGCAAACTTGGCAGACTTGTGCCCGCCCAAGCGGATCGTTGATCCCTTGGGCGCCAGATAAGCGGGTTGACCCCACCGCAACGCTTCTTCCAATGGCTGGGCGCTTGGTAGAGTGGCCGCGGTCTCAAAGATCAGCTCACGCAATGCAAGTACCCCGCTGCGCGTCTCTTCTGGCAACGCTTCGAAGGCTGCGGCCACTTTCTCGTCCTCAAAAGGTGTCATGACAGTGGGATCGCCTGTTCCATTCGGTCGACATAACTGCTTAGCAGCTTATCCTGTTTGATCCGGCGGGTCAGGGGGGTGTCTGACGGCGAGGCGCGCATGGCAGCAAGCATCGGGCCGACACTCATGTCTGCCGAAGTTGGGTGCTCGCCCAAAAGGTAAGGCGATTGCCAAAGGTAAGCCGAGATCGCCTCAAGATCATGTTCCAGCCGGTCCCGCCTTTCGGCGGGCGAAAAGCGGGAAACGCCCTGAAATGCGAGCCCCTTGAGAACAGATTTGCGGACCGAGTTCGAAACCGGTGTGCGGATCAGCGCGGGAATGACCGTGAAGAACGTATCGCGCAGGATTGGCCAGACGTCATCATTGGCCCAGCGATCCTGCACGATATGGAAGTACAAGTGTTCCTCGGCCATTCGGATCAGAGTTCGGGATTGGGCCTTTTGCAGGTCAGTCAGGCCAGCATCAAAATTAGCCCCCTTTGCCTCGAGCCAGTCTCGGATCAGGTCACTGTCTGGAATTAGACGCTCGGGCGTGCGCAAGACCGGCAGCTTTTGGTGCGGCATCTTGCGCGGGTCCAACATATCGGATCGTTGCCATTGCTGGCCTGCGCTTTGAAGCATCAGGGCTGTTTTAACGCAGAACGGGCTGGCACTGAATAGGCCGAAGGCAGAGGGGAAGGTGAGAAGGGTCAGCATTATCAGCTCCATGATTGGGATTCCCGATGGATATGCTGTACTGATGACAGTTTCTGACATTAGGTTTAGGTTAGTGTGCACTATGTCTCGCACCGCCCGTCTGTTTCAGTTGATGCAAGCCTTGCGTTCTGGCCCTTCGCCCAGGACGTCGGTTCAGTTGGCGCAGGATCTGGGCGTCTCACCGCGCACAGTGCATCGCGATATCGATTCATTGCGCGGCCTTGGGGCGGTAATCGACGGAGAGGCTGGATTTGGGTTCACCCTGATCGAGGATGCGACTCTACCGCCCTTGGGATTCACCAATGACGAGCTTGAGGCGTTGGTTTTGGGCCTGCGTGAAGTGCAACTGATCGGGGATCCGGCCCTGTCCGATGCGGCAAGTGCGGCCTTGCGCAAACTGCAGGGTCGGTTGCCGCAGCGCCAGTCACATCGGCTGAGCCACGCGGTCCTGACTGCGACGCGGTTCGACCGGCCCGCCGTGCCAACCATCGATGTCGCTGTGCTACGCCAAGCTGCGTGGGACGAACGGGTTGTCGAGTTTGCCTATACCGATGCCAAAGGCGCGGATACCCGACGCCGGGTCAGTCCGCTAAGCATCGTCTATATGGACCGCGCCAGTGTTTTGCTTAGCTGGTGTCACCTGCGAACGGATTTTCGCGTATTTCGGTTGGATCGTATGCAGAGCATGGATGTGACCGAGGAAAGCTTTCGACCCAATCGCGTTTCGCTGTTGCGCGAGGCGATCGCCCGTATCCGTGCTGACCGAGAGGCACAGGAACACGAAACCTAGCGTTCGGCGTTTTGAGAAATCGCAATTCTGCGCTATCATCGGTCCTGAGCAGTAATCAGGAAAAAACGGAATGCGTAAGTGCGTAGGTGGCGTCATGACCGCCGCATTATGGGCATCCATCGTGCAGGCGGATACAACAGACAAGTCAATTCGGCCTTTGGCCCGACCTTTGGTCGAAAATGTGCAACTGGCTTCGGCGGATGTAACCGTCTCGGTGCGGCCGGTATTGCGCCCTAGCGTTGGTGTGCATCGGATCTCAGCAGAAGGGAATGCCCGCTTCCAGGCTTGGCTGGGTGCGTTTCGCGAGAGGGCGCAGGAGCAAGGTATCTCAGCCCGCACGCTGGATCGTGCTCTGGCAGGGGTGACCTATGACAGCGACATCATCAAACGAGATCGCAATCAGGCGGAATTTTCCAAACCGATTTGGGAGTATCTGGATTCTGCTGTTTCCAAAACGCGTGTTGCGAATGGGCGCGCGGGTTTGGAGCAGCATCGCCAGACCCTGACCCGTATTGAGGCGCAATATGGTGTTGAAAAAGAAGTTGTTACAGCGATCTGGGGCCTCGAGACCTCGTTCGGAACCTATCGGGGCAGCAAGCAAACCATCCGGTCGCTGGCGACGCTGGCCTTTGATGCGCGGCGGGCGCGCTTTTTTGAGGCACAGCTGATCGCCGCGCTACAGATCCTGCAGGCAGGGGATGTAGATACCGCCAATATGGTCGGCAGTTGGGCCGGGGCGATGGGTCACACTCAGTTTATGCCGACCTCATTTCTAGATCACGCGGTTGATTTCGACGGTGATGGGCGGCGCGATATCTGGTCGGACGATCCAACCGATGCCTTGGCATCAGCCGCTGCGTATCTGGCAAAACATGGTTGGACCAAGGGCCAGCCCTGGGGCGTCGAGGTGCGGTTGCCTTCCGACTTTGACTACGCCAATGCGCGGCGCGATTTTACACTGATGCCATCGGAGTGGGCCGCGCGTGGGGTTCTGACATTCTCGGGCAAGGCAGTGGCTGATCACGGCCAAGCAGCGATCCTGCTACCGGCGGGTGGTCGGGGTGTGGCCCTCATGATCTTTGACAATTTCAAGGTGATTGAGGCGTATAACGGCGCCGATGCTTATGTGATCGGGATAGGACATCTGTCTGATCGGCTTGCCGGTGGCGTTCCGTTTCAGACTGAATGGCCGCGCGGGGATCGCGTCCTGAGCTTTAGCGAAAAGAAGGAGTTGCAGCGCCGGTTGACGCAGGCAGGCTTCGATACGCAAGGGATCGACGGGCGGACTGGGCCAAATACGATCAATGCGGTGCGCGCATTTCAGGTTGCGCAGGGGCTGGTCCCGGATGGATACCCCTCGATCAGCCTGCTGGAGAGAATGCGATGAGCGTCAGGACGGCCCATCTGGGCCGCCTGTGATCTTTCAGTCAAGACGCGGGCTTCATCAGGCCTTTTTCGTTGATCTCGACCAATGCTCCATCCAGCGATTTGTGAATACGTTCAAACATTTCGTCAATCTCGGCCGGCGTGATGACCAATGGCGGAGAAATCACAAGCCGGTCATCCACATGCCGCATGATCAAGTTGTTTTTGAAACAATGTTCGCGGCAGATATACCCGATTGTTCCTGGGTCTGAGGCGAACTTGGCCCGGCTGGCTTTTTCGGGTGTTAACGCAATGGACCCCATTAGACCTGCGATCTTCGCCTCTCCGACCAGCGGGTGCTCGACCAGCGCCTCCCATTTCTCTTTCATGTAAGGCGCGGCCACGTTGCGCACGTGGTCGAGGACGTTCTCTTCCTCAAGGATACGCAAATTCTCAAGAGCCACCGCCGCCGCAACCGGGTGACCGGAATAGGTATAGCCATGGTTGAACTCGGTGGCACTGATGACCTTTGCCACCTCGTCGCACACCATCGAACCACCGATAGGCGCATAGCCCGAGCTAAGTCCTTTGGCGATTGTCATGATATGCGGTTTGATCCCAACGGTTTGTGAGCCGAACCAGTTGCCGGTGCGGCCAAAGCCGCAGATCACCTCATCCGCGATCAGTAGGATATCGTACTTGTCGCAGATACGCTGAATTTCCGGCCAATAAGTGTCGGGCGCGATGATCACGCCGCCTGCACCCTGTACAGGCTCGGCGATGAAGGCTGCAACGCGATCCTCGCCCAGTTCCTGAATGGCCTCTTCGAGTTCGCGCGCGCGGGCAAGGCCGAATTCCTCAGGGGTCATATCGCCGCCTTCCGCCCACCAGTTCGGCTGGTTGATATGGTGGACATTCGGGATCGGAATGCCACCCTGCGCATGCATTCCTGCCATGCCACCCAACGACGCTGATCCCACGGATGAGCCGTGATAGGCATTCTTGCGGCTGATGATGATGTTCTTGTCGGGCTGACCTTTTTCAGCCCAATAGGTGCGGACCAAGCGGATATTGGTGTCGTTGGCCTCGGACCCGCTGCCTGCAAAGAAGACGTGGTTCAGATCGCCTGGCGCAAGTTCGGCCAGTTTCGCGGCCAAAGCGATGGCAGGTGTGTGGGTCGTCTTGAAGAAAGTATTGTAGTAGGGCAGCTCGCGCATTTGACGTGCGGCGGCCTCGGCCAGTTCGTCGCGGCCATACCCGATATTTACGCACCACAATCCGGCCATCCCATCCAGAATGTCGTGCCCTTCACTATCGGTCAGATATACGCCCTTGGCGCGGGTGATGACCCGGACACCTTCGGCACCCAACGCTTCATTGGTTGAGAACGGATGCAGATGGTGCGCTGCGTCCAGTGCCTGCAATTCGGCAGTGGGCATGTGATTGGTGATGGTGGACATCGAGGATTCTCCAGCAAGCATTGTTGCCGAACAGAATATGATCAAATTTTATACTGTCAATCGAATCGCTGTTTTCTAGGCGCTGGGCAAGGCATCGCCCATCATTCCCATACCCTGTACAATGTCCTGTGCCGTTGCCAATGCGGCCTTTTCTGCATCTCGCCCGCGTAACGCGGCGATGATGTCTTTGTGCCTGTCGGGCAAGCTTTGTGTTCCAAAGCGGCCGCAAACGATGCGCAATGAAGGGCCGAATCGCAACCAAAGCCTCTCGGCCAGATCAACAAGGATCGGAGCGTCAGCATGGGAATACAAAGACTGATGAAAAGCATGGTTCAGACGTAGGTAACCCCCTACATCTCCATCTGCGATCATGTTGTCCAACCGCTGATCCAACTGTTCAAGATGGTCGATATCGGTTGAGGTGATATTTCTGGCGGATCGCCTGGAAAGCTCTGTTTCTATTGATATTCTTGCGAAAATCATCTGCTCGATATCATTGGCTGAAAGCAGCGGTACGCTTACGCGACGATTACCCTGAAAGATCAATGCGCCATCTGAAATCAGACGACGTATCGCCTCGCGTACCGGGGTCATGCCGACACCAAGCGAATCGGTCAGACCCTGAATCGTAACCGGCTGTCCGGGCACAAGATCGCCAAACAGAATCTGCGATTTTAATGTGCGATAAACCTGTTCATGCGCCGGGCGTTTTTCTTCAGCTGCTAAGGGTGCAACTGCTTTATTTTTGATCAAATCCAAAAGGTTTACCTTAATCTGAGTGTTTCTATCTTGCCAGAATCTGGACCTGCTTCAACCATAGGTGAAAGCACCGTGAAACGCAAAACTTGATCAAATCCAAAAAAAGGTCAAAATGGCCGCACAGTTGCAGGGAGAAAAATATGAAACTGAAAACGCTGGGGATGACAGCGATCGTCGCATTGGGGACTTCGGCCGCGTTTGCCGAAGAAGTGCGCGTCTATAACTGGTCCGACTATATTGACGAAGATCTGCTGAGCAAATTCGAACAAGAGACAGGGCTGACCCTGATCTACGATGTCTTCGACAGCAACGAAGTTCTGGAAACTAAAATGCTGGCGGGTGGGTCAGGCTATGATGTGGTTGTGCCTTCAGGCACATTCCTGCAGCGCCAGATTCAGGCGGGCGCCTTCCAAGAGCTGGACGCTGCCAAATTGTCGAATGCGACTAACTTATGGGATGTGATTCAGGAGCGTACCGCAGGGTATGACCCCAACAATGCCTACTCGATCAATTATATGTGGGGCACGACTGGTATCGGGCTGAATGTCGACAAGGTCAAAGAAGTGCTTGGCGATGACGTCGCGCTTAACAGCATGGACCTGGTGCTAAAACCCGAGAATATGGAAAAGCTGGCTTCGTGCGGCGTACATTTCCTGGACGCGCCAGCTGAGATCATTCCGATGGTACTGCAGTATATCGGTGAAGATCCGGACAGCCACGACACGGATGTGATTGGGAAGACCGAAGAGGTTCTGACCAGCGTGCGCCCGCACATTCAGAAATTCCATAGCTCGGAATACATCAATGCGCTCGCCAATGGTGATATCTGCGTGGCTGTGGGTTGGTCAGGCGATATCTTGCAGGCACGCGACCGCGCGGCCGAAGCCGATAACGGTGTGGTCATCGAATACCATCCCTTTGCGGAAGGTTCGCTGATGTGGTTCGACCAAATGGCTATTCCGGTCGATGCGCCAAACCCCGAAGGCGCGCATCAGTTCCTGAACTTTATTCTGGATGCCAACAATATGGCCGCGGCGTCGAACTATGTGTATTACGCCAACGGCAACAAGGCCTCGCAGGAGTTCCTTGAAGAGGACGTTATCGGTGATCCGGCGATCTATCCGGATGATACGACCATGCAAAACCTCTACATCACCACACCCTATCCGGCAAAGACACAGCGGGTGGTGACGCGTCTCTGGACCAAAGTGAAATCAGGCACCTGATCTGATTTCGGCGCAAGGCGGACCCTCTGCCTTGCGCCTTTTTTATCCTGACCGATAGACGGGGGCCGCCTTGAATTCTGAAGTTTTTGCGCCGTGGGATGACCCGCTGGCGAAACCCTTGATCCAGTTCCAAAACGTCACCAAACGCTTTGGCGGCTTCACGGCAATCGATAATTTGTCATTGGATATCTACGAGCGCGAGTTTTTTGCTCTGCTAGGGCCATCTGGCTGCGGCAAGACCACGATGATGCGAATGCTGGCCGGTTTCGAAACCCCAACCGAAGGTCACATCCTTCTGGGCGGACAGGATATCGACCCGATTCCGCCGAACAAGCGGGCGGTGAACATGATGTTTCAGTCCTACGCGCTGTTTCCGCATCTGAGCATCTGGGACAACATCGCATTTGGCTTGCGCCGGGACAATATGCCCAAGCACGACTTGGAGGAGCGGGTCGAAGAGATGCTGCGATTGACTCGGCTCGAGCAATTCGCACGCCGCAAGCCGCACCAGATTTCGGGTGGTCAACGCCAGCGTGTGGCACTCGCCCGATCGTTGGCAAAGGCACCGAAACTGCTGTTGCTCGACGAACCTTTGGGTGCTCTGGATAAGAAACTTCGCCAAGACACTCAGTTCGAGTTGATGGACATACAGGAAAAGACCGGCACAACCTTTGTTATCGTGACCCACGATCAGGAAGAGGCGATGACCGTCGCCAGTCGAGTGGCTGTGATGGATCAGGGCAAATTGATGCAAGTGGCAACCCCGGATCGCATCTATGAGACACCGAATTCGGTCTATGTCGCTGATTTCATTGGTGATGTGAACATCATCGAAGGGCGCGCGACCAGCCAGGGCGACGAAACCTATCAGATCGATTGGGCAGAAGGGCAGCCTCCGCTTACGGCCTCTTCCGCGACCCAACTAACTAATGGGCAGAGCTGCCATCTGGCCATTCGGCCCGAGAAAGTGGCGATTTCAGCCGAGCGCCCAGTTGATGCGATCAACGCCATTCAGGGAAAGGTGCATGACATCGCCTATCTGGGCAACCTGTCGACCTATCACGTCGAACTGCCAAACGGCACGATCATCAAGGCGCAAACGGCGAATACCCGTCGCATCTCGCGCCGTTCGTTCACCTGGGAAGACCCGGTTTGGCTGTCCTGGACAGCGACTGCCGCGGTTCTGCTGGAAAACTGATGCGCCGCGCTGTCCTGATCGCCATTCCCTATGTCTGGCTGCTGGCGCTTTTTCTGGTGCCCTTCTTCATCGTCCTGAAGATTTCGGTATCAGACACCGCACTTGCCATTCCACCCTACACCCCGACCCTTGACCTGTCCGCAGGTTGGGCTGGTATCAAGGATTTCTTCAGCCAACTTGATCTTGAGAATTTCATCTGGCTGACCGAGGACGATCTGTACTGGAAGGCTTACCTGTCTAGCGTGAAGATTGCGCTGATCTCGACGATCCTGACATTGCTTGTGGGCTACCCGGTCGCTTATGCGATGGCTCGCGCACCGGAAGAATGGCGACCAACGCTTATGATGCTGGTCATCCTTCCATTCTGGACCTCGTTTCTGATCCGGGTTTACGCGTGGATGGGCATCCTCAGCAACGAAGGCTATCTGAACCAGCTATTGCTTTGGACAGGCATCATCTCAGCGCCACTGACCATTCTGAACACCAATACTGCGGTGTATATTGGCATCGTCTATACCTACCTGCCTTTCATGATCCTGCCGATTTATTCGTCGCTTGAGCGCATGGACGGGTCGCTGATCGAGGCGGCCGAAGACCTTGGATGCTCACGCCTGCAGGCATTCTGGTTGATCACAATCCCCTTGTCGCGCCCCGGTATTATCGCAGGCTGCTTCCTCGTGATGATTCCGGTGATTGGGGAATTCGTAATCCCCTCGCTACTGGGCGGATCGGGGACCTTGATGATCGGTAAGGTGTTGTGGGAAGAGTTCTTCTCGAACCGCGATTGGCCGGTCGCCAGCGCGGTGGCCGTGGTTCTGTTGCTCATCCTCGTGATCCCGATTGTGCTGTTCCAGCGCAACCAGCAAAAGCAGACGGAGGCTGAACAATGAACAGGCTGAGCTGGTTCAACACTGTCTCACTGACGCTGGGATTTGCCTTTCTGTATATTCCGATGATCATCCTGATCATCTTCAGCTTCAACGAAAGCAAACTTGTCACCGTTTGGGCCGGGTTCTCGACCAAATGGTACGGCGAATTGATGCAGAACGAAGCCTTCCTTGATGCAGCCTGGGTCACGCTACGCGTTGCCGTATTCTCATCAACGCTGGCAACGATTCTGGGCACCGCAGCGGCCTATGTTCTGGTACGCGGTGGGCGGTTCTTTGGGCGAACGCTGTTTTCCGGGATGATCTATGCCCCGCTGGTGATGCCCGAAGTGATCACAGGCTTGTCGCTGCTGCTGCTGTTCATTGGGATTGGCTTGGACCGAGGTATCTTGACCATCGTTCTGGCGCATACCACCTTTTCGATGTGCTTCGTCTCGGTCGTCGTATCCTCGCGTCTTGTTACCTTTGACCGGTCACTGGAAGAGGCGGCGCTGGATCTGGGCTGCTCTCCGGCGCAGGCGTTTCGTCTGGTCACCCTGCCAATCATCGCGCCTGCAGTGATTTCGGGATGGCTGCTGGCTTTCACTCTATCGCTGGATGACCTGGTGATTGCCTCGTTTACATCTGGGCCTTCTGCCACCACTTTGCCGATCAAGATTTTCTCGGCTGTACGTCTGGGCGTCAGCCCAGAGATCAACGCTCTGTCCACGTTGATGATCGCGGTCGTCACTGTAGGTGTCATCACCGCGTCACTGGTGACGAAACGCGCGATGGTTCGACAGAAGCAGGATGAACTGGCTGCGGCGCAGACCGAATGAAGCGTATCTTTCCGGATTATGCCTATAGCCCAGCACCCAGGGCCGGGTGTTGGTGGGACGAAACGATTGCGACGCCGAATTGGCCTAAATTGGATGGTGATCTCAGCATTGATGTCGCCATTATCGGCGGCGGATTTACTGGCCAGTCCGCCGCGTTGCATCTGTCCGAGGCTGGGGTGTCGGTCGCTGTCTTCGAAGCAGAAACACCGGGTTGGGGTGCGTCTGGTCGAAACGGGGGGTTCTGTTGTCTGGGCGGTTCGAAGTTGAGCCAAGCAAGCCTAATGCGCTACTATGGCGAAGCGGCGACGCGGGCTTACAATGAAGCTGAGGAAGATGCAGTATCGCTGGTGGCCAACCTGTTGTCTGGTCACCGGATCCAAGCGGATACGCATTCCAAGGGTGAAACCCAGCTGGCCCATTCAAAACGGGCCATGGAACGCCTGCGCCGAACAGCCGAGCCGAACGGGCAACTGCATGAAGGTCATGAGTTGCAGGGCCTCGGGTTAGGTGGTGCATTCTTTGGCGGGTACACAACGCCGGTCGGTTTTGGCCTGAACCCACGGAAATACCTGTTTGGTCTTGCAGAAGCGGCCCAGACCAAGGGGGCAATACTATTCCAGAACAGCGCGATCACCCAGATCAAAAAGAGTGCTTCAGGCTTCGTACTGTCATCTCAAACGGGAAATATCCGCGCATCGAATGTCCTCATTTGCACAAATGGTTATTCAAGCGAAGACCTCCCGCCATGGATGGCTGCACGTTATATGCCGGCGCAATCGACAGTCCTGGTTACACGCTCGCTGAGCGAAACAGAGCTACAGGCGCAAGGATGGACATCCGGTCAGATGGCTTATGACACGCGCAATCTGCTGCATTATTTCAGGATGATGCCGGATCGACGGTTTCTGTTTGGGATGAGAGGGGGGCTGTTGTCCTCACCCCGAGCCGAGGCGCATATTCGGCGAAAGGTAGTCCAGGATTTCAAGCGCATGTTCCCTGCTTGGGATACGGTGGACATCACGCATATGTGGTCAGGTATGGTCTGCCTTGCCCGTAATCTTGTGCCCTTTGTCGGGCCGGTTTCGGGGCAAGAGGGTATGTATGCGGGGTTCGCATATCACGGTAATGGTGTTGCAATGGGAACTTATAGCGGGCGCGCGCTGGCGCGGCTGGTGTTGGGGCAACCTTCTGAACTCCCCCCTCCCATCGCCACTCTGCCGGGTCGGTTTCCCTTTGGTCGCTGGCGCCGTGCTGTGATGCCACCTGCCTATGCCTATTTGGGTTTGTCGGATTTATAGCGCTGCAATCTCAAGCTCGAACCCCTTTGCGTAGTCAGGTGCGCCGTTCTCAACCCGCCAAAGACAATAGGCCGCCATACGCCATGCATACCAAGGCTGTAGCGCCTGATAGCGCCTGGTTACATCGGGTTGATCATACGCAACAAGGAACTGCGCCACTTCGACCTCTGACAAGGGCGCGCCGCGATAGAGCTGTTGCATCGCAGGCGAAAGGAACATCGCCAAATCTTCGCAGGGGTCGCCAATAGCGGGGCACTGCCAATCGATAAGCGTCAAGCTGTCCGCAGATTGCAGGATGTTTCCGGCAACAGGATCGCCATGGATAAGGCTTGGCTCGGGCAGCGGGGGAACTTGTGTCCAAGGTTTCTTTGCAAGCAATACTTTCTGTTTTTCTGACCGGCAGCCCGTCAGAATTCGATGCGCATGGTCTTGCAGTTCGTCGCTGCCGTTGCAGCCTTTGGGCAGGCTCAGTCGGATCGGCAACTGGTGGAGGCTTCTAAGCAGATGGGCCACGTCTTCGATTCCGGTGCGCCAGGTGGTTCCCGGTGCGTGGTCATAATAAACCCAGCTTTCATTCTCGAAGGAACCTGTCGCTTTTAGTTTCGGGACGAATCCGGTGCTTTTGAGCGCGTGCAGGCATTCCGCCTCAAGCCGGGCATCGTTGCGGAACAAGGGGTTTTGAAACTGGGTGCTATACAGTTTCAGAACTGAACCGTCATCGCCGGATAACACTTTCCAAACCCGATTGGTTCGCCCGCCATATAGCGCCTCAAAACTTGCATCGGGATGGATCAGTCCCTGAGCATGCAACAGCGCAACAAGTCCAGAGGGGGGGTGACTATGATCAGACAGGTGAGTTTCCGAAGTTGGTGTGGCGAGTCGTTGTGTGCCAAGGTTTGGCCCGCCTCGCCATTCAGATCAAGCGCCCGTTCGAATTTGAGTGACTATGTCGGCAGGAACCTCAGCACCGCTATCAAGTTTCAAGACGATTGCACCTTCGCTAACTTGCGCCTCGACCACCCTGCCAAAGGTGGATGCTGGAGTACTGGATAGCAATTCACCGTTTTGAAAGCTCTCCAGAGCCGCCGTGTAAACGCCAGCGGGCAATGGATCACCACCGCTATTCACCCCTGCCCACTCGAATTCGGCCTCGTCAGTGGGAACGGGAATGCGGCTAACCATGATTCCCTGCTCATCACGGATGACCAATTCGGCTCGATCAGCGGTCGGCTCGGCCTGTGCTTGAATAGCAACTGGCTGATCCTCAAATCTAAAGGGTCCGGTGGTTTGAACGTTCATCCCAACCCAGCCACTTAGCTGATTCAGATTGACGGCCCCCATTGACAGCGCCAGATCCGATAAGATTTCATTGGCTTTAACCTGTTGTTCAACCATGGAAAACTGCGCCAGTTGCGACGCGTATTCCGATGCATCCAATGGTTCCAGAGGATCCTGGTTTCGTGCCTGAACTGTCAGCATGCGCAGGAAAGTTTCAAAGTCTGATGTTAAAGCTGAACGTTGGGGATTGTTTGCGGTCGCGGTTGTCGCGGCCGCTGAACTGGTAGCTGTGATCATGGGTTAAAGCCTCATATCAAGGCCCCGTCGAGGGCCGATTTGAATCGTTGGTGCGGGAGCGCCATTGTTATCGGCCCCGTCAATTGCATTTGCGGAAGCCGTGTGATCTGGCGGTGCATCTCGCTGAGCGGTGTCGCCCGACAGTCCAAGATCCAGTGACAAATCCCCATAACCCAGCCTTTCGAACTCGGCGGACAGGATCGCGATGTGCCGCCGCATTAGGTCAAGAGTCTCGGGCCGTTCGGCGGCGATGGTCAGATAAAATCCGTCTTCTCGACCGTTCAACGTGATCGATACGCGGCCAAGCTCTTCGGGGTTCAGGGCAATCTCGACGCCTCCGGCGCTTGGCCGGGTAGAAATCGCTGCGGCCAGTTGCCCTGCAACTGCGCGTGCTACCTCGGCGCGTGCTGTTGAGATGGGCATCGTTTGCGTTGACTCGCGTAGTGTTTGCCCCGCCGCTAGGTCTTTGGGCCTGAACATGTCCTCAGTTTCAGGGCTGTTGTCGAGGTCAAAGGACGCATTGACAGGCGTGGGTGCTAAAGGTTGAGCCAGTGGCTGCGAGGTGAACGAGCTAGGCGGATTGACCTGTTGATTTGCTTGCTCGACTGGTGCGCCGCTCAGACCAATACCAAATCGCATCTCGGTATCGGCTTTGCGGAGTTCCTGTTTCGGGCTCACATTCATAGTAGGGGGCAAGCTCAACATGGTTGGGTCCAGCGTTTGCTGGCGTATGCGTTTCGGCCCATCGTGAGCTATTTGATCAGGGACGGCACGCGACGGAACGCTCTGTTCCAGAGGATGAACCACCGGCTCAATCATTGCTGTATTTGGTGTTTGGGGCGATGCGATCGCCTCTGAATTCGGTCTATTTGCCGTGGTTTCTGGCGCGAGAGCAGTAGGATTTACATCCAGCGATACCTTTGCCGGACGATTGCCTGGTGTCAGCGCATCGCGCGTGGTCGTCAGCGGCAGGGCTAGGAGCGCTTCGTCGATTTTGCTCGTATCCTCAGAGGCGCCATCCTCAGAAATCTCGCTGTCTGATTGCTCAGTGCGCTCCTCGATGTCGGAAATCATAACTTCAACCGCTTCCACTTCTGGATACTCGCCATCCGCATTCAAGACGTCTTCAAAAACAACGTCGCCCTTTAAACCATGTCCTTTTTCCGGATGTGTCTCAGCTTTGCTGCTCATGGGTTGAACGGCTGTCATGATTGCTAGCGGATTGGGCATATCTGGCTCTGGCTCCGATTGTCTGAACCGCACAGTGCCCCTAGGAAGTTACGTTTATTTTAACTGCTCTCCTCTTTGATCGTGAAAGTTCGAAGCAATTTTCGGAGAAACCGATGACGATTACTCTGACTGGCGCAAGCTCGCAGTCCCCTCAGATCCCTCAGAAACTGAAAGCAGCATCCGTGGAATTGGAGGCAGCGTTTCTTTCCGAAATGCTTAAGTCTGCAGGCTTTGGCAAGGCGCGAAGCTCATTCGGGGGCGGTGCAGGCGAAGATCAGTTTTCTTCATTTCTGGTAAAGCAACAGGCGCAGCAAATAGCCAGGGCAGGGGGGATCGGTCTTTCCGAGATTCTGCTTAATGCAATGATGGAGAAGTCCGATGGATAATGACCCGATTCAGGCTTTGGAAGACCTGTTAGACCTTGAACGTAACGCGTTAGTCCAGGGGGATTTGACTGATCTTGGTCGTTTGACACCTGAAAAGGAAAGCCTGATTGGCGCGATTCACGAACTGCAGGTGTTGGAAAGCGATGATCTGATTCGTGTTCAGAAAAAAGCTGCACGAAATCAGGCCCTTTTGAACAGCGCGGCAGAAGGCATTCGGGCGGTGGCAGACCGGATGACGGAACTGAACCGCGTTAGGCAGGAATTCAGCACTTATGACGCCTCGGGTCAGCGCAGTGGGTTTGCTTTGCGATTGCAAGCCAAGCTGGAAAAGCGGGCCTAGATCCCGGTTTTATTCAAATCCTAGATTTTGGAGCCGCCCGTCTTAGCACTCCGTTAGGGGATCACCGGCAAATGTGGCGATGCACCTGGAATAACAGGTGGCGCGAAGGCCCTTAGGCGCGACGCACAGGTCAGAACGACAGAATGCCTGCCGATACGGTGGGTCCAACATGGGCGTCAAATGCGCCCGAACGCTAAGAGGATGACTAATATGTCCAGCATTCTGACAAACAATGGCGCCATGGTTGCGCTGCAAACCCTTAAATCGGTCAACAAGAACCTCGCGTCGACGCAAAATGCGATTTCGACCGGTAAGGATGTAGCCACCGCCAAAGACAACTCGGCCGTTTGGGCGATCTCCAAGGTGATGGAATCGGACGTCAACGGGTTCAACGCGATCAAGGATAGCCTTGCGCTGGGTGAATCGACCGTTGCGGTGGCACGAAACGCTTCTGAGACAGTGACTGATCTGTTGAATCAGATGAAAGGCAAGATCGTTGCGGCGCAAGAAGACAACGTTGATCGCGCCAAGATCAACACCGATGTAGCGGCACTTAGAGATCAGATTGAATCTGTTGTTGGGGCTGCCCAGTTCAACGGCCTCAATTTGGTAAACGGTGGAGCAGGTGCAAATATCCTGTCCTCGTTGGACCGAGATAACGCAGGTAACGTAACAGCGTCCTCCATCAGCGTTTCAGCCCAGAACCTCTCGACTGGAGGTTATACAGCGGCGGATGTCTTTACTGGCACTGATGGGGTCACGGCCGATACCGCTGATGCCTTCGGATTTTCGTTAGATGGCAATGGCGGAAGCGATGATGATGGCAGCATCGTGATTGCTGATCCCGGTACATTATCAGCGGGCGATACTTTCACAGTTCGACTAGGCGATGATGTCGCATCTTATACGGTCCGGGCGGAAGACATCGCCGCAGGCAACGCACCGGAAGAGATCATTGCAGCGGGGCTGAAGGCGGCAATCGAAGCGTCGGATGCCAACGTTTCGGTCGTCTATGATCCGGGAACAAACGCGGCACAGCTGGATATCACCAACGAAGGATCGGACTCGCTGCAGATCAGTGGTCAATATGCAAATGCGAATTCCGGTGGTCTAGGAGCTCTGGCCTCGATTGACGTATCGACCTCGGCGGGTGCATCAGCCGCACTTGGAGCGATTGAAGGCCTGATCGATACCGCGATTGATGCCTCGGCGGCTTTTGGTTCGGCGCAGGGTCGCATCGAGACTCAGAAAGAGTTCATCTCGAACCTGTCTGACTCGTTCAAATCCGGTATCGGCTCATTGGTTGACGCCGACATGGAAGAAACGTCGGCCCGACTGCAGGCGTTGCAGGTGCAGCAGCAGTTGGCCACCCAATCGCTGTCGATCGCAAACCAGGCGCCACAGTCCATCCTGTCGCTGTTCCGTTAATTTAGGAACTGATCCGGGGCACGCTTGTCGTGCCCCGGATTTAACTGCCCGCTGAAGGACAATTGGAAGGATTTCAAGTGACACCCCAAACGCTCGCTCAACGCGCTTATGCGCAATCTTCTGCACCGACGCGAACACCACGGGATACCGAGTACGAGGCGATTTCCAAAATTACGCACAGGTTGAAGGCCGCTGCAGCAAAGAAGGCATCGGACTTTGGAGGGTTTGTACAAGCTCTGCACGAGAACCGCCGGCTGTGGAGTGTTCTGGCAACCGATGTAGCAGACGCGGATAACGCACTTCCAAACAATTTGCGGGCCCGGATATTCTATTTGGCTGAATTCACCGAACAGCACAGTAGTCAGGTACTGGGGAATAAAGCGACCGTTGAACCGCTGCTTGAGATCAACATGGCTGTTCTGCGTGGGCTTCGCCAGGTGAGGGGTAATTGATGAGTGGTCTTGTGTTGAAACTCGCCCCCAAAGAACGGGTGCTGATAAATGGCGTTGTGATCGAAAACGGGGATCGACGCAGCAGGTTTTCAATCATGACACCACAGGCGAATGTTCTGCGCCTGCGCGATGCCATCCACCCGGAAGAGGTGAATACGCCGGTACGCCGGGTCTGTTATGCCGCTCAATTGGTCCTTTCGGGCGATACTGAACCCGATCAAGCCAGACAACAGTTGTTGCGTCGCGTGGAAGAGCTGAGTCAGGTCTTCACCGATGCCGATAGTCGCCGGGTGCTGGCTGATGCCACAGAGGCGCTGGTGGCAGAGCAATACTACAAGTGTCTGAAATCTTTGCGCTCGCTGTTGCCGCGCGAAGAGCGCTTGATGGCGTATCAACAGTGACGTTTCAGCCGGTCATACCTACGGGCGGTCTGGTGGGCTGGCGTTTTCTGCAGCGCACGTATGATGCGCAGTTCCAAAGTTATTCGGCATCTGGGATCAACGAACGGGAAACAAAGTACTTTCTCGAAAACATCGGAAAGGTTCAATCCGTCGAGGATCTGGTTGCGGACAGACGATTACTGCAAGTGGCATTGGGTGCATTTGGTCTGGAGGGTGATCTGGACAATCGGTTTTTCATCCAAAAGATTCTGTCGGATGGCACGCAGGCGGATGATGCACTGGCGAACAGATTGGCCGATGGACGGTATCGTGAATTTGCAAATGCGTTTGGCTTGGGGCCGGGAGACATACGCAAGACCGGCTTCGCCAGTTCGATGGAAAAGATCGCGCAGGATAATTTGGTGGCTCGGTTCGAGATTTCAGTTGGTGAATCCGATGACTCCATGCGGATCGCCTTATACGCCCAGCACGCGTTGCGCGATCTGGCGTCACAAGAAGGGAGCGTGAACAGGAAATGGTTTGACCTGATGGGCCTACCACCTCTGCGCAGTATGATGGAAACTGCATTGGGATTGCCTACGGCTTTTGCTCAGCTCGATATCGATAAGCAACTTGAGGTGTTCAAAGAGCGGCTGCAGCGTGTCACAGGCTCGTCCGACTTGGCCCAATTCACTGAAGCCGAGGCAATCGAAAAACTGACAGACACCTATATGGCGCGCAATCAAATTGCTCAGTTTCAGCAGGTCACGTCACCAGCGCAGACAGCTCTGATCTTGCTTGGCGGCGGTGGTTAGATCTAATCAGATCTCCGACTTTGATATTCGCCAATCGATTACTTGGGCTGAGTCAGCAAACCAGTTAGGCAAGTAAGCCATGTTTCTGTGAAACAAGACGCGCCACTGCTGAAAAGCGTTCAGCCTCATTCTTGCCCTGCATCAAGCAAGACATCCGCAGAAGTTTGCAGAGCAAATGACTTGATTGGTTTAGAAACATTATGCAGCTTGATCGCCCCCAACGGGACGGCTTGTTTGCAGGCAGGTTCGATATCCTGCGAGACTACAATTCTGTGACCGACGGTTTTACCAAACTCGCCCAATCTGGCCGCAACATTGGCCGCCTGTCCAATCACTGTAAAGTCGAGCCTCTCACGAGAGCCGACATTGCCGTAAGTGACGCGCCCATAAGCAACGCCAATCGAACAGTCGCAATGGTGCTCACTTTCGCCGCTGCGCATTTCAGCCAGCTTCTCCACGATTTCAATCGCAGAGAGCTGCGCGTTTGATCGGGCTTTTACGGCATCGTCGCCTGCCGGAAAGACTGCGAGCACAGCGTCGCCGATGAATTTAAGAACCTCCCCATCATGGTCGTGTACAATTCCGGAGACCGTTTCGAAAAACGCGTTCAAAAGGTCGATATATTCATCGCGGCCCAGTTTTTCCTCCAACGCGGTCGAGTTGCGCAGATCGCAGAACATGATGGCGGCGTCGATGTCATCTCCATCACCGCGACGAATCTCTCCCCCCAAAACCCGAGCACCGGACCGTTTGCCCACATATGTTTCCAGCAGAGCCTGTGCGTTTTCGCGCTGCATGAAGACTTCGTAAAAACGCGCAATTACGGATGAGCACTCAAAGACCAGGCCAAGATTTTCTGTTGTGAACCCATTGGGGTGGTCACAAGTCAAAGTCAGGACATTTATCCGCCCATCTGAGAAGGGCAGCGGCATGGCGACGTAATCCGTTGCACCTTTCGCTCGCAGATCTTCGATGATTGGAAAACTATTATGTGGGTTGTCGTTATTCAGGCGTTGGCGCACACCACCCAGCCCATTCGAGACGTGTCGCAAGGGGCTATTGGTAAAGGCAGGATGATCGTGGATCTCGTAAGATGGGGTATGCGTTGAGATTTCCGCCGCGTCTTTCTCCCAAATATAGTGTTTGCCCGCGATCATCGGATGCAGAGACCAGACCAGAATGCTGAGGCGCTGAATCGCGATACCATGTTCCAGCATTTTCTCGGCCAGCGCCTTGGTGAACGCATCTGCCGTGTCACTTTCCGAGGCACCGCGCATGAGCCAGTCGATCAAAGGACCGCTGATATTGCCGTCGTCAGCCTCGCGCAGTTGGTTCTGGCCAAGATCGATCCGTGTCGCGGTATTTGGCATGAACCCGATATGTCCCTGAATGGCGGCGCTTTCGGGAAAGGCATCTTCATAAGCCCAGATCGAGTTCGTCAGACGCTCTTCGGGCAGGCTGATATCGTGGTAGGTAGCGGTGCCCTTGAAGGGGCAAAAGGTCTGCAATTCGGTTTCGGGCCCGAGTTCAACGCAGACGTCTTCGCGAGGGACATAGATCGCGGGGGGCAGTCGCGTTTCGTACATGACTTTTGCGTTGTGGCTTTCGGCCAGCAGGATATCACCCCGGTATATTGCGATCCGCCCCACCAGCGGTTCAACCGAAATCCCATAGCCTTTGACCTTTGGTGTGGCGTGGACGTTCATCTGCAACCTCCCTTTGCCAAGCCATCATATGATGGGCCTTCGGGGTGAGGATTCCAAGATGTGTCTGCTGATTTTACCGTAAATGCAGTGTCAGACCATCTGAATAACGTCTTTCTCGATCGACAGCATATAGCCCTTTTTAGCAATATTTTTAACCAGCAGTTCACTCACCATCTGGTTGCCCAAGGCATCGCGCAGACGTTTGATCCGGGTGGCCCCCGCGGCCTCATCACAATCTGAGGCGTGTTTGCCAGAAATCATCGCTTCGATCTGAGCGCCTGAAAGAACCTCGTCATCCAACCGGGATTCTGCCAGGACAGACAGCGTTTCCATCGCGGCCGGGGTCAGCTTGAAATCCATGTTGTTGAGGTAGACGGTGTTCTCTTCACGGCTGATCAGCAACGAGGTCACCTGTATTCCGGTACGCTCAATCTGGGCCATGCGGCGGTTCAGCAGCACCAGCATCACCAGAAACACAAGCGCAGCGATCAGCATGGCGCTGGCAAAGACCAGCAACACAAAAATGACCATGCGATAGCTGGACAGCGTATCGGCAAAGGCGGTGCCGGACTGGGCCAGAATCTCAAGCAGGCGGATTTCGGATTGTGAGGTCAGATCAGCCTCGACAAACAAACGCTCAACGCGCGCGTTGAAGGCATTTGCGTCCGGCAGGGTCCAAAACAGGAAGACTGCTGCCGTCACCAGAATCGCAACGATTGCCGCAATTCCCAGACCAACCAGCCGAACCCCCGAACGACGCGCTTCAGTAACGGAGATAGAATTTTCCGGCATTGGCCTTCCTTTGATCCAACCCATCCGACTCAAAAACGGTCATCACGTTCAGCAAGGTCCAGCCGTTTGATTTCAGCCGCTTCGCGACCTCTTTCTGGGCTGACCCTTTATTGCAGCTTGAGACCTGCATGACGCCATAGTGCAGGCGCAAGGGATTGTCCTGCTTGGCCTTGTAGTCGGCATAGCAATCTGCCGCGATGGCCTGCGACCCAACCGATATCAGGGCCGTCAGAGCCAGAGAAGAGAGGATCTGTTTCATGGGCTGCATCCTGCGCATGGGTTGGGCGGATATTCAATAACCTCAGGGGGTTTGAGGTGCTGATATTGGATAACAGTTTGGCGTTATTGCTTGTCTGACAGGGGTGATCGCAGGGTCGGTTCATCAAATACGGGGTCCGTTGCGGGCCTGCCCCATCATCCGAAAGGACACGCATCATGCATCGGAAATTTATCGCTCTGATCATCGCAACTGCCATTGCCATCACCGGGATATCGGCCTCACAAGCGCGCGCCGCGGATGCGCGGAATATTCTTGGCGGGCTGGCAGCGCTCGCCATTATCGGTGCGGCAGTGCACCATTATCAGGATGAAAAACGCGAGGAAGAAAAGGCGCGCCGCCACAAGCATAAGAAAAAGCAAGCAAAGAAAAAGGCGCAAAAGCATCCCGTCCGTCCTTTGCCCAATCGCGTTGCCCGCTATGATATTCCACAGCGCTGCTTGCGCACATTCAATGCCTATTCGAACACACGTCCGCTGCTTGGGCCGAACTGCCTCAAGAAGCACTACAAACATGCCGATAGCCTGCCTCACCAATGCAAGGTTGGTTTCTGGAATGGTAAAAAGGTAAAACGGGCATACGAACCCGCCTGCCTGCGCCAGAAAGGATACCGTGTCGTTTACCAGTAACCGGTTTCGAGCAGGAGTGGCGCCAAAGAAGCGCCGCGCGGGAGAGGGTGGCGCAAGCTGCCCTCTTCTTTTTTCTTGCGCTGGGCGCTGAAACGCGATTTGCCAGTGGCATGGCGACACCTGATTTTGAGCTCGAGACGGCCTTGTTGGCGCGTGGATACCCCCGAATTGCGGGTGTGGATGAGGTCGGGCGCGGCCCGTTGGCGGGGCCTGTAGTTGCGGCCGCCGTGGTCCTGAACCCGGATGACATCCCAGATGGGCTGAATGATTCCAAGAAACTGACCGCCAAGCGCCGAGCAGGTTTGGACGCAGAGCTGCGAGAGCGGGCGCAAGTTGCCGTTGCCGAAGCTTCGGTTGCCGAGATCGATGAACACAACATCCTGCGCGCCTCGCATCTGGCGATGATACGCGCGGTCGCGGCGCTGGACCCGGCGCCGGATTTTCTGCTGATTGATGGCAATATGATACCACGCGGCATGAAATTGCTTTCGCAGGCGGTGGTGAAAGGAGATGCGCGCTCAGTCTCGATTGCGGCGGCTTCAATCATCGCGAAAACCTGGCGTGATCAGTTGATGGTGGATTTGGCGCAACAGCATCCGGGATATGGGTGGGAGGCAAACGCAGGTTATCCGACAAAACAACACCGCGAGGCGTTGCGAAATCTTGGCGTGACCCCACACCATAGGCGTTCGTTTAAACCGGTCCACAATATCTTGTATCAAGAGTAAATCGTAAGCCGCTGATTCAAAAAAGAAATTGACGGCGAATCATCTTTGACTCATCCTTGTCTCAACCAAATGAGCGCAAAAGCGCCGTGGAACTGAGGCAGTGATATGACCACAATCAAGACAAAGGGCGCAACCGCGCTCCCTTTAAACACGATTCTATCCGGGGACTGCATCGATGTGATGAACAGTCTGCCCGAGGCGTCGGTTGACCTGATTTTTGCGGACCCGCCGTATAATTTGCAGCTGAAAGGTCAACTGCATCGGCCCGACAACTCTCAGGTGGATGCGGTCGATGATCACTGGGATCAATTTTCGAGCTTTGGAGCTTATGATCAGTTCACACGCGAATGGTTGAAGGCAGCGCACCGGCTGCTGAAACCCAATGGTGCGATCTGGGTGATTGGGTCCTATCACAACATTTTCCGCGTGGGGTCGGCTTTGCAGGATGCGGGCTATTGGATTCTGAATGACGTCGTGTGGCGCAAATCGAACCCGATGCCGAATTTCCGGGGCAAGCGTTTCACCAACGCGCATGAGACGATGATCTGGGCGTCCAAGCGTGAGGGTGCGAAGTACACCTTCAACTATGAGGCGCTGAAGGCCCTGAATGAAGGCGTGCAGATGCGCAGCGATTGGGTGCTGCCGATCTGCACCGGCCATGAACGCCTGAAGGACGAAAATGGCGATAAGGCGCACCCGACGCAGAAGCCGGAATCCCTGTTGCACCGCGTGCTGATTGGGTCGACCAATCCGGGTGATGTGGTGCTCGACCCCTTCTTCGGCACCGGCACAACCGGCGCTGTCGCCAAGATGCTGGGTCGTGAGTTCATCGGGATCGAGCGCGAGGAAAGCTATCGCAAGGTGGCCGAAAAGCGCATTGCCAAAATCCGCAAGTTCGACCGCGAAGCTTTGGAAGTCAGCGCCAGCAAACGTGCTGAGCCGCGCGTGCCCTTTGGCCAACTGGTTGAACGCGGTATGCTGCGCCCGGGTGAGGAACTCTATTCCATGAACCAGCGCCATAAGGCCAAGGTTCGTGCCGATGGAACGTTGGTTGGCGACAACGTCAAGGGTTCGATCCATCAGGTGGGTGCGCATCTGGAAAACGCGCCATCTTGCAATGGCTGGACCTATTGGTGTTTCAAACGCGATGGCAAGACCGTGCCGATTGACGTTCTGCGCCAGCAGATCAGGGCTGAACTGCATAACTGAATACCGCCGGTGCCTGTGGCCTGACACAAGGCACTAAGCCTTGCCCCGCCGTTCCCGGCGGGGTCTTTTGTTTTTGGCCCTGAGGTGATTGCATAGGGCAGCCCCTGAACGCGCATATGGGAGACGGATGCCATGACCGAGACCACCGCCAGCCAATCCCGCCTTAGCCGATTCTTTGTCACGCAACCGGACAACTTCGATCTGGACAACAAATACGCCGAGGCCGCGCTGGAGCGAAACAAGCGCGAAGGCCTGGAGCTTGCCGTTCGGGCGCGCTGGATTGCGATGGCGATGACCGGAGTGTTGCTGATCTACCTGAACCCGCATTGGGAGGTTCTTTGGTATCATTTCATCCTGCTGCTGATCTGCGCCAATGGTTGGTTGATCCGCCGCGCCGGTCGCGTCGGGCAATCCCGGACCGAGCTTCTGTTGATCTTTGTCGATCTGCTGATCATGACGTTGGGGATGATTGTGCCCAACCCGTTCAGCGACGATGTGCGGCCGTTGGCGATGCAATATCGATTCGACAATTTTCAGTATTTCTTCATCATTCTAGCGGCGGGAACGCTTGCTTATTCCTGGCGCACCGTCATCGCGATCGGATGGTGGACTGCAATCATGTGGACAGTTGGTTGGGTGATCGCATGGTGGGTCGCAACCCCGATCCCCGGAATCAGCGAACGGGTGGCCGAAGCCCTATCAGAATATCCGGATGTGGCCGAGCTCATGGATCCCAACAGTTTCATGCCAACCTTTCGTATCCAGCAGGTGATTGTTTTTGTAATGGTCGCGGTGACGCTTGGGGTTTCGATGCGCCGCCTCAGTCGATTGCTGATGTCAAACGCCGGACTTGAACGTGAGCGGGCAAATCTATCGCGTTACTTCTCACCGAACGTGGTTGACGAGCTGAGCCAGAATGATGAGCCTCTCAAACAGATACGCAAAGAGGATATTGCGGTCCTGTTCATCGATATCGTCGGGTTCACCAAGTTTTCGGCTGGCCGTGATCCATATGAAGTCATCGAAGTCCTGCGCGGATTTCACGCCCGAATGGAAACCGAAGTGTTTCGGCATCACGGAACGCTCGACAAGTACTTGGGTGACGGGTTGATGGCTACGTTTGGCACGCCGGTTCCCGGAGAGCTTGATGCGAGCAATGCGCTGGCCTGTGCCCGGTCTATGGTTGAAATGATCGACCGTTGGAATTTGGATCGCAGGCGGGCGGGTGAGCAAGAGATTCAGATCGGTGTTGGAGTCCACTATGGCTCGGTTGTCCTTGGGGATATTGGAGCAAACCGGTTGGAATTTGCGGTGATCGGTGATGCGGTGAATGTTGCCGCAAAGCTGGAAGCTCTGACGCGAGATTTTCAGGCGCACATTATTGTGAGTGAGGCGTTGCGCGCCAAGGCCTTAAGTGAGACGCCAAATGCCCAAACTATGATGGCTGGATTCGAACAGCGGGCAGGTCAACCTGTAAGAGGGGTCGCTGCTCCGATGGATATCTGGGTGATGTAGAAACCAAGGCTCCCGCCTGTCAGCACCGCATCAAAGATGCGATCCCTCCCGTTGGGCCAGGCAGCGCGCTGGTGCGCGCTGCGGTCAACTCCGGGGCGCAGGGTTTTGCGCTTTGTTATAGGGCTGCCAGTTGGTGATCTCGGGGTAATATTGCCGCCGCCATGCGCGCACTCTGGGATTCATGATGCGCCGCCACAAGGGGGGGATCATCGCTGCTATGGTCATGACCGGATAGCCATGTGGCAGTTGGGGTGCTGCATCCTGTGAATGGTGTTGTAGCAGCGGGAACCGGCGGTTTGGTTTGTAGTGGTGATCCGAGTGACGTTGCAGGTTGATCAACAGCCAGTTCGAGGCTTTTTGTGACGCGTTCCACGAGTGGCGCGGGCGGACATGTTCGTATTTGCCGTCACCCAAATATTTGCGCGTCAGGCCGTAGTGCTCGACATAGTTGACGAGTTCAAGTTGCCAGATCGCTGTGCCTGCTTGCACCAGAAACAAGCCAAGCCCTGACCATCCGCCTATCAGAACCGCTAATAGCAGCATAATCCCTTGCAAGGCCCAATAGCGCCAGAATGGGTTTGCCGGATCGGTCCAGAAACGATCTTTGCGGGCCAGTTTTTCGCGTTCGGCCCGGAAGGCAGAGATCAGGCTTTGACGTAGAACGCGGGGGTAGAACCGATGGAAGCCCTCATTATAGCGCGCAGTCACCGGATCACGTGGGGTGCCAATATAGCGGTGGTGCACCAGTAGGTGTTCAGAGCGGAAATGCGAATAAAGGACCATCGCCAAAAGGATATCACCCATCCAGCGTTCAAATTTGCCTTTTTGGTGCATCAACTCGTGGCTGTAGTTGATCCCGATCGTTCCGGATATCACGCCCATGCCAATGAACACGCCGATCTTTTCGATCGAAGACAGGTCAGCGGTGCGGGTGGTGTACCAGATCAGCCCGTAAAGCGTGAGGAATTGCACTGGAGCCCAAGCCTTGGTCAGCCAGATGTACCAGTTTAGCGAAACGTCTGGCGTATCCGGATCGGCGTTTTCCAAGTTAAGGCCCGTCAATCGATCCAGCACAGCAAAGGCCCACCATGTTGAGAGCGGCACCAGCAAGACCCACCAACCGCCTGCAAAGGTCGCGATCCAGATCATCGGGATCAGTAGATAAGAGGCCCAAAATGGAAGGGCGGATTGCCAACGGGAAAGAGTATCAGACGCAATCATCTTTGGGCTCCGAAAATCTTGGCAGAACACTAGACTGCCTGTATGGCCTTGCACATCGGTCTAATGGCCGCGCCACAGGTCATAAGCCTTGCGCATGACGGTGGGCAAGTCGCTGGGCTTGAACGCGTGTTTGTCCATGAATTCGAGATCGACAGGTTCCATCCCATTGGGCAATTCGACCGCCCAAATTCGCAGGATCAAATGGAAATGAGTGAAGGTGTGGCGCACCTCGCCCGGGATTTCCTGCCATTCTGCACCAAACGGAGGGCGTTCTGAGGGTGCCTCAGACCAATCTGATCCGGGCCAGCCTAACATGCCGCCCAGCAGGCCTTTGTCAGGTCGGCGTTCCAGTAGCAGCGCGCCATCACTGCGTTGCGCGATGTATATGTGGCCCAGCCTCGTTGGCTTGGGCTTCTTCGGTGTTTTTTTCGGAAGCTCAGCCTGCGTTCCAGCTGCACGCGCATAACAGGGCGCATAGACTGGGCAGATGCCGCAGGCTGGCGATTTTGGCGTGCAGATCGTTGCGCCCAAATCCATTACGGCCTGTGCATAATCTCCGGGCCGATTGGGCGGGGTCAGGTACGCTGCTTTCTCTTTCAACAGCGGTTTTGACCCGGGCAGGGGATCGTGAATGTCATAGAGCCGCGCCATCACGCGTTCGACATTGCCATCCAGCACTGTTTCCGGGCGATCAAATGCAATCGCTGCGATCGCCGCCGCCGTGTAGGGCCCAACTCCGGGAAGTAGCAGCAGCGCATCGTAGCTATCTGGGAAACGCCCATCATACTCTGAGGCTACGACACGGGCACATTTCAATAGATTTCGCGCGCGGGCGTAATAACCAAGACCAGCCCACTCGCCCATAACTTGCCCGTCTTCGGCGGCTGCCAGTGATTCTACAGTTGGCCAGCGCGTCGTGAAGCGAAGGAAGTAGTCGCGCACCGCGGCTACGGTTGTCTGCTGCAGCATCACCTCGGACAGCCAGACGCGGTAGGGATCAGGCATCATTCCTGCCGCGCGATCAGAAGGGCTAACGCGCCATGGCATTTCCCGCGCGTGGCGGTCGTACCAGTCCAGCAGAGCCTTGCTCAGGTCAGATTCGGTGCAGTCACGCAAGTTTTATGTAACTCCCTGTCGGGTTTCGCTGGCGCATGGGTCGCAGCTTATTACAATAGCCGCGCAAGAGTTGGAAACCAGATGCAACGCAGACGTTCTTCGACCCGCGGGTTCAAACGTACCGCCACTTTGCTGAATGACCGGATCAGACAGGCCGGGGAAAGCCGGGGCTTTGCCGTTTCGCGCTTGTTGACTCATTGGGCTGAGATTGTTGGTCAGGAAATAGCTTCGATCGCCCGGCCCGTGAATGTGGGATACGCCAAAGGTGGATTTGGGGCGACACTGACGGTGCTGACCACGGGACCGCAGGCCCCGATGCTGGAGATGCAAAAAGAACAACTGCGTGACAAGGTGAACGCGGTCTATGGCTACAACGCCATCAATCGCATTCGCATCACCCAAACCGCACCCACCGGTTTTGCAGAAGGTCAGGCCAGTTTCGACCACAAGCCGAAAAAGGCGAAACAAGCCATTGCGCCTGAAATAGCCGCCGAGGCCGACAAAGTGTCACGCGCGGTTCATGATGAAGATTTGCGCGCGGCCCTTGAACGTTTGGGCCGCAACGTTTTATCCAGACAGAAACGCTAAGAAAGGGCTGAGGAATGAGCCGGATTGCAACCGTTATATGTGCGGCTGTCGCCGTGGCCGCAGGCGGCTATTGGCTGACATTGTCGAATACCACCACACCTGCCAACCCGCTGATTGGCGCCGCCGAGGCGCAAGAGGCTGATCTGGACACGTCGACCATCGTCGAGATGGTACAGGGGGCTGAAGATGCGCCCGTCGAGATCATCGAATATGCATCATACACCTGTCCGCATTGCGCGAACTTCCATCAGGGTGCCTATAAGCAGCTCAAGAAGGATTTCATTGATACGGGCAAGGTCAAGTTCACATACCGCGAAGTGTATTTCGATCGCTATGGTCTGTGGGCATCGATGGTGGCGCGCTGTGCGGGGCCTGATAAGTTCTTTGGTATCACCGATCTGTTGTACGAAGGCCAGTCGGAATGGACCCGTGCCGGAGGCCCGGCCGAAATCGTTGACGAGCTGCGCAAGATCGGTCGCCTTGCCGGTATCGACAATGATCAGCTTGAGGCCTGCTTGCAGGACGGAACCCGTGCGCAGACTCTGGTCGCCTGGTATCAGGAAAATGCCGAGCGCGATGGGATTCAGGCAACCCCGTCGTTCGTCGTGAACGGCAAAAAGGTCGACAACCAGTCTTATGACGATTTCAAAAAGCTGATCGAAGACGAGCTTGGCAGCTAAATCCAGCTTGGCCAGCCTGGCTTGGGCTGGCCAAGCGCTTAGGGTGAAGGCGCGACCTGGGCCAGCATCTCTTTGACCTTATCATCCTGATCGATCTGCAATCGAACCGGGAGCGTCAGAACCTTGCTTCTGAACTTCGCAGGTAGCCGCACCGCGTCTTTCTCGGTTGTCACCAGTTGAGCGCCCAGCGCCTTGGCTTCGTTTTCCAGACGCGTCATCAGCGCTGAGGTCAGCGGTTGGTGGTCGTCTAATGCTTCGGCGCGCACCAGCGTCGCGCCTTGCTGCCGCAGAGTCTCAAAAAACTTATCTGGGTATCCGATACCCGCAACGGCCAGAACGGGTGTGCCGCTCCAATCCATGCCGGTTTGTAGTGGACGCACTTCGCCGATGACGTGTGGGACTGTAAGGGCAGGCCCCCATTTTTCTGAAAACACTAATTGTGCTTCGGCACTCCCAAGCGAAAGCACGAGATCGGCCCGTTTCAACCCAACAGCTACGGGTTCCCTCAAGGGACCGGCGGGCAAGCAAAGCCCATTGCCGAACCCGCGCCCGGCATCTACCACGATGATCGAGAAATCCTTGGCGACGGCAGGGTTTTGAAATCCGTCGTCCAGTACGATTGCCGTCGCCCCTGCAGCCACCGCCGCCTGTGCGCCTGCGGCACGATCTTTGGCAACCCAAACTTCGGCAAACGCGGCAAGCAGCAGGGGTTCATCCCCGACCTGAGCTGCGGTGTGTTTGCGCGGATCGACCTGCACCGGGCCTTCCAGCGAACCGCCGTGACCTCGGGTGACGACGTGAGGCTGATGCCAAGCGCCCCTGAGGTAATCCAAAACCCAGATTGCGGTGGGCGTTTTGCCAGTTCCACCCGCATTCAGATTGCCAACGCAAATGACCGGTACATCCACCGAGAGTCCTTGCCCACGCGCCAAACGACGGGCGGTCGCCGAGGCATAGAGGGACCCGAGCGGCGACAGCAGCCGGGCACGCAGGTCCAATCGATCAGGGTCCGTGTTCCAGAAGTCAGGTGCGCGCATTGTAGGCTCTCCGCCGGTCCAGTGTATCTTGCACCATTTCAATCAATTGGTCCGCCTGTGGCGCGCCTTCGGTGACGATCTGCCATCCGGCCAAGGCCATGTCAGCCGTGCGGTCCGGGGCCAAAAGCTCGACCACTCCATCGCCAAGCTCCGTCGCGGTTCGAATCCGCATAGCAGCTTTTTCCCGCCCCAACCTGTCATACAGATTGTGGTAGTTGCTGACATGAGGGCCATGGATTACCGCTGAACCTAAGGCAACGGCGATCAATGGGTCGTGGCCGCCCGAACCGCGCTCTAACGAACTTCCCATGAACGTAACCGCGGACACACGATGCCACAGTCCAAGGTCTTCGGGTTCAGCCGATAGGATCACCTGTGTGGTGTCTTCGATCGCATCTCCTTCATCCCAGTTGGCGCATCGCAAATCCATTGCCTCAAGCCGTTTGTGCAAGGGGGCGGACTCGGACATATCCGCCACGTGCAGAACCAAGGCCAGACGCGGCAGCATCCGCAAGGCCTGCCGATGCGCTGTCAGGACCGAGATAAACTCTTTGTCCTGCACCCAAGCGGCCAACCAGACCGGGCGACCGGCCAGAGTATGGTTGGTCTCGATCAATTCATCCTCGGGCCAGGGATCAGGATTGGGGCTGATATGCAGTGCAGGCGCAACTGATATTTTTGCCGAATTCACACCCAACCTGCGGATCTGGCGCGCGATCTCATCATTGGGGGCAAGGATCGTCGTAAAACAGTCTAGCGTGTATCGCGTGATGTCCGGCAGCCAGCGCCCACCGCGGGCGGTTTTCACGTCGACCATCGCCTCGATCAATACCAATGGAATTGCCCGTTCCTGCGCTCGGGTAATGATATTGGGCATCAACCCGCCCCCAAACCAAAGCCCCATGTCCGGGCGCCAATGATTCAGAAAAGTGCGGGCAGCGCCGGTGTGTTCGGCAGGCAATGTCACGATTGGCGCGCTACATTCGTCCCATTCCTCCAGGTCGATATCCGGAGGAACGGTTAGCAGCAGCGACAAGCCGGGCCGCACCGAGGTCAGACGGCGACAGAAGTCATCAACAGCGCGCAGCCGATCGGGTGTACTGATATGCACCCAAAGGACTTCGCCATCAGGGCGCGCCATGTCCGTGAAGCCCGAGCTTTGCGGCACACCCCAAGACAGAACGCGATAGGCAGCAAGGCTAAGAGAACGAGGCATGCTCATGCGGGTATACCGGCCCCGTTTGGGTCAAGCAGAGCATGAAGATGTTCATGGATTTCGGTGCCTGCCGCTACCACACCATTCAAGCGCGGGTCGGTGTTGTTGAACTGCAGAGGTTGCCCCAAACGGTCCGTGCATATTCCACCCGCCTCACGCATGATCAGATCACCTGCGGCGATGTCCCACTCCCAACTGGGGCGGAGTGTCAGCATTCCGTCAAAGCGTCCTTGGGCAACCAGCGCCATTCGATAGGCCAGCGAAGGGCGGTAGACGCGGCGAAAGTCGGGCACGGCACCCGATTGCCAATGCCGTGGGTTCAGATTGGGTTTTGCCGCCAATATCTCAGCCTCAGGCAAGTGCGCTTGCCCCGAAACGAAGATGGGTTCGTCGTTCAGCGTAGCTCCTTGTCCTTTCGCAGCCGCGTAAAGCAGATCTCGCATTGGTAGGTATATAACTGCAGCCGTAACCTCTCCGTTCTCGGCAACGGCCAGCGAGTGCGCCCATGTGCGGGATCCTTCGGCGAAACTGCGGGTGCCGTCGATAGGATCGATGACAAAGACCTGATCACAGGTCAGACGGTCGTCGGAATCCTCGCTCTCTTCGCTCAGCCAGCCATAGTTCGGACGTGCGCCGTGCAAGTCGCGCTCTAGCATTGCGTTCACGGCCAGATCGGCCTCGGTCACAGGCCCCGCGCCTTCAGGTTTGTCCCAGCGTTGCGCATCAGGGCCTGAATAGCGCGTAGCGATCTTTCCAGCTTCTAGCGCGGCGTCGATCAGCAAGGACAGGTCAGGTGCCGGCAAGTGTCATCCCTTCGATCAACAAAGACGGCACAACGCGCGACAGGTAAGGCCGTGCATCATTTGCCGGAATGATCCGCATCAGCATGTCGCGAAGATTGCCCGCAATTGTGCATTCATTGACAGGATAGGCGATCTCACCGTTCTCGACCCAAAACCCTGACGCCCCACGGGAATAGTCGCCAGTGTTCGGGTTTATCGTCGACCCGATCATCGAAGTGACCAACAGCCCGGTTCCCATGTCGCGCAGAAGCTCTGCTCGGGTTTTGTTACTTTGCGTCAGGCTGAGGTTCCAGTTGCTGGGCGATGGAGGTCCCGATACGCCGCGTGTTGCATTGCCGGTCGAGGTCATTTCCAGCTTTCGGGCGCTGGACAGATCCAGCGTCCAACCGGTCAGAACACCATCTTCAATAATCGCCCTGCGCCGCGTTGCCAGCCCTTCGGCATCGAACGGGCGCGAGCCCGAAATGCGCGGGCGATGAGGGTCTTCGATCAGAGACAGATGGGAGGGCAGAACCTGTTGACCCAAGCTTTCTTTCAGCCACGAGGCACCGCGGGCAATCGCAGCGCCATTGCTTGCGGCCAGCAGGTGGCCGATCAGCGACGACGAGATACGTTCGTCGAACACAACCGGGAAGCTGCCTGTCTGGGGTTTGCGTGCGCCAACGATCTGAACTGCGCGTTCACCAGCTGTGCGACCAATCTCGGAAGGGCTGCGCAGGTCTGCCTGAAATGTGCGACTGTCGCCATCATAGTCACGCTCCATCCCCGTGCCTTCGCCGGAAATGGCAACACATGAGGTCGAGCGACTGCTGCGCTTATATCCACCAGAAAACCCGTTCGTAGCTGCCAGATGGACTTGGTGTGTACCATAAGCCGCGGCGGCGTCGGAAACTTGTGAGACGCCCGTAACACCCAACGCTGCCGCTTCGGCAGCCAGCGCGTCCTGCATCAAGGCCTCGGCACTTGGTTCCGGACTTGGATCAAACAGTTCCAGCGCGTTGATATCCCAATTGGTGATCAATTGATCGCGCGCGGCCAATCCAGTGAACGGATCTTCGGGGGCTTCGCTGGCCATTGCAACGGCGCGTTCGGCCATCGCTGCAAGCGTCTCAGGACGGCTGTCTGAACTGGATACGATTGCTTGCCGCTTGCCCAGGAAGACCCTTAGTCCCAGATCAGTGGCTTCCGAGCGTTCGGCATGTTCCAACGCGCCGCCGCGCACCTCGACAGAGACGGATGAGCCATCAATAACAATGGCATCTGCCTCTTCGGCGCCAGCTTTGCGGGCTGCAGCCAGCAGCTCTTCACTGATGTTCTGAGGTGTTCGGGTCATGAGGCCTCCGGTCTTGTTGTACTGGACCTAGCCTTGGACCGTCCGTCCCGCAAGGCCTGCAGCCCAATCGCTTTATGTGCCTCAGCCAGGAAAGGCCACCAATGCGGCCTTTCCTGATGATTTGATCACTTGATGCGCTGACCGTTGGCCAGAATCTGACCATCCTCGGTGAACTCGATCTTCGAGTTCAGTGTATCAGGTTCTTCACCCGGAACAGCCATCAGACCCATCATCATACGTGCGCCCAACGCGTCATTCTCCGAGACAAAGCCCATGCCGATCAGCGTGTCGAGCAGAGCGTTGGCGCCAACAAGCTTCAGATTGGCGACACCTGACGGAGCAGGCAGGCCATCAAACTCTTCCGTGTTGGAATTGTCGAATGTGAAATCTCCGTCACCGGTCAATTCTGCGCCGACCAGCGATACAAGCAATTCGTTGATCTTCAACGAATGCAATTCGCCCGGAACAATATCCGATGTCTCAAGCTCTTCGACCGCTTCGGGATCCATGAAGTCGACCAGAACTTTGGCGGTACCGGTTGCGTCCAGTGTGATGGTCGCCGGATCGCGGGGCAGCGCACTTGCAGGGTCGAACATGCTCCACAACACATCGGACATCGTGAAATCTGTCAGGTTCATACCAAATCCAAAGGGTTGGATTTCTTCCGAAGCCTGCACCGGAAGTTCGAATTTCATCCCCGCATTGGCCATCGCAATTTCGATTGGGAACGGAAGATCGGATGTCGTGACGGCCAGTTTCGTGCTGTTTTGCGCAAGGTCGTAGACAAGCCGCTGCGCATCGATACTGCCGGTAAAGCTGCCGCCTTCGGAACTGCTGCTGAGCGAGAAGGGCTGACCTTCAGCCGTGCCCGCCACTTCGGTGTTACCCGAGGCATAGGTGAATGTGCCTGACGCAGCAAATCCGGCCTCATAAATATCTTGTACGTTGGAAACATCGAAATCAGGCGGGATGATCGTATCACCTTCGAACTTCAGATCGCCCAGCGTGCCGCTGATCCGGCCCGTATCTTCGCTTTCAGGCTCGTTGAAGGCCACGTCGTAGGTGAGGCTGTCAGCGGTGAACTGCTGCGCGATGTCGCGCATCTCGCCGATCTCCATCTGGGAAGAACCTGCAATCTGGTCCATCTGAACGTTCAGCGCCAGCATATCGTTCGGCACGGTTTCACCGTCAAAATCGATCGAATCCAGTGCAAGGTTCAGACTGTTGGCCGAATAATCATAGGTCATGTTTTCGGGCGTGCCGGACACAACCATTTCCAGAGCATCATGCGAATATACCAGATCGGCCGAGAAGGTTTCGCCCTCGGCTTCGCCCGAGATGGTCATCGGAAAACTGTCGGGGAAGCCGATGTTGACTGTACCGTCCCCATTCTCGATCAAAGTCATCTGAGGGATGACCATGTCGAAAGTGCCTTCGGTATCCGGAATGGCCATGGCCATTGTCATGTTCGAAATTGTTGTCACATTTCCGGAAACGCTTTGTTCACCGGTCACATCATAACCCATGCCGCCCAAGTAAGCTTGCCAATCGGCCCAGACATCATTGGCGGTAACATCCGCAAAAGCGCCGTTCGTTGCGACAGCATAGGCCAAAGCTGCACCGCAACTGCGGCGAAGGAAAACAGTCATAAGAGAACCCTTCTTGATCAATTTGCGCGCATGGTCGTGCCTGCGGCGGCCAGCGTCAAGGGGGAAGGGCTGGACCAATTCCCCATTTGCGGGGTACGAGTTAACACAATTTCAAATGCAGGGATTTAAACGATGCAAATGCAAGGAAAAACTGTACTGATTACAGGCGCTAGCCGAGGTATCGGAGCGGAAGCTGGGCGCGTTTTTGCCGCAGCCGGGGCGAACGTGGCGTTGGCCGCGCGCAGCCGTGATCAGATTGAAGCATTGGCGGCAGCGCTGGGCGACAACGCCATCGCATTGGGCTGTGATGTCAGTGATTTTGGTCAGGTAGAACAGACGGTTGCTGATTGTATCGATCGGTTTGGCTCGCTGGACGTTCTGATCGGGAATGCAGGTGTGATCGATCCGATCTTTCATCTTTCCAATGCTGATACACAGGCTTGGAGCCATGCAATCGATATCAATCTGAAGGGTGTTTTTTATGGAATGCGCGCTGCACTGCCCATTATGCGGGCGACAGGTGGGGGGACTGTTCTGACCGTCTCGTCCGGTGCTGCGTCCAATCCGGTTGAAGCCTGGAGCCACTATTGCACCTCAAAAGCGGGGGCAAAGATGCTGACCGAGTGTCTGCATCTGGAAGAGGCGCACCATGGCATCCGCGCCATGGGTCTGTCACCAGGTACCGTCGCGACTGACATGCAGCGCGTGATCAAAGCCAGCGGTATCAACCCGGTTAGTCAGTTGGATTGGGACGATCATATCCCGGCAGACTGGCCAGCAAAGGCGCTGATGTGGATGTGCTCGCCGGACGCGGATGAGTTCTTGGGGACAGAGATTTCGTTGCGCAATGAAGATATCCGAAAAAGGGTCGGGCTGACGTGATTGAGCTGACGCAAGACGACGGGCTTTGGACGGTTACGCTGAATAATCCTGATAAAGCCAATGCGTTGACCGCTTCGATGCTGGGCGAATTGGTTCGTATCGCCGAAGCGGCAACTGAAGCACGCGCCCTGATTCTAACCGGTGCGGGTCGCGTGTTCAGCGCTGGTGCTGATCTTGAAGAAGCGCGGGCGGGTCTTGCGACTTCGGACTTTTGGGAACGGCTATCTGGCGCGATAGCCGACTTACCCTGCCTGACGGTGGCGGCTCTTAACGGTACCCTGGCGGGCGGAGCGAACGGCATGGTTCTGGCATGTGATCTGCGCATTGCGGTTCCCGCAGCCAAGTTTTTCTATCCGGTGATGAAGCTGGGCTTTCTGCCGCAGCCGTCTGATCCCAAACGTATGGCGGCGCTGATAGGGCCGTCCCGAACCAAGATGATATTGATGGCCGGACAAAAGATTACCGCAGAAGAAGCCTATGCGTTTGGTTTGGTGGACCGGGTGGTCGAGCCTGATCAGTTAATGCCCACGGCACGAGAGTTAGTGGCTGACAGTCTGTCTGCAGAGCGATCGATAGCCTTAGGCATTGCCGGATTGTGCCCATGAGGTTGGCCGCGCTGCGATTGCGGGTCGCAAACCCCGATGCTTTGGCGGCGTTTTATCACGACGCGCTTGGCATGCGTGTTCAGGTCGAAGGTGCAAATCGACGCGTAGGATACCCCGGACAAGATGCCGATCTTTTGCTGATGCCGGGCGGTGGTGGTTACCACCATGACCGAGGGCAAAGATACTGGAAAATCGGGATCACCCTGCCGAATGTTGATCTTGCCGCAGATCACCCGTGCCAGATGGGCGTTACGGTCAGCGCACCGCGGCAGTTTCTGGATATTGGCTATATGTGCCATCTGAGCGATCCAGAGGGCTTTGTAATCGAGCTGCTGCAACACGAATTCGAAGGAAACCGGCCGGGCGATGCCGCCAGTTCGGATGCGCCATTTGCAGGGGCTTGTATCGGCCAGATCACATTGCGCACCGGAGATATCGCCGCCGAGGATGCATTCTGTCGATCTCAGGGTATGTCCTTGTTGTCGATGCAGGGTGTGGAACCCTATGGCTTTGATTTGCATTTCTACGCATTCACAGAAGACACGCCGCCAAACCCAGATCTTTGGGCGGTCGAAAATCGGGAATGGCTTTGGAAACGCCCTTATACAACGCTGGAATTCCAACATATTCCCAGCGCTCGGTTTGCTTCGGTGCCCGAATTTCGTGGGATTGAAGTTGAAGGGTTGGCTGATCCTAAAACGGATGCGTCTGGCGATCCGTGGCTTCCGACCTGATCAACGCCCGCGCCGCTTGCCCGGCACTTTTGAGCGAAATCCCGGAGGGCGTTTACGGACCCATTGCAGGAACTTATCCAACCTCGGATGCGCGCGAAGCGCATCAACCGTGTTGAACTCGCGCGCAAGCTCGGCCTCGGTCAGCGTTGCGTGGATCTCCTTGTGGCAAATCTGATGCAACAAAACAGTGGGCCCGCCCTTGCCTCCTTTGAGCTTTGGGATCAGATGGTGCAGGCTGCCTCCGCCCTCAGGAATAGGGCGGTCACAGAGTGGGCAGATAGGTTCGGTGTTTGCCATAACCTAAACTCGTGCTGAAACGTGCGCAGGGCAAGAGGGATACAATGGCGCAAACCATAGTTATTGGGGCGGGGCCTGCAGGTCTTATGGCGGCAGAGCAGCTTGCTGCGGCCGGGCACGAGGTTGTTGTGGCCGAAGCCAAGCCCTCGGTCGCGCGCAAGTTTCTGATGGCGGGAAAGTCTGGTCTGAACCTGACCAAAGACGAACCGTTTGAGACGTTTATGAGTGCATATGCCGAGGCCACGGATTGGCTGCACCCCATGATCAGCGCGTTTGACGCACAGGCCGTCATGGCTTGGGCTAGCGATCTTGGGCAAGAGATGTTTACGGGTTCGACCGGTCGCGTTTTCCCGACGGTCATGAAGGCCTCGCCCTTGCTGCGGGATTGGCTTGCGCGGTTGGATCAGGTTGGAGTCCAGATCAAGACCCGCTGGCACTGGCAAGGCTGGCGTGAGGATGCTTTGGTGTTTCAGACCCCAGATGGCGAACAACTGCGCAAACCCGATGCGACGGTTCTGGCGTTGGGCGGTGCCAGTTGGGCGCGGTTGGGATCGGATGGCGCATGGGCGCCGTGGCTTGCCGACAAAGGCGTGGCTTTGGCGCCGTTTGCGCCCTCAAATGGAGCGCTGTCGGTCGATTGGAGCCGTTTTATGCAGCCACACTTTGGGGCGGCAGTGAAATCAGTGCGTTGGATGTCGGGTGCGGTGGAAAGCCGGGGCGAAGCCACGATTTCCGCAAGAGGGCTGGAAGGTGGCGGGCTATATCCCTTGACCCCGGCGCTGCGCGCGGGTGCGCCACTGTTTCTGGACCTTATCCCAGACGTCACGGTCGAAGGGATGCGCGCGCGATTGGATGCGAAGAAGCCCAAAGCAACTTTGACGCATTGGCTGAAGAACGGTCTAAGGTTGCCGTCGCAGAAGGTGGCGCTGTTCCATGAGATGACAAAGGGCCACGTATTGGCGCAATCAGACTGGATCGGCGCGATAAAGAACCTGCCTATACGCCATTCTGGACTGCGACCAATGGATGAAGCGATCTCGACTGCGGGTGGTGTCGCTCAGGACGCTCTGAACAATCGTTTGATGCTGACCGCACTTCCGGGCGTGTTCTGCGCGGGTGAGATGCTGGATTGGGAGGCCCCAACGGGTGGCTATCTTCTGACCGCCTGTCTGGCGACAGGACGCTGGGCTGGACAGTCGGCCGCAGCGTGGTTGGACCGCTAGGTATCAGCCTGATCGCGCCAGCATCGCCAGACGGATCATGGCGCGTTCCACCAGCGACATGGCAGGCGCGGTCTGATTGGCCGAGCGCAATGACAGATCCGTGTCGGTCAGAACCGTCAATGCGGTCTGCAGTTTAGGTGCCCCCCAGCCCTGTGCCTGACGCAAGATCCGATCGCGCCGCTTGCCGTAGACCGGAGGGCGCAGTTTGCCGATCCCCTGCGCCGCGCCACCGGGATCGGAAGCGCAGGCATAGAGGGTGCGAAAATGCCGTGTCGTGCCGATGCATAGGGTTACGCCATTGGTGCCTTGCGCTTGCAGTCGGCGGATCAGAGGCCCGATTTCTTGCGCCCGGCCCTCGGCCACGACGTTCAGCACATCGTCCAGCGCCGCCTCGGTTGACCGCGGAGCGCAAGCCTCGATGTCGTCGATTGTCAGTTCGGCTGCATCGCCACGCTTGTAGAGCGAAAGTTTCTCAACCGTTTGTGTGAAATCGCCGGGGCTTAACGCCAAAGCCAGCTCGCCAAGCGCCGACATCGAATCGCGCGGGATATTCTGCAACCCTGCCTGTGCGAGAATCCGTTCAACCTCGGCACGTGAAGGCGGGTCATCGTAGATGCCTACGGCGTAGACCGCCGGGTTTGCTTCGAACGCTTTGCGGATTTTTGAACTGGGCTTGAGCTGACCCGCCGTCACGACGATCTGCGCATCACCATGATCCCAGTCTTCCAGCGCCGCGAGTATTGCCGGCGCGGCAACCTCGGTGGCGTCCTCGACAAAGACAGCGCGGGGGCCGGGGAAAAACCCAACAGCCTTAACTGCGTCCAGCAAAAGCGCTGGGTCGCCGCGCAAGTCACTTCCGGGGATGCGGGTCAGGCGCATTTCCTCTTCAGCGCCGGGTCCCAACAAAGCCGCCAGAACTTGCTGACGCTTTAAGGCAACGCGCATCGCGTCCGCCCCGTAGATCAACAGCCCGGCTTTGTCCGCGTCCGGCTTGGCAAAATACCCATCAGCCTCGCGCGGGCTCAGCTTCATGTGGACAGGCCCGGTGTGGCGTAGAGGCGGTTTACGATCTGATCAGCCAGAATCACCATCAGACGCTCGGTCGCATCGCGTTCATCCGCCAGCGTCGACACCGTTGAACCTGCAGCGGAATAACCGACAAATTCGGCAACATTGCCCGAAGCGATGATTTGCCCGGTCGCGTTGGATTTCAACGCGTAGGATGCGTTGCCGTCGATGGTATAGCGATTGGTTTCGTTCGCCGTGGTGATCGACGCCCTGCGCGTGGTCGTCGAAACCCCGACCTCCAGCTTGTAGTCTTTGCCCGAGGTCGCGCTGCGACCCAACTTGCGCTCCAGATTCTGAACCAGCAGGAAGCTTTCGACCGTATTCGGGGCCGAAACCTCGACCCTGCCATCCAGCGCCGAACCCGATCCACCGGGTGCGTAGACCGGCTCGAAACCACACGCGGCAAGCGCGAGCGGCATCAGTAACAGGGTTCTGCGATCAAACGACGACATTTACGATCCGGCCTGGAACAACGATCACTTTCTTCGGGGCGGCACCGTCCAGCGCCTTTTGCACAGCTTCGGTGCTGAGTGCGATTTTTTCAACCTCTGCCTTGTCCAGATCCTTGGCCACGCTGATTTCAGCGCGGCGCTTGCCGTTGATCTGGATTGGCAGGGTGACGGTGTCATCGACCAGCATTGCTTCGTCAGCCATAGGCCAAGGTGCTGTCGCGACGAGACCTACACCACCCAACAATTGCCAAAGCTCTTCGGACAAGTGGGGTGTCATCGGCGACATCAGTTGAGCCAACGTCTTTGCCGCCTCGCGCTTGGCCACTGCGCCTGCTTTGGACTTAGCCAACGTGTTGGTAAAGGCATACAGCTTGGCGATCGAGGCGTTAAAGCCAAAGGATTCTACCCCGCCCGTGACGTCGTGGATGGCTTTGTGCATTTCGCGCAGCAGCGTTTCGTCATCTGTGTTGGCAGGTGCATCCGATTCGGCGATTTCCGAAACGATGCGGTGCACGCGGCTGAGGTGTTTAAATGCAGCCTCAGCACCCGAAGCGGTCCATTCCACGTCGCGCTCGGGTGGAGAATCGGACAGCACAAACCAGCGTGCGGTGTCTGCGCCGAAGGCCGAGATGATGCTGACCGGGTCCACGACGTTCTTTTTTGACTTCGACATCTTGGCCGAGGGGATGATTTCAACCTCGGTGCCATCGGCAAGTTTGCCATCGGTCACATCTTCGGGCAGGTGATAGACCGGGCGGTCGTTGGTGTCGCGTGTCTGATAAATTTCATGCGTCACCATGCCTTGCGTGAATAGAGCATCGAACGGCTCGATCGCTTTCTTCGGCAAATGGCCGGTGATGTTCATAGCCCGCGCGAAGAACCGGGAATAGAGCAGGTGCAGAATCGCATGCTCGATCCCGCCGATATACTGGTCGACATTCATCCAGTATTCGGCTTCGGTCAGATCGGTAGGCGTTTCGGCGCGCGGAGCGGTGAATCGGGCAAAGTACCATGACGAATCGACGAATGTGTCCATCGTGTCGGTTTCGCGCTTGGCAGGCGCTCCGCATGATGGGCATGGCGCATCGCGCCAACTGGGGTGACGATCCAGCGGGTTGCCGGGGATGGAAAAGTCGATGGGTTTGCCGTTGCCATCATCATAAGGCAACTCGATCGGCAGATTCTCTTTCTTCTCGGGCACGGTGCCGCATTTTTCGCAGTGGACAACGGGGATCGGGCAACCCCAATAGCGCTGGCGGCTCAGGCCCCAGTCACGCAGGCGGTATTTGGTAACGCCCTCGCCCCAGCCAGCCTTTTCCGCGAAATCAACTGTGGCATTGATGGCCTCTTCGCCCGTGGCTTCGGTCAGACCTGCGAAATGGTTTACCCAGCGGACCTTTTCAGACTTCGGCGGGACGAATGCGATTTTGTCGACAGGTGTCTCATCGTCCATCGCAAAGAAGGTATCGACTACTGGCAGACCGTATTTACGGCAGAAATCGAGGTCACGTTGGTCATGTGCCGGGCAGGCAAAGATTGCACCGGTGCCGTAATCCATCAGAATGAAGTTGGCGATCCAGACCGGCAGTTCCCAATTCGGGTCCAGCGGGTGCTTGACGCGGATACCCGTGTCGTAGCCCAGCTTCTCAGCCGTCTCGATAGCCTCTTCGGTGGTTCCACCCTTACGGCATTCGGCAACAAATTCAGCCACTTCAGGGTTGTTGGCTTCCAGTTCCTTGGCAATCGGATGATCCGGTGAGATTCCGACAAAAGACGCCCCCAACAGCGTGTCGGGGCGCGTCGTGTATACGGTGATCGGCTCACCTCCGTCGATGCGCTCAAAGCCAAATTGCAGGCCGCGGGACTTGCCGATCCAGTTCTCCTGCATCAGGCGCACCTTGGCGGGCCAGTTGTCGAGCGTATCGAGCGCGTCGAGCAATTCCTCGGAATAGTCGGAAATTTTGAAGAACCACTGGGTCAGCTCGCGCCGTTCGACCAACGCGCCCGAGCGCCAACCGCGCCCGTTTTCCACCTGTTCGTTGGCCAGAACGGTCATATCAACCGGGTCCCAGTTCACCACGGCGTTCTTGCGGTAAACCAGCCCGGCCTCGAGCATATCCAGGAACAAAGCCTGCTGCTGGCCGTAATATTCCGGGTCGCAGGTGGCGAATTCACGGGACCAGTCGATCGACAGGCCTAGCGGTTTCATCTGGCCGCGCATATCGGCGATATTGCCGTAGGTCCAATCCTTTGGGTGGCCGCCGCTGGCCATGGCGGCGTTTTCCGCGGGCATGCCAAATGCGTCCCAACCCATCGGATGCAATACGTTATGTCCGGTTGCCAGCTTGTGGCGGGCAATCACGTCGCCCATCGTGTAGTTGCGCACATGCCCCATGTGGATACGACCAGAAGGATAAGGGAACATCTCGAGCACATAGTATTTCGGCTTGTCCGCCTTGTGATTGGCGGTGAAGATTCCGGCATTATCCCAGGCCTCTTGCCATTTTGCTTCGATTTCGGTGGCCGAGTAGCGAGACATTTTGCGGTCCTTCGTGAATGAAAACGCCGGGTAGGAACCCGGCGTGGTAATAATGTGAATTTAGGCGGGTTTCTAGAACTTGTTATCAGCAATACGCAGCTGGCGCGCTCGAGATAGAATGGCATCTTCGACCGCGCGCGACGTTGCAGCGCTGACCGGAGCACCACCACTGGTCTGTAGTGCAACAGAAAGAGAGCGCGCTTCCAGCGCAGGATCACTAATGTGAACCGTTGCCCGATAAGAGCGTCCACCGCCCGGCGGAGTGCCATAACCTGTTACAATCACACCGGTAAACGGATCAACCTCCTGTATAGGCAGGAAATTCAGCACATCCAGCGATGCTGTCCAGAGGTAACGATTCACCTGGGTAACCTGTTCGGACGTATTCGGCCCGAAAACATCCCAGATGGTCGAACGATTCGCATCATTCAGCTCACGTTCTTCTGTAGAGCTACCATCGGAGGTCAGCACGCTTGCATCACCCGGAGGTGGACGCCCGCATCCTGCAACCGCTGCAGTCATCAATATCATACCCAAAATCGTTAGCAGGCGCATCGGTGGAAGGTCCTGTATCACTTGTTTTGTACTGTTCGGGTGACACTCCTAGACAAGGACCCCGGCTGCAACAAGCCAATTCTTTATCTAACGTTGATGAGCGATGGGATGGATCTGGCTGAAATCGACTGTGGCATCCTTGCACCAATCGGGGTCGAATGAGGCCAGAGCGTTTATGGCAAGCTTGCGCAAAGGGGGGAAAAAAAGCGAAACGGTGTCCGTGCTGAGACGCGTGCTTTGCATGTGTCGAGTAGAAAATCTTTGAAACCGAGGGAAGCAAGATGAAAAAAATTCTCTTCGCATCGACCGCCCTGATCGCAACCGCAAGCGTTGCAGCGGCCGAAGTTAAGTTTAGCGGTTACGGCCGCTTTGGTATTGGCTACCAAGAAGACCGTAGCGAATCTGAAAGCACCACTTTCATCGATACCGCAACTGGTGAAACTGTAACAGCTACCGCCACTCGCGAAGGCCCGAGCACCATTCTGGTCTCGCGTTTCCGCTTGAACATCGACGGTATCGTTGAAACCGACGGTGGCGTTCGCTTTGAAGGTCGTGTTCGTCTGCAGGCTGACGAAGATGCCGGCAGCGGCGAAGCCGATTCGGCTGGCCTGAACGGCGCACGCTTCTCGGTCATCTTCGGTGGTCTGCGTGTTGACGCGGGCAACGTTGCAGGTGCGATCGACAACTTGGCCAACTACTACGGTAACGAGCCTGGTCTGGAAAACTTCATCGGTCAGTACTCGGGCGTCAACTATGACTTCCTGGGTTATTCGTCGACCGGTTCGGGTTCGAACGCTGTGTTCTTCCAGTACGCAGTTGGCGACTTCGCATTTGGCGCATCGTATGACCAGCGCGACAACGTAAGCACAGTAATCGACGTTGCGACCGTAGGTAGCGACACTGTACTGCTTGACGTTGAATCTGTTGAAGCAGACCGCTGGGACATCAGCGCAACTTACACCTTCGGCAACGTGACCGCGGCTCTGGCCTACGGTCAAACCGATGTTGACGGTGCTGACAAAGAAACCCTGACCGTTCTGACCCTGGGTGCAGAATTCGGTGACTTCTCGGGTACTCTGTTTGTTGCTGACGACGACGTGAACGACGAAGCTCTGAACGGTACCGCATATGGTCTGTCGCTGGCTTACAACCTGGGTGCTGCAACCACTCTGACCTTCGCTTACGGCGACGGTTCGGGCGACGGTGACACCCAGCAGTACGGCATTGGTGCCATCTACGACCTGGGTGGCGGTGCATCGCTGCGCGGTGGTATCGGCAACTCGAAAGCCGGTGACGGCGACGGTCGTGTTCGCGCCGACTTCGGTGCTCAGTTCAACTTCTAAGTTGATCTGAACCACACGGTTCAAGGGCAGGTCTTCGGACCTGCCCTTTTCTTTTGCTTCAACATGGTGTTTTGCTGCGGCAAACGCAGAACGAGAGGGCCCATGTCGCTGCAAGATATCACTAACCGTATCGCCAAAGCTGAATCGGCGGCAGGACGCACCAAGGGTTCGGTGCAATTGATCGCGGTTTCCAAGGTGCAACCAAACGACCGGGTCGAAGCCGTGTTGAAGCAGGGCCACCGGTGTTTCGGGGAAAACCGTGTTCAGGAAGCCGCAGGCAAATGGCCCGCATTTCAGGAGGCCTTCCCGGATGTCGATCTGCATCTCATAGGCCCTTTGCAAACCAACAAAGCACGGCAGGCCATCGAGCTTTGCAATGCGATCCATTCAGTCGATCGTCCAAAACTCGCCAAAACACTGGCGCGATTGGCGCAAGAGATGGGCAAGTGTCCCGATCTTTTCATCCAAGTTAACACTGGCCAAGAAGACCAGAAGGCAGGCGTTCTCCCTGAAGATGCGGATGCGTTCGTTGCCGAATGCCGAGGTTTAGACCTGTCCGTCAGAGGATTGATGTGCATCCCCCCAGTCGATGAAGAACCTGCTTTGCATTTCGCGCTGCTTGCAAAGATAGCCGGGCGGAACGGGTTGGAAGGGCTGTCCATGGGCATGAGCAGTGATTTCGAATCGGCGATTGCCCTAGGGGCCACTCATGTTCGTGTTGGATCCGCCATCTTTGGAGAGCGCGTCAAACCTCAGGGATAATCAGCCGTGTGCCTGGCACTATTGTCCTTGCGATCCATCGTAGATGATCGCGTCGGAAAGCTACGCAGCCCTCGGTTGAATATCTTGGTCGCCGCCATTGGTGCAAGAAGATCGCGGATCCCTTGCCAAGTATTGCATCGGGATAGTTCCAATCGGTAATCAATACTATGTCATAAAGCGGATCTGCACGGCGCAGCTTTTCGTGGCTAAAGCTATGAGGTGCGCGAACCAGATGGTTATAGGCGGCGTCCTCCAAATCGTCAGACCATAGATCACGCGGTCCGATAGGTCGTGCCCAACGAGCCGGGCGTTGCATCCGATCCGCTCGATAGAGCATTGCCACGATGCGATGCACTCCGACCGGGGTCGCCCCATCTCCTTCCTGCTTGGTTCGACTTACGCCCCCTTTGCCTATGGCGCAGGGGAATGTGCGTCCGAGAAATCGAACACCGCGTGGGGTCAGAACCAGATCGTCCGGTGTCACAACAGGTGGCCTGACTTTGCAGCTTTGGTTGCGAGATAGGCGCGGTTAAAGTCGGTTTCGCCGACCTTCAATGGGACACGTTCGGCCACAGCGATACCGGTTCGTTCCATCATCGCAATCTTTGCGGGATTGTTGGTCAGCAGGCGTACCGAATTGAACCCCAGTGATTTCAGGATGTCCGATCCAAGCCGAAAATCCCGCTCATCGTCTTCAAACCCAAGCCGGTGATTGGCCTCAACCGTATCAAATCCCTGATCCTGCAGAAAATAGGCGCGCATTTTGTTGGCAAGCCCAATCCCACGCCCTTCCTGGTTTAGATAAAGCAGAACGCCTGTGCCTTCTTCCCCCATCTGTGCAAGAGCTCCGCGCAATTGCGGGCCGCAGTCACACTTTAGGCTGCCCATAAGGTCTCCGGTGAAACAGGCCGAATGCAGGCGGGCAAGGACGGGTTTGTCGCGCTCGGGTCGGCCGATTTCCACTGCGTAGTGTTCTTCCCCGCCGTCTTCAGGCCGGAAAACATGTAGCCGACCAGCCTCGGACACCTCCATGGGCAGGCGCGCGGCAACAACCGGGTGCAGGGGGCTACGATCGGTCAAATAGGGCGCAGCGCTTGCATGGTCGATGCAGGTCAACCCGTGTGTTGAAGCAAATGCCCTGCCGTCTTTGATAGGGGCAACCACTGCGGCTGGTAGCAAATGTGCCGATTTGGCCAACGCTATTGCGATCCGGTGCAGATTTGCACTTCCCTGTCGTTCGGTCATCAACGGGCCTTTCATCGGCGCGTTCAGATCATCTGAGGGATCTGCCACCGCCTGCACCCAGCTCAGCCCAGCGTCCTCCGGGATCATGACCCGCGCCAGATCGCCATCATATGCACGCGCCTTCAGAGTTTCAGCACGCCGAACCGTGATGGCGACAACGGGGTTTCCACCCAAGCCGCGTAGATCAGCAAGCCTCTGAGGGCTCAGCGTCTCGGCGGCGAACCCCAGCACACCAAACCCCAATTCGTCTGTCAGAACCACGGGAACGCCCATGCGTAGGTCAGCACGCGCCCGTGCCAGCAATTCCGTGATGTCGGGAGTGAGACTCATGCATATTACCTAGAAGCGATCAGGCCTTCTCCTACCCCGATCACCGGGAAATGTGAAACAATTCCTCTGCATCAGACACGAGGGCGTGAGACCATTGCAGTAATTCTTGCTGATTGCATTCTTCATACGCAAGTGATGGAAAAGGCTTAGGAGGACCGCACATGGCTCAGCTCAAGAAAATCCTGCTGGTGGATGACGACGAAGACCTGCGCGAGGCGCTCAGCGAGCAACTTGTGATGACCGAAGATTTTGACGTGTTCGAAGCGTCTGACGGGGCGTCCGCGATGGAGCGGGCGCGTGAGGCGATTTACGATCTGGTCATTCTCGACGTGGGCCTCCCGGATACCGATGGGCGAGAGCTGTGCCGCCTGATGCGCAAGCAGGGTGTGAAAAGCCCGGTTTTGATGCTGACCGGTCACGACAGCGATGCTGATACGATCCTTGGCCTGGATGCTGGCGCAAATGACTATGTGAGCAAGCCGTTCAAATTCCCTGTCCTGCTGGCTCGCATCCGCGCGCAGTTGCGTCAGCATGAACAATCCGAGGATGCAGTCTTTGTCCTGGGGCCATACACATTCAAGCCTGCAATGAAGATGCTGATGACCGAAGATGATCGCAAGATACGCCTGACGGAGAAAGAGACCAATATTCTCAAGTTCCTCTATCGGTCTACCGATGGTGTCGTCGCACGTGATGTCTTGTTGCACGAGGTCTGGGGTTACAATGCAGGTGTCACAACGCACACGCTTGAAACTCACATCTACCGCCTGCGTCAGAAGATCGAGCCGGATCCATCAAATGCTCGCCTTTTGGTCACAGAATCGGGCGGATATCGCCTTGTTGCTTGACTAATGGTGGATTGACTTGGATCAAAGTGATACCCTGTAGGTATCATAAGATTTCTCCCAACCCGCGCATGTCCGGGTTATGACATGCACCTCCCTGTTGGACTGCCGGGCCTGATGGCCCGGCTTTTTTTGTGTTATCCATAAGAAGACAACGATTTCATGCAATGAAATCGGGACGGAAACTTTCAAAGTTTCCGTTATCGAGAGGCTTGAGATATAGAGTTTCCTTTTTCGATGGTACCTCGGGTGGTGCCACGCTAACCTGCGCCAATCGCGACAAAGGAATCTCCTACAATGCCTTTCACCCTTGCCACCTGGAACATCAACTCGGTTCGTCTGCGGGAGCCTATCGTGCTGAAATTGTTGCAGGAAGAGGCCCCGGATGTCCTGTGCTTGCAAGAGTGTAAATCTCCAGTGGACAAGATCCCGACCGAAGGCTTCGCCGAGCTTGGGTATACGCACATGATTGCGCGTGGGCAGAAGGGCTATAACGGTGTTGCGATCCTGTCTCGGCTTCCGATGGAAGAAGTCGGCGACAAGGATTTTGCAGGTCTGGGTCACGCCCGTCACATCGCAGGGCGATTGGAAAACGGCGTAACGATCCACAACTTTTATGTTCCTGCCGGCGGAGATGTGCCTGATCGCGAAGTAAACGAAAAGTTCGGGCAGAAGCTGGATTACCTTGCCGACATGCGTGATTGGTTCCATGCGGAAAAGCCCGAAAAGTCGATTTTGGTGGGTGATCTGAATATCGCCCCACGCGAAGATGACGTGTGGTCGCACAAGCAATTACTCAAAGTTGTCTCGCACACGCCGATTGAAGTCGAAGCACTGGCCGAGACCCAGGAGGCGGGCGGTTGGGTTGATATTACTCGTCAGGACATCCCCGAAGGGCAGCTTTATAGTTGGTGGTCCTACCGCGCGCGCGATTGGGATGCGGCGGATAAGGGGCGCAGGCTGGATCATGTCTGGGCCACGCCCGATATCTCGAACGCGGGTCATTCAAGTCGCGTATTGCGTGATGCACGCGGATGGGAGAAACCCAGCGACCATGCGCCTGTTTTTGCGGCGTTCGACGTCTGATTGATGCAAAAATGCCCGACTCAGCCCTTGGTTTCTGAACCGTGGGGCTGCATATAGGGCGCAAAGACGAACCAGAGAGTATTAGCCATGGACATTCTGAATGGCGCAGCCGGCGCTGACACCACCGATCTGATCAAGGACGGGACCGAGGCCAGTTTCATGGCCGATGTGGTCGAAGCCTCGCAAGAGATGCCGATTATCGTCGATTTCTGGGCGCCGTGGTGTGGCCCTTGTAAGACGCTGGGGCCGGCATTGGAAGAAGCCGTGACCGCCGCCAAAGGCGCGGTCAAGATGGTCAAGATCAACGTGGACGAGGCGCAGATGATCGCGGGTCAACTGCGTATCCAGTCGATTCCAACCGTTTACGCATTTCATAAGGGGCAGCCGATTGACGGGTTCCAGGGCGCATTGCCGGGCTCGGAGATCAAGGCTTTCATCGACCGAGTGATCGAAGCTGCTGGGGGTGAAAGCCCCGGTGGCCAGCTGGAAGATGCGGTTCAGGCAGCTGAAGAGATGCTGACCGAAGGTGCCGCTGTGGACGCGGCGCAAACGTTTGCTGCTATTCTGGGCGAAGACGCCAACCACGCTGGTGCCTATGGTGGTCTGGTGCGCGCGCATATCGCGCTAGGTGATCTGGATCAGGCCGAGGCGATCCTCAACGGTGCCCCCGCCGAGATTTCTACTTCGCCCGAAGTCGAAGCGGCACATGCGCAGTTGGAACTGGCCAAACAGGCTGCGGATGCAGGCCCGGTGGGTGAACTGACGGCAACGGTTGAGGCGGAACCCGACAACCATCAGGCCCGGTTCGATCTGGCGCAGGCCCTGCATGCCAATGGCGATGTCGAGGAAGCTGTTGATCAACTGCTGGAACTGTTCCGTCGCGATCGCGAGTGGAATGAGGGGGCAGCCAAGGCACAACTGTTCACGATCTTTGACGCGCTCAAGCCCAACGATCCGATTGTTTTGAACGGCCGACGCAAACTCAGCTCGATGATATTTGCCTAAAGTCTGATCAGGGCTACACTCGATTGTATGATGCACCCCGCTGATTTGCCGGAAACCGTTTCCGTGTTTCCATTGCCCGGAGCACTTCTGCTGCCCCGGTCTCGGTTGCCTCTGCATATTTTCGAGCCACGCTATCTGCAGATGCTGGATGATGCGCTGAAAACGCCGGAACGTCTGATCGGGATGGTCCAGCCGAACACCTGTCAGGGGGACGAAACCAAACTGCACCAAATCGGCTGCGCTGGGCGGGTCACTCAGTTTTCAGAAACCGAGGATGGCAGGTATTTGATTACTTTGACGGGCATTTCGCGGTTTCGGGTGAAATCTGAGCTCGACAGCTTTACCCCTTATCGCCGGGTTTCCGCGTCATGGGACGGGTTCGACCGTGATTTGGGCAAGGCCGAAGTGGATGATGGCTTTGACCGGAACAAGTTCCTGAAGCTGTTGGAGCGGTTCTTTTCATCGCGCCAATTGTCGACCGATTGGGATACGATGAAAGATGCCGATGATGAGCTTCTGGTGAATTCCCTGTCGATGATGCTGGAGTTTGATCCGGAGGAAAAGCAAGCTTTGCTTGAGGCGCCGTGTCTGCGCACCCGGCGCGAGACCTTGGTGACATTGATCGAATTCGCAATGCGTGGCGGATCGAATGAGGAACACTTGCAATGAGCACACCTGAACACGCTTTTGACCGTCACATGCTTGAAGCGTTGATTTGCCCGCAATCCCATACAACCCTGCACTACGACGCCGAGCGGCAAGAGCTCGTTTCCAAAGCTGCCGGTCTCGCCTTTCCTATCCGCAACGGCATCCCGGTCATGCTGGTGGATGAGGCGCGCGAACTGGACTAGATCACGCGCCCTTGCAGCAGTTTGGGCAGGTCACCGGTCAGGCCTGCGGCCTCGCGTACAAAGCCCCGGCGTAGTCCGGGCAGCGACCCGACGATGCCCATTCCGATATCCCGACCGATACGTAGCAAGGGATTGTCGTTCGAAAACAGCTTGTTGAACACATCTGTCGCCATTGCAAGCGAGGCGGTGTCGAACCGACGCCATTCTTGATAGCGCTCAAGCACCAGCGTAGATCCGATATCCTCGCCACGCCGACCTGCGAGGGTCAGCACCTCGGCCAAAGCGCCCACATCCCGCAGACCTGCATTCAGGCCCTGTCCGGCGATTGGGTGCATGCCGTGGGCGGCGTCTCCGACCAAGGCCAAACGATCAGCGATGAAGGAATTGGCGATCGTCAGGTTCAGCGGATAGGTGAACCGGTCCCCCTGCAGGCGGATATCGCCTAGGAAATCACCAAAGCGCGGGCGCAGAACCTGCAGGTAGTCCGCCTCGGGCAAGGTATTGATTTGTTTGGCCGTCTCTGTGCGCTCGCTCCACACGATTGAGCTGCGATTGCCGGTCAGTGGTAGAATTGCCAACGGTCCGGGGGGCATGAAGAATTGATGCGCGATACCATTATGGGGCAAGTCATGCTCGATGGCGCAGACCAAAGCTGTCTGGCCATAGTCCCAGCCGGTCCGCTTGATCCCGGCGCGCTCTGCGGTGCTGCTGCGGCGTCCGTCGCAGCCGACCAGCAGGCTGCCGGACAAGCTCGATCCGTCATCCAGCGTAAGCTCTGCCCCTTGTGTCGCGATGTTCTGTGACACAACGGTTTTGCCGCTGACTTCGGTGATCATATCCTGTTCGGCCATGGCGTCCAGAAAGGCCCGCCGCAGGTGGCGGTCTTCGACCATATACCCCATCGGGCCTTCTTCGATCTCGGCATGGTCGAAATGCATAATAAATGGCGACGGGCCTGCACCTGCATGGCCATCGGAAACCTTGATCTCCAGCATCGGCTGGGCGTGTTTTTCCACACGCTCCCAAACGCCAATCGCGTGCAGCAGGCGTTGTGAGGCCAGCGCAAGTGCATAGGAACGACCGTCAAAGGCCGCATTCTGGCGCACTTTTTCGGCCAGGGCATCGATTACCGTAATCGAGTGCCCCGTTTGGGCCAGAGCCAGCGCAAGTGCGGGACCGTTCAGGCCGCCGCCGACGATCAGGATGTCGGATCTGTGTTCCATATGCTGCAATATGCGTGCCCTTTCGGGATTGTCCATGTGCGGTCCTGTCGCTACCTTCCGTGCACGGAATTACTTGGGAGGGGACCGGATGCAAGACTGGCTGACCATGACGGCCTGTGATTTGGGCCGTGGCATCGGAATGGGGCAGATTGATCCGGTTGAGCTGACGGAAACCTATCTAAGCGCGATTGATTCTCATCCGTATCGGGACCGGATCTATGCCCGTGTCACCCATGACCGCGCCCGTGCCGAGGCCCTGGCCGCACATGAGCGCGCCAAGCTTGGCCTGCGTCGGTCTTTGCTGGATGGTGTTCCGATCAGCTGGAAAGATTTGTTTGATACTGCGGGCGTTGGAACCGAGGCCGGTTCAGCCCTGTTGAAAGGCCGCGTCCCCGAAGCCGATGCGCAGGTGCTGCGGAACGCAAGCGCCATGGGCACGGTCTGTCTTGGCAAAACGCATATGAGCGAACTGGCGTTTTCGGGTCTTGGCCTGAACCCAGTGACGGCGACACCTCCATGTGTGAATGACGAAAACGCCGTGCCCGGAGGGTCGTCTTCAGGGGCAGGCGCATCGGTCGCGTGGGGGCTTGCTGCCGGCGGCATTGGCTCGGACACGGGTGGCTCTGTGCGAATTCCTTCGGCCTGGAATGATCTGGTTGGACTGAAAACCACGGCTGGTCGCCTAAGTCTTGAGGGTGCCGTGCCACTGTGCCTGAAATTCGACACGGTCGGGCCTTTGGCACGGTCGGTCGAGGACGCGGCACATATGCTGGCCGCACTTGAAGGCACATCTCCGGCTGATCTGCGTGGAGCCTCTTTGAAGGGCCGCCGCTTTGCTGATTTACAGAATGTGGCCAAAGATGACCTGCGCGAGGCACCATCCAAGGCCTATGATGACGCGCTGGTACGTCTGGAAGAGGTCGGGGCCGAGATTGTCCCGCTTGAAGTGCCCGAGTTGAATGACGCGATGAGCCTGTCGGGTGTTCTGTATACGACCGAAGCCTATGGCCTGTGGCGCGATGTGATCGAAGCGAACCCCGAGGCGATGTATCCTGAAATCCTTGAAAGGTTTCGAATGGGCAAGGCTTATTCCGGCCCGGATTACGTGGCGGCATGGTCGAAACTGACCGCCTGCCGTCAGGCCTGGGACGCAGCGACCGCTGGTTTTGACGCGGTGCTTGCCCCGACAGCGCCCATACTTCCGCCCAATCTGGACCGGCTGATGAGTGATCATGATTACTATGTCACCGAGAATCTATTGGCCCTGCGCAACACCCGGATCGGGAATCTGATGGGTCTTGCAGCGCTGACTTTACCCACAGGAACACCCGGTTGCGGGTTGATGATGCTGGGCTATCCGGGGTCGGAAGAGGCCTTGCTGAGGCTCGGCTCAGCCGCCGAAAGCGCTTTGACCTGAATGCCACAATCCCCTGATTCGGAACCTCTTTGTCTGGACGAGACCCGGGTCGATCTGTAATCTGCCAAAAAACGGGGCGCAAAATGACCCCGAAATTGAGGCAGTATTATGAATTTCCCCGAGCGGTTTTCGAACCTACCGGAATATGCATTCCCGCGTCTGCGCGCCCTGTTGGATCATCATCAACCGGGTGGCGATATCGTTCACATGACCATTGGCGAGCCCAAGCACGATTTCCCGCCTTGGGTGACCGATGTCATCATGGAAAACGCCGCCGGATTTCAGGGCTATCCCCCGAACGAAGGCTCGCCCGCCTTGCGAAATGCTATCGCGGGCTGGGTTAATCGACGCTACGGCGTATCGATGGATGCCGATGCCAATGTGATGGCCCTGAACGGGACACGCGAGGGGCTTTACAATGCCGCGATGGCGCTGTGCCCCGAGCAAAAGAACGGCCAGCAGCCGATCATTCTGTGCCCGAACCCGTTCTATCAGGTCTATATGGTCGCCTCGATCTCGGTCGGCGCGCAGCCCTATTTTGTGCCAGCAACAGCTGCAACGGGCCATCTGCCGGACTATGCCGGATTGCCCGAAGAGGTGCTCAACCGCACCGCTGTGGCCTACATCTGTTCGCCCGCAAACCCCCAAGGTGCTGTCGCCTCGCGCGATTACTGGGCCGAACTGATCCAATTGGCTGAGAAATATGATTTCCGCATTTTCGCGGATGAGTGCTATTCGGAAATCTACCGCAACGAGGCTCCGGTTGGTGCTTTGACGGTCGCGCAGGAATTGGGTGCGGACCCCGAGCGGGTCACACTGTTTAACTCTCTGTCCAAACGCTCAAATCTGGCTGGTTTGAGGTCGGGACTGATCGCGGGTGGGCCTGAGACAATCAGCCGTGTCAAACTGTTGCGCAGCTATGCCGGTGCCCCCTTGCCTGCCCCGCTACAGGCCGCCGCCGCCAAGGTTTGGGCGGACGAAGCGCATGTGCAGGAAAACCGCGCGCTGTATCAGAAAAAATACACCATCGCGGATGAGGTCTTTGCAGGTGTGCAGGGCTACATGCCGCCCGAGGCCGGGTTCTTCCTGTGGCTGCCCGTCGAAAACGGTGAAGAAACCGCATTGAAGCTTTGGCAGGAAACCGGCGTTCGGGTTCTGCCGGGTGCATATCTTTCTCAAGGTGATCCGGGGCAAAACCCGGGCGAGCAATTTATCCGGGTCGCCATGGTGGCCCCAAAAACAGAGATGAAGCGCGGGCTGATTACGCTGCGCGACTGCATCTATTCGTGAGGTACGAGGGTAAAATGGCATCATATAACGCGCGCAACCGCGATCCACTGTTGGATAGCACCACACAGGCCGCCCTCGAGCGGCGCAGCAAAGAGCTGATCGGGATTGCCCTGATCCTGCTGGGACTCGCAGCTGCCGCGATGATCTGGTCCTATACGCCTGAGGATCCGAATTGGATGGTGTCAACCGACGCGCCCGTGCAGAACTGGATGGGGCGCGTGGGTGCCTCGATCGCGGCACCGTTGTTCATGATTGTAGGCTGGGGAAGTCTCGGGGTCGCTCTTGTGCTGGTCACCTGGGGTGTGCGGTTTGCAGGGCATCTGAGCGAAGATCGTGCCATCGCCCGCCTGATTTTTGCACCGATCTGGATCGCCGTTCTTGCCGTATATGCGGCCACGCTGGTACCGGGTGCCGAATGGCGGGCGACCCATAGCTACGGGCTAGGCGGCCTGTTTGGCGATACTGTTATGGGCGCGTTTCTGACATTGTTGCCGATCTCATCTCATTTCCTGGTTAAGCTGATGTCGCTTATGATGGCGGTTGGAATGCTGGCATTGGGTGTGTTTGTGCTGGGCTTCAGCAAAGCGGATGTGCGGAAGGGCTTCCGTGCGTTTTTGTTGGGTCTGGTCATGGCCTATGACCTGTTGATGAACGCGCTGGGACGCGGCGCCAGTGCAACAGCCCAAGCGGCGCGGGATCGCAAGGCGCAATGGGCCGAGCGCAAGGCGGAACGCGCAGTTCCCGTACAAGCCGATTTTGACGATGATCTCGCCTACGCCGATCCGATCTTTGAAGAACCTGAACCCGAACCAGCGGCCAAGACCGGCCTTCTGGCCCGGATGCCATCATTGATCCGTCGCCCTGATCCAATGCCCGAGCCTGAGTTGGTCGAAAACGTCGCGGTCGAGGGCTATTATGACATGCCGGGCGAAGATCGCATCCGCTCTAAGATTTCTGCTGCCGTGCGTAATCGCAAGGTGGCCGCAGGTGAAATGACGCCCGAACCTGATCCCAACCTGCCGCTAACCAAAGGACGGGGCAGGGGGCCGGACCCGCTTATCCTGAATTCTGGTACGGCTGATGCGTTGCCGCCCGAACCTCCGATGACATCTGCTGGCTTGCCGCCTGAGCCACCCCTGACGGCTGGTTCCGAGGCCGAGTTTGAGATGCAGCACGACTACATCGCTGAACCGGATTATGATGATGCAGCCGTGTTCGAGGATGCCTACGAACCCGCACCCCAACCGCAGCAAGCTGTAAAGATTCCGGTTGCCGAGCCGCGCAAACCGGTAGTTGCCCAACCTGTTCGCCGCTCGCTCCCGCCGTCGCGTCGGGCGCAGGCCGAAGCACAGCCGACGCTTTCCTTCGAAGAACGGCATTCCGATTTTGAACTGCCGCCGCTGGGCTTGCTGTCCAACCCGGCCAGCATTCAACGCCACCATCTGAGCGATGAGGCGCTGGAAGAAAACGCCCGGATGCTGGAAAACGTTTTGGATGATTACGGCGTGAAAGGCGAAATCGTCAGCGTTCGCCCCGGTCCGGTCGTCACTATGTACGAGCTAGAGCCTGCACCGGGCCTGAAAGCCAGTCGCGTAATTGGTTTGGCCGACGATATCGCCCGGTCGATGTCAGCGCTGTCCGCACGCGTTTCAACTCTGCCGGGCCGCTCTGTGATCGGTATCGAACTGCCCAACGAAAACCGCGAGATGGTGGTGCTGCGCGAAATCCTTGCGAGCCGGGACTTTGGCGATGGCAACCATGCGCTGCCACTGGCGCTGGGCAAGGATATCGGCGGTGAATCCGTTGTGGCGAACCTGGCCAAGATGCCTCACCTGCTGATCGCGGGGACCACGGGGTCCGGTAAATCGGTGGCGATCAACACAATGATCCTGTCGCTGCTTTACAAACTGACGCCGGATGAATGTCGCCTGATCATGATCGATCCCAAGATGCTGGAATTGTCCGTCTATGACGGTATCCCGCATCTGCTGTCCCCTGTTGTGACCGACCCGAAAAAGGCGGTCGTGGCCCTGAAATGGGTCGTGGGCGAGATGGAGGATCGCTATCGCAAGATGTCCAAAATGGGCGTGCGCAACATCTCAGGCTACAACGGTCGTGTGAAAGATGCATTGGCCAAAGGCGAGCTGTTCAGCCGTACGGTTCAAACCGGGTTCGATGATGAAACCGGTGAACCGATGTTTGAGACCGAGGAATTCGCGCCTGAAGCGATGCCCTATATTGTCGTTATCGTCGACGAGATGGCCGACCTGATGATGGTCGCGGGCAAAGAGATCGAAGCCTGTATTCAACGCTTGGCACAGATGGCGCGGGCTTCGGGTATTCACTTGATCATGGCCACTCAGCGCCCATCGGTTGACGTGATCACAGGTACGATCAAGGCGAACTTCCCGACCCGGATTTCGTTTCAGGTGACCTCCAAAGTCGACAGCCGCACCATTCTGGGTGAAATGGGCGCCGAGCAACTGCTGGGGCAGGGCGATATGCTCTATATGGCAGGCGGAGCCAAGATTACCCGCTGCCACGGTCCGTTCGTTTCGGACGAAGAGGTCGAAGAGATCGTCAACCACCTGAAACAGTTCGGCCCACCGGATTATATGAGCGGTGTGGTTGATGGACCGGCTGAGGAAAAGGCTGACAATATCGACGCCGTTTTGGGGCTGAACACTGGTGGCAACACCAATGGCGAAGATGCGCTATATGATCAGGCGGTGGCGATTGTGATCAAGGATCGCAAATGCTCGACCTCTTATATCCAGCGGAAACTTGCCATTGGTTACAACAAAGCCGCGCGACTGGTTGAGCAGATGGAAGATGAAGGCGTTGTTTCTTCGGCAAATCACGTCGGTAAGCGGGAAATCCTCGTCCCCGAGCAGTAAGATATTTAATAACAAGGGCGGAACACTTATCTGGGACGTATGAAACAGATTGCTTTTGCCCTTGCTCTGACACTGGCCGCACCTGCCGCCTGGGCGGCTGAGAAGCTGCCATTGTCACAGATTTCCAACTATCTGAACCAGATGAAAACGGTTCAGACCACGTTCACGCAGGTGAATGATGACGGATCGCTCAGCACCGGTAAGCTGTGGCTCCAGCGGCCCGGGAAAATGCGGTTCGAATATGATCCGCCCAACAGCGCGGTTGTCTTGGCGCGGTCGGGGACGGTGCAGATCTTTGACCCGAAATCCAACCAGCCGCCCGAGCAGTACCCGCTGAAGCGCACTCCGTTGTCATTGGTACTGGCGCGCAATGTCAATTTGGGACAGGCCAATATGGTCGTTGGTCACGATTTTGACGGCACCGCGACGGTTGTCACCGCACAGGATCCCAAAAACCCGGAAAGCGGGCGGATCGAACTGATGTTTACATCAGATCCGGTTGAGCTGCGCAAATGGGTGATCCACGATAACGCTGGCAGTCAGACGACCGTATTATTAGGGCCGCTGACTGAAGGCGGAAACCTCGACTCCAGCGTATTTTCCAGCAAAACGCGTATCAGGTCAGACGATCGCTGACCTGATAGGATCTTAGTAACGACAGTTCGCCAGCTGTGCTTGGTATAGTTGCGCGCGGGCGTCCACATCGCTCGCCACGTTCAGCAACCAGGACTTGCTGTTATAGCTGCCGCGTGCGTAACCGGTATGGCCTTCGTGATAGGCCAGATACTGGTTGCGCGTGTCGCTGGGGTGGATGCCGTTCCGTTCGTAGCTTTTGTTCATGTACCAGCCGATAAAGTCCGATGCATCGCGGATGCGATCACGCTTGGCGCGGCGTTTACCGGTTTCGCGCTGGTACTGTTCCCATGTGCCATCAAGCGCCTGGCCATAGCCATAGGCGCTGCTTTGACGACCCATCGGAATGACACCAAGTACGTATTTATGCGGCGTCCGCGCGTCGTGCCGATAGCGGCTTTCCTGATAAATCGTAGCCATTTGAACATGGACCGGTACGCCCCATTTACGCTCGGTGCTTTTGAAGGCCTTGATATAGTCGGGCTTTTCGCGCGCAATACTGCACGCGTCATTCAGTCTGCTTGGGGGTTGTTTGGACCCACCACCACAGGATGCCAAAAGCAGCACCCCGAAGAGTACGATAAGAAATCTGCTCATGTGCCTCGTGCCTTTTTTCTTTATTCTAGCGCAGATTGAGCTTTTAGGAAATCACAATCGTTACAGAATAATAGCGAGAATTATCGGTAGTGCTGCAACAGACAACACGGTCGAGACCATGACCATGCCTGCAACCGCGTCGGAGTCCGCCTCAAACCGCTCGGCCAGCAAGTAAGAAGTGACGGCAACGGGTGTGCACATCTGCAAAACCAGAACTCCGAATGCGATGGGCCCAAGTTCAAACCCAACGGCTATGGTCCAACCCAATCCAAAGCACACTACGAGTTTCAGAAGGGACAGCCATACCGCCTGTTGCAGCTTTTGTGTTGTCAGACGCGCGATTGCGACCCCGAGCGTGATTAGCATCATGGGCACGGCCATCTGGCCCAGCAAATCCAAAGTGTTGGTCAGAAACAGGGGCGTCTCCCATCCGCGCCACAGGAACAACGCGCCAAGTAACGTTGCCCAGACCATCGGTTCGCGCAGGACCTTGCCAAAGGCGCCCCGACCTGCAACCAGATAAATCCCGTAGGTGAAAGAAAATAGTGCAGTGACGGCAAGGAAGATCACTGCAAACCCCAACCCGGCCTGACCGAAGGCAAAGATACACAAGGGCAGGCCAAGATTTCCTGTATTCCCGAAGATAAGCGGCGAAAGGTAGGTGCGCTGTTCCAAGCCTGAGACACGCACAAAGACCCAGAATGCAACCGCAAGCGCCAGATGCGATGCAATCGCGGCGAGAGTGAAAACGGTCAATTCGCCGCCTGGAATCTCGGTTTGCATCAAGGCGACAAAGATCAGGCTGGGAACCGCCAGATTGACTGCAAAGCGGGTCACAAATTGCATCCGGTACTCAAACCCGAGCTTAACCCAGGTAAAACCGACCCCTGCCAATAGGAATACCGGAGCCACGATTTCGAACACTGTAAGTAGTAGGTTCACAGACTGTTTCCCCGATTTTCAGCTCAATGATTGGCATTTCTGTCCAAAAAGATGTAGTAAATGCTTTGGGGGCTGAAACAATGCTAAAGACACAAGCCAAGTACCGTCTGGGACAGGTGGTTCGACACCGAAGACACCCTTTTCGAGGGGTTATTTTTGATGTCGATCCGGAATTTTCGAACTCTGAGGAATGGTATCAAGCCATCCCCGAAGATAGCCGCCCACTGAAGGATCAGCCGTTCTATCATCTGCTTGCTGAGAACGATCAATCCTTCTATGTCGCTTATGTTTCAGAACAAAATCTGGTTGAGGACCAATCGGGTGAGCCCGTCGACCACCCTGATATCCCCAACATGTTCGGCCCCTTTCAGGATGGATCCTATCCTTTGCATTTTCAGCTGAACTGATCTTTTGCAGGTGCACTGGCCCGTGTCAGTAGCCTAATGCGCATCCATCCTTACGCGGATCGCTCGCGCCCTCTAAAACTCCGGTTGAACAGATTCGAATAGCCTGAGCGCCGCCCAGTGGTGTTTCCGGAATTTGGATAGTATGCCCCATGTCGGTCAATTGTTGCAAAACTGCATCTGGATAGCCACGTTCGATTTTGAGAACCCCAGCATCAGCAAATGCGCGGGGCGCATCTACGGCCTGCTGAAACTCAACGTCAAAGTCCACCAGATTTGACAGAAGCCGCGCGTGTCCGGTTGGTTGATACGCCCCCCCCATGACACCAAAGGGCATTGTCACTCGGCCTTGCTCGCGCAGCATTCCCGGTATGATTGTGTGCATCGGCCGCTTTCCACCTGCCAGCTCATTTGGATGGCCGGGTTCAAGGGTGAATCCAGCCCCACGGTTCTGCAGCAAGATTCCGAATTTTTCTGACGCGATTCCTGACCCAAACCCATGGTAGATCGAATAGATCAAAGAAACTGCCATGCGATCCCGGTCGACTACGGTGATGTAGACAGTGTCTTTGTGAACAGACTCGGTGAGCGGTGCCGCAGCTTCCATGGCACGTTTCGGATCGATGAGTGCCGCCAGATTGGCTGCAGTTTCGGGCGCAAGAAACTGAGCCATTCGGGCGCTGTGATCCGGGTCAGCGATAAAGCGGTTGCGGGCGTCGTAGGCTAGTTTGCTGGCTTCGGCTTCAATATGCACACGCTCCGCGCCCGAGGGCTCCATCGCGGCGAGATCGAAGTGTTTCAGGATGTTCAACAACAGGATTGCCGTCGCACCTTGGCCGTTTGGCGGGTGCTCAACCAGTTCTATGCCACCGTAGTCTCCGCTGACGGGTACCGTCTCGTCACTTGCTACAGTCTCGAAATCTTGTTTGGTCTGCACGCCCCCCAATTCGGTTAGGGACGCAATCATGTCTTCGGCAATCTCTCCCGAATAGAAAGCCTCATGCCCATGTTGGGCGACGCGTCGCAGAACCTCTGCTTGGCCCGGTGCACGAAAGATCTGACCAGTTTTCAGAGGTTTGCCATCCATCAGGTAGTGTTTACGGGCCGCGCCCTGCAGGGTCGCCGCACTGTTTTCCCAATCAAAGGCAACGCGTGGGGCAACCGGAACGCCAAGCTCGGCGTAATGGATGGCAGGCTGCAAGATGGCGTCCAGGCCCAGGCGTCCTTCAGATTCAGATAGTCGACAAAACGCCTCGACCGCGCCCGGTATTGTCACTGCATCTGGGGTGGTCAGGGGAACAGAACTAAGGCCGCGATCCCGTAATGTCTGCGCATCGGCTGCAGCGGCGGCTCGTCCTGAGCCGTTCAGCGCGTGAACGGTCTGCTCACCGGCGCGATTGAAGAGAACAAAGCAATCTCCGCCTAAGCCGGTCATCTGCGGTTCGCAAATTCCCAAAAGCACGGCGCCCGCAATGGCTGCATCCATCGCATTGCCTCCGCGTTGCAGAATATCCAACGCAACTTTGGCGGCCAGGGGATGAGATGTTGCGCACATCCCTTCGGTCGCCAAAACTGCCGAGCGGCCAGCCTTGTGAAAATCGCGCATGGAGTCTTCCTTCTACAAACACGCAGACACTAAGCCGCAGTCGGGAATTGTCCATTGCTTTCAGTGGGAGGAGGTCCTCGGCGCCGTTCACTGGGTGGGGGCTGTGACGCTAGGCGCCGAGGGAAGCTATCTGAGCTACCCCTTGTTTTTGGCTTTTGTTTGCGGCGCGACAATGGTTCGATCTGGGCGTTATTGTGGCCATTTAATGCGTATTATGGCATCTGATCAAAATCGAACCGCAGGCTAAGCAAGTTTCCACCATCTTTGCGCTCATACTGAATGTCGCTGGTAAGCTGATGAATAAGGTGCCAGCCGAAACCACCTTCGGGAAGATCGGACAAAGTTGTATCGACAGGCGGCGGGGTGCCACCTGGAATCCGCAGGTGGGGCATTGGGTCGCCAGTGTCACTGATCCGGATCACCAAGGTTTTTTCGCAAAGTGAGCAATCAATTTGAATGCCGGCGGGCGCTCTCCCGACATAAGCGTGTTCAACCACATTGTTGATGGCTTCGGCGAGCGCGATTTTTACATCATCCGCTTTGCCTTCCGGCAGGCCATGGGCCGCCAGTCTTGCGCTTAACGACGCGATACCAGCGCTGGCGTGCGCCTGCGTTGCGGGAAAGCTCACCTCCAGGCGGTCTTGTTTGCAATCGGAGCCCACAGCGATCTACCCTTGCTGGTCGTCAGTCTGCGTCTGCGCGCATCGCCTCATCCAGCGATGCAAACAGCATGAACACGGTATCCATACGGGTCAGGCGAAACACTTTTTCGACGATCGGGCGCAGTCCGGCCAGATCCAATCGGCGCCCTTCGCCCAACTGCTTCATCGAGGCGACAATCGCCCCCAATCCGCTGGAATCGATGAATTCTACCGCTGATAAATCCAGCACCACCCGTTTTGCGTCGGTTTGAGTCGCTGCACGCATGTCTTCTTTGAATTGAATCGCCATTGCGGCATCGATCCGTTCGCAATTAACGGATATTACTTGTGTCTCGCCGGACATGTCGCTGCTGAGCCCCATGATCAACCGCCCTTCGCGTAGCAATTTGATGGTAGAAATACGCTAGACGGTAATTCTTACCATTCGGTATCCATGGTCTGGGAAGTATAGGGAGATTTCGGATGAACGAGGTTGTGATAGCAGGGGCCGCGCGTACGCCGATGGGAGGTTTTCAGGGCATGTTCGACGGCGTCGCTGCCGCGGATTTGGGCGGTGCTGCTATCCGTGCCGCGCTGGAGGGTGCGGGTGCCCAGACAGTTGATGAGGTGCTGATGGGCTGCGTCCTACCTGCTGGTCAAGGGCAGGCACCGGCGCGTCAGGCCGGGTTCGCCGCCGGTTTGGGAGAAGACGTGCCCGCCACGACACTCAACAAAATGTGTGGCTCGGGCATGAAGGCCGCAATGATCGCGTTTGACCAGATCGCGTTGGGCCATGCCCAAACCATGGTTGTAGGCGGGATGGAGAGTATGACCAATGCGCCCTATCTGCTGCCCAAGATGCGTGGTGGTGCCCGTATCGGTCATGGCCAGGTGGTTGACCACATGTTTCTCGACGGGCTCGAGGATGCCTACGACAAGGGCCGACTGATGGGCACTTTTGCTGAAGATTGCGCCGAATCCTATCAGTTCACGCGCGAGGCACAGGACGAATACGCTCTGCGATCGCTCTCCAACGCGCTTTCCGCGCAGGACGCCAGCGCCTTTGATCGCGAGATTACACCGGTCAAGATCCAGACCCGTAAAGGCGAGGTTGTGCTGGAGGCAGATGAGCAACCAAAATCAGCACGGCCCGAGAAAATACCCACGCTGAAACCAGCATTCCGCAAAGACGGAACGGTCACGGCGGCCAATTCTTCTTCGATCTCGGATGGCGCAGCGGCGCTTGTGCTTGCCTCGGCAGAGGCGGCGAAGCAGCAGAACTTGACTGTGCGTGCACGAATTCTTGGTCATGCCAGCCATGCGCAAGCGCCTGATCTATTCACGACTGCCCCGGTCCCTGCGGCGCAGAAATTGCTGGATCGTATCGGCTGGAAGAAAGAGGATGTCGATCTGTGGGAGGTTAACGAAGCCTTTGCCGTTGTGCCAATGGCTTTCATGCATGAAATGGGCCTGTCGCGTGACATCGTAAACGTGAATGGGGGGGCATGTGCGCTTGGGCATCCGATCGGCGCCTCCGGGGCGCGGATCATGGTCACTCTGCTCAATGCACTGGAGAAACGGAACCTCAAGCGCGGCGTGGCGGCAATCTGCATCGGCGGCGGAGAGGGCACTGCCATCGCGATAGAACGGGTTTGACGCCCCTTCGTTTTGCCAATACTTCGGGGATTTGTGGGCTGCGCCCTCAACTCTCCGGATGCAAGGTCTACCTAGATGACAGCCGACTACGACTCACTTGCCAAAACCATTGCAGCTCTGACCGAAGGCGAAACCGATGAGATTGCGCTGATGGCCACGATTGCATGCGAAGTGCATCATTCCGATGACCGTTTCGACTGGACAGGGTTTTACCGTGTGACAGAACCCGAAGTGCTGAAAATCGGACCGTATCAAGGGGGGCACGGCTGCCTTGTGATCCCTTTCGAGCGTGGAGTTTGTGGCGCGGCTGCCCGCACGGGACAAACGCAGTTGGTCCCGGACGTGGACGCGTTCCCCGGCCATATCGCATGTGCTACTTCCACAAAGTCTGAACTGGTATTGCCGGTTTGGGATGCGGACGGAAACGTGATCGCGGTCTTCGATATCGACAGCGATAAGCCCGATGCCTTTACCCAGGCTGATGCGAGTGCATTGGGGGCGATCCTTGCGGATGTATTCGCGCGCTAAGGGATTTGCTCCTATCGCAGCAGTGTTCCAAGATCGTGGGAAACCATCAAATAGCAAAGCCCTGCATGAGTCGCTGTGATGGCATAGAGCCACGCCGAGAAACTGCGTTTGCGTGTCTTGTGCCCGAAGATCCAACGCCCCAGTAGCGCGGCCATGCTGCCCCCCAGCGCCGCCATCCACAACAAGCGACGTTCAGGGATGCGCCGTTTTCTGCGGCGTGCATGCAACTTGTCCCAGCCAAAGGCCAGTAACGTCAGGGTGTTGATGGTCCAAAGGTAGATGACGGCAATCCACATGGGTCGTGAATAGCGAACAAAATTTCCGGGCCCAAGTGAAAAAATACTTGGAAATTTCACCGATTCAGGGCACCGTGAAAAAGTAAAGTAAATTTTCACGCCGACTCGGAGCTCAGATTGAACTCGCAAGCCCCCCACAGTGCATCACTAGGTGCTGACCTGCGTGCATTGCGCAAGGCGCGTGGGCTGACTCTGACCGAAATCGCCAATCGATTGGATCGGTCCGTCGGCTGGCTTAGCCAAGTCGAAAGAGACATGTCTGAGCCTTCGATTTCGGACCTGCGCCAGATCGCCGAGTGTTTGGGCGTACCGATGTCGATGCTGTTTGCCCATTCCGCCGCACCGGCAGAAGAGCAGGGGTACGTGGTTCGGGCCGGAACGCGCCGCCCAATGGGATCAGGCGAAGAAGGGCTGATCGAAGAACTGCTTTCGCCCGATCTGACCGACGATTTTGAGATGGTTCATTCCACATTCGAGCCGCGCTCGCAGATGCAAACACCGGCGAACCGGCCAACGCAAGAAGTGGGCTATATGGTTTCGGGTTGTCTGGACCTGACGATCGGCACGCGTAGTTTTCGCGTTGGTCCCGGCGACAGCTTCCGGATCAAGCACGAACCCTACACATGGTCCAACCCATTTGATGAACCCGCGGTTGCTGTTTGGGTCATCGCACCTCCGGTGTACTGATGAGTTTTGAGGCGTGGACCATATTTGCGCTGTTCTGGGTGGTTTTCGTAACCACCCCAGGGCCGAACGCGGTCAACTGCATCTCTAACGGGATGAGCCTGCCGTTTCCCAAAGCGATGTTGGGTGTGCTGGCTATTCTGACGCAGGCAGGTGCGTTCCTGATCCTGTCGGCCGTTGGGATCACAGCGTTGATTGCGGCCTCGCCAACGGGGTTCTTTCTGGCCAAGTTGGTCGGGGCAGGGTTTTTGATCTGGATGGGCATTCGCGGTTGGATGAACGCAGCAAAACCGGCTCCGGCGTCGGAGCGCCCGGCGCGGCATGTCTATTTGCACGCGTTGGCCGTCGCCACGATAAATCCAAAAAGCGTGGCCGGATACCTCGCTGCATTTTCGCAGTTCGTGCAGCCGGATGTTCCGATTTGGCAGCAGATGGTCGTGATCATGCCCACCGCTCTGGTCATCACCACGCTCAGCTATACCGGTTTCACCCTGCTGGGTGCGTTGATGGGCAAGGCCGCATTGGGTGCAGTGTTCAATATCTGGGTGCGCCGCGTGATGGCGACTTGTTTCATTGTTTATGGCGTTTTGCTGGGAGCCAGCTCAACGCCCACAGCGAGAGGGTAAAGCTATGCATAAGGGTTCCTGTCTCTGCGGTTCTGTCGCTTTTGCCATCGATGGTGAGCTCACCCCACCCCACCCAATGCCTGCCATTGCGGCCAGTGCCGCAAACAGTCGGGGCATCTGTGGGCGTCAACTGTGACACATCAAGACAATCTGAGCTTTATCAGCAGCGAAACGTTAGGCTGGTATCGCGCTTCTGACATTGCCAAGCGCGGATTTTGCCGCGCTTGTGGTTCGTTTCTCTTTTGGCAGCACAATGAAGAGGACACGATCGCAATTTCCGTGGGTTCGTTAGACGAACCCACCGGGTTGAAACTCGCCCAGCACATCTTTGTGGCGGATAAGGGCGATTACTATGACATCAAAGACGACCTGCCCCAGCGGGCACATTAATAGGGAACCAAACACATGAGTGATTTTCCAACCAAGGCCCGTGTGGTCATCATCGGTGGCGGTGTCATCGGCTGTTCGTCGCTTTATCATCTGGCAAAGAAGGGCTGGACCGATTGTGTCCTGCTGGAGAAGAACGAGCTGACGGCAGGCTCGACCTGGCATGCCGCGGGCAACGTTCCGACATTCTCGAATTCCTGGGCAATCATGAACATGCAGCGCTATTCGACCGAGCTGTATTCGCGCCTCGCGGATGAGGTCGACTATCCCATGAACTACCATGTCTCGGGTTCGATCCGTCTGGCGCACAGCAAAGAGCGGATGCAGGAATTCGAACATGCCATGTCGATGGGCCGCTATCAGGGCATCCCGATGGAGATGTGGACCCCCGAGCAGGCGAAAGAACACTATCCTTTCCTGGAAATCCACGACCTAGAAGGCGTGCTTTATGATCCAACGGACGGTGACATCGACCCGGCGCAGCTGACGCAGGCTTTTGCCAAGGGTGCGCGGGATATGGGGCAAAAGATTGTCCGCTTCTGCCCGGCAACCAATGTGACCCAGCATGATGATGGCACTTGGACAGTGCATACTGAAAAAGGTGACATCGCCTGTGACTATGTCGTCAATGCCGCCGGATATTACGCGCAGCGCGTTGGTGAGATGTTCAAGCCCTTCGGTGGCCGTACCGTCCCGGCCATGGTTATGAGCCATCAGTATCTACTGACCGATGAAGTGCCCGAAGTTGAGGCATGGTCAAAGGAACACGGCGGCAAGCTGCCTTTGCTGCGCGACGTCGATATCTCTTACTATCTGCGGCAGGAGAAGAATGGCTTTAACCTTGGTCCTTACGAGCCCACCTGCAAAGGCCACTGGATGACCGAAGATGATCCGATGCCTGAGGATTTCAGCTTCCAGCTTTGGAATGACGATCTGGACCGTATCGAGGACATCGTCACCGACGCGATGGAGCGTGTGCCTTTGATGGCAACCTCGGGTGTTGGCCGCGTGATCAATGGCCCGATCCCTTATGCACCCGATGGTCTACCGCTGATCGGCCCGATGCCTGGCGTTAGAAACGCGTTTGAGGCCCACTCCTTTACCTTCGGCATCGCACAAGGTGGTGGTGCAGGCAAGGTGCTGGCCGAATGGATCGTCGATGGACATACCGAGTGGGACATGTGGGCCGTCGATCCGCGTCGCTATACTGACTACACCGATCAGGACTATTGCAATCAGAAGGGCATGGAAGTCTATGGCAACGAATATGCCATGCACTTCCCCCATCACGAATGGCCCGCCGCGCGCGACAAAAAGGTCTCGCCAGTGCACGCCAAGGTCAAGGAACTGGGCGGCGTCATGGGGGTATACAACGGTTGGGAACGTGCCAATTGGTTCGCGCAACCGGGCGACGACACATCGCTGGAAGCCACCCACACCTGGGGCCGGTCCGGCCCGTGGGAGCAGCGGGTCAAAGAAGAATGTGAAGCCGTACGCGATCATTGTGGTGTGCTCGACCTGCCCGGCTTTTCGCGTTTCATGGTCAAGGGTGATGGCGCGGCCGAGGCTCTGCGCGGGTTGGTCACTGGGGGTCTACCCAAAGTCGGACGCATCAATCTGGTCTACATCTCGGATGATCGGGGCCGTATCTTGACCGAGATGTCCTGTCTGCGGTTGGGCGAAGATGAGTTCGTGATGATCACTGCAGCTACCGCTCAGTGGCATGACCGTGACCTGCTGATGGCCGTAATGCCCGAAGGCGTGTCTGTTGAGGACGTCACCACGACCCGCGACACGCTGATCGTCACTGGCCCGAAATCTCGTGAAATCCTTTCTAACTTGACGGATGCAGACTTGTCGCTGGGTTGGCTGACCCATCAGGCAGCAACCGTGGCTGGGCAACCGGCCTATCTGATCCGAGTTTCCTTTGCTGGTGAGCTGGGTTGGGAGGTTCACGCGCTGAACGAGCATATGCCCGCAATCTACGACGCAATTCTCGACGCTGGTGCCAAGCCATTTGGCATGTATGCGCTAAACTCGCTGCGAATCGAAAAAGGATACCGCGCGTGGAAAGGCGACCTGTCGACCGATTACTCGCTGTTGGAAGGCGGACTGGGACGGTTCGTCAAACTCGACAAGCCGCAGGACTTCCCGGGCAAGGCCGCGATTCTGAATGAAAAGCAGCAAGGTGTGAAGAAAGCCTTCGTTACTCTGACCGTGGATGCGGGTGACTGCGATGCGCCTTATATGTCTTGCATCTGGCAGAATGGCGAGATCGTCGGGGAGACAACCTCGGGTGCTTGGGGTTACCGCGTAGGTAAATCCATCGCATTGGGCATGGTCAAAGCTGAACTCGCCAACCCCGGAACCGCTTTGGAGGTCGAGATTTACGGTCAGAAGTTCCCGGCGGTCGTGCAGGAAGATCAACCCCTTTGGGATCCTTCCAACGAAAGGCTGCGGGCCTGATCCATGGGCGTGCCCAGCTTGATGCATGGTGTTTATCTGACCCGCCATGGCGGGTCAGACGCGCTGGAGTGGCGCGAAGACATACCCGTGCCAAAACCCGGCCCCGGTCAGGTGCTGGTTCGGGTCGCAGCGGCTGGGGTGAACAACACGGATATCAATACGCGTGTCGGTTGGTATTCCTCGGACGTGACCGGGGCAACAGATGCCGTCGATCAGGATGTGCAGGCCGGAGGTTGGGGCGGGGCGTTACAGTTCCCGCGCATACAGGGCGGTGATTTGTGCGGGATCGTCGAACTGGCTGATCCGACAACCGGATTCAAACCCGGCCAACGCGTGACCTGCCCGATCAACTTACCACGCCCCGGACCAAATAATCCGGCAGGGTTCATCGCGCTTGGCTCGGAAATTGATGGGGCCTTTGCGCAGTATTGTTTGGTCGACAGCAATGATCTCTATGACGTGACAGACTCGCCCTTGAGTGATGTCGAAATTGCAGCCATCCCTTGTGCCTTTGGAACGGCTGAAAACCTGTTGACCCGTGCTGGCGTTACGGCGGGTCAGAATGTGCTGATCACAGGGGCCTCAGGCGGAGTGGGCCTTGCTGCAGTCCAACTCGCAGCGCTTCGCGGGGCTCAGGTTTGGGGGGTAACTAGCGAGACCAAGGCGGATGTGGTCAAGTCGCAGGGTGCAACAGATACGTATGACCGCAACGCCCCGGTCCCAAAAGATATGTTTGATGTCGTCATTGATGTCGTTGGCGGTGCGGCATGGCCAGACCTTATTTTGGCTTTGAAACCCGGTGGGCACTATGCTGTATCCGGCGCGATTGCAGGCCCAATGGTCACTGCCGACTTACGCGATATCTATCTGCGCGACATCACAATCCATGGCTGCACGCAGCAGACGCCCGAGGTATTTGGTCGGCTCGTGGCGCTTATGAATGCGGGGCGGATCAAGCCTTTGGTCTCCAAGACCTACCCATTGCGTGACATCATACAGGCTCAAGAGGACTTTTTGTCCAAGACCTTGCCTGGAAAGCTGGTATTGGTTCCTTAAAAAAGGGGGAGCGAATGGCTGACATAACGCTATTGGACGGCTCAATCGGTCAGGAACTGGTGAAACGCAGTGGCGACCGGCCCACGCCGCTGTGGTCGACACGGGTGATGATCGACAAGCCTGACTTGTTAACCGAAGTCCATGCCGCCTATTTCCAAAGTGGTGCAACGATTGCCACAACGAACACCTACGCCATTCACCGTTCGCGTCTGGTGCGCGAGGGGATCGAAGATCAGATGCCTTTGCTGATTGAAACGGCCCTAACCCGCGCCGAACAGGCCCGTCATGACACTGGCGGGCGCATTGCGGGTGCGCTTGGACCGCTCTTGGCCAGCTACCGGCCCGACCTGAATCCGGATCCGCAAGACGCGGCAGAAAAATTCGCCGAGTTGGCTGGAATGATGGCAAACCGGGTCGATCTGTTCCTGATCGAAACAGTATCTTCGGTGTTGGAAGCCGAAGGTGCGCTACGCGGCACAGAGAAGTGCGGCAAACCCGTCTGGTTGGCCTTGTCGGTGATGGATGAGGACGGCACTCGTTTGCGGTCGGGTGAAGCTTTGGGGGATATTGCCCCACTGGTCGAGCAATTTGCCCCCGAAGCGGTTCTGATCAATTGCGCCCGGCCCGAGGCTATTCCTGCGGCATTGGGGATTATCGCAGATATGGGTTGCCCATATGGCGCTTATGCCAACGGATTTACGGGTATAAAGGATGGCTTCCTGAAGGATGCCCCAACGGTTGACGCGTTAGAAAGCCGCACGGATCTGGGCCCTGAAGCCTATGCGCAACATGCAATGGACTGGGTGGCGCAGGGTGCTACAATCGTTGGCGGTTGCTGCGAAGTCGGACCTGATCACATCAAAACACTTGCCGATCGTTTGCGCGCGGCCGGGCACAAGATTGTCTAAGGGGACCTCAGATGTCGGTCCGTGCCAAATCGGGACAATTGCAAGACAGCAGTCAGCGCCACTTTGATATTCTGGTTGCGCCGGGTTACGTACTGCTGGAACTGGCCTCGCTGGTCGACGTGTTGCGCATAGCGAACCGGGTATGCACGCATCCCCCGTTCACATTCACCTATCGATCCCGCAAGGGCGGGCCGGTTGAAAGCAGCAGCGGTGCGACCGTTTCCACCGAATCCATACCAGCACAGACCAAGGCAGATTACCTGTTCGTCATTGGAAACTCTGATCCGGATCAGCCAGAGCTTTCCTTGGGGCGTGTCGTGTCAGACTACACATATCGCGGTGCTCAGGTCTTTCTGCTGGCCGAAGCAGCAAGCCGGTACATCGATGAAAACGGCGCAGATCACATGGCAACCCATTGGGAGAACGCTTCTTTTTTGCGTGAACGCGGGGCACGGTTCGAAGCCAAGCTTTCAATCGCGACCGAGCAGGGCGCTGTTGTGACCTGTGCGGGAATGGAGGCAACGACAGATGTCGCACTGGCGGTGATCGGGCGGCATATCTCGGGCGCAGCCAAGATGACCGTCGCCGACATCATGCTGCATGAGAGCATTCGGGATTTTTCGTCGATGCAGCCATTTTCAGGGGCCCGAAAAACGGCCACGGGCGACGAAAAGCTGGATCAGTGCATCAAGTTGATGCAGGCCAATATCGAAGAGCCTTTGCCGATCAATCAGATCGTCGACATGTTGCACGTGTCAAACCGTTCGCTCGAACGCAAGTTCAAGGCCGTTTTCGGAACCACGCCGAACGGCTTTTATCGTGAGATGCGATTGGCCAAGGCCAACAACCTGCTTTTGAACACCACTATGAGTGTCCGGGAGATCGGACTGGTTTGCGGTTTTCCAAACGGATTTTCATCTGTGTATAAAAGCTTTTTTGGCGTCACACCCTTTGTCCTAAGGCGTAAAAAAAGGGGCGTTGAATATCGGTGATTTTTGCAATCGAGTTGACGCTTTTGACGCTTTCTTTGTCGCTCCATCATGGCAATTTGCGCCAAACCTGAGACATCGGAGTCATCAACATGGTTGATCTTCCCACCAAGGCCCGAGTGGTCATCATCGGCGGCGGCGTCATCGGATGCTCGGTCGCGTACCATCTAACCAAGAAAGGTTGGACCGATGTTGTTTTGCTGGAACGCAAGCAACTGACCAGCGGTACGACGTGGCATGCAGCGGGTCTGATCGCGCAGCTTCGCGCAACCAAAAACATGACCAAGCTGGCAAAGTATAGCCAGGAGCTTTATGGCTCGCTTGAAGAAGAAACCGGTGTTGCGACGGGCTTCAAGCGTTGCGGGTCGATCACGGTTGCTTTGACAGAAGAGCGTAAGGAAGAAATCTATCGCCAGGCCGCAATGGCCCGCGCCTTCGGGGTTGAGGTTGAAGAGATTTCAAATGAGCGTGTGCAAGAGCTTTACCCGCACATCAATCTTGATGGGATAAAGGGCGCGGTCTACCTGCCGCTGGATGGACAGGGCGATCCTGCAAACATCGCGCTTGCATTGGCCAAAGGTGCACGGCAGCGCGGTGGAATCGTCAAAGAACGCGTAAAGGTAACTGACATCGTCAAGCAGGGACGCACGGTCACTGGCGTCGATTGGGTTGCAGATGATGGCAGCGCCTCGGGTCACATCGAATGCGATATGGTGGTGAACTGTGCCGGTATGTGGGGTCATGAAGTTGGCCGTATGGCCGGTGTTAATGTGCCGCTTCACGCCTGCGAACACTTCTATATCGTAACAGAAAACATTGACGGCATGACCCAGCTGCCGGTGTTGCGCGTGCCGGATGAATACGCGTATTACAAGGAAGACGCGGGTAAAATCCTTTTGGGCGCGTTCGAGCCGGAATCGAAACCATGGGCGATGAACGGTATCCCGGATACCTTTGAATTCGACCAGCTTCAGGAAGATTTCGACCACTTCGAGCCGATTCTGGAAAAAGCCGTTGAGCGCGTTCCGCTGTTGGCCGAAGCTGGTATTCATACCTTCTTTAATGGTCCTGAATCCTTTACGCCCGATGACGCCTATCATCTGGGTCTTGCGCCCGAGATGGACAATGTCTGGGTTGCGGCAGGGTTCAACTCGATTGGTATTCAATCCGCAGGCGGTGCTGGAATGGCGCTGGCAGAATGGATGGATTCCGGCGAGAAGCCATTCGATCTGGGTGATGTGGATATCGGCCGCATGCAGCCATTTCAGGGCAACAAGCAGTACTTGTTTGAGCGCTCGAAAGAGACGCTGGGCCTGCTCTATGCCGATCACTTCCCGTATCGCCAAAAGGCGACCGCGCGTGGTGTACGCCGGACACCGTTCCATCACCACCTGCTGGAACAGGGTGCGGTAATGGGCGAACTGGCGGGTTGGGAACGCGCCAACTGGTTTGCCAATGACGGGCAAGCGCGCGAATATCAGTATAGCTGGAAACGCCAGAACTGGTTTGAGAACTCGGCCGCAGAACACTGCGCCGTGCGCGAGAATGTGGGCATGTATGACATGTCATCCTTCGGCAAGATCCGCGTTGAAGGGCCGGATGCCGAGAAGTTCATGAACTATATCGGCGGCGGCGATTACTCGGTGCCGAACGGCAAGATCGTTTATACCCAATTCCTGAACCGCGCAGGCGGGATCGAAGCTGATGTCACGGTTACGCGCCTGACCGAGACCGCCTATCTGGTCGTCACCCCGGCCGCGACCCGTCAGGCCGATCAGACCTGGATGATGCGCCATGCAGGCAATTTCAATGTGGTCATCACAGATGTCACCGCAGGGGAAGGTGTTCTGGCGGTCATGGGTCCGAATGCCCGCGCGTTGCTGGAAAAGGTTTCACCGGCTGATTTTACAAACGCGACCAATCCGTTCGGAACAGCGCAGGACATTGAGATCGGCATGGGCCTCGCCCGGGCTCACCGCGTGACCTATGTAGGTGAGCTGGGTTGGGAGATCTATGTGTCTTCGGACATGGCGAGCCATGTATTTGAAACCCTGTATGAGGCCGGGCAGGACATGGGCCTGAAACTCTGCGGCATGCATATGATGGACAGCGCGCGGATCGAAAAGGGATTCCGCCATTTCGGACACGACATCACCTGTGAAGATCATGTCGTCGATGCCGGGCTGGGCTTTGCTGTCAAAGTCGACAAGGGCAGCGATTTCATCGGGCGCGAAGCGGTGATTGCCCGCAAGGAAAGCGGACCCCAGAGCCGTCTGGTTCAGTTCAAGCTGACAGATGCTGAACCGCTGCTGTTCCACAACGAACCGATCATTCGCGATGGCGAATATGTGGGCTACCTGACGTCGGGCAACTATGGTCACACTTTGGGTGGTGCTATTGGGTTGGGTTATGTCCCGTCCGAAGGTGAAAAGGCGGCAGATGTCCTTGCCTCGACCTACGAGATTGATGTGTGTGGCGTAAAGGTGAAAGCCGAGGTTTCGCTGAAACCGATGTACGACCCGAAATCCGAACGCGTCAAAGTGTAATCAAATTGACGGGGCGTTTCGGCGCCCCGGTTCTATTCTTAAAGCCCCTCGACCCAGGCGTGACGTATCAAAATTCCTGATGATGCGCTTCACGGTTTTGAAGGTTCCCAAGCCTGTCTGACTTGCCGTAAAGAAACACGGTATCAGTCGGAGGCTCACTGTGGCAGACACCCCCATCCCACAAAACAACATGGACACGCCCAAAGGGCTGGTTCTGGCCGTGTCTGCGTATCTTCTTTGGGGGTTTCTTCCGCTTTACATGAAAGCGATGGAGCATATTGGTCCGATCGAAATTGTCGCTCATCGGGTTGTTTGGTCGATTCCGGTGGCCGGGCTGTTACTGATTGCACTTGGGCGAACCGGTGATCTGAAAGCTGCGTTGAGAAATCCCAAGATGCTGGGAATGGCGGCGATTACGGCTGCTCTGGTTTCTGTGAATTGGGCGATCTATGTCTGGGCGATCTCGTCAGGCCATGCGCTCGACGCTGCACTGGGGTATTATATCAACCCTTTGTTCAGTATCGCGCTGGGAGCGATATTGCTGCGCGAACCCTTGACCCGGACGCAACTGATTGCGGTCGGGCTGGCCGCTTTGGGGGTGCTGGTTTTGGTGTTTCAGGCAGGAAGCCTACCCTGGGCCGCCCTGGGCTTGATGATCAGTTGGGGGTTCTATGCATTCTTCAAACGCTCACTTCCGATCGGACCCAATCAGGGCTTTTTGCTTGAAGTGCTCATCCTGCTGATCCCAGCCCTGGCATACACCACTTGGCTGGGGTTCACTGGGACCGCACATTTTGGTGCAGCCACGTCCGACACGGCGCTTCTGGCGGGGGCGGGGCTGGTTACCGCAATTCCACTGTTGCTGTACGCCAATGGGGCCAAACTGGTGCGGCTGTCGACGATGGGTATCTTGCAATACATCGCGCCCACGATGATTTTCATCACCGCGATTACCTTGTTCGGCGAACATATTGATCGGGCAAGAATGATTGCATTTCCCCTGATCTGGGCTGCGTTGGTGGTGTATTCGATCCCGATGATCAGGCAAATTCGCTCTCAGACCTAGCGGATAATCCGAGCAATTTCTTTGGCCCAAATCGCATAGGTCTTGGGACTGGGATGATATCCATCTGGTGCGGCGAGCGCCGGGTCATCGGGTAAGTCTAGCGCCAGATGCGAGGCTTGCGGAAATCCAGCGGCCACCTTTTGCAACCCGTGATCCAGCCTTTCCGCTTGCTTGCCCAAAAACCAGGCTAGCGGTTGGGGCAATTCAGGAAAGCGTGCCATCTGGGGGACAGCGGTTACAACAACATGCCTTGCCCCGATTGGACCGGTCAACAGCTCCAACAACTGCGCTTGGCGGCGCTCAAAGGCTCGGCGCGTAACCGCGCGGGTCACGTCGTTGACACCCAGCGCGGTTACGACAACGTCAAAGTTCTCTGAGATACTTTGCAGCCGCTGGATCGTGTCTCGTGTGGTGTACCCTGTGGTTGCCTCGAGCCTCCACTCAACAGAATAGCGTTTGGTCAACTGGGTGACCAACTGCCCCGAAAGCGCCTGACTTTGGGTTCCAGCTCCTACTCCAGCCGCAGAGCTGTCGCCAGCGATCAAAAGGCGCAGCCTCGGACCGCGTCCAGCGCGCCCGTTGCGTGGACCTGATGGCTCGGGCAGAAAACGCGCGCTGCGCTTTACCGATTGGCCTTGAATGGCCAGCAGCGGCAAAAGCGGAATTCTCAGGATTTGATCTGCGGCGACAGGGAATGGCACCTTCAGTTTAGCGCCTCTTTGAACTTCAGAAAACGAGGATCCGTCGTGACCCGTGCCATCATAGCTTCACGTAGTGCACCAATGGTTTTGTACGGGCGCATGACAACCTCGAACTCCTGAATCAGCCCCTCAGCGTTCAGCGTGATCAGGTCGACGCCCACGGCATTCAACACACCGACCTTGCATTGAAACTCCAATGCCCAATCATTGCCATCGCCCATGACCCGGCGATACTGAAAATCCGAAAAGACCTGCCCCACATGGCCCAAAACGGCCGCGACGGGTTCGCGCCCCGTCCATGTGCTGTAATAGGTGGGTGGCGAAAATCGCACGTCCTCGGCCAGCAATTCATGGATCAGGTTTTCATCGCCTTTCGCAACGACTTCCTGCATTCGTTCGATTGTCGGGTGCATGCCGCGTTCCTTCTTGTTGGTCCAAGATTTGCTCAATCGTTTCATTCCGGCAAGGACGACGTTGCGGGAAGCAGAGGGCTGAGTTAGGCAGGCCGGCATGAGTGAGACCTATGATCCCCCGCAAACCCCTCTGGATGTTCTGTTTGAAGACACGCAATTGATCGTGGTGAACAAGCCCTCTGGGCTGCTGTCGGTACCGGGGCGGGGGACGCATCTGGCGGACTGCTTGCTTGCCCGCGTGCAGGCGGCGTTTCCACAGGCACTTTTGGTGCATCGATTGGATCGCGACACATCTGGCGTGATGGTGTTTGCTCAGACGCCACATGCACAACGACATCTTGGCCTGCAATTCGAGAACCGGCAGACCCGCAAGACCTATGTCGCGCGTGTATGGGGTGCGGTTAAGCCCAAAACCGGCACCGTAGATCTGCCGCTGATCGTGGATTGGCCCAACCGTCCGCGTCAGATGGTTTGCCATGAAACAGGTAAACCTGCGGTCACTGATTGGCGGGTGATCAAGTACGAGGGCGAGGCAACGCGGGTGCGTCTATTCCCCAAAACTGGCCGTTCACATCAATTGCGCGTGCACATGCAGGCAATGGGCCATCCGATCCTGGGCGATCCGTTTTACGCAGAAGGTGCAGCACGTGATTTCCCGCGGTTGATGCTGCATTCGGAAGAACTAAGGCTCAAGAATCCCGAGGGCGGGGTCTCGATGAAGTTCCGGGCCCCCGCCGAGTTTTGAATTCAGGCGCTGCTGGTCCAGAGTGTCTTCAGGTTTCCCAGCGAAAACCGCCTGGTCCGTTTGACTGGACGCCCGATCTGGCGTTGGCGTGTCGCAGCGAGTTCTCGCTCGATCTCAAATCCGCGCAAAACGTGGTCCTGGGACCAGCGGTCCAGTTTCAGGGTCATCATGACGTGATTGTCGAGGTAAGGCATGGTTGCTCTCCTGAATTGCAATTGAGCAATCTTCGCCCAACACTCCTGACACCACCCTGTCAGGGGGGTGTGCTAAGTTGTCAGCAGATCGTAAGGAGACCCGGATGCGCCGTTCGACCCGTCTTTTTGAAATCATTCAGATTTTGCGTGCAGCTGAAGCGCCCGTCACAGCTGAGGCTTTGGCCGCCAAGCTCGAGGTTTCGGTGCGCACTGTGTATCGCGATATTGCCGCGTTGCAGGCGCAGCGCACGCCAATCGAGGGCGAAGCGGGTGTCGGCTACCTGATGCGACGCGGTTATGACCTGCCGCCGCTCAATTTCGATGCTGAAGAGGTTGAGGCGCTCTGGGTTGGCTTATCAATGCTGGCCCGTACAGGTGACAGTACCCTGCAACAGGCGGCTGACCGCGTATGTCGTAAGATCGAGGCCTTGCGCGCGCCAGCGGACTGGCTTCAGGTCGCGCCTTGGGGCGCACCGATGGATGATCCGGAAAAGGGCTGCATACCTGTGGTGAACTATCGCGAAGCAATCCGGGATGAACGCAAAATACGCATCACCTATGTGAATTCTAGGGATGAGCGTACCGAGCGTACTGTGCGACCTGTCGCCCTTATCTACCACATTGAATGTACTATGCTCGCCGCGTGGTGCGAGTTAAGAAACGGGTTTCGCCACTTCCGTACAGATAGGATTTGGGCCTGCGAAATGACTGAGGATCACTTCTGCGGGCAAGGGGAACCCCTGCGTGCGATCTGGCAAGAGCAGAACACTTGGGATAGCTCTGCAGGGGCAGCTTGAATGGCGGGTATTTGCCTATTTCACTCAATTGTTGCTTGAGGCTCATTGTTCTCACCGTGTTATACTGCGCAGAACGAAGCAAACCCGGCAAACGGGTGCGTGAGCAGAAGGTGATTCCATGACGATTTCCAAATGTGTACTGACAGTCGGGTTGTGTTCGGCGCTGTTTCTGGGGGCGTGTACTGATCCGGGCACCCTTTCGGTGCAAAACGATCCCAACCAGAATGCCAAACAAGGCGCGTTGCTGGGTGGTTTGATTGGCGCGGGCGTGGGCGCGATTGCAAATGATTCCGACCCGCTGCTGGGCGCGTTGGCTGGTGGAGCGATCGGGGCCGCAGGCGGTGGTGTGATCGGCAATCAGCTTGATCGCCAAGCGGCCGAATTGCGGCGACAGCTGGCCAACGACGGGATTACCATCGTCAATGCAGGTGACCGTCTGATCGTCACGGTCCCAAATGACATCACCTTCGACACCGACAGCTCGACCGTGCGTCCAGCCTTGCGGGCTGATTTGGTGAAGGTGGGGCAGAATCTGGTCAACTACCCGAACTCAAACGTCCAGATCATCGGCCATACTGACAGTGACGGAGAGGCGTCGTATAACCTTGGCCTGTCCGAGCGACGTGCAAATGCGGTCGCTGATATTCTGCAGGCCAATGGTGTCAGCTATTCCCGTATCACCACGGTGGGGCAGGGTGAGAACAACCCGATTGCGTCGAACCTGACGCCTGAGGGCAAAGCCCAGAATCGTCGCGTCGAGATTGTGGTTGTACCAAGCGGCAACGCCTGATCGCGCGCTTAGCGCACAGTGACTGCGCGTCGCTGGGGCTTTGGCTCGGGGCGATCCCGGGCTAGGTAAGGGGAAACACCATAGCGGAGTTTCCCCATGTCTGATCCGATCCTTGTTGGCCTGTCCGGTTCGCTGCGCCGGGATGCGACCAATCGTAAGCTGCTGCGCGAAGCCGCACGTCTGTTCGAGCCTGGCACATTCATCGAGGCTGACCTGAACCTGCCCCTCTATGACGGTGATGTCGAAGTTGGCGAAGGTATTCCCGAAGCCGTACAGCTGCTGGCAGATCAGATTGCGCAGGCTGATGCAGTAATCATTTCGACACCGGAATACAACAAAGGCCCCTCGGGCGTGCTGAAGAATGCGTTGGACTGGGTCAGCCGGACCAGCGGTAAGCCATGGATGGACAAGCCGGTCGCCGTGATGTCCGCTGCTGCAGGACGCGCTGGGGGTGAGCGGGCGCAGATGATCCTACGATCGTTTATGGTGCCTTTCCAGCCCCGGATCCTGCAGGGGCCGGAAATCCATCTGGCCGACAGTTCGAACGAGTTCGATGCCGAAGGCCGGTTATCGAATGAGCGGTACGAACGCACTTTGCATACCTTGATGCAGAAGCTGCGGGCCGAGGCCGGGTTCTAACTCGCCCCGCTTGTGGCGCTCTGCTGCAGGTCTTAGGCTGTGCAAATGAAAGACGAAAACCCGACAGAGATCGTGGCCGATGTCTTGGACCCGGCCCGAGCTACCGCTTTGCAAGCGGCGTTGGGGCAGGCACCGACGATAAAGGCGGGATCGCCGTTGCCGCCCTTCTTCCATCAACTCTATTTCTGGTCGCCACATTTGCCGGATGCGCTGGGGCGCGACGGACATCCGCAAGTGGGTCAAGGGCTTATCCCCGACATGGGTTTGCCGCGGCGTATGTGGGCAGGTGGGCGTCTTCAGTTTCATCGTCCCTTTGTTGCGGGAGTCTTTGCAGAACGTCGATCAGTACGGGAAAGCGTGGCCGCAAAGACGGGGCGCACAGGGCCACTCGCCTTTGTCACGCTGCGCCACGAGATGTGGCAGAAAGATACGCTTTGTATCACTGAATGGCAGGATCTGGTTTACCGCGAAGATCCCTCGACCGAAGTTCCATCGCCAGAGGCTCCGATAGCCAGAACGGATGAGGTGGACCGGCGTGAGGTGGAATTCGATACAACCTTGCTGTTCCGCTATTCGGCGCTCACGTTCAACGGGCACCGGATACATTACGATCTTGACTACGCGCGCGGGGTGGAAGGTTATACCGGGCTGGTCGTCCACGGACCTTTGTTGGCTCAGTTGCTCATGTTGTTTGCAACTGAATCGATGGGACCATTGGCGGAGTTCTCGTTTCGCGCGTCGTCACCGATGATGCACTTCGAAACAGCCACTCTGTGCCGCCACGGGCATAAGCTCTGGGTCCGCGGCCCCGGAGGTCGACAATGCATGACGGCGACTGCGGTGTTGCAATCAGAGTGATGCTTCGGGAAGAAAATCTTGCGGGATCGCATTGCGCTCTTCCAGCATCAGGTCAGCCATAACCCCGGCAATCTTCGGTGCCATGCCAAAGCCAATCTTGAAGCCGCCGTTGGCGATGAACTGCCCTTGGTGCAATGGATGCGCGCCCAGCATCGGCGCGCGGCTTTTGCTGCGCGGGCGAACGCCAGCCCAACGTTCGATCACTTCCGCTCCGTGAAGAACCGGAACAGCCCGCATGGCCCGATCCAGCACATCGTCCAACGCGTTATCGGTGCTGGTCGGGTTATCATACTCGCGTTCAGAGGTCGAGCCGATGGCCAATGTGCCATCGGCATGTGGTACAATGTGAACGGCATCTGCGAATAGTTGCGGTACGGCGCCTGCATCGAACCGCAGCAATGCCGCCTGTCCCTTCACTCCGTTTCCAATTGTCTTGCCATACGCGGCGCTGAGTTCTTGCAAGCCCGCAAGCCCAGTCGCGTGAACGACCTGCCCCCTGTCGGGCGCTTCTCGGACAACTTCAACGCCCATCACGCTAAGTGCGGCAACCAGCGCGGCGCAGGCTCGCCGGGGATGCATGCGCGCGCTCAGTGTGTCGTGAATGACAAAACCTACGGGGCTGGGAGGACACCAAGCCCCGACCCGATCCACGGCTTTCACGCTCCACTCAGCCTGACCTTGCCACAGCGTCGTCGCCGTGTGTTCGCGTGTGCGGGCCAGCTCCAAACTGCGCGCGTCCGGTAAGGGTTGCAGGCGTCCCAGCCGGGCGTACCCCGGTGACACCCCGCCTGTAGTCTCAACCTGTTTCCAGAACGGTTCGGCCATGATCAGACTTTCGAACTGAAATGCCTTTTTCGCGTTCCAGTTTTCCGGCACATGTGGCGCCAGTGCGCCAACCAGCCCTCCGCTGGAACCCGCACCCGGACCAAAGGGATCGACGATCTGAACCTTCGCGCCGCGCCGGGCGCAGGTCCAGGCGATGGAGAGGCCAAAGATCCCTGCGCCACGCACCGTCACATCGACCATTGCCAATCCCCTTTTCCTTGTTCAGTGTCGCGCCGCTTAGCTACAGGATTCCCCGATGGCAGACCAGCGTGCCGAACTCACTTGGACAGAGGATCAGATTCCGGTCTCGGATCGGTTCAATGACCCCTATTATTCTTTGCAGAACGGGTTGGAGGAAACACGGCATGTGTTTCTGGCGGGCAATGATCTGCCCGCACGCTTTGCTCCGGGATTTCATATTGCAGAGCTGGGTTTTGGCACCGGCTTGAACCTGTTAACTGCGTGGTCGGCGTGGGAAGCTGCGGGGCAGACCACTCCATTGCGGTTCACCAGCTTCGAGGCCTATCCGATGGCACCTGACGATATGGCGCGCGCTTTGGCGGCCTTCCCCGAGATGACCCCGTGGGCCGATCGCTTTCTGGAAAAATGGAATGGGCAGAAATGCGTGCTGGACACATTGCATCTTGAGGTCATGGTCGGAGACGCACGCCAGACCTTGCCCACATGGAATGGCGAGGCAGATGCGTGGTTTCTGGATGGCTTCTCACCCGCAAAAAACCCCGAGCTGTGGGGGGCTGACCTGATGCAACAGGTGGCGGACCATACGATCCAAGGCGGCACAGCGGCTACCTATACCGCCGCAGGTTTCGTGCGTCGGGGCCTGTCCGATGCGGGCTTTAACGTAACCCGCAGCCCCGGCTTTGGCCGCAAACGGCATATGACCCGAGCGGTGAAGCCATGAGCCAGAAGAACAACGTCAACGCAGGTATTGCGCTTATGATCGGGGCGACGATTGTATTCGCCTTGCAGGATGGGATTTCGCGTCATCTGGCCGGAACCTACAACACTTATATGGTCGTGATGATCCGGTACTGGTTCTTTGCCGCGTTCGTGATCGCTCTGGCGGCAAGATCAACCGGAGGTCTGCGCGCTGCTGCGCAAACCAGCCAGCTCGGGCTCCAGATATTCCGGGGTGTGTTGCTGGCCGCAGAAATTTGTGTGGCCGTTTTCAGCTTTACCATTCTGGGGCTGATTGAAAGTCAGGCTGTGTTCATCTGCTACCCGCTGCTGATTGCCGCCCTCAGCGGTCCGGTTCTGGGTGAGAAAGTCGGCTGGCGCCGCTGGGCCGCGATCGGGGTCGGCTGTATCGGGGTGCTCATTATTCTCCAGCCCGGTGCGGGCGTGTTTAATCCATGGGCGGTGATTCCGCTGATCTCGGCATTTATGTTCGCGATCTATGGCCTGCTGACCCGGTACGCTGCGCGGCGCGACAGCAGCGCGACCAGTTTTTTCTGGACCGGCGTGGCTGGTGCGGTCGCGATGACTGTCGTCGGTGTCTGGTTCTGGGAGCCCATGGCGCGCAGCGATTGGCTATGGATGGGGTTGCTCTGCATAACAGGTGCGCTGGGGCATTGGCTGCTCATCAAGTGTTATGAGATGGCCGAGGCCAGCGCAGTGCAACCCTTCGCCTATTTCCACCTGATGTGGAGCGCAATTCTGGGCATTACGATCTTCCACGAAACGCTGCGTTCTGAGGTCGTTGTAGGTGCGGCCTTGGTGATTGCGGCTGGTCTGTTCACCCTATGGCGCGAACGACGCAAGGGTCGAACCGGTTAGTTCCTGCGAAAACGGCACCGGCAAAGCTGGCTGCCCTAACCGAGCACGATAGACCGGCAGGCTTTCGGCGACACGCATCACATAGTTCCGGGTTTCCTTGAACGGAATTGTCTCGATCCAGTCGATGACGTCAACCTGACCTTTGCGTGGGTCACCATAACGCTCCATCCAAGAGATCGGCCGTCGTGGTCCGGCATTATATCCTGCTGCCATCATCACGACATTGCCGTTGAAGTCTTCGGCCAGTGTCGCAAGATAATTCGCGCCCAGCTTCGCGTTATATTGCCAATCCGAGGTCAGGCGTGCTGTTTTATGGCCGCCCAGAATGCCCAAATCCTGTGCCACAAGTTTGGCCGTGGCGGGCATGACCTGCATCAGGCCGCGCGCACCGGCACCGCTGACGACAACCGGATCGAACTCACTTTCACGTCGGGCGATCGCCAGTGTCATCTCTTTCGCCATCGGCAGGCCCATATCGGCGACTGGGTGTACCGGATAATAGGCGGCAGGCAAAACAACACCGGTTGTTGCCGCACGTTTGGCGATCATGACGGCCAAATGCGGCTCATTCAGCTCAATCACCAGATCCCCCAGCTGAGCGGCCTGCGTTTGATCGAGACCCTCCACCAGATGGGTCAGGAACCGTTCTGAGAGATTTCCCTCTCCCGCGCGCTGCAACAGCAACCCAGCCTCTAGCACGCTCGAATCTGCAAATGCAGCCTGTTTCCAATGCGGGGCACGGCGCGGGTTGGCCAACTCGCTGTCAAATGGGCGGCCGATCTGTTCCGCCGCCAGAAGCCCATAGAATGAGGTCTGATAGTTCGCGCCTTCTGCATAAGCCTCGTGCGCCTTGTCTGCGTCCCCTTGAGCCGCATAAGCACGACCCAGCCAATATCCTCCGCGCCCTTTCGAAATCGGCGATTGCACCGCCTCCGAGAAATTCTGGAAATGCCGCACCGCCGTGGCCGGATCATTCAACCTGCGCAGCGCGAGAAAGCCCGAGAGCCACTCCAGATCGGCATAACCATAGCCCATTTCAGCGGTCATATGGTGATTGGCGGCAATCGCATAGGCGCGTTCAGCATCGCCCGTGCGCATCTCGAGTCGCGCCAACCTGCGTCGTCCTTCCGCCCATTTGTCCGGCTCGCCTAGTGATTTCGGTCCGGTCGAGCGCGACAACATGAGATCAATGGCGCTGTCATCCAGTTCCTTGCGGTCCCGCCAAACGAACCGGTCAAAGGCCAGACCGGGATCCTTGGCCAACGCACTCGGTACCGAGGCGACCTTCCCATCCACGCCATTCTCGCGTTTTTGCAAAGCAATGCGCGCCTCAGCCAATTTGCGATAATCTGCACCGACCAGGGGCAACATCTGCCCCGCGCTGACCAAATGCCCGTCCCACAGCATCCGATCCAACCGTGCCTCGTGATGGGGTTTCAGCAGTTTACTAAAGTTCTCCAGATAGTTTTTTTGCAGACCCGACCCCATTGGCATCGTCCGCCATGCGGCTACAACATCGGCTTCGGCCTCACCGTTGCGGCCTTGGCTCTTTAGCGCCACGGCATAGTTCAACGCACCTTCAGCGGTTTGCGGGGGCATCCCTTCATAGAATTTCAGAACCCGGTTCGAATCGGCCCCGGTAAAGGATGGCTCGCTTTTCCGACGCAGCCATGCAAGCCCGGGCCAATCGGGACGCCGGTCCAGAAAGACCAGCACATCGCCTGAGCTGCCAAAGCCCTCACGTAGCCAGTGCCAGACGATAATGTCGCGCGCCACCGAACCGCGCTGGCCGGCCACGCGCAGCGCTGCATTCCAGTCGCCCTTGCGCATTTCATAGAGCCCGGCGCGCAGATCCTGCGTTGCATCCGCCCGAGTAACCTGCGGCTGCAGCGCAAGTACCAGAATCATTGAGATTCCCAGCGACAGAATTCGTCTCATCCCTTGCATTCTCCAACAAACCAAGGATACAGCCATGCAGGATAAACCTTGCGCCGCCGGGATCAACTCACAAACCCTTAATCGTGACGGACCGGTGCGCAAAAAACACCTAAGGAGCGTTCCATGTTTAAAGGCTCAATGCCAGCCCTGGTCACCCCGTTCAGCAACGGCGCGTTGGACCTGGATACGCTCAAACACTTGGTGGAATGGCAAATTCAGCATGGCTCGACCGGTCTTGTTCCCGTAGGTACAACCGGGGAGAGCCCAACGCTCAGCCATGAAGAACATGAAACGGTTATTGCCGAGGTCGTGAAAGCCGCCGCAGGTCGCGTGCCCGTCATAGCCGGTGCAGGTTCCAACAACACGGTTGAGGCTGTGCGGTTCGTCCAGTTCGCGCAAAAGATCGGCGCTGATGCGGCACTTGTCGTTACGCCCTATTACAACAAGCCCACCCAGCGGGGCCTGTTGACGCATTTCCAGACGCTGCATGACTGCGCCGATATCCCGATCATCATCTACAACATCCCGGGCCGTTCGATTGTCGACATGACCCCGGAAACGATGGGTGAGTTGGCCAAACTGCCGCGCATCATCGGCGTTAAAGACGCGACCGGCGATCTGGCCCGCGTCAGCCAGCAACGCGCAAGCTGTGGTGCTGATTTCTGCCAATTGTCCGGAGAGGACGCGACAGCGCTGGGCTTTAACGCTCATGGCGGAGTGGGCTGCATTTCGGTCACCGCGAACGTGGCCCCGAAGCTCTGCGCAGAATTTCAGCAGGCAACGCTCGCTGGTGATTACGCAAAGGCTCTGGAGTATCAGGACCGCCTGATGCCGCTGCACGAAGCGATCTTTATCGAACCCGGTCTTGTCGGGGCCAAATACGCGCTCAGCAAACTTGGCCTGTGCAGCACCGAAGTTCGCTCGCCCCTGACCGAGTTGGAAGACAGCACCAAAACCGCCATCGAAGCAGCGATGGTACATGCTGGACTGATCTGAAGTTAAAGAAACGACTCAAAAAAAGGGCGGCCTCGAATATCGAGCGCCGCCTTTTTTCTTTCAGGATCCAGACTTCATCTGGCCAAAATACCTCGGGGGGTCGCGGCTTGCCGCGACGGGGCAGAGCCCCCTACCGTTTACCGTAGTACAACCCAACCACATGCTCGGCTTGCGCAAAGAACAACCAGCGGGAAACTGCTACCCCGGCAAGGTGCGTCAGCACTGCGAGAAGCGCAAAGACATGCTTGGTCAAAACACCGCCGACGGGGATCAGAATCAGCAACAAGGGCAGCACAAATGCCAGACCAAAGGATATCATCCGCAATTTCTGGGCGTGCTTCCGACCGACGACATGCACAAACTCACGCAGCAGATAGTTTGTTCCGGTGTGAGGTGGTTCGAATGCGCGGACCGCGCCACGATCCCCAAGCCCTGTCGCGGTTGCCAAAGTGGTCCCGGAACCGGTCAGTGCACCGTCGCCCTTGGCCCAGTAGGCCAGCTGCACGGCACCTGCAATGACGAGCAACCATGGGGCCAACGCTTCCGCTCCCGCCAGCAACGCGCCACCGGCAAGGCTGAACGACAAGAACATGGCTGGTGTCAGATTCATGTTCCAACGTGGGATGGTCTTGAGCTGGGTGTAAATCATGGACGTGGTGAACACCGTCGCCAGTGAGAACGCCGCGCCGATCCAGCCCAGTAAACCCCAGCGCTGGCCCAGAAAGACCGCCCCGATGGCATAGAGCCCCATCATGAGTAGCGCGATAACCGCGCACCAGCCCTCGCGGCTGAGCCAGCTTGAGCGCCATTGGGTGAAGGCCTTCCACGCACGTTCGGGGTGGCCGAGATGGAAGGTTGAAGCCAACAGCCCGCCAACAGATAGGCCATACGCAATCGCAAAGAATACAAAAGCGACCCAACCCGAGACTTCAGGTATGCCGAGGCCCAAGAAAAACAAAAGCCCAAAGCCAAGGCCGGACAGTGTGGTGAAGACGATAACAGATGGTGCCGGGTGCATCAGAGCTTCTCCAAGGTCTTGTCGAGCCAGCCGAGAAAGCCTTTGGGCTCTTCGGCAACCGGGGCCAGCAGAGGGGCCAGAATGTCGATCTGATCCTCAATCTTGTCCTTGGGACGCGGTGGAAGATATTTGTTGACGGGTTTGGTGCCCATCTCAGGCATCAGGTCCATGCCGTCGCGTTCAGCGACCAGTTTGCTGACATCGCTGTCAGGATCACCGAGATCTCCAAAGTGACGCGCCCCGGCCGGACAGGTGCGGACGCAAGATGGGACGCGATCCACCTCGGGAAGATTTTCATTGTAAATCCGGTCAACACAAAGTGTGCATTTCTTCATCACACCTTCGGTCGCGTCCAGCTCGCGCGCGCCATAGGGGCAGGCCCAAGCGCACAGGCCGCAGCCGATACAGTCGCTCTCGTTGACCAGAACGATACCATCCTCGACACGCTTATAGCTGGCACCGGTGGGGCAAACCGTGACGCAAGGCGCGTCTTCGCAATGCAGGCAGGATTTCGGGAAATGTATCAGCTGCGCGTGGCCATCTGTCGGCTGCACCTCGTAAGAATGGACGCGGTTCAGGAAGGTGCCCGAGGGGTTTGAACCATAGGCGTCCTGATCTGAAAGGGGTGCGCCGTAGTTTTCGGTATTCCAGCCTTTGCAGGAGATCACACAAGCGTGGCACCCGACGCAGGTATCCAGATCGATGACCAAACCCATCTTGCGGTCGGTGGATGTGGGGAGCTGGGTCATGATTGCCTTGCCTCCGCGATTGTGGTGAGGGTGGGCTGGGGCGCTGCCCCAGACCCCGAGGTATTTTTGGCCAGATGAAGTACGGATCGGTTCATTTGCCTACCTTCCAAGCCAAATCCTTTGGCCCCTGTCCGACCGGCGACTTGATCGGATTAAACTCGGGCTGGCTTTCCGCATCACTTGGGGCGTCGGCTTTTTCAATCTTCACCTTCAGGTCGAACCACGCGGCTTGACCTGTGATCGGGTCAGAGTTTGCCCACCGTTGGCCATCGCCCTTGGGCGGCAGCAGCTCGTGGATCAGATGGTTCAGCAGGAACCCTTTTGTGGCTTCCGGTGCGTCCTCTTGCAACGCCCAAGCGCCTTTGCGCTTGCCGATGGCGTTCCAAGTCCAAACTGTATTGTCGTTCAGCGCGGCCATTTCCATGACGGGTACCGTGATTTCTCCATGAGGAGAGCTGACCTTGGCCCAATCGCCATCTTCCAGCCCATGTTCGCGCATTAGTTTGGTCGGCACGTAGAGCGGGTTGCGACCGTGCAGTTGGCGAAGCCACGCGTTCTGCGTGCCCCAGCTGTGGTACATCGCCATCGGGCGTTGGGTCAGAGCGTTAACGGTGAAGCCTTCGTTGCCGGTCTGATCTGTTTCATACCAGATGGGCAGGGGGTCCATCGTGTCCTTGATGCGCTGGCGCAGGTGTTCGGGCGGTTGGCGATCGCCGTGACCTTCGGCGGCCAGCTGGAATTTCCGCATTGGCTCGGAATAAAGCTGGAATAGATAGGGTTGTGGACTGTCATAGATGCCCATGCCAACAGCCCAGTCCTGATAACCCATGTTCCAAGGCTTATAGTAATCTGCACCTTCAGGGATATGCGCCACGTAAAAGCCACCATTTTCAATATAGCGGTCCAACTGGTTGGGGTTGACCTCTCCGCGCCCTTCCTTGTCGCCGTTTTCGCCCCTGAATCCAGCCAGCGGGCCAATCCCCGGCTTACGTTGATGGTTGACGATATAGTCGGCATAATCCTTCCACTTGGGCGTACCGTCCTCATTGGTGAAGCCCGGCAGGCTCATGCGGTTGGCGAGCTCGATCAGAACCGATTGGAAGCCACGCACGTCGCGGTCGGGCTCGATCACTGGCCAGCGGATCGCATCAGCGGCGGCGTCGGCCTCGCATATCGGACGATCCAACAATGAGATACAGTCGTGCCTTTCAAGATAGGTGGTGTCGGGCAGGATCAGATCAGCATAGGCTACCATTTCCGAGGAATAGGCATCGGAATAGATGATCTTGGGGATGACGTATTTTCCGTCTTCGTTGCGGGCGGTCAGCATCTCCATCACGCCTTTGGTGTTCATCGACGAATTCCACGACATGTTCGCCATATACATGAACAGCGTATCGATCTTGTATGGATCGCCAGCGGAGGCGTTCGAGATCACCATATGCATCAGCCCATGCGCCGACATCGGGTTTTCCCAGGTAAAGGCCTTGTCGATACGCTGTGCCGTGCCGCAATCGTCAATCAGCAGGTCCTCGGGACCGCGGGGGAAACCCAGGTGGGGGCCTTCCAAAGGACGGCCCGGGCGGCGGTCACCATGCGGGGTGGGGTGTGCTTCGATCGGCTTAGGATAGGGCGGCTTGAAACGGAAACCGCCGGGAACCTCGACCGTGCCAAGCAGGATTTGTAGCACATGCAACGAACGGCAGGTTTGGAAACCATTGGCATGGGCTGAAATCCCGCGCATAGCGTGGAAGCTGACCGGGCGACCGACCATCTTGGAATGTGTTTCGCCCCGGAAGTCGGTCCATTCATGATCAAGCTCAATCGCCTCGTCAAACGCGACACGGGCGATTTCGGCTGCGATGGCACGGATACGTTGAGCTGGGATGCCGCAGCGCTCAGCGACGGCCTCGGGGGAGTGCTCATCGGTCAGATATTTCTCGGCCATCAGATGGAAGACCGGGCGATGGGTGACGCCATCCTTTTCGTAAGTTGCCGATAAATCCGGACGAACGCCGGGTTTGTCAAACGCAGTGGGTTCGCCGGTGCTACGGTCGATCACCAGTGGCTTGCCATCAGCGTCGCGCAGGAACAGGCCCTTTTCCGGGCCTTCGGCGGCATTCACCAGAACCGGCGCATTGGTATAGCGGCTGAGGTAGTCCAGATCGATCTTGCCCGCTTTCATCAGCACGTGGATCAGCGACAGGATGAACAGACCATCGGTGCCGGGTGTGATGCCGACCCAGTCATCGGCAACCGCGTTATAGCCCGAGCGGATCGGGTTCACCCCGATCACCCGCGCACCGCGCGCCTTGATCTTGCCGATGCCCATCTTGATCGGGTTACTGTCGTGGTCCTCGGCGACGCCAAAGAGCATGAACAGCTTTGTGTGGTCCCAATCTGGCTGACCAAATTCCCAGAACGCCCCGCCCATCGTGTAGATGCCGCCCGCTGCCATATTGACCGAGCAGAACCCGCCATGAGCTGCATAGTTGGGCGTGCCGAAATTCTGCGCCCAGAAGGACGTGAAGCTCTGGCTTTGATCCCGGCCAGTGAAAAACGCCAGTTTTTGCGGCGCGGTTTCGTGCAATTCGTTCAACCAGCCGACGGCGGTGCTGAGCGCCTCGTCCCAGTCGATTTCGCGAAACTCACCAGAACCGCGCGGACCGACACGGCGCAGCGGTTTGCGCAGCCGCGACGGCGCGTTCACCTGCATGATCCCCGCGCTGCCTTTGGCGCACAGAACGCCTTTGTTTACCGGGTGGTCCCTGTTGCCCTCGATATAGGCGACCTTGCCTTCCTTCATGTGCACGTTGATGCCGCAGCGGCACGCGCACATGTAGCACGTGGTTCGGCGGATTTCGTCCGACACAGGTGGGGATAGGTTGAGGTTGGGTTGTTGGTTCACGTTGTCTCTCTCCCTATGGCGGATCGCCTTGGCATTTGAACGTGTTGAGCACATTGGAGCGTATCGACGCCGGGCTCAAGCGTTCAGAGGAAGAGAGTGCGGCACCCCCTTCCTCTGTCATTGATTAAGCGGACCGGTTGAGCCCGGTCCAGCTTGGCTGTGAGGCAGCGATCAAACCTGCTGCGGACGCATGTCGGCTGCGTTGATCCCGGCAACTTCGACCGGCTTCTTCATTGCGTCGCGGCGGAAGGGTTCACCCAGTTCCTGATTGATCATCGCTTCGATCAGGGTGGTGATACCATTCTTTTGGTCTTCGATCGCCTGAGCCAGCGCGGCAGTCAATTCGTCCTGAGTACGTGCGACGACGCCTTTCAGGCCACACGCGTTGGCGATACCGGCATAGGACACTTTGGTGTCCAGCTCGGTGCCGACGAAGTTGTCTTCGAACCACAGGGTCGAGTTACGCTTTTCCGCACCCCACTGATAGTTGCGGAACACAACCTGAGTGATGGCAGGCCACTCTTCGCGGCCAATCGCGGTCAGCTCGGTGACAGCAATGCCAAAGGCACCATCACCCGAGAACCCGACAACCGGAACATCCGGGCAGCCGATCTTGGCGCCGATGACCGAAGGCAAACCATAGCCACAGGGGCCGAACAGGCCAGGGGCCAGATACTTGCGGCCTTCTTCGAACGACGGATAAGCGTTGCCGATGGCGCAGTTGTTGCCGATGTCGGACGAGATGATCGCCTCTTTTGGCAGAGCGGACTGGATCGCGCGCCATGCTTTGCGCGGGCTCAGCCAATCCGGCTTGGCAGCGCGTGCGCGTTCGTTCCAGGTGGTGCCCGGATCGTCTTGCTCGTGGTCCATCGAGGTCAGCTCTTGCGCCCAGCGCGATTTGGTTTCTGCAATCTTCGCTTTGCGTGCATCACGACCTTCGTCACCGGCCGTGTCAGACAGTTGGTTCAGGATGCTGGTGGCAACGGTCGCCGCATCACCCACGATACCAACCGAGACCTTCTTGGTCAGGCCGATGCGGTCGGGGTTGATGTCGACCTGAATGATCTTTGCATCTGCGGGCCAGTACTCCATGCCGTAACCCGGCAAGGTCGAGAACGGGTTCAAGCGGGTGCCGAGGCACAGAACAACGTCTGCTTCCTTGATCAGCTGCATACCAGCTTTCGAGCCATTATAGCCCAGTGGCCCAGCGAATAGCGGGTGCGAGCCCGGGAAGGCGTCGTTGTGCTGGTAGCCAACGCAGACCGGGGCATCCAGACGCTCGGCCAGTGCCTTTGACGCTGCGATCCCGCCTTTGGACAGAACGGTACCCGCACCGTTCAGGATGACGGGGTTTTTTGCGTCGGACAGCAGGGCGGCTGCTTCGGCGACGGCAGTTGCACCACCCGAAGGCAGTTCGAAATCAACAACTGCGGGCAGTTCGATATCGACAACCTGAGTGAAGAAGTCGCGCGGTACGTTGATCTGTGCTGGCGCCGAGGCGCGCTTGGCGTTCATGATCACGCGGCTGAGAACCTCGGCCATGCGGCTGGGGTCACGTACTTCTTCCTGATAGCAGACGCAGTCCGCGAACATGCGCATCTGCTCCATCTCCTGGAAACCACCCTGACCCATGGTCTTGTTGGCCGCTTGCGGGGTGACCAGCAGCAGCGGGGTGTGGTTCCAGTAGGCAGTCTTAACGGCGGTGACAAAGTTGGTAATTCCAGGGCCGTTCTGGGCGATCATCATCGACATTTTGCCGGTCGCGCGGGTATAGCCATCAGCCATCATCCCGCCCGACCCTTCGTGCGCACAATCCCAAAAAGTGATACCAGCTTTCTCAAAAATGTCAGAAATAGGCATCATCGCAGAGCCGATGATTCCGAACGCATGTTCGATGCCATGCATCTGCAGTGTTTTTACAAAGGCTTCTTCGGTGGTCATCTTCATCTGCGTAATCTCCAATCATAGAAGGATGGAACGGGGGTTTTGCACCCAGTTTTCTGGTCGGTTTTGGCTCACAGGTGACTGTGGCGTTAGGGCCAGAACCACTGGCGGTTTAAGTCCAGTCCATTTCAGAAACGGCGGATTGCGTCTGCAATCAGTTGAATTCCCGGTTCAATGCGATCTTTTGTGATCGAGGAGTATCCAAGCCGGTAATAGTTCCGCGACCGGGCCTCGCTTGAAAAGAACGCCTCGCCCGGTTCGATATGCACGCTCTGCCGTTGTAGGTCCCGGGTCAGCTTCACGGTATCGACATGCGGCGGCGCCTGCATCCAGATCGAAGACCCGCCCAGCATGCCACGACCCGCAACCGTCAGGCCATGCTGCCCGATCGCTTCTTCGATTACTTCGCGGCGGCGCTGCAGTGTTTTGGACATGCGCCTGATCTGGGCATCGTAATGGCCCAGCGACAGAAAATAGGCCGCTGTGCGCTGCATGTGACCTGGAGGATGGCGCAAGACCAGCGATCGCAGTGCTCGTGCTTCGCGGATGAAGGGCTCGGACCCGACCATGTAGCCAAGGCGAAGCCCTGGAAACAGCGACTTTGAAAAGCTGCCTACATAGATCACGCGCCCGTCCCGGTCCATCGACCTGAGCGCGGGTGATGGGGCCCCGAGAAATGACATCTCGAACTCATAGTCATCCTCGACGATCATCGCGTCCAGCTCACGCGCCCGGCGCAACAGGGCATGACGGCGATCAACAGGCATGGTCGCGGTGGTCGGTGATTGATGGCTGGGCGTTGTGAAAATCACATCGGTGTCGTCGGGGATCGTGTCCGGGGGCAATCCGTCTCTGTCGACCGGCAAATAGGAAAGTTTGCACTCGGAGTGGATCAAAAGATCGCGAAGGGCGTAATAGCAGGGGTCTTCGAGGGCAGCCCTTCGGTCCCGGTTCAGCAAGATCCGCGAGGCCAGCCAAAGGGCGTTTTGCGCACCAAGGGTGATCAGAATCTCTTCGGGTCGGGCCACGATGCCCCGGCGCGGAAGGGTGTGCCGAGCGATGAATTCGATCAGCAGCGGGTCGTCCTGATCGACATAATCCCCGGTCAGAGAATCAAAGTCCTTATGCCCAAGCGCCCGAACCGCGCAAAGTCGCCAATTCGCGTGATCGAACAGCTTCCGGTCGACCTGGCCGTAGATAAAGGGATATCGATACTCGCGCCAGTTGCTGGGTTTTGCCAACATATCGCCGTCCGAAAATTGACGTGCGAGGGCGCGATCCCAGTCTACGACTTCGGTGTCGCGTCGCACCGGTGTATAGGTTGGCGGTACCGGAGCGTTTTCCGAAACGTAATATCCCGACCGACCTTTTGCCGTGAGATAGTCGTTGGCAAGCAGCTCGGTATAGGCAAGCGTGACCGTTATTCGGCTGACACCCAGATGAGCGGCAAGCTTGCGGGAGGAAGGCAGCTTTTCTCCAACATGAAATCGCCCTGACAGGATGCCTTCGGCGATCAGCTGTTGAAGCTGCGCCTGCAATGTGCCTTGCCCATTCCGTTCGAGAAAGAAGGTGTCGACTGAAATACCCATGGCAAGGTTATAGGTTGGACTTAAGGTGGTGGCAATCTGGACTTATCGCTGTGTAGTTCCATGGGGTGAGCTTTGGTCAAATGGGCCGTTGACGCGGAAAGTGGGTTGAACTAAATAACTATAAATCTAGTTTAATGGAGATAAAAGATGTGGGAAGAAGCTGCCGCAGGTTTCTCTGCCATGGGTTCTGAGGCTCGGCTGAAGGTCCTCAAGACCCTCGTCCGTGCTGGGCAGGCGGGACTGACCGTCGGGGAAATCCAGTCACGAACAGGCATCGCGCCCTCGACGCTTGCGCATCACTTGCGGTTTCTGGCCGCGGGCGGCGTGGTTGAACAAGAGAAGATCGGGCGCAGTACGATCAACCGGGCGTGCTTTGACGAGTTAAGGAATTTGGCGCAGTTCATCCTCAGTGAATGCTGCGCAGACGAAGTTGGAAAGGCCGCAAACGATGGCTGAGCTAACACAAAACCCCAAGCCGCTGACCAGAAGTCTGATCGACCTGATCAAGACGCCTTGGGCTCTTATCGTGGTCATTCTGGCGCTTGTCGCCATTGTTGACCCAGGCAACTGGACCGAAATTGTAAGCTTTGCCGCAAAGGCGCTCGCACACACGGGCCAGTACATCTTGTTTGCAGTATTGCTGCTGTCCTACCTCAAAGCGACTGGGGCCGAAGTGATGGTCGCCCGTGCATTTGAGGGGCGCGAGACACGGATGATCTTTCTCGCTGCGCTCTTTGGCGGTCTGGCACCGTTCTGTTCCTGCGAAGTCATTCCGTTCATCGCAGGCCTCTTGGCGCTTGGCGCTCCACTATCGGCAGTAATGGCATTCTGGCTCAGCTCACCGCTGATCGATCCGCCGACACTGCTGATTACCGCAGGCGCCCTGGGCTGGCCGTTTGCGATTGGGAAAGCCGTGGCCGCTGTTGCATTGGGTCTTTTCGGTGGGTTCGCCGTACGTGCCCTAATGCGCGGGGGTGCTTTCGTGCAGCCCTTACGCGAATACAAACCTGCTGGATGCTGTGGATGCGGACCAAAAAAGGACGACAAACCCGTCTGGCAATTCTGGAATGACCCTGACCGCCGCACTCGTTTCCGGGCCGAGTTTATACACAACGGTTTGTTCCTGCTCAAATGGCTGGCCTTTGCCTATGTGCTCGAAGCGCTGCTGGTCAGCTATGTCCCGGCGGACCTGATCGCACAAGTTGTCGGCGGAGAAGGTGTGGTGCCAATCGTCATCGCCGCTTTGGTCGGGATGCCCGCCTATCTGAACTCTTACGTTGCACCGCCACTTTTGGCAGGTCTGATGGAGCAGGGGATGAGTGCGGGCGCTGCGATGTCCTTCATGGTGGCCGGGGCGGTCAGTTCAGTCCCCGCGATGGCGGCGGTATGGTCGCTGGTCAAACCTCGCGTCTTTGTCACCTATCTTGGGCTGGGCATTAGCGGGGCCATCATCGCAGGCATCGTGTTTCAGATGATCTGAACAAAAAACCGCCCGGTGATATGGCTGGGCGGTTTTAGTCGTTTAACTTGCTTCGCAGTATCGCGGCAGTTTGAACCGATATCTTGGCTCTCCGCTTTCCACAAAAACCCGTTTCTCGATGCAGGCTTGGGTGCCAACTGTTTGAGCAATGGGGCCTTCGGTCGAGCTGATTGACGCCGCAGACCCATCTGGTAAGCGCACCGAAGCGATGACCCCGTTCTTGAGATCGCCGTTGATTGGTGTGGCAGACAAAACCGCGACGGTTAGAAACGCCTCGTGCTCATGTTTGCCGTCGTCATTCAGCAACAGCAAACCAGCGACGATCGCAATCATCACAACGGCACCTGTGATGGCCAGCCACCAGGATTTCAGGAACACATAGATCGAAACGGCACGATGCGGTCCGAATATTGTGGACAGAATGCTAAGCATGCAGCTTTCCCAAGATAAGGCCCCGGCGTTAGAGCGCCGAGGCTGTCAGCCTATCAGGGACGCAGATCGTCTTCGTCTTCTTCGTCACCGCCGCCTTTGGGCAGATTAAAGAAGCTATCCGCATCGATGATGGGCTCATCGTCTTCCTTGGCTTCAGGCTCATCAGACAGCGAGAAGGTTTCCAGACCCTCGATCGCGGTCGGGATCTTGGGCGCCGAATCCATCTCGAGCGACTGTTCGGTCGACACAAGCTTGCGGCGCTCGTCATCGCTCATAACCCCACCTTCAGCGGCTTTCTTGGCCGCGGCCTTCTGCACGATGGCATCCAGTTCAGACTGTTTGCACAGTCCCAGAGCAACCGGGTCGATCGGCTGCATGTTGGTGATGTTCCAATGGGTGCGTTCGCGGATCGACTGGATGGTTGGCTTGGTCGTGCCTACCAGTTTTGCGATCTGACCATCGCTGAGTTCGGGGTGGAACTTGACCAGCCACAGGATCGAGTTCGGGCGGTCCTGACGTTTGGACAGCGGGGTATAACGCGGACCCCGACGCTTTTCCTCGCCCGCCGCAGCGGCGTTGAACTTGAGCTTCAGCTTGTGCAGCGGATTGTTCTGCGCCGTATCGATTTCGTCTTGCGTCAGCTGGTTGTTGGCAATCGGGTCAAAGCCTTTCACACCAGCCGCCACATCGCCATCTGCAATGCCCTGCACTTCAAGCTCGTGCATGCCTACGAAATCCGCGATCTGCTTGAAGCTGATCGTGGTATTGTCCACCAGCCATACGGCTGTTGCTTTGGCCATAAGTGGTTTTGCCATCAGCCCGTCTCCTTTAAATACACCTGTCCCGTCGCCGGAATTCGGCGGCCCCGTGGTCTTGGGGCAGGTTTCCGTTGTCGGGGAACTTGGGGCCTATATAGTCGCGTCACGGTAAGAAGGGAAGAGGCGAATGCGCTGGGTGGTTTTGTGGATGCTGAGCGCCGTGGCTGCGATGGCCGAGGGCGAAAAGGCGGGTAAGTTTGACTACTACGTCCTATCGCTCAGTTGGTCGCCCAATTGGTGCGCCCGCGAAGGTGATGCGCGTGGCTCGGATCAGTGCGATGCGCGACACGATCACGGGTGGATATTGCATGGGCTCTGGCCGCAATTCCATCAGGGCTGGCCTTCCTATTGCCGCACGTCCGAGGCTCCGCCCACGCGTCGCATGACCCGGGAAATGGAGGATATTCAAGGCTCGTCCGGATTGGCGTGGCACCAATGGAAAAAGCACGGAACTTGCTCGGGCCTTAGCGCGGCCGACTATTTTGCGCTGTCGCGGCAGGCCTATAAGGGCGTCACGCGCCCCGAGGTATTCCGCAAGCTGGACGCGACCGTCAGACTGCCTGCCTCGGTGGTCGAAGAGGCGTTCCTCAAGGCCAACCCCTCGCTTGAACCCGATATGATCACCATCACTTGCAAGCAGGGCTATATCGAAGAGGTCCGAATGTGCTTGTCCCGTGATCTTGCACCCGTGCCCTGTGGCCGCGACGTGATCCGAGACTGCTCAGCCAAAGACGCCGTGTTCGATCCGATTCGTTAGAGTTTTTTGTTCTGACAATCCCGCGCATAGTCGAGCGCCTTGGCGGTGCCTTTCAGGTCGATCGCCATAACGGTCTGACCCTCGGGGTTGTAAACCGTCATCGTCTTGTTCTGCGCAATCGAAGTGACAAAGTTCCGGTCAGTGAAAAATACCGTCGCACCCGGAACGCGATCCTGCTTGAACCCGATGGCGGTGGCATCAAAGCTCTTGCCGTCCAGTTCAAACCGGATTGGATAGCTCTGCCCCGGTTTGATATCGCCCCAGGCCTTGTTGTAAACGGTGAAATACCCACGATTGTCGAGCGCGTCATAGCCGATCCGCACGACCGATAGGTCCTGATAAACCGTTTGAATCAGGCACCCATTTCCGAGATTGGGGTCCATCATGATGTTCCAGCCCTCGACAAAACCTTTGTCGATGAGTTCCTGCGACAGGGCGGCGGTCGCTGTGAAGGCGGCGAAGGTGAGGGCGAGCAGGCGGTGCATCAGATCATTCCAAATCGTGGGTGGTACGGACCCTTAGTAACCGCAAACCATTCGCTTCCAAAGAGAATTCGAGGATTTCAACTAGCTCGACAATCGCCACTTATATTTTACCAGTTGATTAATTAACCTATTGGTTTATTAGTGGACGTATGACCGAAGATGAAAGACTAGACTTTGCGTTTGCCGCCCTTGCCCACCCTGCACGCCGCGCAATGCTGGCGCGATTGGCGCAAGGTGAAGCAACAGTTAAAGAACTGGCTGAACCGTTTGATGTCAGCATGCCGGCAATCTCAAAACATCTTCGTGTTTTGGAAGAAGCCGGGCTGATCGAGCGTTCTCGAAATGCGCAGTTCCGACCCTGCCGACTAATCCCTGAGCCTCTGGAAGCGATTGCAAACTGGACCGACCAATACCGTCACATTTGGGAGGTTCGTTTTGAAGCGATGGAAAAACTACTGAGCGAGATAAAGGATTTGAAAGATGAATGATGCAGAAAACTGGGTACGCATTGTCCATGATTTCCAGACTCCGGCAACAAGGGTTTGGCGCATGTGGACCGATCCGGTGCTTTTTCAGAGATGGTATGGTCCCAAGGGTTTCTCGGTGCCAACAGCAGAAATCGATTTGCGTGTTGGCGGTGTACGAAAGATCTGCATGGAAATGAAAACGCCGGATAACACCATGAGAATGTGGTTCACTGGCGTATACAAAGAAATCTTTGAACCGTCCCGGCTGGTCTACACAGAGAGTATGTGCGACGAGGATGGGAATATTCTGTCGCCGAAAGATATGGGGATGCCCGAGGGAAGTCCGGATATCACCGAGGTGATTATTGATCTAGTCGAACAGGACGGCAGGACTCGGATGACAATGGTCCATAGGGGTGTACCTGCCGGAAGTGCTGGCGAAGGTGGATGGAAGCAAGCGTTCGAGAAGCTGGACGACATTCTCGATAAAGAATGATGGCTCGGCCCTAGCGTTTAGCTCAAATCTCTTTCCGTGCGCGCAGCGCTGCCGTAATGGTCCCGTCATCCAGATAATCCAACTCCCCCCCAATCGGCACACCCTGCGCCAGCGAAGTCAGGCGCACCTGACCCTCCAACTGATCCGCGATGTAATGCGCCGTTGTTTGGCCATCGACAGTGGCGTTCAGGGCGAGGATGATCTCGGTCACGCCTTCCGCCACAACCCGATCTTTCAATCGGGGAATACGCAGTTCATCCGGGCCGATCCCGTCTAGTGCCGACAGCGTCCCGCCCAACACGTGATAGCGGCCTTTGAACACGCCTGCGCGCTCCATCGCCCAGAGGTCAGCGACGTCTTCGACCACGCACAGCTCTCCGGTTGCGCGGGCTTCATTGTTGCAAATGTCGCAGATATCAGTGGTGCCCACGTTGCCGCAATTCAGGCATTCACGGGCGGTGGCGGCGACTTGCTGCATGACGTCCGACAAAGGCGTCAGCAGCAGGGCGCGTTTGCGGATCAGGTGCAGCACCGCGCGGCGCGCCGAACGAGGGCCAAGGCCGGGCAGTTTGGCCATCAGATCGATCAGGTTGTCGATATCGCTGTTCGAACTCACGGCGTTTGCTCCTGCAAATGGGCCGGGCTGGGATGCCCGGCCTTGATGTCGTCAGGAGTGTCTATCAGAACGGCAGCTTGATGTCTGCGGGCAGGCCCATGCTTTCGGTCAGCTTTGCCATCTCGGCCTGAGACCGCTCGGCCGCTTTGGTCTGAGCGTCCTTGATGGCGGCGAGGATGAGATCTTCGACAACTTCCTTGTCGTCGCCGTTGAAGATGGAGGGATCGATATCCAGACCTTTCAACTCACCCTTTGCAGTCGCTGTCGCCTTGACCAGACCGGCACCGGATTCGCCGACAACCATGATGGTGTTAAGCTCTTCCTGCATGTCGGTCATCTTGGTCTGCAAATCCTGCGCGGATTTCATCATCTTGGCCATATCGCCCAGACCGCCGAGTCCTTTGAGCATTATTGTTCTCCTGTCATTCGGTTTGAGGCTTAGATACGGGGGGTAACTGCGTGACACAAGAGGTCAGAGTGCTCCCGCCCGTCGTCAAGGTCTTTGGCAAGACCGCTCAGGGATATTGGCGTCAGCCGATGGCCCGTGGCGGGCGCGGGAGGGTTTGGGTTTTGCAATTGGGCGTCAATCCTACTCGAACGGGTCCCATTCGTCTTCGACCTCAGGCAGCGCCTCGGACTCGACTTTGGCCGCGCGTTGTTCGGGGGTTTCGATGTTTTTGATCCGGGCTTTCGGAAAATGGCTTAGAACGGCTTGCACCAGCGGGTGCTTTTCGGCCTCGGCCTTAAGCTCAAACTCGGCCGCATCGCGAAGCTCGGCAATCGTTGGCGCGTCGCCGTCGGATACAATCGAAACGGCCCAGCGGTTGCCCGTCCAGCGCTGCAGCGATGCGCCCAGCCGTTGAGACAGATCGGTCGGGGCATTGTCTGTGGGCGTGAATTCTATCCGGCCAGGCTGGTACGAGACCAGACGCACACCGTTTTCCACCTCAACCAAGAGTTTCACGTCCCGGTTTGCGCGGATCAGTTCGACCACATGTTCAAATGTCGGGTATCTCGCCAGCGCCGCCTGCACGTCCTGAGCTAGAGCAGCGGTTGGCCCGCCTGCCGTCCCACTTGCCGTTGAAGCATAGGCTGGTCGGGTCGACGCCTGAGGGGTCGCGCCTGCCGGACCGGGCGCGCTAATCCCATTGCCCGGACCACCACCGGGTGGCTGTGGTGTATCCTGCAGGCGTTTGATCAGCTCTTCCGGGCTAGGCAGATCAGCGACATGGGTCAGTCGGATCACTGCCATTTCTGCAGCCATCATTGCGTTTGGCGCGGCCGAGACCTCTTCCAGAGCCTTTAGCAGCATCTGCCACATGCGGGTCAGAACGCGCATCGGTAGGGCTTCGGCCATTTGCTGACCCCGGGCGCGTTCGTCCGGGGAAACGGTAGGGTCTTCGGCAGCATTCGGGGTGATTTTGACGACCGAGACCCAATGGGTGATCTCAGCCAGATCGCGCAGGACCGCCAATGGGTCTGCCCCTTCGGCATATTGCCCGCTAAGCTCGGTCAAGGCTCCTGCCGCGTCACCACGCAGGATCATATCCATCAGATCCAGAACACGGCCCCGGTCGGCCAGACCCAACATAGCGCGCACCTGATCGGCGCTGGTTTCACCCGCCCCGTGACTGATCGCCTGATCCAGCAGTGACGTTGCATCCCGCGCAGATCCTTCGGCGGCGCGGGTGATCAGAGCCAGTGCGTCGTCGGCGATCTGAGCTTTTTCCGACTCGGCGATCTTGCGCAAGAGGCCGATCATATCCTCGGGCTCGATCCGGCGCAGGTCGAAGCGCTGACAGCGCGACAGGACGGTCACCGGCACCTTGCGGATCTCGGTGGTCGCGAAGATGAACTTCACATGTTCGGGTGGTTCTTCCAGCGTCTTGAGCAGCGCGTTGAAAGCGCTGGTCGAGAGCATGTGAACCTCGTCGATGATGTAAATCTTGTAGCGGGCCGAGGCGGCGCGGTAGCGGACGCTATCGATGATCTCGCGGATATCATTTACGCCGGTCCGGCTGGCGGCGTCCATCTCCATCACGTCGACATGGCGGCCTTCCATGATTGAAACACAGTGTTCGCATTGGCCGCAGGGCTCGGTTGTCGGGTTGCCATTTCCGTCCGGACCGATGCAATTCATACCCTTGGCGATGATCCGGGCAGTGGTGGTCTTACCGGTGCCCCGAATGCCGGTCATGATGAAGGCTTGCGCGATCCGGTCCGCCTCGAACGCGTTTTTGAGCGTGCGCACCATCGCGTCCTGACCGACCAGATCGGCGAATGTTTCAGGGCGATATTTGCGGGCAAGAACCTGGTAGGCGGGGCTGGGCGTTTCGGTCATGTCTGCTCTGTCGGATTCGTGTTCCGACGCAGCGTAGAGGCCCCCGCCGCCCGCGTCCACAGCAAGCCGAGGCGATTTTCATTTTGGATTGTCGGCGGACCCGGTTAATATCGTACGGTCTGAGACCAGCAAAAAAGATTTTCTGATCCGCGTTTCGGGGGGAGCGTAGAATGTCTGAATTGGTTATCCATGCACTACAGGTTGGTGGCGGATCTCTTGCGCTAACCTCAATGCCCGGACGGGGCGGAGATTATATCGGCGATTTGGATGCTGTGGCCGGATGGAAACCGGGTCTGATCCTGTCAATGGCGACCGAGGTCGAGATGATCCTTGATGGCGCTCGGGATTTTGGCTCGGATGTTCGCGATCGCGCTTGCCGCTGGGTTCACTTGCCGGTCGAGGATTACGGTATTCCGACTCAGGACGTAAGCGAACGATGGGAACAGGCCAGTAAATCGGCCCGCCACGCACTGTCTGGCGGCGGGCGGGTATTGGTTCATTGCAAGGGCGGATGCGGCCGGTCGGGTATGGCTGTACTGCGCATAATGGTCGAGTGTGGGGAACACCCTGATACAGCACTAAAAAGGCTTCGTGCGTTGCGTCCATGTGCCGTTGAGACGGACGCGCAGATGCGCTGGGCGACTGCGCCAGCCAGCGTATTGGCGGGCGATTAGCGCTCAGGCCGATGGGCGGAATTCCTCTGGCGCGCGGGTCCCATTCGTGAGGGCAATCGCCTCAAGCATTGCGCATGGTGGGTGCGACATGAGGCTTGCGGGAACCGAGTCGATGTCACTGCCAAAAAGCAAATCAGCATAGTCATCAAGACATTTGATTGAGGTGTCTGCATCCGCGTCGCAGAATACCCGAATTTCGTCTGGACAAGCGCGAAAACGCGCCGTGCACCCGCCCGCGCAATGTGCCAGATCACAGCTTCCTTCGATTTCGAATCCTGCCGTTGTTGTTGGACCGACTTTTGCCATTGAAGCCGCCAGTGCCCGCGCCATTTGTGCCAGGGCAGGGCAGTTTTTACCGGTCCGTTGGCAAATTGTTGCCGAGAATTCGTGCGTGTTGGTCTTCCAGATCATTATGCGCCCTCCGCGCTGGTCGGGGCGACGGTCAGGAGGGACGGCAATTATGCAGTCTGGCCCTGCCCGGACACCCCGCCCGAGTTTCAGTTTCATTTGATGGCAGGTCTCCTGACTTGCGGGTCATTGCTTTGCCGACCTTCCCAGCCTTAATGGCCAGTGGCATTTCGACATCGCTCGCCGCTTACAGTTGCGGGGGCAGTCTCGGCCTTGGTTCATTCCGGTTATTCCGGGCAGAACCGCACCGTGTTCCCTTTTCATCCCGGCCCGAATGGGCGCGAGAACCATCATGTCATCGCTAGCGGCTGTGCCGGGCCCGAGTCAAGAAGATTGCATCCGGCACATGACGCAGGGTCCAGCTACGTCAACCTTGACTTGGGCGGCTCATGCTGAACTGATCAGTTCAGATGATTTCGGAGGGCACCATGTTGGACACTCAGCAGGCAATTGCGACCGAAGATTTCGAGTTTCGGTCCGGACCGGCAATGCTGTCGGCTCGGCTTTACCGCCCGATGGCCGAACCTGAAACGGCAGTTGTCATCAACAGCGCGACCGGAGTGCCCAGGGAATACTATCAACACTTCGCGCGATGGCTTGCGGAAGAGCACGCCATGGCGTGCCTGACGTATGATTATCGGGATTTCGGAAACTCGCTATCGGGATCGCAGAAGCGATCGGATGTTACCATGGCCGATTGGGCGTTGATCGATATTCCCGCTGCCCGGGCTGAGATGCGGCGCAGGTTTCCTCGGGCAAAGCTTTGGAGCATTGGTCATTCATTGGGCGGTATGTTTGGCCCGCTCCAATCCGATATCGAACAGGTCGACAGGATGATCTGTGTATGTTCTGGTCTGGTGACGTTCAAGGATCATCCCTGGCCATACCGCGCGTTGGCAGCGCTGTTCTGGTATGGGCACGCACCCTTGGCGGTCAAGGCACTTGGGTATCTTCCGGGAAAGGCCGTGGGTTTTGGCCCAAACCTGCCAGCGCAAGTGTACTGGCAATGGCGCAAGTGGTGCACCGCGCCTCAGAGCTATGTGCCAGAAATCGGAACGACTCTGCCCGCAAACCGTTGGGCAGAATACGGAAAGCAGGTTGATCTGTTTGCCTTTGTAGATGATCAGGTCGTGCCGCCCAAAGCGGTCTGGTGGCTTGCTGACCTGTACGGGACCGATGCGCAGCGGCATCTGCTCTCACCAAGTGAATTTGGACTGTCTCAGGTTGGTCATATCGGCGCCTTCGCACGGCGCAATGCGGCGGTCTGGCCCCGGCTGATCGCCTGAATGTACTGGGCACCGGAGGCCGGTGCCCAGACTTTCAAAGCCCTTTGCGAGACTTCTTTTCGGTCATCACGCTGCGAACCATCTTGCCGAACGCTTTGTCACGTGCGCGCGCCTGAGCGACGGTCGCTGAATTGTGCTGGTCTTCGCGTCGCAGCTTGCGCCAGCGGTCTAGCCGCGCGGGATTGAGTTCACCGGTTTCGATTGCAGATTGTACCGCGCAGCCGGGTTCAGAATCGTGCTGACAATCCGAGAAACGGCAGTTCCGGCTAAGATCCGTGATGTCCGAGAACACCTCGTCCACGCCCTCCTGCGCGTCCAGCAATCGCAGCGCGCGCATTCCGGGCGTATCGATCAGCCAGCCACCGTTGCGCATTTGGTGCAAAGCGCGCGCGGTTGTCGTGTGCCTGCCGCGCGCGTCATCTTCACGAATGCCCGCGGTCGCCTCATCCCGGCCTGTCATGCCGTTGGCAAGTGTCGTTTTCCCAACGCCGGACGATCCGACCAACGCGCTGGTTTGCCCCTTCGGGCACCAGGATAACACCTGTTCGATATCAGCGCGATCCAAGGCGTTGATCGCCAAAACCGTCAGGAATTGGCCAAGCGATTGGGCCTGATCAACATAAACACGCGCATCGTCGCAAATGTCTGACTTGGTCAGCACGATCACCGGATAACAGCCTGCCTGATGGGCCAAGGCAAGATAGCGTTCCAGCCGGGGCAGGCTGAAGTCGGCGTTACACGAACTGACGATGAATAGCACATCGACATTCGCCGCGATCAGCTGCGCAGAGGCACCCGTGCCTGCGGCTCGACGCTGCAAAAGGCTGCGCCGGTCCAGAGTGCGGATTATACGCGCGCTTTCATCCGCTAAAACCCAATCTCCGACAGCATAGGCTCCGGTTGAGTGATCGGGTGATAACAACAGCGTTTCGCCTTCTGGGCGCAGCCCGACAAGCCGATCGCGATGTACGCTTGCAACGCGGAACGGCAAGAGTGACGGATCAGCCGCGTGCTGAGCCGCAAAGTGAGAGGACCATCCGAGGTCCGATAAGGAAAGAAACATAGGTCTGCCTGTGATCAGAAACAGCAATCCCACCGGATGGCGGTCGCGCATCCGCTGGTGATGTGTTCAGGCAGTCAGTCGATCTGAAAGGATCAGAACCGGTCTGCCCGAAGGGTCATTGCTACACTCATAAACGCCCTCCTGCGGCTGATAGGTTCCAAGTGAGAGGTTGGACATCGACCCAAGCGGGGCTCGTTGTGGCTGCTTCCTTCCGGACCTGACCAGGTTGGCGAGGCGCTCGCCCGCGCCAACCTCTCACCGCTCATATAGGTGTAGTGCTTGAAAATGGCAACCCGTCAGAAAGCCAACTGGATACGCATAAATCCATCCGAATCGTCAGGCAGAACGCGAGGTTGATACTCTGCAAGCTCATCAAGATAGTTTCGTGCACCCGGTCCCGTGGTCAAAATCGCACCTCGCCCTTGATTTGGCGCGAAGGTAAAGGGGCGCGGCGCATTTTCCAAAGGATCAGGTGGTGCGGTGTCCGCCACGTATTGGCACAGGATGTCTTGTATGCTCAGCGGTGGCAGGTCTATAATTCGGGCCTCTTTAGCGATCGCGAAATGGCCACCACCGTTGGCACGATAGTTGTTGGTGGCCACAACAAATCTTTGGTCTGACTTGATCGGTTGCCCATCAAAGTTCAGATTTCGAATCCGGAAATGCGCCGGATCAATCAACCGCCCAATCACATCGAAACGGGCAGATTGAGAAAGATCGATCTGGTACGTCACCCCATGCAAAACATCGAAGTTAAAGCCAGGACGTTGAGCATCAGCAAGATTGACCAGGTGCTCAGAGGAAAGCTGCTTGAATACCCCAGCTGACATTTCAAGCCAGTCGCGAATCTGAGCACCCGTTGCCAACACCGCACGTAGTTCATTGGGAAAGAGGCTTAGATCAGCGATGTGACGAACCGAAATCTCTCCCGCCGGGATGTCGGTGTAATACTTGTTTCCGGCTCGACCTCCAAACTTCGCCGGGGCCGCTGCGGACAGGACGGGCAGATTTGCCCAATCAGTATCGACCAAATGGGGGCGCACAGCTGCCGCCTGTGCTGCGGCGATCAGCGCCAACCCCCGATCGGGAACGCAGTACGAGAGATAGCTGTGCAACGCGTGCGGGATTGATCCCACAGGTTTGGCAACTCTTTTGAGCGTCGCGATATGGCCTTTGTTAAAAAGACCTGCGATGTTTGGGCATTCGGGCGCTGCCGCTTCTGATTGCTTGACCGCCCGCGCTTCGACATGGCTGGAAGTGATGTGCCATGAATCCTCATTGTTCCGCGCAAGCATCAGATCGATGACTCCCAGATGGGAGCCGGCCCAACCGGGCATGACAACGGGCGTCCCATGAACAAGCCCCTGTTCGCTGTCGACAAACGGATATCCCGCGTGCGCCTTGCCGGGGAGTGTCAAATGGGTGTGGCCTGCAACGATCGCATCAATCTCTTGCATCTCGGCAAGTGGGATGATCGCGTTTTCCATTTCTGGCTCAGCCTTTGCCGAACCCAATCCGGTATGCGCAAGCGCGATGATCAGATCACAACCCGTTTTGCGAAGCTCCTGTGCAGCGTGTTTTGCCGCGATCAGAATGTCGGTCACATCGACCTGACCTTGCAGCATATGTGCTTCCCATTGAGCTGTCTGGGGTGGCAAGACAGACAATACCCCGATGCGGATCGGGACTTTCCGGCCATTCAGCGAGACGGTTCTTTGCAAGATTGAATATGCTTCCCAGCCCTGAGCTAGGTCCAGGGTCCGCAAATTGCTGCAGACCACTGGGCAGATGCTCTGGCTCGCGACGCTATTGACGAGGTCCAGCCCAAATCCGAAATCGTGGTTGCCCAATCCAACCGCGTCATAGCCCAAAGCATTGAACGCCTGAGGCAATGGATGGGCATCAGATGCAGCCTCGGCTGCCCACTCACCGAATGGTGTGCCTTGAAGGCTGTCGCCATTGTCGAACAACAGCACGAGCTTGCCTTCTCGCTGGGCCTGATTGCGTGCCTCGTGGATCAGACTGGCGGTGCACGCCAATCCAAGGGCCGGGGCAGGGCGATCTGAATAGTAATCATGTGACGTCAGATGCATGTGTAGGTCTGAGGTTGCAAGAATCCGAACCTGTGTGACGGCATCGGGATCAAGATTTTGGTGCATTAATTGCTTGGAATTCAATATTTTCAACTTCTGGCAGTCTTTGAAGTAACGGTTTCACCATGTGGTGGACTTAGTGCATTTTCCGGGGCAATGCTGCGGTCATTCCGCGGCAAGGGGAAAAAATATTTAAGCAATACCCGTTGCGCCCTCGGGATTGACGTGGCAGCCCTTTGCCCAGCACTCAGGAACGACAGGCATGATACGCGCAGAACAGGTGACATTTGGTGGCTCGGGATTGGATCGGGCAGGGTTGTTGCGGGGCGATTCGGACAAATTGGAACAGGCCCGCAGCGATCCTGCGGCCACGTGTCTGTTGCTTTGGCGCGGCAAACTGTTGGTTGAGGGCGATGCGCTGGACAAGCTTGCATTGCTGCCCCTCAAGCACAGAATCTTTCAGCAGGGCCTGACGGGCGTGATCAGCACGCCGATTCTGCTTGGAAACTCCGAGGATGGATCGCCGGTTTTCGCGATGGACATCTCGGATTGGACGGCTGAGGGGTTGGATCTGTCCGGCGTCGGGAATTTCGTGGATCAAACCGAACAACAACACCCCGATCTGCCCAAAGGCCATGTGTTTGCCGAGTTGCGGCGCATCATGACGCGGCTGAGCCCGCGGGATGCGGAGTTTGCCGCGACCGCCAAGGCGGTAATCGGCTGGCATGAGACACACAAGTTTTGCGCCCGGTGCGGTGCCCGCAGCGAGATGACTCAGGGTGGGTGGCAACGAAGTTGTCCGGCGTGCGGTGGGCAGCATTTCCCACGTACTGATCCTGTGGTCATTATGCTGATCACACATGGTAATTCAGTGCTGATGGGGCGCTCTCCGGGTTGGCCGGAAGGTATGTATTCGCTGCTGGCTGGGTTTGTGGAACCCGGCGAAACGCTTGAGGCCGCCGTTCGCCGCGAGGTGATGGAAGAGGCCGGGGTGCCAGTGGGCCAAGTACACTATCTCGCCAGCCAACCTTGGCCTTTCCCCGCATCGCTGATGTTTGGCTGTGCTGGTGAGGCGCTTTCACGGGATATTCAGATTGATCCCGTAGAGATCGAGGATGCGATGTGGGTCACCCGGACCGAGATGATGCAGGCCTTTGCGGGTGATCATCCAAAATTGCTGCCCGCTCGGAAAGGTGCGATTGCGCATTTTTTGTTGCAACACTGGCTTGCAGACACATTGGACTGACGAGAAACTGAACCCCATCTAGGGCAGAGAAATACAAACATGCAGTTTTCAGCGCAGGAAGATATCGAAGTTCCAATCGACTCGGTTTTTGCGATGGTGTCAGATTTTGAGCGCTTTGAACGCATGGCCTTGCGGCGCGGGGTTGATGTGCGGCGTGTGGTGGGCTCTGCTTTGCCGCAGGTTGGAAACACCTGGGAGACCGAGTTCAAAATACGCGGGAAACCTCGCCAGATCACGATCGAAATGACAGAATGTGATCAGCCTTCCCTGATGCGGTTTCAGTCAAGCAGCAAGGGAATGAACGGAGACACAGTGATCGAGCTTTTGGCCCTGTCGCAGCGCCGGACCCGCTTGCGAATAGAGACGTCAATGGGTGCTAAAACGCTACCCGCACGGTTATTGCTTCAATCCTTGAAGTTGGGTCAATCCCGGTTTCGGCGTCAGTTTCAAACCCGTCTCAGCGAATTCGCACGGGATATGGAAGAGCGGCACCTGCACGGTGTCTAACAGCGATCTAATTGATGAGCAGCTTTGAGAAACCTATCATACGAAATGTTGTCGAATCAGATGCCGAAGGCATATCCGAGGTTCTAAGCACTCTTGCCGCCGCCGGAAAGCGGACCAAACCCAGCGATGCTGCATTTGCTTTGGCGCACTACATCAGTGATCCCGAACGTATTCGGTGCTGCGTCGCTGTTGCTCCGAACGGAGAGGTGTTGGGATTTCAATCCCTGAAACTTGCCACCGAAAACGACCTTTACGGTGTCGCCGTCGGTTGGGGCATCATTGGGACACATATAAAACCCGCCGCGGCCCGGCGCGGGGTTGGCCGCGCGTTGTTTGACGTCTCTCTGCAGGCAGCTCGGCAAAAGGAATTGCCGGCCATTGACGCGACGATCGGGGACGAAAACGAAGAGGGGCTTGGTTATTACGAGGCCATGGGTTTCAGGGACACCGACGGATGGACGGCGCGGTCTGCAAAGTTTTTCGCATGGGGAACAGTTAGATCTGCCTCTAGCCCGACGCGATCTGAAAAGGCCTTCTAAAGGTCGCGGATCATCTCACCACAGAAAAAGCACAGCGGTAAAGTCTTTCTGGGCCACTCTCTTGAGGCGGCTAACCAATTGCACACTCTAGCCCCGAGGCTGCGCAGCCGGATACACCCCAAGAACTTCGACATTGGTCGTGAAATGCTCAAGCTCGTCCATCGCCAGCTTTACGTTTCGATCATCCGGATGGCCTACGATGTCGGCATAAAACTGGGTCGCAGTGAACGAACCATCAACCATATAGCTTTCCAGCTTTGTCATGTTGATACCGTTGGTGGCAAACCCACCCATCGCCTTGTACAGGGCCGCCGGAATGTTCCGCACCTGAAAAACAAAGCTGGTGATCATGCCGTGCTCGCCACGTCGCGTTTGATCGGCCTCGCGCGACATCACCAGAAAGCGCGTTGTGTTATCACCATGATCTTCAATGTGGCGGGCCAGTACATTCAGGCCATAGATTTCTCCCGCCAGTTCGCTCGCCAAAGCTGCGGAATTTTTGTCACCAATTTCGGCCACTTCACGCGCCGCACGGGCGTTGTCTGGGCTTACGCGGCCCCGAATGCCGTGCTGTTTCAAAAAACCCGCGCATTGCGGCAAAAGGACAAGGTGAGAGTGCGCCTCTGTGATGTCATCCAGCGTGGCGCCAGGTACTCCCAGCAGGTTGATATGCACGCGCACAAAGGCTTCGTCGATAATATGCAGCCCGCTGTGTGGCAGCAGGCGATGAATATCTGCGACACGGCCATAAGTGGTGTTTTCCACCGGAAGCATTGCCAGATCAGCGTCGCCGGATCGCACCGATTCGATCACATCTTCGAAAGTGCGGCAGGGTAGGGCATCCATATCCGGGCGCGCATTGCGGCAGGCCTCGTGACTATAAGCGCCGGGTTCCCCCTGAAATGCTATGCGATTGGTCATTTGGTCGTTTCCGTGCAACAAGTTCTTGAATTGGGCGTTTCGTCGCGGTGTCTATACCTTGCCTCTTCTTAGGGGAAGCCTTAGACACCCCCAAGACAGCTAAAGTGGACTCGCGATCAAAATGTTCGACACGATGACAGTTACCAAGGCCGCAGCCGGCCTGTTTGGCACCTTCCTTGTGCTGCTTCTGGCAAAATGGGGGGCGGATATCCTGTATAGCAGCGATAGCCACCATGCCGAAGCTTCTTACATTATCGAAACCGAAAGCTCGGGTGAAAGCGCTGACGGTGAAGAAGTGGTCTTTGAAGATATGTTGGCCGCAGCCGACCCCGAAAAAGGCGCACGCGTATTCCGCAAATGCACAGCCTGCCACAAGCTGGAAGATGGTGCAAACGGCACGGGCCCTTATCTATACGCTATTGTAGACCGCCCCGTTGCATCAGCTAAGGGATTCACAGGCTACTCACCGGCCATGCAAGCGCATGGTGGCAACTGGACACCAGAAGCACTGGATGCCTTCCTTGAACGCCCCAACGCCTATATTTCGGGCACATCGATGAGCTTTGCCGGGCTGAGAAAACCAGAAGAACGCGCCGATCTGATTGCGTATCTGCAGACCATCGGCAACTGATCTGTTGATCAGATTTGCAAGATTTCAAGCCGTTGCCTCGTGCAGCGGCTTTAATTTTTTGTCTGAGAAGAACTTCACAAAGCGTTCACGCATTCTAAACTTGCAACAGTAAGTGTTGGTCTTTTAGCAAGGCTTGCGCACATTAAGACGTCCGAAGGTCTCAAGGAGAGGTAGGCATGCCTAATAACCGCACCAAATCGTCGCTGACGAGTATGAAGCGAAGAACAGCTCTGCAGTTGTTAGGCGGAAGCGCGCTAGCCGCGGTGGCTCCCCCCCTAAATGGTGCGATGGCAGCGGGCGACGCGAATGGTAAAATCATCAAAGCGCACGGTTACTCGTTCTTTGGGGATCTCAAGTATCCACCCGACTTCAAACATTTTGCCTATGTGAATCCAAACGCACCGGTTGGCGGTGAGATATCGGTATCGTCGCGCGGAACCTTTGATGGAATGAATCGCTTTAACTGGCAGGGCAAAGCGGGGTTATACTCAGGCTTGATCGCGGAAAGTATGTTCGGCGATAGTCCCTTTGGCTCGGCTTCTCCGGCGGATTCAATCACCGAATCCTACGGTTTGCTTGCGAAATCCGTTGAATACCCAAGCACCAAGGAATGGTGCATTTTCTACATGCGCCCCGAGGCGCAGTTTGCGGATGGAACGCCTCTTACAGCTCATGATGCCGCCTTCACCCATGATCTGTTTCTTGAGCAGGGAATCCGAAGCTACGCCCGCGCCGTCAAGCAGCGCATCGAAGGCTATGAGATTATCGATGATCATACGATCAAGTACAATTTCGTTGATGGTATCTCGCGCAGGTCACTCATCTCGCAGGTCGGCGGGACGCCCGTATTCTCCAAAGCCTGGTACGAAAAGACCGGCGAACGCTTGGACAAGCAAAGCCTTGTGACCCCGATGGGGAGTGGCCCATATGTCTTGGATGACTATGAGATAAACCGCTACATCGTCTACCGCCGCAACCCGGATTATTGGGGCTGGCATTTACCGATCAATGTTGGCCGCCACAATTTTGAAACGGTCCGGGTCGAGTATTTTGCCGACGATGCGGCCGAGTTCGAAGCGTTCAAGGCGGGGATTTACACGTTCCGCGCAGAAGGAAGCACTAAGAAATGGGCGACGGGCTATGATTTCCCCGCTGTTCAGAACGGGTATGTAAAGCGTGAGAGCATTCCCGTGATGACCCCGCCATCGCCTTCCGGTTTCATCTTCAACATGCAGCGCGCGCCCTTTGACGACATCAAGGTTCGCGAGGCATTGGGTCTGGCATTCAACTTTGAATGGACCTCTGAATCGCTGCAGTTTGACTTGACCGAGCAGCGACATTCCTTCTCTGAGAACTCAGAGGTGGCAGCCGATGGCCTACCCGATGAGATGGAAACAGCCTTTTTGCGGTCACTTGGCGATTTGGTGCCCGAAGAAATTTTCACTCAGGAGGCGGTGCGCGCCCATACCTCTAACCCGAGCAGGACGGTTGACCGCCGAAACAAACGCACCGCGCTGAAATTGTTCGAAGAGGCTGGATGGACAGTTTCAAGCAGCGGCAAGCTAGAAGATGCCGAGGGTAAACCGCTTGCAATCACGATCATGCTCAATGCGTCGTCGTCTGATACCGCAGAAGCCATTGTGACGACCTACGCCTCAAATCTGGAAAGCTTTGGGATCGCTGTGACAGTCGAAAAGATCGACAGTGCGCAATGGATTCAGCGCTATTATGACAAAGATTTCGACATGATCTTTTTCCGCAACCAGCCTTTCCTTGAGGCAGGGACCGGTCTCAAACAGGCCTATGGTGCAGAGACGGCGGTTGTGTCGTCCTACAACCCGCAATCTTTGCAGAGCCCGCTGGTCGATGCGATTATCGATGCGTCTTTGGAAACGAAATCACGCGAAGAAGAAGTCGCCGCTTTAAAGTCTCTAGACCGCGTGCTGCGGTATCTGCGTATCCAGGTTCCAACTGGTTATGTATCGGATACATGGGTCGCTTATTACGATATGTTCGAACACCCCGAAGAATTGCCCCCGCTGGCTGTCGGGCAGTTTGACTTCTGGTGGTTTAATGATGAGAAGTACCAGAAACTAAAAGCAGCGGGCGCGGTGAGGTAACAAGCTTTGGGCGCATATATTCTTCGCCGGCTTTTGCTGGTGATCCCGACATTGCTTGGCATCATGGTGGTGAATTTCACCCTTGTTCAATTCGTGCCGGGTGGTCCTATCGAACAAATTCTCGCCCAGATGCAAGGCGAAGGCGACGTATTTGCCGGGTTTGCCGGTGGCGATGGTGCCCCAGCCGAAGAGACGTTCGGATCGGATAGCGACTATATCGGCGCGCGCGGGCTACCCAAGGAATTTATTGAGGAACTGGAAAAGGAGTTTGGCTTCGACAAGCCTCCCGTTGAGCGTTTTCTGACGATGATGGGCAACTACCTGACCCTCGATTTTGGCGAGAGCTATTTCCGCTCGATCAGCGTGATTGATCTGGTGCTGGAAAAGATGCCGGTGTCGATCTCACTGGGCTTGTGGTCGACTCTGATCGCTTATCTGGTGTCGATCCCGCTGGGTATCCGCAAGGCAATCAAGGACGGGTCGAGTTTCGATACATGGACCAGCGGTGCAATCATCGTGGCTTATGCGATCCCCGGCTTCCTGTTCGCTATTTTGCTGCTGGTGCTCTTTGCCGGTGGCTCCTACTGGCAGATTTTCCCGCTGCGGGGGCTGACCTCGGACAACTGGGAAAGCCTCAGCCTGTTTGGCAAGATCACCGACTATTTCTGGCACATCACATTGCCGATCATTGCGCTGACCATCTCGGCCTTTGCGACGCTGACGTTGCTGACCAAGAACTCGTTTCTGGATGAGATCAAAAAGCAATACGTCATGACCGCCCGGGCCAAGGGGCTGAGCGAACGCAAAGTGCTGTATGGCCATGTCTTCCGCAACGCGATGCTGATCGTGATTGCGGGCTTCCCTGCCGTGTTCATCGGTGTGTTCTTTGGTGGCTCGATCATTATCGAGACCATCTTCTCGCTGGATGGTCTGGGCCGCTTGGGATTTGAAGCCGCCGTAGCGCGCGACTATCCGGTGATTTTTGGAACGCTTTTCATCTTCGGTCTGATGGGTCTGGTCGTCGGCATCATCAGCGATTTGATGTATGTGCTGGTCGACCCGCGCATCGATTTCGAAAAGCGGGAGGGGTAAATGGCGCTTTCCCCCCTTAACCAGCGCCGGTGGCGCAACTTTCGGCGTAATGGCCGGGCGTTCTGGTCGCTGATTATCTTCTCAGTGCTGTTCGGCCTGTCGCTGTTCGCCGAATTTATCGCAAATGACAAACCGATCCTCGTGAAATACCGCGGCGAGTTCTACACGCCAGTCTTCAACTTCTATGCCGAAACCGAATTCGGCGGTGATTTCCAGACCGAAGCGATCTATCGCGACCCCGAGGTCATGTGCTTGATCGACAGCGGTGGGCTGGATCAATGCTTTGACGACCCCGAAGGGATCATTGACGAGATCAAGGCCGGCACGTTTGAGGCCGAAGGCTTTGAACGCGGCTGGGCCATCTGGCCGCTGATCCCTTATTCGTTCAACACCAGCGTGGACCGTCCGGGCGCCGCACCTTTGCCGCCAAACGGCCAGAACCTGCTGGGCACGGATGACACCAAACGCGACGTGTTGGCGCGTGTGATCTATGGCTTCCGCTTGTCGATCCTGTTTACGTTGATCGTTACCGGCGCCGCCAGCCTGATCGGTATTTTCGCCGGGGCCATTCAGGGCTTTTTCGGCGGCTGGCTCGATCTGATCTTCCAACGGATTATTGAGATCTGGTCGTCCACTCCATCGCTCTATGTGATTATCATCATGTTCGCCATTCTCGGGCGAAGTTTCTGGCTGCTTGTCGCTTTGATGATTTTGTTTGGTTGGACCGGCTTGGTTGGCGTTGTGCGCGCCGAATTCCTGCGGGCGCGCAATCTGGAATATGTCCGTGCCGCCCGCGCGTTGGGCGTGGGTAACATGACGATCATGTTCCGCCACATGTTGCCCAATGCGATGGTCGCCACATTGACCTTCATGCCGTTCATCGTAACCGGAACAATTGGCGGGCTGGCCTCGCTGGATTTCCTTGGCTTTGGCCTGCCCTCCTCGGCCCCGTCGCTGGGCGAGTTGACCTTGCAGGCGAAACAGAATCTGCAGGCACCTTGGCTGGCCTTCACCGCCTTCTTTACTTTTGCCATCATGCTGTCGCTGCTGGTCTTCATTTTTGAAGGCGTGCGCGATGCGTTTGATCCCAGAAAGACCTTCTCATGAGCCTGCTGGATGTGAACAACCTCAAGGTCTCGTTCCGGCAGGACGGGCAGGTGAGCGCGGCGGTCAAGGGTGTGTCCTTTACGGTCGACCGGGGCGAAACCGTAGCGTTGGTGGGCGAGTCTGGCTCGGGTAAGTCCGTAACCGCACTCAGCACCGTGTCGCTTCTGGGTGACAGTGCAATTGTCGAAGGCTCGGTCACCTATGACGGGCAGGAGATGATCGGCGCGCCCGAAGACAAGCTGATGGATGTGCGCGGCAATGACATCAGTTTTATCTTTCAAGAACCGATGACCTCGCTCAACCCGCTGCATACGATCCAGAAGCAGATGGCGGAATCTCTGGCGCTGCATCAGGGCGTTACGGGCGACGCGGCGCGCACGCGGATTGTGGAACTTTTGAACAAGGTCGGCATCCGCGACCCCGAAGAGCGGTTGGACAGTTATCCGCATCAATTGTCCGGAGGACAGCGTCAGCGCGTGATGATCGCGATGGCCTTGGCCAACAAGCCAGACATTCTGATCGCGGATGAACCGACGACCGCGCTGGACGTGACCATTCAGGCGCAGATTCTGGAGCTGCTGGCTGAGTTGCAGAAGTCTGAGAATATGGGAATGCTGTTCATCACCCATGATCTGGGCATCGTGCGCCGCATCGCCGACCGGGTTTGTGTGATGAAGGATGGGGAGATTGTCGAGGCCGGTGTGACAACCGAGATTTTTGACAATCCGCAGCACCCCTATACGCGCAAGCTTTTGGCGGCTGAACCGTCGGGGCACCCCGACCCGGTGGCATCCGATGCAGAAGAGGTCGCGCGCACCGATCACCTGAAGGTCTGGTTCCCGATCCAGCGCGGATTTCTCAAGCGGACCGTGGGCTATGTTAAAGCTGTCAATGACGCCACGCTTAGTGTCCGGGCCGGTGAAACACTTGGGATCGTAGGCGAAAGCGGCTCGGGCAAGACGACGCTTGCGTTGGCCATCATGCGTCTGATCGCATCCGAGGGCGGGATCACTTTCCGCGATCAAGATGTGCGTCGCTGGTCCACCCGAGAACTCAGACGGCTGCGCAAGGACATGCAGATCGTGTTTCAGGACCCGTTTGGCAGCCTTAGCCCTCGGATGACCTGTATGCAGATCATTGCCGAGGGGCTGGCCATCCACAAGGTCGACCCCCATCGTGCCCCGCGCGAATTGGTGGCCGAAGTGATGGTAGAGGTTGGGTTGGATCCCGCGGCCATGGATCGGTATCCGCATGAGTTCTCAGGCGGTCAGCGCCAACGGATCGCCATCGCGCGGGCCATGGTGTTGCGGCCTAAGCTGCTGGTGCTGGACGAACCGACCAGCGCGCTGGACATGACGGTGCAGGTGCAGATCGTGGACCTGCTTCGCGACCTGCAACGGAAATACGGGCTGGCTTATCTGTTCATCAGCCACGACCTGAAGGTCGTGCGCGCAATGTCTCATAACGTCATCGTCATGCGCAACGGGGACGTGATCGAGATGGGCGCGGCTGAGGACCTGTTCGAACACGCGCAGACCGACTATACCCGCGAACTGATTGCGGCTGCGGGCTGAGGACCAGCCCGCAGCTGCGGCCTCAGGCCATTTCTCTGTTCTTGGCTGAAGCGGGCACTGGGCCGCGTAACTCTTCATAGTGATCGAATTGCAGTTTGACCCATCCGGTGCCGCGTGTTGCGCTGGCAAGTGTCCGATGCAGTTCATCCTCGGCGACGGCCGGAAGTTGGGCGTTGAAGATTTCCCAGCCCGAGGCGTTTGGGTTGCCCTCAAAGCCCAGAACCTGCCCTTGCAGTGAACTGATCGTCGGGACGAGGTCGCCGACAAAGGTCGACGGCAGGTGGATCTCGGCATTCAGGATCGGTTGCAGCACAACCGGTTTCGCCTCTGGCAGCGCTTCGCGTACTGCGTTCTTGCCAGCGGTGCGGAAAGCATAGTCGGAACTATCGACATTGTGGTGCTTCCCGTCGCTTAGCGTCACCTTGACGTCCACAACAGGGAACCCCTCGGGGCCTTCGACAAGCGCGTCTTTGGCCCCATGCTCGACAGAAGGGATGTAGTTCCGAGGCACGGCACCGCCTTTGACGATTTCTTCGAACTGGAACCCGGATCCGCGCGGCAGCGGCGCGATCGAGATCACCACATCTGCAAATTGACCTGCACCACCGGATTGCTTGCGGTGGCGGTGGCGGTGTTCGACCTTTGAACGGATGGTTTCGCGATAGGCTGTTCCGGCAGCCTCGGCTTCAATCTCAATCCCGAAATCTTCGGCCAGTTTGGCGGACACACGGCGCATGTGCTGCGGGCCTTGCGAACCCAGGATCGAATGGCCACTCAGATCGTCCTGTTCCAGATGCAGGCCGGGGTCGATTTCTACCAACCGGGTCAGCGCGTTTGACAGGCGCACATCGTCACGCTCGTGCGCAGGGGAAACGACCTGACGATGCGCGGCAGGGTGTGATGAGGCCCATTCCGGCAGCGGTGTTGCCGACGCACTGTCATAGATGAAACCGGGATTGAGGTGATCGGATTTGACGGCTAGTCCAATCTGTCCGGCCTCAAGCGCTCCGATCTGAGTCTTGGCATCTAAACCGGTCAGATTTCCAACGGTCTCCCCGCCCAAAGGTTCATGCGCTTTGACCCCGTCGCCCAAGCCGCGCAGCACGGTGATCTTGCCGATATGTTTCTTCACATCCGCAAAGCCCGCAATGGCGCGCGCGTTTTCTTCGGCCTCATCGCGGTCGGCTGCAATGTTGAATTCGGGTGCCTCATGGCGCAACGCCTTCATCAGCCGGGTCAGGCCGTTGCCATGGCTCGCCGCGCCCAGGCAGGCCGGGATAAGCTGATGGTTCTGCAGAACCTGCGCGGCCAGATCATAGACCTCTTCGCTGGGCGGCTGTTTGTCTTCGATCAGCTGCTCTAGCAGCTTGTCATCGAAATCTGAGAGTGTCTCCAACAATTCGGTGCGCGCTTCTTGCTCGCGATCCTCAACCGACTGCGGCAGTTCGATCAGGGCCGAGGGCTGGCCTTCCTGATATTTCCACGCGCGCTCCGAAATTAGATCGACCGCGCCGATGATGGTGTCACCGTCCCGGATCGGAACTTGCCGCAGAGCGATGTGATGGGTGCAGTAGGTTTGTAACGCTGCAACGATGTCGCGGATGCGGCCATTCGGGCTGTCCATGCGGTTGATGAAGAGGAAACAAGGAATACCCGCATCTTCGACCAACCTTAGATATGGGGCACACAGCACGGCAGCATCCGGATCGGGCGGCACGACGACAACCGCTGCATCCGAGATCGCCATGGCGGGGCCGACATAGGCCAGCGCATCACTGCCCCCGTCCACGTCCACGGCGCACCAGGGCTCGTCTAAGTAAGAAAAACCGTGCATGTGCACGGTTCCGGCAATATCAAATGTGGTTGGCCGCCCGTCGAGGCGGCTAATAGCCTCGACCAGGGTAGATTTGCCCGATTGGCTAGGGCCGAGGACGGTGAAAACGCGCATGAGTGCTGTCCCTCTTTCAGTTGCAACGTGGCTGCACGAAAAGGGTTGTCGAACGCATGCGCGTCGGCAAGAACTGTCTGCGTTTGCCTGCCTCAGGCTGCGAAGAGGCGGGCCTCTCCACCCCTAGAGTGTGGAGAAAACCGAAGGCATGCGTCAAGCCCCCGTGCAGGTTTGGAACGGCAAGTCGCGGAAAACGACCTACCGACGAGTGCTTAGATCGCCGAACTGTGCCCGGCTTTGCTGAGGTCATACGCGTCAAAGCTGCGTGCGATCATGCGGGTCAAAGCGCGCGCTTCAGGTGGTATGAACAACCCATTTTCGTCGACGCGTAGTAATCCGTCGAACGCCGCGTTCGCCGTTGCGTACATCTGCTGAAGCTCAGCTGCAGAGATATCGTGGTCGCGCAGGATTTCGTTCGAATTGATTTGGAAATCGCACATCAGTGCCTCGATCAGGCGGGACCGCAGAACATCTTGCCCTTTGAAAAGATGCCCGCGCGTGGTTGAGAACCGGCCTTCACGAATGGCCTTGGTATGGGCCGAAGTCGCCGGGGCGTTCTGTGCGTAGCCTTGTGGGAAGCGCGAAATTGAGCTTGCGCCCAAACCAATCAGGATCGGAGCCTGATCGTCCGTGTAGCCTTGGAAATTCCGTTTCAGGCGACCGGCACGCAGCGCGTGCGTGAGCCCATCATCCTGAGTCGCGAAGTGGTCGATCCCGATCTCGGCGTAGTTGTCCCACAAGAACAGCCGACGCGCGGTTTCGAACAGGGCCAACCGCTGTTCGGGCGTGGGCAGGGCATCTGATGGGATTAATTGCTGCCGCTTGGCCATCCAGGGTACGTGGGCATATCCGTACAGCGCTACGCGATCGGGGTTCAGCGACAGCAGCTTCTGCACGCTTTCAGTCATGCGCGCTTTGGTCTGATGGGGCAGGCCGTACAGAATATCTGCATTCAGGCTTGAGATGCCGCGCGCGCGGATCATCTCAGCGACTTCTCTGGTGGTGTCATAGCTTTGAATGCGACCGATGGTTTTTTGAATTTCATCGTCGAAGTCCTGAACACCGATTGAGGCCCGGTTCATTCCGGCCTCGGCCAGCGCGTCCAGTCGCGCTTCGTCGACCTCATTGGGGTCGATCTCAACCGAGAACTCGGCATTTGGTCCCAGCGGGACAGTCTCGAGGATGCGTCCGGCCAGATCTCGCATCAGCTCTGCATTCAGCAGAGTAGGCGTGCCGCCACCCCAATGAAGCCGCGACAAAGTAACACCCTCAGGCAGGCGTGCCGCTAGTAAGTCCAACTCGGCCTTCAGCACGTCCACATAGGCGATAACCGGGTTGTCCGTCTGGGTGCCTTGGGTCCGACAGGCGCAGAACCAGCATAACCTACGACAAAACGGAACATGGATGTAAAGTGAGATGGAACTGCCCGGAGCAATGCCGGATATCCAGTCGCCAAACAGATCGGCCCTGACGTCATTGCTGAAGTGAGGGGCGGTTGGATAGCTTGTGTAACGCGGTACCTTCGCGTCAAAAAGCCCGAGCCGTGCCAATTGTGGTTTCAGTGTCATAACGATATGACTATGATCAGACGTCTCAGGTTACTTTGACCGAAATCAAATTGGGAACGCGAATGACAATCAGGGTCCAATTCGATCACACCAATTGCGCTGAATGCCCCATCCGGCATCGCGCTGTGTGCGCGCATTGTGAAAAAGACGAGTTGGATGAACTTGAGAACATCAAGTTCTATCGCAGCTTCGAGGCCGGGCAGACGATCATATGGTCTGGCGATCCGATGAATTTTGTCGGTTCGGTCGTATCGGGAATCGCCTCTTTAACCCAGACGATGGAAGACGGGCGTACCCAGATGGTGGGCCTGTTGCTGCCCAGCGATTTTGTGGGCCGACCCGGGAGAGAAAACGCACCCTACGACGTAGTGGCGACCACTGATCTGGTGATGTGTTGTTTCCGCAAGAAGCCGTTCGAAGAGATGATGGTCACAACGCCGCATATCGCGCAGCGCCTATTGGAAATGACGCTGGATGAACTGGATGCAGCCCGTGAATGGATGTTGGTGCTTGGGCGCAAGACGGCGAGGGAAAAGATTGCAAGCCTGTTGTCGATCATCGCGCGCAGGGATGCGTCGATCCACCAATCCGGTATGGCAGGGCCGATCGTCTTTGATCTCCCGCTCACGCGAGAAGCGATGGCCGACTATCTTGGCTTGACGTTGGAAACAGTCAGCCGACAAATCTCTGCCCTTAAGAAAGATCAAGTCATTACGCTGGAAGGCAAACGTCACGTAACAATCCCCGATATGGGGCGCCTCATGGAAGAGGCGGGTGATGATACGGATGGCGGATTTCTGGTCTGACGCCTGATTTCTGCGGCGTCGACCTCTAACTATCAGGAGTTCACAATGGGTTTCAGCGGTGTACTTGCCATGTTGTTCATCGGCGCAATCGCGGGATGGCTTTCAGGAAAGATCATGGAAGGCCGAGGGTTTGGCCTGATCGGAAACATAATTGTTGGAATCGTCGGTGCGTTTCTTGCGGGCACGATCTTCCCGGCATTGGGTTTTGCCATAGGCGGAGGGCTGATTTCCTCGATTTTCTTTGCGACGATTGGCGCGGTGATTTTGCTGTTCCTGATCGGCTTGATCCGCAAAGCCTAGAAAAAAAGCCGCCTGCTGAGGCGGCTTTTTGTTTATGTCAGTGGGCCAGAAAAACCGGCACCTCTGATTGCTCCAGCATGTTTCGTGTCGCACCGCCCAAAATCGCTTCGCGAAAACGCGAGTGACCGTAGGCACCCATCACGATCATATCGGCTTCGGTGTCGGCTGCATGCCGGTTCAAAATATCTGATACACGGGTCATGGTCTTGCTCAGCACGTCGATTTCGCATTTCACCCCATGCCGTACCAGCATCTGAGACAACAGCCCGCCCGGGTCTGAGCGATCTGGCCCATGACGGGGCGGGTCTATCACCACAATCCTCGTGAGCTCGGCCTGCTTCAGAAATGGTAGCGCACGGCGGATTGCGCGCATTGCTTCGACACTTTCGTTCCAGCCAACCATGACTGTTTTGGGGGCAGATATGGGTTTATTCTCATCTGGCACCAGCAAAACTGGGGCGTGGCCTTCAAACATGGCGGCTTCGACAATTGGCTCGGCCTCGGCGTCACGATCCTTGCCATAAGGTCTAGGCAATATCACAAGATCTGAAAACCGTGCGCGACGCGCGACATGCCGCCCTATGTCGGCGATCTGGGCCACACCGTTCTCGGCCGACCAGCGCACACCGGACTTGCCCAGATAGTCCTTAGCGTAGGCGAGAATTTCATCAGCCTCGGCATTGGCGCGGCTCAGCGTTTCTTGCAGAATCAATGCATTGGCACCGGCGTAGTAGTAACCGGTCTGACTGCGATCAACACCAAGGCATAAGGCTTCGGCATGTGCATCCTGACCCTCTGCCAATGCAACCATCTGTTCGAGTGCGCTCTGCGCCAAGTTGGTTTCCGTCATTACGGTGAGTAGGGATTTATATGCCATATCGCCCTCATGTTTCTGGCCCTGCATCGCGCTCAACGCACACCTCAGTCTTCAAAAAATCTGTCACAGAAAACACAGGCCTGTCTTGATGCAGATCAAAGCAGTAGAATTGGCATCGCTGCATTACGACAAGCAGTCAAAAGGGTTTCGCGTGGCATGAAGAATCGCGTGGGGCATGGCAAAGGGACGCAATATGTCAAATTACATCAAGCTGATCGTGCTTGGGCTGGTTGTGATATTCGCAGCCATCGGGTCCAACTATGCACGGGATTTGGCGTATCAGGTGCACGCAATACTGGTGATGATCATCGCCGCCGGATTGTTCATCTGGACGCTAAGAAACACCGAAGAGCCAGATATACTCGTAGATCGCTCGGCGGAATACATGGATGACGTGATCCGCTTTGGCGTGATTGCGACCGCCTTTTGGGGCGTGGTCGGGTTCCTTGCGGGAACCTTTATTGCGTTCCAGCTGGCCTTTCCTTCGCTGAATTTCGAGTGGGCGCAGGGCTATCTGAATTTCGGGCGTCTGCGGCCGTTGCACACATCGGCTGTTATCTTTGCCTTTGGCGGCAACGCCCTGATTGCAACTTCGTTCTATGTCGTGCAACGCACCAGCGCCGCGCGTCTGTGGGGAGGTAATCTGGCCTGGTTCGTGTTCTGGGGCTACCAGCTGTTCATCGTATTGGCGGCCACTGGGTATGTTCTGGGCGGGACCCAATCGAAAGAATACGCAGAGCCCGAGTGGTATGTCGACCTGTGGCTGACCGTTGTCTGGGTGGCCTATCTGGCCGTTTACCTCGGCACGATCATCAAACGGAAAGAACCTCATATCTATGTGGCCAACTGGTTCTATCTGGCGTTCATTGTGACCGTTGCCATGCTGCACCTGGTCAACAACATGACCATCCCGGTCAGCATCTGGGGCTCGAAATCGGTCATCGTCTGGTCGGGCGTCCAAGATGCCATGATCCAGTGGTGGTATGGCCACAACGCTGTGGGCTTCTTCCTCACTGCGGGTTTCCTGGGCATGATGTACTATTTCATCCCGAAACAGGCCGAACGTCCGGTGTTTAGCTATAAGCTGTCGATTATCCACTTTTGGGCGTTGATCTTCCTGTATATCTGGGCCGGTCCGCACCACCTGCACTACACCGCGCTGCCGGATTGGGCCTCGACACTGGGCATGGTGTTCTCGGTCGTGCTCTGGATGCCTTCGTGGGGTGGTATGATCAACGGTCTGATGACCCTGTCGGGCGCTTGGGACAAGCTGCGCACCGATCCGATCATCCGTATGATGGTCATCTCGGTCGGCTTCTACGGCATGTCCACATTCGAAGGTCCGATGATGTCGATCCGCGCTGTGAACTCGCTCAGCCACTATACCGACTGGACCATTGGCCACGTTCATTCGGGCGCGCTGGGCTGGAACGGCATGATCACCTTTGGTGCGTTGTACTTCCTGGTGCCCGTCCTGTGGAAGCGCGAGCGTCTGTACTCACTGCAAATGGTCAGCTGGCACTTCTGGCTCGCGACCATCGGCATCGTGCTCTACGCCGCGTCGATGTGGGTCACCGGTATCATGGAAGGCCTGATGTGGCGCGAAGTGGATGCCAACGGCTTCTTGGTGAACTCGTTCGCCGACACCGTCGCCGCCAAGTTCCCGATGTACGTGGTGCGCGGTCTGGGTGGGGTTCTGTTTCTCGCTGGCTCGGTGATCATGTGCTACAACCTGTGGATGACTGTACGGAAAGCGCCGGCCAAAGAGGCCAGCCTGACCGTTGCGGTCCCGGCTGAATAAGGAGGGCCGGAGCAATGGCAATTCTCGACAAACACAAGATCCTCGAGACCAACGCGACCCTCCTGCTGATCTTCAGCTTTCTGGTCGTAACCATCGGTGGCATCGTTCAGATCACCCCGCTGTTCTACCTTGAGAACACCATCGAAAAGGTGGAGGGCATGAGGCCCTACACCCCACTCGAGATGGCGGGGCGTGAGATCTATCTGCGCGAAGGCTGCTATGTCTGCCACAGCCAGATGATCCGCCCTATGCGGGACGAGGTCGAACGCTATGGCCATTACTCGCTGGCGGCAGAGTCCATGTATGACCACCCGTTCCAGTGGGGATCGAAACGTACCGGACCTGATCTGGCGCGCGTCGGAGGCCGCTATTCGGATCAGTGGCACGTGGATCACATGCGCGATCCGCAATCGGTTGTGCCGGAATCGGTGATGCCGAAATATGGCTTCCTCGAAAACCGTAAGATCGATGGCGAGTATATCGGCGATATCATGGCTGCGAATGCTCTGGTCGGAACACCCTATACCGACGAGATGCTGGAGAACGCCGTCGCGGACTTCCGCGCGCAGGCCGATCCGGACAGCGACTATGACGGTCTGCTGGAACGCTACGGCGAGAAGGTCAATGTGCGGAACTTCGATGGTCAGCCCGAACTGACCGAAGCTGACGCGATGATCGCCTATCTGCAGATGCTGGGCACGTTGGTCGACTTTTCGACCTTCACGCCTGATGCAAGCCGCTAAGGAGGGACAAGATGGAAGAATACACTCTCCTCAGACAGTTTGCGGATAGCTGGATGCTACTGCTGTTGTTCACCTTCTTTGTCGGCATCGTCATCTGGGTTTTCCGACCCGGTGCCAGCAAGGAATACAAGGACACAGCCAACATCCCGTTCCGTCATGAAGACAAACCCGCCACATCCAAGGAGGCGCGGCAATGAGCAAGACACCTGACAAACAGCCGGGCGATCCAAACACCACGGGTCACAGCTGGGACGGTATCGAAGAGTTCGATAACCCGATGCCGCGCTGGTGGCTGTGGACCTTCTACGCCACGATCTTCTGGGGCGTGATCTATACGATCATGTATCCAGCATGGCCGTTGGTTCAATCGGCAACCGCTGGTGTGCTGGGCTGGTCCTCGCGCGAGCTGGTGCAGCAGGAACTGGTGGCGTTTGAAGAAGCGAACGCGCCGTGGAATGCCAAGCTGGTGGAAACTCCGCTGGAACAGATTTCAGCGGATGCCGAGTTGCAGCAATATGCTGTGAATTCGGGTGGTGCGGTGTTCCGGACCTGGTGCGCGCAATGCCACGGTTCGGGTGCGCAAGGTGCGCCGGGTTTCCCGAACCTGCTCGACGACGCATGGCTGTGGGGCGGTACACTTGAGGATATCGAGTATTCGGTCGCCTATGGCATCCGAAACGAGGAAAGCGACGATGCGCGCTATTCCGAGATGCCAGCCTTTGGCGACATCCTTGAGCAGGACGAGATCACTCAGGTGGTTCAATACGTCATGTCGCTGACCAATGCGCAGACCGACGATGCAGCCGCGCAAGCGGGCAAGGTTGTGTTCGAAGATAACTGTGCCGTGTGCCATGGCGATGAAGGTCAGGGTGATGTCACACAAGGCGCGCCCAACCTGACTGATGCGATCTGGCTTTATGGCGGCAGCGAAGAAGCATTGATCGAGACAGTCACCAACAGCCGCTTTGGTGTTATGCCTCCGTGGGAGAACCGCCTGACCGATGCGCAAATCCGCGCCGTCACGGCTTATGTTCACCAGTTGGGTGGCGGTCAATAGCGGTCAAAGAACACCTCCGGGCGGTCTCCCGCCCGAAGGCTGAGGCACCGGCTGTTCCATCTGTTCGCGCGTTTCCAGAACAGCCGGTGCCGATTTTTAACAATAGGGCCACGTCGGGTGGCGGTCCAGATACGGCCATCAAGCTGTATCAAAGATTGTTCAGATCCACGTCGCGCGGGCTTTCTCTCCACCAATGACTCTCAGGTAACCAGCGGCGCTTGCGATGCTTAGGCTTTGCCGCTTCGTAGACATGGGGCTCATTGATGCGAGTTGCGTTCATGAAGGATTTGGCAAATATTGTCAGCATGGGTGTGCTCCTGTGCAGCGTTGCTTCTACTGATAAAGATTGATCTTTGACGCGCAGAATGCGACTCAATTACCATTCTGTTGTGTAAGTCAGGATTACATATGGATTGGCTTTCCCTGCCTCCTATGGCGTCGCTCAAGGCCTTTGCCGCCTTCGCGGAAAAGCGGAATGTTGTCGAAGCCGGAGCAGCCCTGAATGTCAGTCACGCTGCGATCAGTCAGCAATTGCGTGTGCTTGAGAACCATCTGGGTGCAGCCCTGTTGGATCGTTCAGGCAAAGCGCTGACACTGACCGCTGAAGGAGAGCATCTGGCGCGCGCATTGCTGCTTGGTTTCGGCGCGATCGAGGTCGCCGTCAGCGATTTGGCCAAGTCCGGCCGGGATCGCCCGGTGCACGTATCGCTGACGTCATCCTTTGCGGCCTCGTGGCTGATGCCACGCCTTCCCACGTTTCGCGCGACGCATCCCCAGATAAATCTGATCCTTGATCCGACCTTTGAGGTTGTCGAGCTGCGCCCCGGCGGCGTGGACCTCGCCATTCGATACGGCGCGGGTGGGTGGCCCGGTGTGCAGTCCGAGATGCTGTTGCAAACGCCAATGGTGATCGTCGCCTCTCCGGCACTGCTGGGCGACAAGACGGATTGGTCGCCGTCCGAGCTGGCTCAACTGCCGTGGCTGGAAGAAATTGGCACGACCGAGGCCACCACATGGCTGACCGAACGTGGGGTTGGACCGGAACGCGGTGCCGGGAGTACCCAACTGCCGGGCAATCTGATGTTGGATGGTTTGCGCTCGGGGCAGGGGGTCACTGTCACCGTGCGACAATTCGTCGAAGCGGACATCGCGGCTGGTCGCATTGTCGAGCTTTTTGTCGAACCCGATACGCGCGGATACCATATTGTGACGGGAAATTCAGCACTTAGACCTGCCGCGAAGACGTTTATCAAATGGCTTAAGCAACAGGCGCGCGAAATCTGATAAAAGGTGTCTGTGTGATGCGCGTTTTGACCCATGTCAAAGTTCCTATGCGTGTGATCTGGAAAAAGACACACTCAGAAGAGCCAGTACCGGAGCCAGCCTGTGAGCGATTCCAACCCGACCCCCAGCCTCTATGCCGCCCGAGAGCCGATTTTTCCAAGACGGGTATCCGGTCCGTTCCGGAATCTGAAGTGGATCATCATGGCGGTAACGCTGGGTATCTATTATGTGACGCCATGGATCAGATGGGATCGGGGCCCAAGCCTGCCGGATCAGGCGGTGCTGCTGGATCTGGCGAACCGGCGTTTTTACTTCTTCTGGATCGAGATATGGCCGCACGAGTTCTATTTCGTTGCCGGGCTGCTGATCATGGCCGGGCTTGGTCTGTTCCTGTTCACCTCGGCGTTGGGCCGGGTTTGGTGCGGATATGCTTGCCCGCAGACCGTATGGACCGACCTATATATCCTTGTTGAGCGCTGGATCGAAGGCGACCGCAACGCGCGCCTGCGCCTGCACCATCAGAAGAAGCTGGATTTTCGCAAGGTACGTCTGCGACTGACCAAATGGGTGGTCTGGTTCTTTATCGGGCTGGCAACCGGCGGTGCCTGGGTATTCTATTTTGCGGATGCCCCGACGCTGGCGCGGGATCTGGTTACCGGCAACGCCCATCCCGTGGCCTACACCACAATGCTGATCCTGACTGCGACAACCTTCTTTTTCGGCGGTTTCGCGCGCGAGCAGATATGTATCTATGCCTGTCCGTGGCCGCGCATTCAGGCCGCGATGATGGATGAGGATACTCTGGTCGTGGGCTATCGCGAATGGCGGGGTGAGCCGCGCGGAAAGGGTAAACGTACAGCGGATAGCGAGCTGGGGGATTGCATCGATTGTATGGCCTGCGTGAATGTGTGCCCGGTTGGCATCGACATCCGAGACGGTCAGCAACTGGAATGCATCACCTGCGCGCTGTGCATTGATGCCTGTGATGACATGATGGCCAAGATCGGCAAACCTCGTGGTTTGATCGACTATATGGCGCTGAGTGATGAAACGCGTGAGCGTGAAGGTCATCCACCCAAAAATATTTGGAAGCATATACTGCGCCCGCGCACGATCCTCTATACCTCACTTTGGGCGCTGGTCGGTTTTGCGCTTCTGTTTGCCTTGTTCATTCGCTCGGATATCGACCTGACCGTTGCTCCGGTCCGCAACCCGACATTTGTGACGCTTTCCGATGGCTCCATCCGGAACACTTATGACGTGCGCCTGCGCAACAAGCATGGCGAAGAGCGGCCCTTCAAGCTGACGCTCGCAGGTGATCCGTCGCTTCAGGTCGAAATCGAGGGCGTCGAAGGCGACACTGTTAATGTCACCGCAGATACGGCACAATTAACGCGGGTGTACATCACTGCTGCTAAAGACACCGGGCCTGCTGCTGTGGACAGCACATCCGTCCGCATCTGGGTCGAAGATCTGGAAAGCGGTGAGCGGGCCTACAAGGACACCACGTTCAACGGACGAGGAAACTGAGAATGGCAGAGCGTCAATTCACAGGTAAACATGCGCTTGCGGTATTTGTTGCGGCCTTTGGTGTGATCATCACGGTGAACCTTGTTCTGGCCTACAACGCCGTTAAGACCTTCCCGGGGTTGGAGGTGAAAAACTCCTATGTCGCCAGTCAGGAGTTCAACGAGCGTTTGAAGGAACAGCAGGCGCTGGGCTGGGAAATCGCGGCAGAACTCACCGGAGGGCTGCTGGTGTTGCGCATCACCGATCAGACCGGCTCACCTGTTGAAGTGGCCGAGTTACAGGCGATTGTCGGACGTGCCACCCATGTGAAAGAAGACTTTTCGCCTGACTTCACCTTTGACGGTATCGCCTATGCTGCCCCGGCTGCGCTGGGTAAGGGCAATTGGAACATCCGGCTGGTGGCCAAGGCCAAGGATGGTGCAGAATTTGCGCAGCGTGTGCCGCTGTATGTGAAGGGTTGATGCCATGACCGCGCAAGCGACTCCGGCCAGAGCGGCCTGTCCCGGATGCATCGCCGCCCCTACCGAACCGGCGCGGCCCATTCCCGAGGATGTGCAGATTGCGCTATCCCTACCAGGAATTCACTGTTCCGCCTGTATCGCCACGGTCGAGCGTGAGTTGAACGCCCATCCTGGTGTTGAGGATGCCCGGGTCAACCTGACGCTCAAGCGCGCGATGATCAAAGCAGCGCCTGAGACGCGTGCCGCTGATTTGATCCCGGTGTTGGAAAGCGCTGGCTTTGAAGCGCATGAGCTGGACCCGGGTTCGTTATCGGCCACGCAAACGGACAAGGCCGGGCGCGATCTTTTGATGCGGTTGGCCGTTGCGGGCTTTGCGTCAATGAATGTGATGCTGCTGTCGGTGTCGGTCTGGTCCGGGGCCACCGATGCAACGCGTGACATGTTCCATTGGATTTCTGCCGCCATTGCGTTGCCTGCGATTGCATTTTCGGCCCAACCTTTCTTTGCCAATGCCTGGAGCGCCTTGCGCGTGCGCCGCTTGAACATGGATGTGCCGATTGTTCTGGCGATCCTGCTGGCGCTGATCACATCGCTTTGGGAAACCGCGCTCAGCGGTGAACACGCGTATTTCGATGCCGCGCTGACGCTGACATTCTTTCTCTTGGCGGGCCGCTACCTTGATTATCGCACACGCGCCGCTGCTCGATCTGCCGCCGAAGAACTGACTGCGCTGGAAGTTCCCCGGGCTATTCGACTTGTTAACGGCGTCGAGGAGGAAGTGGCCGTCGCCAGCCTGAGCGTCGGCGATCTGGTATTGGTGCGCCCCGGTGGGCGCATGCCTGTGGACGGTGAAATTGTCTCGGGTCTGTCCGAGCTGGACCGCTCACTGCTAACCGGTGAAACGCTCCCTGTCTTTGCCGAGGCCGGGCTTAGCGTCAGTGCCGGTGAGGTCAACCTGACCGGCCCGCTGACCATCCGAGCCACGGCAGTGGGTGAGGATACCTCGCTGCACCGTATGGCGGATTTGGTGGCGATCGCGGAATCGGGCCGGTCACGCTATACCTCGCTTGCGGACAAGGCGGCCAAGCTCTACGCGCCGGGGGTTCATATCTTGTCGGCGCTCAGCTTTCTTGGGTGGTATATCTATTCCGGCGATCTACGAACGGCGCTGAATATCGCAGCGGCTGTGCTCATCATCACCTGCCCCTGCGCGTTGGGTTTGGCTGTTCCGGCAGTGACCACAGCAGCCTCGGGTCGATTGTTCCGCAGCGGGATGCTGATCAAACACGCGACCGCGCTGGAGCGTTTGGCCGAAGTGGATACGGTGGTGTTCGACAAAACCGGCACGCTCACATCCGGTGCGCCTGAATTGACCAATCTTGGCGATCATGCACGCGCTGATCTAGCCATTGCTTTGACTTTGGCCGAGGCCTCGTCGCACCCACTGTCGGTTGCGCTAGCAAAGGCGGCGCGCGAGGCTGGGATCAAACCTGCCACTTTGCACGATATTGTCGAAGTGCCGGGATACGGCACTGAGGGGTATTATCGTGATCAGCGCGTCCGGCTGGGCCGCGCTGCGTGGGTCGGCGGCGAGGATGGCGACCAGACTGCAGCCTGGCTCGCGATCGGATCGCAACAGCCGTCACGCTTCACCTTTACGGACAGCCTGCGTACAGGCGCCGCCGAAGCCGTTGCTGCGTTCCGTGATGCGGGCAAAGACGTGATTCTAATTTCCGGTGATACGCAAGGTGCGGTTCAGGCCTTGGCGGGCAAGCTCGGCATTGAAAATTGGATCGCCCAAGCCTTGCCGCAAGAAAAAGCTGCCAAGGTGCAAGAGCTTAACGATCAAGGTCGAAAGGTCTTGATGGTTGGCGACGGTCTGAACGACACAGCGGCCTTGGCGGCGGCGCATGTATCGATCTCTCCGGCCAGCGCCTTGGATGCTGCGCGGGTGGCATCGGATATCGTGCTGCTGGGCTATGACTTGTCCCCGATCGCTGAGGCCTGCGATACTGCCGTTAAAGCGACGCGTCGGATTCGCGAGAATTTCCGCATCGCCACCGTCTATAACATCATCGCGGTCCCGCTTGCTGTGGCCGGGTTGGCGACCCCGCTGATCGCGGCCTTGGCGATGTCGACCTCCTCGATTACGGTATCCCTGAACGCCTTGCGGCTGAGGTAACTCTGATGGAAGTGCTTGCCTATCTGATCCCGATTTCCCTGCTTTTAGGTGGGGTTGGCTTGGTTGCCTTTGTCTACACGGTCCGCTCGAACCAGTATGAGGATCCCGAAGGCGACGCGCGCCGTATCCTCAGTGACGAATGGGATGACAAGCCCAAGCCCTGACAGGGGCGTCAACAGCCCTTGAAATTGCCGCAATGCCCGGCTATGTCCGGCCCATCCGCTAGCAGAGAGATTGAAGCCTCATGGCAACGTTAAACCCGATCCAGTTCATTCAGCAGGTCCGCGCCGAAGTCGCAAAGGTTGTCTGGCCGACCCGTCGTGAGGTTCTGTTGACCACGGTCATGGTGTTCATCATGGCGGCGCTGACGGCTGTGTTCTTTGCGCTGGTTGATCTGGGCATTCGCGGCGGTCTGCAACTGGTACTTGGCGCGTTCAGCTAAGCCGGTTTGGGCAAGCTGAAACGCGACTGCCCCCTTGCACAGCACGGCGTGTCAGAGTAGGTGACATGACTATTCGGAATGGGCGTGCGGCGAATCGGGCTGCGCGCCGCTTTTTATTCCGGGTGACGCAATAGGATTTCAACGAAGGGCGCGATGCGTCGCAGCCCAAAGGCAAACAAGGACGACAGGTTCATGGCGAAACGGTGGTATTCGGTCAGCGTTCTTTCGAATTTCGAAAAGAAGATCGCAGAGCAGATCCGCACGTCGGTGGCTGAGCAGGGCCTTGAAGACGATATCGACGAGGTACTGGTGCCCACCGAAGAGGTGATCGAAGTGCGCCGGGGCAAGAAAGTCACCACCGAACGTCGCTTTATGCCGGGTTACGTGCTGGTACACATGGAAATGTCGGATCAGGGCTATCACCTGATCAACTCAATCAACCGCGTCACCGGCTTCCTGGGCCCTCAGGGACGCCCGATGCCGATGCGCGATGCCGAGGTGAACCAGATCCTCAACCGCGTTCAGGAAGGTGAAGAAGCGCCCAAGCTGATGATCACCTTCGAGGTTGGCGAGAAGGTCAAGGTCAACGACGGCCCGTTCGAGGATTTCGACGGCATGGTCGAAGGTGTGGACGACGAAGCCCAGAAACTGAAGGTTTCGGTTTCGATCTTCGGTCGCGAGACCCCGGTCGAGTTGGACTTCACACAGGTCACCAAACAGAGCTAATCGGTTTCCATCGAACGATCTGATTGGGTGCCTATGGGCACCCTTTTTACGTTGGGGGTTTGCTCAGCTGCCAAACGGTTTGATCTTCGCCAAACCCCTTGAGCGCCACAGTTCCGACCGGTTCGCAGAGTTCTGGCAAAAACGCCGCTGCGGTTTCGGACAGGACATGGTCGCAATCCAACTCTGTAGCTGCCGATACCAGTCTGGCCGTTAAGTTCACGTCCGGACCTATGGCGGTGAAATCCAACCGGTCTCCGCCGCCTATATTGCCATAGTGGAAGCGACCGTGATGGATCGCAGTCCGTACGCCCAGCTTGTGCTGGAAATCGGCTTCGGCCAGCGATGCCAATCCCTCGCACACTGCCGCGATGGCGGCTTTGATTTGTTCCTGTGGTGGAAGGTCTTTACTGGTAGGGAAGATGGCTAAAAAGCCGTCGCCCATGAATTTCAGGATCTCTCCGCCGTGGTCCATGACCGAAGGGGCAAGGCAGTCAAAGCTGTCATTCAGCAGCCCAACCAGTGCATCGCCGGATACAGAATTTGAAAGATGTGTGAATCCCTTGAGGTCTGCAAAAAGAATAACGGCATCGATTGTGCTGCCGTCGCCGCGATGGACCTTACCATCCAGTATTTGCGCGCCGCTGTTGCGGCCAACATATGTTGACAGAAGGTATGTCGCATCAAGTCGCAGCATGTAGGTCTCGGTCAGGCGCGCCAGCGGTCCGCGAACCCGGTTCAGGATTTCCAGATCCCGGTCCGAAAACCCGCCAGGCGTGGTACATGACCAAGTACAAACATGGGTATCGTCGTTGATATAGATCAGCGGCTGCGCCAGATAGTCGGTGAACCCCTGTTCGCGCAACTCGCCCACGATGATATAGTCCTCGGGGCAGTTGGGGTCTTCCAGATGACGGCGGATGGATTGCTGACGCTCTATAACATGGGGCAGGGGATTATCGGTGTAGATTGCTGTAGAAAACAGTTGTGACGGCGCATCGAACCGATCAACACCTGCGCCTGCTTTCCAAATGAAACGCCGGCCCGTTAGGTTGGGGTGCAAGGTCCAGATGAACAATCCAAACCGATCAATGGCCACACCTGCGTCCAGCAGGCGGGTACATATACCCTCGATGATGTCGACCGCATTTGCCGCCGGGCGGGCGCCATCAACCATCCACTCGATCAAAGCATCGACCTTATCTTGTTCCGAGAACGGTTCCGAAGGGGTCGGCATATTGGCACCCTCGTAGTAGAACGCCGCGATGCAAACGGGCACCGCGGCGTTGTTTGGATCAGCCTCGTAGGGACTGAGATTGTTGTGTGTTCCGACCTACTGCGCTTGCACCATGGCTGCGCGCAACAGTTGCGGCCGGTCGGTTTGCGACGGCAGGAAGACAGCTTGCGAGCCGGCATCTAAAGCCGAAAGGCTGGCATCATACCACTGCATTGCAAGGTCACGGCGTTCTTGCACACCGAAGCCTTCGCGAAGGTGATGGCCAACCAGTTCTCCATAAGCAGGCTCGCCCATTGCGACCAGCATCAAGGCAGAGCCAACTGCGGTGTCCATATCGTCCTGACGGTAGCCCATCGCCAGACAGACCTTGCTTGTCGCGGCAAGATCTGCGGGGCTGAGACCCGAGTCCAGCGCAAGCTTGCGAACCTGGGTTTCAGCCTCGGTTTTTGAACTGATTGACAGCGCATCAACCTGTGGTGCCAGCATTTCGCCAAACGCGGCGCACTGGGCGCTCACCTGATCCGGGGTCAGCCCTTGGATGTCCTGCATCAGATCCTCACCGCGCGCCATGGCATAGCTGCGCGCAAGGCAGAACTGTTCGCTAAGGGCGAAATCGGCGTCCGTCATATTCGACAACGTCGTGTAGCCCCCATTGGTCGAGGTTTGCAGCATCACCCCACTACAGCGATTGGCCAATGATGGGCCACCGGTCCCGCCAGAGAACAGGCTTGGCAGGCTGGCAGAGGCTGTTTCTGTGGTGGCTTCAGGCGCTGGTTCCGCAGCTTGAGGAACCACAACTGGAATGGCCGGTGCTTGCGCTTGTGCTGGAGCCTGCGGTGTCGCGACCAAAGGTGCCTGAGGTGCGGCAGCCAAAGTTGAACCGGTTTGAATCTGCCGCCGGTATTCCATCAATAGCGGTTGGCCCGAAAGACGCGTTGCGTTCTGACCACCACTGGTTGCCCAATAATAGGCCTGCATCAGGAAGTCGCGCTGATAAGGCTGAAAATCACGGCCATTCACCGGATAGCCCATCGAGACCTGATAGCGCTCGATCGCTGAACGCGTGCCGCGACCAACCTGTCCATCAACCCGTCCGGCATTGTAACCGAAATAGTTTAGCGCGGTTTGGGTCTGGGCACCTTCTGTGGTTGACGGGATGCCGGGACGATACGTGCGTGTTGTTGTTGATCTTGTCCGGGCCTGTTGTTTCCTCTCCTGATCTCGACCGATCGCGTATCCGATCACGCCGCCAACGACTGCGCCGCCCAAAATCTCACCCGCGTCGGCCCGCGCGGTCTGGGGCGAAGTCGCGGCAAGAGACAGCGCGATTCCAAGTGTAAGAATTAAACGAATGATCATAATCAACCTCCACCAATACAACTAATCTTCCGGAGTATAGCATAGCTGCTTGCATTGTGGTGGGGCGGTTGGCGGAAACATGAGCATCACGAAGAAGCTGAAAAGAATAATCATTTTTATTAGTCCCTTAGAGGCTTACAGCTAGCCCCAACCATGGTGATCTGCGCGCATTGATCCGACGAGAGACCCATTCGGCATTGATTCGATGAACGTGTGAGGATCAGGCCACTTGCCAACACCACCGTTCCCCTGTACATGCCGCCTCTATCGTCTTCGGGCGAGAGTCTCTCGTGGGAGGTTGCAGGGATCGCGAACCCGGATCGGACCACGCAACATAATCTAGTCAGGGCGCGCTCTGACTGAGTTGAAAGGAAAACCAAATGGCCAAGAAGCTTGCTGGTACAATGAAGCTGCAGGTTCCTGCAGGTCAGGCGAACCCGTCGCCGCCAGTTGGTCCGGCGCTGGGTCAGCGCGGCATCAACATCATGGAATTCTGCAAGGCGTTCAACGCCAAGACTGCAGACATGGAGCCTGGCGCTCCGTGCCCGACCGTGATCACCTATTATCAGGACAAGTCCTTCACCATGGACATCAAGACGCCGCCCGCGTCTTATTACCTGAAAAAAGCAGCTGGTCTGAAGCCGGTTGGCAAGCGTAACCGCCCCCGTGGCGCGGAAAACCCAGGTCGCGAGACCGTGGCAACCGTGACCTCGAAGCAGGTTCGCGAAATCGCCGAAGCCAAAATGAAAGATCTGAACGCCAACGACGTCGAAGGCGCAATGCAGATCATCCTGGGCTCGGCCCGCTCTATGGGCATCGAGGTGAAATAAGATGGCAAAACTCGGTAAACGTACCCGCGCTGCGCGCGAAGCTGTCGCCGGCAAGGAAAACCTGTCGGTCGAAGAAGCTGTTTCCCTGGTCAAAGGCAACGCAACCTCGAAATTCGATGAGACCATCGAGATTGCTCTGAACCTGGGCGTTGACACCCGTCACGCGGACCAGATGGTTCGTGGCGTTGTCGGTCTGCCAAACGGCACCGGCAAAGCGATGCGCGTTGCTGTTTTTGCACGTGGCCCCAAAGCCGACGAAGCAAAAGAAGCAGGCGCAGATATTGTTGGCGCAGAAGACCTGATGGAAACCATTCAGGGCGGCACCATCGAATTCGATCGCTGCATTGCCACCCCGGACATGATGCCCATCGTTGGCCGTCTGGGTAAAGTCCTGGGCCCCCGTAACCTGATGCCGAACCCCAAAGTTGGCACCGTGACCATGGACGTGAAAGCGGCCGTGGAAGCAGCCAAGGGCGGTGAAGTTCAGTTCAAAGCGGAAAAAGGTGGTGTTGTACACGCCGGTGTTGGCAAAGCGTCGTTCGACGAAGCCAAACTGGTCGAAAACGTCCGCGCCTTTATTTCGGCTGTTGCCAAAGCCAAGCCGACAGGCGCGAAAGGCACCTACATGAAGAAAATCGCGCTGAGCTCGACCATGGGCCCTGGCGTGACTTTAGACGTGGCGGCTGCTGCGGGCGAATAAGCCCCCAATTGATTGCCAAAAGCTATGGACCCGGACGGCTTTTGCCGCCCGGGTTTTTCATTTTACGGGGTTTCAATATGTTCAGCGTTGTATTGGTGTAGCAATCAAGCTCACACGAACTCCCAAATGGGTTCCACAATCAAATTTCATCTCTTAACAAAGGCATTAGTCGAACGCTGTCAGAGAATTCAGATGCAACTTAATACCTCTCGGAAGGACCTGATGGATCTGCGGCGTCGGATTTCACAGCTACGCAGAGATGCCAGCCGCCAATATTTCCAGGAAACAAATGGTGTGGTCCAGGGCGGATGTTTGCGTGGTTTTACCCTGATCGACGAGAATAGTTGGGGGCAGGCAGATGTATTTACCAAACTTCTCGGTATCTATGAGCAACAAAACCATTCGATATTTGCTAAGAGCAAAAAAACCACATTAGTTGATCTGGGTGCCGCAGATGGCTATTGGGGCGTCGGTTTGGTTCAGGCCGGGTATTTTGAAAGAAGCGTGTGCTTTGAGCAAAAGCGCGGCGGCCGGCAGGTAATCAAAAGGACTGCGCAGTCCAATGGTGTCAGGGAGAAGGTATCTGTCAACGGTTTGGCAACTGCGTCGACAGTTCGACGGAAAGTATTGTCTGAACATAGCCCAGAAGACCTCTTCTTTCTGATCGATATTGAGGGCGGTGAGTTTGAGCTTCTTGATTTCAATTTCTTTTCCGAATTCAGGTCCGCAGAGTTTTTGATTGAACTTCATACGGACGGCGTTTGGTTGGGCGCAGAAAAGGAAGAGCGCCTTCTCCGTGACGCTGAGTTGCTGTTTGACGTAGCTTTTGTCGACGATACAAAACGCGATCTTCTGCAGCTTCGTTCTGAATTGGCGCTGCCAGACGATTTGACTTGGCTTTTTGCCTCCGAAGGTCGTGGATATCCGATGCGTTGGATGCACCTAACGCCGCGGAAAACGCCCACCGTTTCCCTGCCTTCCAAAAAACAGGCTGATGAACAAGACCAGCAAAGGTTTGGTACGCTCTGGTTAGGAGGCGCACCTGGGTTGCTCGAGCGTGCTTGTCTGAAATCCATGCAAGAGAATGGTTACGATCCGGTCGTGTTTACCTACGAACCAATCCAGAACTTGCCGGAAGGTTTGGAGGTAGTTGATGCAAGAGAGGTGTATGAGCCAAACAGGGTAATTCGCCACATTAGGCACAAAAGTCCTGCGATCCATGCAGATGTCTTCAGATACCATTTGGTCAAGCACGCTGGCATGATCTGGTTGGACACGGATATGTACATGATCGCTCCGGCTGCCGATCTGCGGGAATCCATTCGGGAACACGCCGGATTTTGTGTTGGTCGTGTATTGCCCGATCTACCGAGGAACCGATCCTATCACTCTCTTATTAACAACGCGGTATTTGGGCTTCCATCTGATAGCAAAGCGCTTGAACTGATGGAAGAAGTCTTTGAAGAGGGCCGAGAAGTGTCCGTTGCATGGGAGAGTTCCAGTTCTCTATTGGCGCTAAACGCATCGGTTGAACAACAAAGGGAAAAGCCATTTGGACATCTTCGGTGGGGTTCCACTGGGCCGCGAGCTTTGACGGCTGCTTTGAGCATCTCAGGAGAAAGTGTTTACGCACACGACAACACTGCATTTTACAACATTAGCAGTCGTCAAATGCCCGACTTGGCGCAGGAAGGGACTAAATTGTCGGACTTTGTGGCGCCGACGACCTTTGGCTTGCACTTGTGGGGCCGAGACTTCCGCTCAATGTTGACGAATATCGACCAAAGCGTTCAGCAATGCGCGGCACATGAAATCATGAATACCATCGGCTGATATCCAAGTTTCTATTGTTTACTTGCGAGCCGAAAACCGCAATTTACCCCTTGGAAACCCTGCTCATCTGTCCTAAGTAAACCCACGGAATAAAGCGTGCGATTCGTCGTGCGCTTTATTTTGTTTCGTCCAAGACGGTGGGTGGTGCCATCTGGCCCCTTAATTCCCTGCCTGAGACGGGTAAGACCAAAGAATTCTGAGGGGTCCCACCCTCGGGCGAATTTTGGCCCATCCCGTAACAACGGACCTGAACGCCGGAGCGCAAGCTGCGGCAAATATGAGCCGGGGTGAGGTATCGCCCCAAACTTGGAGAGAACTGTGGATAGAGCCCAGAAAGAGAAAGTGGTCGAGGAACTCGGCCAAATCTTCGAAAGCTCTGGCGTCGTAGTGGTTGCCCATTACGCCGGTCTGACAGTTGCCGAAATGCAAGACCTGCGCGCGCGTGCACGCGAAGCGGGTGGGTCTGTGCGTGTTGCCAAGAACAGGCTCGCCAAAATCGCCCTTGAGGGTAAGCCGTGTGAAAGCATGGCCGACCTGCTGACAGGGATGACCGTTCTAACCTATTCCGAAGACCCTGTGGCAGCCGCCAAAGTGGCCGAGGACTACGCCAAAGAGAACCAAAAGTTCGAAATTCTTGGCGGTGCAATGGGTGAGAACGCTCTGGACCGCAAAGGCGTCGAAACAGTTTCGAAAATGCCGTCTCGCGAGGAGCTTATTGCTTCGATCGTGGGCTGCATTGGCGCACCTGCTTCGAATATCGCCGGCGCGATTGGCGCACCTGCAAGCAATATCGCAAGCATCCTTTCCACCATCGAAGAGAAGGCGGAAGCTGCGTAAGCGGTTGGCACTGAATGATCTGCGTAGGGTATCTACCCTGACGTTGGAACACACACTGTAAAACGGAAAGAGCTAATACAATGGCTGATCTGAAAGCACTCGCAGAAAGCATCGTGGGTCTGACCCTGCTGGAAGCACAAGAACTGAAAACCATCCTCAAAGACGAATACGGCATCGAGCCCGCAGCTGGCGGCGCCGTAATGGTTGCAGCTGGTGGCGACGCCGGTGGCGCAGCTGAGGAAGAGAAAACCGAATTCGACGTCGTTCTGAAGAACGCCGGCGCTTCGAAAATCAACGTGATCAAAGAAGTTCGCGGCATCACCGGTCTGGGCCTGAAAGAAGCCAAAGAGCTGGTCGAAGCTGGCGGCAAGATCAAAGAAGGCGTTGACAAAGCCGAAGCCGAAGAAGTCAAAGCCAAGCTGGAAGCAGCTGGCGCCGAAGTCGAGCTGGCCTAAGCCAACCGACAGGTGCATCGCTGATGCGCCGCAAAATTTGGCTGGGCCCGGAGAAATCCGGGTCCAGCCGAACCTGTCTTAGAAAGGGCCTCATCCATAGGGGCGTTTTCTAAGACACGGTTTTCGGATCGGGAGGCCACCTTCGGGACGGTGGCCACGAATTGATCCGGACGTGTCGTCTCGAATGTGCAAGATGCCGGGGCCCGACGGTGTCTTTGCCCGCTGAGAACATCGAAAGGTGACATCTGACATGGCTCAATCGTTCCTTGGCCAGAAACGTCTTCGGAAATATTACGGCAAAATCCGCGAAGTGCTGGAGATGCCGAACCTCATTGAGGTCCAGAAATCTTCTTATGATCTTTTCCTGCGCTCCGGCGATGCAGAACAGCCCACAGACGGCGAAGGCATCAAAGGTGTGTTCCAGTCGGTTTTCCCGATCAAGGATTTCAACGAAACCTCCGTTCTGGAGTTCGTGAAATATGATCTGGAAAAACCCAAATACGACGTCGAAGAGTGCATGCAGCGCGATATGACCTACAGCGCGCCGCTGAAGGTTACACTACGTCTGATCGTGTTTGATGTCGATGAGGACACCGGCGCCAAATCGGTCAAAGACATCAAGGAACAGGACGTGTTCATGGGCGATATGCCCCTGATGACACCGAACGGGACGTTCATCGTGAACGGCACCGAGCGTGTGATCGTGTCCCAGATGCACCGCTCGCCCGGTGTGTTCTTTGATCACGACAAGGGCAAGACCCATTCCTCGGGCAAACTGCTGTTTGCCTGCCGCATCATCCCGTATCGCGGCAGCTGGCTGGACTTTGAGTTCGACGCCAAAGACATCGTGTTCGCCCGCATCGACCGTCGCCGCAAACTGCCTGTCACCACCCTGCTGTATGCGCTGGGTCTGGATCAGGAAGCGATCATGGACGCGTATTACAACACCGTGTCCTACAAGCTGGACAAGAAGAAAGGCTGGGTCACTCCATTCTTCCCCGAGCGTGTGCGCGGCACCCGTCCGACATACGATCTGATCGACGCCAAATCGGGCGAAGTGATTGCCGAAGCGGGCAAGAAAGTCACGCCGCGCGCGGTCAAAAAACTGATCGACGAGGGCAGCGTTACCGACCTGCTGGTTCCGTTCGACAACATCGTCGGCAAGTACGTTGCCAAGGACATCATCAACGAGGAAAACGGCGCGATCTATGTCGAAGCCGGTGATGAGCTGACCTTGGAATATGACAAAGACGGCGACCTGATCGGCGGCACCGCAAAAGAGCTGATCGATGCGGGCATCACCGATATTCCGGTTCTGGACATCGACAACGTCAATGTCGGGCCCTACATGCGCAACACCATGGCTCAGGACAAAAACCTGAACCGCGAAAGCGCGCTGATGGACATCTACCGCGTCATGCGCCCGGGCGAGCCGCCCACGGTCGAGGCTGCATCTGCCCTGTTCGACACGCTGTTCTTCGACAGCGAGCGTTACGACCTGTCCGCTGTTGGCCGCGTGAAGATGAACATGCGTCTGGCTCTGGACGCGCCGGACACCCTGCGCACCCTGCGCCGTGAAGACATCGTGGCCTGCATCAAGGCGCTGGTGGAACTGCGTGACGGCAAAGGCGACGTGGACGATATCGACCACCTCGGCAACCGTCGTGTGCGTTCGGTTGGCGAACTGATGGAAAACCAATACCGCGTTGGCCTGCTGCGCATGGAGCGCGCGATCAAAGAGCGTATGTCGTCTGTCGAGATCGACACCGTTATGCCGCAAGACCTGATCAACGCGAAACCGGCTGCGGCTGCTGTCCGCGAATTCTTCGGCAGCTCGCAGCTGTCACAGTTCATGGACCAGACCAACCCGCTGTCGGAAGTTACCCACAAACGCCGTCTTTCGGCGCTTGGCCCGGGTGGTCTGACGCGTGAGCGTGCGGGCTTTGAGGTGCGCGACGTACACCCGACCCACTATGGTCGGATGTGCCCGATTGAAACGCCGGAAGGTCCGAACATCGGTCTGATCAACTCGCTGGCCACCTTTGCTCGTGTGAACAAGTATGGCTTCATTGAAACACCCTACCGCGTCGTCAAAGACGCCGAGGTGACCGATGAGGTCCACTACATGTCCGCGACCGAGGAAATGCGTCACACCGTGGCGCAGGCGAACGCAACGCTGGATGCCGATGGCAAGTTCATCAACGATCTGGTATCGACCCGTCAGGCTGGTGACTACACCCTCGCCCCGCGCGAGAATGTGGATCTGATCGACGTAAGCCCAAAACAGCTGGTATCGGTCGCTGCATCGCTGATCCCGTTCCTTGAAAATGACGACGCAAACCGCGCTCTGATGGGCTCGAACATGCAACGTCAGGCGGTTCCGCTGCTGCGGGCCGAGGCACCGCTGGTTGGTACCGGGATCGAGGAAAAGGTCGCGATCGACTCGGGCGCAGCGATTCAGGCGAAACGTGCCGGTATCATCGACCAGGTCGATGCCCAGCGTATCGTTATCCGCGCCACCGAAGACCTGGAACTGGGCGACGCTGGCGTTGACATCTACCGTCTGCGCAAATTCCAGCGTTCGAACCAGAACACCTGCATCAACCAGCGTCCGCTGATCAAGGTGGGTGACACCGTCCAAAAGGGCGAAGTCATTGCCGATGGTCCGTCGACCGATATGGGTGAATTGGCCCTTGGTAAGAACGTGGTGGTCGCGTTCATGCCGTGGAACGGTTACAACTACGAAGACTCGATCCTGATCTCGGAACGTATCGCGCGTGACGACGTATTCACCTCGGTCCATATCGAGGAATTTGAAGTCGCCGCCCGTGACACCAAGCTGGGCCCGGAAGAGATCACCCGCGACATCCCGAATGTCGGTGAAGAAGCGCTGCGCAACCTCGACGAGGCGGGCATCGTTTACATCGGCGCGGATGTTGAGCCGGGCGATATTCTGGTCGGCAAGATCACTCCGAAGGGCGAAAGCCCGATGACCCCGGAAGAAAAGCTGCTGCGCGCCATCTTTGGCGAGAAAGCGTCTGACGTGCGCGACACCTCGCTGCGCGTGAAGCCGGGTGACTACGGTACGGTCGTTGAGGTCCGCGTCTTCAACCGTCACGGCGTCGAAAAAGATGAGCGTGCGCTGCAGATCGAGCGTGAGGAAGTCGAACGTCTGGCCCGTGACCGGGACGACGAGTTGGCGATCCTCGACCGCAACATCTATGCGCGTCTGCAAGGCCTGATCCTGGGTAAAACCGCTGTCAAAGGCCCGAAAGGCGTCAAGCCGGGGTCGGTGATCACCGAGGAGCTGCTGGAAACCCTGACCCGTGGTCAGTGGTGGCAGCTGGCGCTGGAGGGCGAGCAGGACGCACAGATCGTCGAGGCTCTGAACGAGCAATACGAAGTGCAAAAGCGTGCTCTGGACGCCCGTTTTGAAGACAAGGTCGAGAAAGTCCGCCGTGGCGACGACCTGCCGCCGGGCGTGATGAAGATGGTCAAAGTCTTCATCGCCGTGAAGCGCAAGCTGCAGCCGGGTGACAAGATGGCCGGTCGTCACGGGAACAAAGGTGTGATCTCCAAGGTTGTACCTATGGAAGACATGCCGTTCCTGGCTGATGGTACGCCGGTTGACTTCTGTCTGAACCCGCTGGGTGTGCCTTCGCGTATGAACGTTGGTCAGATTCTTGAAACCCATATGGGTTGGGCCGCGCGCGGTCTGGGTCTGAACATCGACGACGCTCTGGGTGAATACCACCGGTCCGGCGATCTGACCCCGGTGCGCGAAGCGATGAAGCTGGCCTATGGCGAGAATGTCTACGAAGAAGGCATCACCGGTCTGGACGAGGATGGCCTGATCGAGGCTGCGGGCAACGTGACCCGCGGTGTTCCGATCGCAACCCCGGTCTTTGACGGTGCCAAAGAGGCTGACGTCAACGACGCGCTGGTGCGTGCGGGCTTCTCGGAAAGCGGTCAGTCGGTTCTGTTCGACGGTCGCACCGGCGAGCAATTCGCGCGCCCGGTCACCGTGGGCATCAAGTACCTGCTGAAACTGCATCACCTGGTGGATGACAAGATCCACGCGCGTTCGACCGGGCCGTACAGCCTGGTTACCCAGCAGCCGCTGGGTGGTAAGGCGCAGTTCGGTGGTCAGCGCTTTGGTGAGATGGAAGTCTGGGCTCTGGAAGCTTACGGCGCCGCCTATACCTTGCAGGAGATGCTCACCGTGAAATCGGATGACGTCGCCGGCCGGACCAAGGTCTATGAGTCGATCGTCAAGGGCGAGGATAACTTTGAAGCGGGCGTACCTGAATCGTTCAACGTTCTGGTTAAAGAAGTCCGTGGCCTCGGCCTGAATATGGAACTCCTGGATGCGGAGGTTGAGGAATAAGAATTTTGAAGAAATTCTTGGGCGGAAACTTTTGAAGTTTCCGCTCCCCTCTCCCCCCTTCCGCAAGATTTGAGGTAACAAATGAACCAGGAAATCACCAACAACCCGTTCAACCCGCTGACGCCCCCGAAGGTTTTCGACGAGATCAAGGTCGCGCTGGCGTCGCCCGAGCGGATCCTGTCTTGGTCCTATGGTGAGATCAAGAAACCCGAAACCATCAACTACCGGACGTTCAAGCCCGAACGTGACGGCCTGTTCTGCGCGCGTATCTTTGGCCCGATCAAAGATTACGAATGCCTGTGCGGCAAATATAAGCGGATGAAATATCGCGGCGTTGTCTGCGAGAAATGCGGTGTGGAAGTCACCCTGCAGAAAGTCCGCCGCGAGCGTATGGGCCACATCGAACTGGCCGCACCCGTTGCGCACATCTGGTTCCTGAAATCGCTGCCGTCCCGCATCGGTCTGATGCTGGACATGACGCTGCGCGATCTGGAACGCGTTCTGTACTTTGAAAACTACGTTGTCATCGAGCCCGGTCTGACTGACCTGACCTACGGCCAGATGCTGACCGAAGAAGAGTACATGGATGCGCAGGATGCCTATGGCATGGACGCGTTCACCGCGAATATCGGTGCCGAAGCCATCCGTGAGATGCTGGCCCAGATCGATCTGGAAGCCGAAGCCGAGCAGCTGCGCGCTGATCTGGCCGAAGCAACAGGCGAACTGAAGCCCAAGAAGATCATCAAGCGTCTGAAGGTTGTTGAGAGCTTCCTCGAGTCGGGCAACCGCCCTGAGTGGATGGTTATGACCGTGATCCCGGTCATTCCGCCGGAACTGCGCCCGCTTGTTCCGCTGGATGGCGGCCGTTTCGCGACTTCGGATCTGAACGATCTGTATCGCCGCGTCATCAACCGGAACAACCGTCTGAAGCGTCTGATCGAGCTGCGCGCGCCTGACATCATCGTCCGCAACGAAAAGCGGATGCTGCAGGAATCCGTGGACGCTCTGTTCGACAACGGCCGTCGTGGCCGCGTGATCACCGGTGCCAACAAGCGTCCGCTGAAATCGCTGTCTGACATGCTGAAAGGTAAGCAGGGTCGCTTCCGTCAGAACCTTCTGGGTAAACGCGTCGACTTCTCGGGCCGTTCGGTCATCGTGACTGGTCCGGAACTCAAGCTGCACCAGTGTGGTCTGCCCAAGAAGATGGCGCTGGAGCTGTTCAAGCCGTTCATCTACTCGCGCCTTGAAGCCAAGGGTCTGTCTTCGACCGTGAAACAGGCGAAGAAACTGGTCGAGAAAGAGCGTCCTGAAGTGTGGGATATCCTCGACGAGGTGATCCGCGAACACCCCGTCATGCTGAACCGTGCGCCGACGCTGCACCGTCTCGGCATTCAGGCGTTCGAGCCGGTCCTGATCGAAGGTAAAGCCATCCAGCTGCACCCGCTGGTCTGTTCGGCCTTTAACGCCGACTTCGACGGTGACCAGATGGCCGTTCACGTCCCGCTGAGCCTTGAGGCCCAGCTGGAAGCCCGTGTCCTGATGATGTCGACGAACAACGTTCTGTCGCCTGCAAACGGCGCGCCCATTATTGTTCCGTCGCAGGATATGATCCTGGGTCTCTACTATGTGACCCTGGAACGCGAAGGCATGCCCGGCGAAGGCAAGGTCTTTGGATCTATCGAAGAAGTTCAGCATGCGCTGGACGCGGGTGAAGTGCATCTGCACACCAAAATCACCGCGCGGATCACGCAGATCGACGACGAAGGCAACGAAGTTCAGAAGCGCTATGAAACCACTCCGGGCCGTCTGCGTCTGGGTGCATTGCTGCCGATGAACAACAAAGCCCCGTTCGAGCTGGTCAACCGCCTGCTGCGGAAGAAAGAAGTGCAGCAGGTGATCGACACCGTCTACCGTTACTGCGGTCAGAAAGAGTCGGTTATCTTCTGTGACCAGATCATGTCGATGGGCTTCAAAGAAGCGTTCAAGGCGGGCATCTCGTTCGGTAAGGACGATATGGTCATCCCGGATGACAAGTGGGGCATCGTTGATGACACCCGCGGTCAGGTGAAGGACTTTGAACAGCAGTACATGGACGGCCTGATCACTCAGGGCGAAAAGTACAACAAAGTTGTCGATGCCTGGTCGAAGTGTAACGACCGCGTCACCGAAGCGATGATGAGCACCATCTCGGACGTTGCCAAGGCCGAAGACGGGTCGGATCAGGAACCGAACTCGGTCTACATGATGGCCCACTCGGGTGCGCGTGGCTCGGTCACTCAGATGAAACAGCTGGGCGGTATGCGTGGCCTGATGGCCAAGCCGAACGGTGACATCATCGAGACACCGATTATCTCGAACTTTAAAGAAGGTCTGACCGTTCTCGAGTACTTCAACTCGACCCACGGTGCCCGTAAGGGTCTGTCGGATACCGCTCTGAAGACGGCGAACTCGGGTTACCTGACCCGTCGTCTGGTGGACGTCGCACAGGACTGCATCGTTCGCGAGATCGACTGTGGTACTGAGCGTGCGATCACAGCCGAAGCCGCCGTGAATGACGGTGAGGTTGTTGCCTCGCTGGCCGAACGTGTGCTGGGCCGTGTGGCGGCTGACGATGTTCTGCGTCCGGGCACCGATGAGGTGATCGTGGCCGCTGGTCAGCTGATCGACGAACGCATGGCGGACACCATTGACGAAGCTGGTGTTGCGTCGATGCGCATCCGCTCGCCTCTGACCTGTGAGTCCGAGGAAGGCGTCTGCGCCACCTGCTACGGTCGTGACCTTGCGCGCGGCACCATGGTGAACACAGGTGAGGCTGTCGGTATCATCGCCGCCCAGTCCATCGGTGAACCTGGTACGCAGCTGACGATGCGTACTTTCCACATCGGTGGTGTTGCGCAAGGTGGTCAGCAGTCGTTCCAGGAAGCCAGCCAGGAAGGCGTCGTTTCCTTCGAGAACCCGCAGATTCTGGTCAATGCCGCAGGCGAAAGCCTCGTTATGGGCCGGAACATGAAGCTGGTGATCAGCGACGAACACGGCGAAGAGCGTGCCAGCCACAAGCTGGGCTATGGCTCCAAGCTGTTCGTCAAGGACGGCACCAAGGTTGCTCGTGGCGACAAGCTGTTCGAATGGGACCCGTACACCCTGCCGATCATCGCCGAGAAAGCCGGTACCGCGAAATATGTCGACCTTGTTTCGGGCCTTGCGGTCCGGGATGAGACCGACGATGCAACCGGTATGACCCAGAAGATCGTGATCGACTGGCGCGCGGCCCCCAAAGGCAGCGACCTCAAGCCCGAGATCATTCTGGTCGGCGAAGATGGTGAGCCGGTCCGCAACGATGCGGGCAACCCGGTTCACTATCCGATGTCGGTGGACGCGATCCTGTCGGTCGAAGATGGTCAGACCATCGAAGCTGGTGACGTTGTTGCGCGTATCCCGCGTGAAGGTGCCAAGACCAAGGATATCACCGGTGGTCTGCCGCGTGTGGCCGAACTGTTCGAAGCCCGCCGTCCGAAAGACCACGCGATCATCGCAGAAGCTGATGGTTACGTGCGCTTTGGCCGCGACTATAAGAACAAGCGCCGCATCAGCATCGAACCGGCTGACGAGTCCATGGAGACCATCGAGTACATGGTGCCCAAGGGCAAGCACATCCCGGTCGCCGAAGGGGATTTCATCCAGAAGGGTGAATACCTGATGGACGGTAACCCGGCTCCGCATGACATCCTGTCCATCATGGGTGTCGAAGCGCTGGCGGATTACATGATCGACGAGGTGCAGGATGTCTATCGTCTGCAGGGCGTGAAGATCAACGACAAGCACATCGAAGTCATCGTGCGCCAGATGCTGCAGAAGTGGGAGATCCTGGATTCAGGCGACACCACCCTGCTGAAAGGCGAGCATGTCGACAAGCAAGAGTTCGACGCAGCCAACGAGAAAACCATCTCGCGCGGCGGTCGTCCGGCTCAGGGCGAACCGATCCTCTTGGGGATCACCAAAGCCTCGCTGCAGACACGTTCGTTCATCTCGGCGGCGTCGTTCCAGGAAACCACCCGTGTTCTGACCGAGGCTTCGGTTCAGGGCAAGAAGGACAAACTGGTTGGCCTGAAAGAGAACGTCATCGTTGGTCGCCTGATCCCTGCCGGTACCGGTGGCGCAACTCAGGCCGTCCGCCACATCGCGCAGTCGCGTGATAATGTGGTCATCGAAGCACGCCGGGAAGAGGCCGAAGCGGCCGCTGCTCTGGCTGCTCCGACATTCGACGACGACATGGTTGGTGATGAGCTTGACGTTCTGGTGGAAACACCGGAAAGCCGCGAGTAAGCGACTTTACATAACCAAAAATCAGGCCTCGCAGATTTGCGGGGCCTTTTTTTGTCGAGCGCGAGGGCGCGCAAAGTTTATGTGCGCGGCAGACCGAGACTGGGTCTGCGCCTACACAGAAATACGAAACCTTGGTTGGCTTCCGTCCCGACGTTCAAATCCGCAAGCGAGATAGGCGGCTTGTGCTTCAGAATTTTCAGGGTGCGTTCCAACCATCAGGTAGGAACATGACAGGTCGCACGCTTTTTCTATCGAGGCTTTGATCAATTGCCGCCCGATACCGGCCCCCCGAAAGTGTTGATCAACAAATAGATGATGCATATCGATTCCGCGCAGACCGGTCTGAAGCTGTACCAGTGGGCATAGCGCAGCATAGCCGACTGCGCGGCCTGCAATGCTCGCAACCAGAGTGTAGACCCATGGTATATCGCCGAACATATCGCGCTCGATTGATGCAAGGCTGGCAGACGGGATGTCCTTGTGGTGATGCGCAAGCGCCTCGACCATCGACAAAATTCTTGGGGCGTCTGAGCGCACCGCTGCCCGTATTTCAACGGCGGGGGGCGTTCCTTTGACTGGCATTGATTTTCTCCTGTAAAGGCCATAGGAGCAAAACAAATGCCGCACTGTGGCGGCATCATTTAATCTCAATTCATCGGCCGCTCTGACTAGGAACGGAAATAGTAGAAATTCGTTTGCGCGCGCGTAACCGACATGCGCCAAACATGGGATGCTTCTGACGCCCGGTCAATACCCGGCTGGTCCCGGGTGTTTCGAGTTCTTTTGCAGCCATTTCCAATTGACATTCGTGCCACTGACGAAGCCAATGTTTGAAAGTTATTGACCGGACCAATTCGAGATGACCCCTAATATGAAAGGCGCGCTGCTGATGATGGGTAGCATGGCGGCCTTTACCGTTAATGATGCGTTGGTGAAGGTGGTGGGGCAAGATATGCCTCTGTTCCAACTTGTTGCCATACGCGGGGCTTTGGCGACAGTTCTGGTGTTCATTCTGGCCCGTCACCTCGGGGCGCTCCATCTGAATTTTCCGCGCCATGACAAATGGCTGATCGCGTTCCGTTGCCTGGCCGAGTTGGCGGCGACCTTCTTCTTTTTAACGGCCTTGATGCACATGCCGCTTGCCAACGTCACGGCCGTTCTGCAGGCACTGCCGTTGACCGTGACCCTGGGCGCTGCCCTGTTCTTTGGTGAGGTGATTGGATGGAGACGGATCGCCGCGATCGCACTGGGGTTCGTCGGGATGTTGCTGATCGTTCGGCCCGGTCCTGACGGGTTCAGCATCTATGCGATTTACGCGCTGGTTGCGGTTGCCTCGGTCACAGTTCGCGACCTGATTACCCGCCGCATGTCAGCCGAAGTGCCTTCGATGGTGGTAACACTGGCAACATCCCTTTCCATCACGTTGGCCGCGACAATCGCCTCCACGTTTGAGGGATGGGTACCGGTCTCGACCGCGTCCGGCGCGCTGGTCGCCAGCGCCGCGGTGTTTGTTCTGATGGGCTATCTGTTCAGTGTCATGGTAATGCGCGTGGGCGAAGTCGGCTTTGTCGCGCCATTTCGCTATTCCAGCCTGCTTTGGGCGTTGGGACTGGGATGGGTGGTATTCGGCGACTGGCCGGACGCGATCACCATGTTGGGAGCGGCACTGGTTGTAGGGGCAGGGCTGTTCACTCTGTTTCGAGAGCGGTCGCGTCACGCAGAAGATGAACCGTGATGCAAGAATTCCGGGGTGACCGCGAAACGCGTCTCAAACTCTTTTCTGATCTCGGATGTAATCGGTGCTAGCTGCGCTTTTTGCTTTTCAGCACGCGGCGAGTCGTTTGAACTGTTCAATGACCTGATCCACATCGGGCAATCCGGATAGCTGACAACCGGCATGAAGCGTCCGATCCGGTTGTGGGTGAAACTTATGATCGTATGGCTGCACCCACCTGCGATGAGCATGCCCAAACCCACCCCAAGCAGAGATTTGTAGACTTGCGCCGCCTGAACTCCGCCGGGTCCAAAACTGGCCTGATATCCGTTGTTGAAATCGATGCCGACGGCCTGGTTTTTTCTGATCAACCCAACCCCATCACCTGCAGCCTCACGTAAGCGTTCTACGAAATCAATGGAAACACTATCATCGTCGTCATGGCGAAACTGAAGACAGGGCCGATCCGGGCTCAAACGCGCATCCTGCAAAATACGCTTCATGACTTGTCGATGTTTTTGGTTCGGTTCGACGGGTCTTTGGATGATCTGAACCTGCTTGATGTCAGCAGTCAGGTCCTTGAGCCGATCAAACGCCGCCTTCGGAAGACAGTCTCCGACGGCGATCAGAAGCAGAAAGTCCTCATCGGTCTGTGCGCGAAAGCTGGGCAGGGTTACGGATTCAAACAGATGAAACCGCTCTTCCAGACGGGCAGGGTTGTATAAATGGCGGCGCCGGTCTTCGATCGTCTCATGTTCGATCTGGAAATCGCCCAGGGCAGGGAATGAAAATCGGCACAGGCCAATGACTTGCATGGGTCATCCAATGAATTGCAGAGCGCGGCCACTATGCACCCGGAGCAGGCCTGCCGCAATGCAAGTGCGCCATGGAATACGATATCCGATCCTGATAGACGGCTGATATCTTGATGTGCAACGCGCCTTTCCCGCAGGGCTGTTGACACTTGGCCCGACTCCCCTTAATACGCGCGACATCTCGGTACCGGGGGCCGCCCCATAACCGATTTCAGTAATGAACTGGTCAAGGCCCGGACACTTTTATCGTTCGCGCCCTCTGATAACAAACCGCGACGTTTACCTCGGAATGGGAACGCTCGCGGGTTTTGCGCTTGTGGACGCATGAGTGCAGCGAATTTAACCGCACGCAACGCGCGTGCATGTCATGTGTGTTGCAAAACGGGGAAGAAACCGGAATGCCAACTATTCAACAGCTGATCCGCAAACCGCGGCAGCCCAAAGTAAAACGCTCGAAGTCCATGCACCTGGAGCAGTGCCCGCAGAAACGCGGCGTCTGCACCCGCGTGTACACCACCACACCGAAAAAGCCGAACTCGGCGATGCGTAAGGTTGCCAAGGTACGCCTGACCAACGGGTTCGAGGTCATCTCGTACATCCCCGGTGAAAGCCACAACCTGCAGGAACACTCGGTTGTTCTGATCCGTGGCGGCCGTGTGAAAGACCTTCCCGGTGTGCGTTACCACATCCTGCGCGGTGTTCTGGATACTCAGGGCGTCAAAGACCGTAAGCAACGCCGTTCGAAATACGGCGCGAAGCGTCCCAAGTAAGAAGGAGAGGCTGATATGTCACGTCGTCACGCCGCCGAAAAACGCGAAGTCCTGCCTGACGCCAAATTTGGCGACAAGGTACTGACCAAATTCATGAACAACCTGATGATCGACGGCAAGAAGTCGGTCGCAGAGCGCATCGTTTACAACGCATTTGACCGCGTTGAGAACAAGGTAAAGCGCGCTCCTGTCGAAGTGTTCCACGAAGCGCTCGACAACATCAAGCCGTCGGTCGAGGTTCGCTCGCGCCGGGTTGGTGGTGCAACCTATCAGGTTCCGGTCGAAGTGCGCCCCGAGCGCCGCGAAGCACTGGCCATCCGCTGGCTGATCACTGCTGCGCGTGGCCGCAACGAAAACACCATGGAAGAACGCCTCGCCGGCGAACTGCTGGACGCTGTACAGTCCCGCGGTACGGCCGTGAAGAAGCGCGAAGACACCCACAAGATGGCCGAGGCGAACAAAGCCTTCAGCCACTACCGTTGGTAATCCAGAGGCTTATCAAAAATGGCACGCGAATATCCGCTCGAACTATACCGTAACTTCGGTATCATGGCGCACATCGACGCAGGTAAGACCACCTGCTCGGAGCGTATCCTGTATTACACTGGTAAATCCCACAACATCGGTGAGGTGCACGATGGTGCAGCCACCATGGACTGGATGGAGCAGGAGCAGGAACGCGGTATCACCATCACTTCGGCTGCGACCACCACTTTCTGGGAACGCACCGAAGACGGTCAGACCGCCGATACCCCAAAGCATCGCCTGAACATCATCGACACCCCCGGCCACGTTGACTTCACCATCGAAGTTGAGCGCTCGTTGGCGGTTCTCGACGGTGCCGTCTGCGTTCTGGACGCAAACGCCGGTGTTGAGCCCCAGACCGAAACCGTGTGGCGTCAGGCTGACCGCTACAAGGTTCCGCGTATGGTTTTCGTCAACAAGATGGACAAGATCGGCGCTGACTTCTTCAACTGCGTCAACATGATCGAAGACCGCACCGGCGCACGCGCCGTTCCGGTTGGTATTCCGATCGGTGCAGAGACCGAGCTTGAAGGCCTGATCGACCTGGTCACCATGGAAGAGTGGCTGTGGCAGGGCGAAGATCTGGGCGCAAGCTGGATCAAAGCGCCTATCCGCGACAGCCTGAAAGACATGGCTGACGAATGGCGCGGCAAGATGATCGAAGCGGCCGTCGAAATGGACGACGACGCGATGATGGAATACCTGGAAGGCAATGAGCCCGACGTTCCAACCCTGCGCGCCCTGCTGCGTAAAGGTACTCTGGAAATCGCGTTCGTACCGGTTCTGGGTGGTTCGGCGTTCAAGAACAAAGGCGTTCAGCCTCTGCTCAACGCTGTGATCGACTATCTGCCCAGCCCGCTGGACGTTGTTGATTACATGGGCTTCAAACCCGGCGACGAGGAAGAAGTTCGTGACATCGCACGTCGTGCCGATGACGACATGGCCTTCTCGGGTCTGGCGTTCAAAATCATGAACGACCCCTTCGTTGGCTCGCTGACCTTTACCCGGATCTACTCGGGCACCATGAACAAGGGTGACTCGATCCTGAACTCGACCAAAGGTAAGAAAGAGCGCATCGGTCGTATGATGATGATGCACTCGAACAACCGGGAAGAGATCGAAGAAGCGTTTGCAGGCGACATCATCGCGCTGGCGGGTCTGAAAGACACCACCACCGGTGACACCCTGTGTGACGCGAAGGATCCGGTAGTTCTGGAAACCATGACCTTCCCTGATCCGGTGATCGAGATCGCGGTTGAGCCCAAAACCAAAGGCGACCAGGAGAAGATGTCTCAGGGTCTGGCCCGTCTGGCCGCTGAAGACCCGTCCTTCCGCGTGGAAACTGACCTGGAATCCGGTCAAACCATCATGAAGGGCATGGGCGAACTTCACCTGGACATCCTGGTTGACCGTCTGAAGCGCGAGTTCAAGGTTGAAGCGAACATCGGTGCTCCGCAGGTGGCCTATCGCGAAACCATCTCGATGCCGGTCGAGCACACCTACACCCACAAGAAACAGTCGGGTGGTTCGGGTCAGTTCGGTGAGGTCAAGCTTGAGATCACTCCGACCGAGCCGGGCGAAGGGTATTCGTTCGAAAGCCGCATCGTTGGTGGTGCCGTTCCGAAGGAATACATCCCGGGTGTTGAAAAAGGCATCCAGTCTGTCATGGACAGCGGCCCTCTGGCTGGCTTCCCCGTGATCGACTTCAAGGTTGCCCTGCTGGACGGTAAGTTCCACGACGTTGACTCGAGCGTTCTGGCGTTCGAAATCGCGGCCCGTATGTGTATGCGTGAAGGTATGCGCAAAGCTGGCGCGAAGCTGCTGGAACCGATCATGAAGGTCGAAGTGATCACCCCGGAAGAATATACCGGCGGTATCATCGGCGACCTGACCTCGCGTCGTGGCCAGGTGTCTGGTCAGGAACCGCGCGGCAACGCGATCGCGATCGACGCGTTCGTTCCGCTGGCGAACATGTTCGGCTACATCAACACTTTGCGTTCGATGTCGTCGGGCCGTGCCCAGTTCACCATGCAGTTCGACCACTACGATCCGGTTCCGCAGAACATCTCGGACGAGATCCAGGCGAAATACGCATAAGCGAAGATTTGAGGGAGCTCCGGTCAGGGGCTCCCTTCATTACCGAAAAAGGAGGCCATCATGGCAAAGGAAAAGTTTGAGCGTACAAAACCGCACGTCAACATCGGCACGATTGGCCACGTTGACCATGGTAAGACCACGCTGACCGCAG
>NZ_JBQFRO010000009.1:0-210036 GCF_056537425.1 Ruegeria sp. CE9 | reverse complement strand
ACAATCTCTTCGGGCTTCGGTCGCTTGTTTGCCATTCGTGGTCCTCCGTTCCCTAAACATAACGGTGGACCAGTTCAGTTGGGGAGGCTCAGGACGAGCTGGACCTGTCAGACCACCGAAAATGACAGATAGCCTGGACAATCGAGCCATTCTACGGAAGCAGTTTGCTGGACAGCTTCCCTGAAGATACGCATCGAGCCATTCAAGTTACACTCGAAACCAGGCAATCGAACTTGTCAGAAGTGTAACTATGCTATTGGTCGTTGATGTGCCCTACTGCCCGCCCGTAATGTTGACTTTGCCCACAATCTTCGCACCGCTTTCAGTTGCCATAGCCCTGGCCGATACATCAGCCTGAACATGTGAGGTCGATGCAATCTTCAGATCGTCACATTTCAGACGACCTTGATGCTTGCCTTCCATAACGATCTTTTTTGCCGACAGTGCACCGTCAACCGACCCGCCAACCTGAACAGTGATTGTATCAGCGCTGATGTCCCCGACCACACGGCCTTTGACTTCAACGCCGCCCGCACTTGAAACGACATTGCCTTCGATTGTCAGGTCTTCTTCTACTATTGAGTTGGTCACATTGAGATCCTCTGACTGAGATAGCGGCGACCCTAAGACGGAAGCTGGGATTTGGCCACCTGCGTCTAAGGTGACCTAATCCCGGGGCGAAGATTCGCCTTTAGCCACAGGCAATACTACAGGACTGCTGTATTTGCATTTCCGGATGCTCTCTCTACTTGGCAAAGGCGCGCGCCAGAACCGAGCCCATACGCTGTGCGAATGCGGATGGGTCGATGGGGGCTTCACCTTCGACGATGCGGGCTTGATCCAGCAATAGATGGGCGGCGTCTTTCAGCAGGTCGTCATCGTTCACATTCTCTTGCGTGGCACGGTCTGCCAGTTTGGTAACAATCGCATGGCTGGGGTTCAGCTCAAGAACGCGCGGGGCGCCGTGCTGCAACTGCCCGTGGCGTTTTAACAGGCGCTCCAGATTGACATCCATGTCCCCGTCATCGGCTATGAGGCAAACTGGGCTGTCGGTCAGACGCTTCGAAGGGCGCACGTCTTTGACCGCTTCGCCCAGTTCGGCCTTAAACGCAGCGATCAGAGCAGAGAGATCAGCTTCTTCTGGTTTTTCTTCTTCCGATTGGGCTTCATCTGCCTTGATCTCGTCGAGATCTGCTGTCCCGCGAGTGATGGACCTGAATGGCTTGCCGTCGAATTCTGTGATGTGCTGCAACCAGAACTCATCCACATGGTCGGACAGGAGCAACACCTCGACCCCTTTGGCTTTGAAGCCCTCCAGATGTGGAGACTGGGCCAGTTTGGCCGGATCTTCGCCAGCGATGTAGAAGACCGCCTCTTGTCCCTCTTTCATACGAGCCACGTAATCGGCAAGGCTTGTCAAGTCGCCAACAGCGGTGGAGGCGAAGCGGCAAATCTCGAGGATCCGATCGCGGAGCGCGGCATCTTCGACCAGGCCCTCCTTCAGCACTGCACCGAAATTGCCCCAGAATGCTGCGTACTCATCAGGTGCTTTGGTGGCTTTTTTCTTCAGCTCACTCAGCACTTTTTTCGTGATCGAAGTCTTGATCTTCCTGAGTTGTGGGTCGGTCTGCAACATCTCTCGCGAGACGTTCAGAGACAGATCCTGGCTATCCACAACCCCGCGCAGAAAGCGTAGATACGCTGGTATCAGATCCTTCGTAGTCTCCGAAATGAAGACCCGGTTGACGTAGAGCTTCACATGGCTCTTGCGCTCGGGCTCAAAGAGATCGAATGGCTGGGTGCTGGGCACAAAAAGCAGGCCCGTGTGATTGAGTGTGCCTTCGACCTTATTATGCATCACGTTCCACGGCGCATCAAAGGCGTGGGAGCAGTGACGGTAGAACTCGGTGTATTGCTCCTCCGAGATGTCCTTCGCAGGGCGGGTCCAAAGCGCTTCGGCTGAATTAAGCGTGTCTTCTCCAAGTTTGACCGGGAAGTTGATATGCTCGGAGTAGGTCTTGATGATGTGCCGAATACGGGCCTCTTCGGCAAACTCCTTGGCGTCTTTCTTGAGGTGCAACGTCACCGTAGTTCCGTTGGTCACGCGCTCGGTCGGCTCGATAGAGAACTCGCCCTTGCCGTCAGAAGACCAAAGCCAGGCCTCGCTCTCGCCTGCCTTGCGGGTCACGACATCAACCCGAGACGCCACCATGAAAGCAGAATAAAAACCCACACCAAACTGGCCAATCAGGCCTGGCTTGTCTTTGTCGTCAGCCTTGAGCGCTTCAATGAAAGCACTGGTGCCGGATTTGGCAATGGTGCCAAGGGTTTCAAGCAGATCAGCGTGGTTCATGCCGATACCATTGTCCGAAATCGACAACGTTTTGGTCTTGGTATCAATCTCAAGCGTGATCGCAAAATCCTCGGAGGGTGCAAGCGACGCGTCGGTCAGGGCTGCGTAGCGCAGCTTGTCACAGGCGTCGGATGCATTGGAGACGAGCTCGCGCAAAAACACCTCGCGGTTGGAATAGAGCGAACCTGCGACGATTTCCAAAAGCTGGCCCACTTCGGTCTGGAAGGAAAACGTTTCTTTCTCAAGAGTCTCTGTCATGGCTCGTAACTCCTATTAGCAATCGCGGCGCAAACTAATGATCTATCATGCCGGTTTCAACTAGCCCCAAGGGCCACCTCTCGAAGGTTGGGCGCTGCTTTTCAACCCTTTGGCACTACCAAGTGCCCGCAGCTTGGCGATGCGCTTTTCAATTGGCGGGTGTGTGGCAAAAAGGCTATCCACCGCCTGCATGTGAAGCGGGTTGACGATGAACATATGCGCCGTGGCCGGGTTACGTTCGGCAGCAATATTGTCGATCCGACCAGAGAGCTGGCCCAATCGGGCGAGCGCTGACGCCAACCATTCGGGATTGCCGCAGATCGCGGCCCCCTCGGCATCTGCTTCATACTCACGCACCCGGCTGATCGCCATCTGCACCATACCCGCAGCCAGGGGCGCAAGGATCATCATCGCGATAGTACCGACAATACCCAAAGGCCTGTCGCGCCCGCCGCCAAAGAAGATCGCGAAATTCGCCAGCATCGAGACCGCTCCGGCCAGGGTTGCGGTGATGGTCATCGTAAGCGTGTCGCGGTTTTTGACATGTGCCAGCTCATGAGCAACAACAGCAGCCACCTCTTCACGGCTCATGTTGCTCAACAGGCCGCGCGTGACTGCGACTGCGGCATTCTCCGGATTGCGTCCGGTGGCGAAGGCGTTGGGCTGCTCGGTCTCTATGATGTAGATCGCGGGCATGGGCATACCGGCCCCTCGGGCCATCATTTCGGTCATTTTCCACAGCTCCGGTGCCGAGCGCGCATCAACGGGCCGCGCTCCATGCATACGCAGGACGGCTTTGTCCGAATTCCAGTAGGAGAAGAAGTTCATCGCAAATGCGAGGCCGAGCGCGATGACAAAGCCCACCTCACCGCCCAGCATGAGCCCGATGACACCCACAAAGGCCGTCATCACGGCCATGAGAATAAACGTACGCACCATCAGACTTGGCCTCCAAAACCCATCGCCGCGCATATAGGATCTGCCTTCTGCGAGAACAATGACCTGACACGGGAAGTAGCTGGATTGCGGGCAAAGCTGCAATTCGGAGAAACCAATTCGACTTCTCCTATCCCAAGCTGCGGCCTTTGATGTTAGAACCGCAAAAGAAAAACATTGACCATATGACTGACAATGAAGCTGGAATTTCATCACATTAACTTTGTGGCCGACGATGTCGATCGCATGCACGACTTTTACACAAGCGTGCTTGGTCTTGCTGATATCCCACAACAAAATTTCCTTCGCACTGAAGCAAACGAAGATACGGGCTATGACGGCAAAATCAGATTTGCGACCGAAGGTAGCATGCAGATGCATCTTGCAGAACGGGACTTAGGTGTCGCGTTCAAAAAACATGCATGCAATAAATCCGGTTGAACGAGGGCATATTGCCTTTCGTACCGATGACCTTGATGCCTTTCTCAGAAAGCTCGATGAATGCGGCATTCCATACTCAGACTATGGAACGGCTTTCTCGAAAGAGTGGCACCAAGTGTTCTTGCCGCGACGGTCCTGCATACAGTTACCACTTAACCGTTTAGAAATGCATCAGAATGCGAGTGCAAAGTCGCATCGACGCGAATGTTTGGAAATGACCGGAGTTCAAGGGCTCGTGTTGCTCTAAGAACCCCAGCCAACAAATTATTCAGTTGCTTGGCGTCATATCGACGATCGTCGGTTCACGATCGCCACTGGTTGGAAAGACCACCATCTCATCACCCATCTCTCCGAAATCGATCTGCTTGAGATCGACCTTGTGCACGGTCCGGTCGTACATGGTGTGATAATAGTAAATTTGGTTCTGGGAGTCGCTGGCAGTGGTGACTTGCGTGGCGCTGTAAAGCAAGTCTTCCGATTGGACGTCGTCCTGCGCACCCTCGGCGGCATCGGCCGGAATGTTGAAATTGTCGAGGATCCGGAAAGCCTCGCGCACCGTGTCGTAGCCGCCTTCGGTGTCACGTGCAGTCTGAGAGAATGCAACGGCGCGGATAAAGCGTGAAGGGGGTGTGAAATCACCAGGCAGGCCGATCATGCCGCTGCCTGCGCCAAGTGGAGCAAAAGTGACGCCACTGGCTTCGACCTGCGGTACGCCAATAGCCGTCAGGTTGACGTAATTATTGAGGTTCGTCATGTGCCAGTCATAATTTGGCGAGTTGGTGATTACACCAAGCGGGGCATCGAAAACCGTCAGCTCGCCATCGATGTATTCGATGACGATCCGCCCGCCTGAGCGGTCTGCTATCAACATGTGAAATGGAAACGGGAACCCAAGCGTCTCATCCACCACACCCACGACGCGAATGTTCTCGAGCCCGGATTTCGCCTCCTCAACGGTTTCGAAATTCGACAGGACATAGCTGGCCAGCAAATCACCGGGGATCGTGTTGTCGGCGAGTTCAGGCTTGTAGTCCTGGTATTCCGTGAAGCCAGGCAGGTAGAACAGCCCGGCAGTCAGTCCCGCCTCGTTGATCCCGTCAGCTGGCGCACCGTGGTCCAGCATGCTGATGCCAACCATTCCGTACCTTCCCGTCCACGTCGCACCTTGCTTTCCGTCCGGCATCTCGCCGGCGCTGTAGGAATATCCCCTCGGGATGATGTTGATCTTGGTTTCGAGGTCGAAGGGTCCCCATTCGGCGGTCCTTGCACGAATGATGCTTCCGTCCGAACCGGTGAGCATGATGCCCGTACAGGCCCACGACACTGAAGCAGATGCGATCAGGGCAACAACAGTCCGGGCAACCGTTTTCGTCAGTGGGATAATGTTCATAGATAAGCTCCTGTCGTGGCGTTTTTCAAAATTTTGGAGTTGCTCGATGATAAACGTGCGTCAATTGCGAAAACCCATTTCTGATTGGCGGTTTGCATCAACACTAAGTGGTGTTTCATATTAACTGTATCTGATATCTAATGCTGGTCTGTTGTAATCACTACAAAGTCGGCATGGGCCAAGACAAAAAGTTCATTAAACCAACTAAACGCAGGCAAGGTGACGTTCTCCCGGCGGGTAGAAGCCGTGATCAAGAGGAATCAGCCAAGCCGCGATTAGATATTACTGAGGCGAAGCACTCGGTTCTCAGGAACGGGTGGCTTGCTGAACAAGACAAGGCATTCCAGGCAGTCATACTGGATAAGGCCACGCTTCGGACGTTTGCTGTCGGTAGCCGAGTCTTCGATGTCGGCGACTTCCGTGGCGGCATATTTGGCGTTGCAGGAGGCGCTTTTGGAATCAAGGTTCCGCGACGCGGCGGAGACGACAGGCTCGCCCATATATGCCGTGGTGGCGTGTGGTTCGGATATGATGCCTCACTCAGCCGGCGCCATCGAAACCTGGCATTTGTGGCGGTCGAGCCCTCGATTGCGTTCCACGTCCCGCTGGTCGCGCTGGATCAGATAGCTGCATCCGACCCGAGTTATCACCGAGCCCTGACCAAGGTTGCGTCCTATGGCATGGACATTGCCATCGCGACCGTCTCCGATCTTCTGATACCCAATGTCCAACAGCGCATTGCCTCGACGCTGTTGCGCATCGCTTCGACAAATGACGCAGGACAAGAAGGCACGGCCGTCATTTCGGGGCTAACGCAGGAGCAGATCGGTGAGCTGGCCAATGCCGCGCGAGACGTTGTCAATCGAACTCTCAAGCAATTTGCATCAAATGGGTGGATCGATGTCACCTACAAGAAGGTCAGGTTACTGGAGCCTGCGGAGTTGGAAGCGTTTTGTTCATGACCCGACGTACAAAGAGCCGCCGAAAGTGCTACTGGCATCATAATCGGAAAGTAGGCGACGCGATAATTCAAACCACTTCACTCTACTCAACGGATCAGGAATTCGGATGCATTCCGGCGACCGTTGCGGCCGAGTTTTTCAACATGGATCTGCTCAAAAGGATGCCCAAAGGGGAGGTGCGCGAGAAGCTCAAACCCCAGTTCGAGTTTACAGGCGCCGGTCCATGATAATTAATGACAATTCGAGGTAGTACTCAATTGGTCAAACAAATTCAATTCTCTTCGGCAAATCGGCGCAAAGCTGCAATCCCCGCTTGTGCAATTTGCTGCATCGCAGCTTCCCAGAAGCGGTAATTAACTCAGCCACATCAATTCGGTCTTGTGTGCTGATGCTCTGGGTCAATGCAATAGTCAGCCGCTGTCTCATCCAAGCAATGCACGCATCTCACCATTTTCGAGAACGGCACTATCACGAGGATCGCGCATGGCTGTTTCCAGCATTGCACGAGCCAGTTCGTCGGAGGTCACTCCGATTGTCGGCATAAGCCTTTGGAGCGGCTTGAAGACATAATCTGCTGGTTTCCAGCTGCTCCTCGGCACGGACGGTGCAATATAACCCGGACGGAATGCGAACATCCGTTCGAGGGCGGACGCGAACAGTGCATTCTCTGCCTCTCCCTTGACCTTCAATGCAAACGACATTCCGTCGCCGTCGGGTCGGGCACCTTGTGCGGAAAACAAGCAAAATGTCGCTTTGGGCGCCGCCGTTTCACAAGCTGTCAGCAAAGCTCGTAGCCAGTCTACCGTGATCTCTTCATACTCTGCCCGGCTTACCCGAGCAGAGTATGTAGCAAGGCAGTGGAAGATCGTGTCTGTTCCAATGAGATATGGCTCGATGGCTTGGGCATCGCCGAAACCTGAGAATGTGACTTCGGTGAGCTTCTCGTGATCTCGACCCGACGGTCTGCGTCCAAGCGACACGAGCTCGTGCGCGCTTTCCGCGTTCAGCAATGCCGCAAGGACCGATGACCCCACCATCCCTGTCGCGCCGGTCAGCAAAACCCGCCCAAGTGGTCGAGATGGCTTTTTAGGCGGATTAGGCACGCCGTTCTGCCTCGGCCTTAAGACCTCGATTGAAGGCTTGGTAGCCGTCCACATACATTTTGGCCAAACGACCGCCCATCAGGAACGTGATGCCGCCCATGATCTCGTCGGATTGCACGAAACGGGTTGTCCCATCTTCAAGCGGTTCTACTTGAAAATGATGGTTGTCGCGAATGCCGCCTGGTCCCTTCTCGGCCCAATAGAACTGCGTTCCGTCCACGACTGTGATTGTGTGATCCAACGTAGTCAGCTTCTCCTTTGACGCATCAAGTTGAAAGTCAACGGTGATCTTCGATCCGTCCCTGATCTCTCCCTTGATGCCCACAAGAAAGGCCGCCCAATTGCCGTAGCTGGCCGTGTCGGTCAGTACCGACCATACCACCTCTGGCGGCGCATCGATCACGATGTCGGTGTGAATCCTGTGATGCGAGAAGCTCACTTTTTCCGATGATCCGTTTTCCATGACTTGCTTCCTTACGTCTCAAGCGCTGATTGGCGACGGGGCATCCCTGCCCCGAACTGTGATCTGCCCGAACCGATCTCGCATACGCTTGGATCGGAAGAGATAGATCGAGATGATGATGTAGTTGATGCACTCCTGAACAAAGTTCCGGTAGCGATCCGGGCTTTCCAGCATATCGAATGTCTGTACCGCACACATGGTGGCAAGCGCGGTGAACATGACCAGCATGGCAATCGGAGTGAAGCTCCAGCGCAGGGCGTATCCCAAGAGAAACATAGCGCCGGAGGCGGTGATCAATATCCAATGAAGAGTCTGCATGCCCACTGGGAAGGTTTCATTTTGCAGCGGCATGAGCGGGGCCAGTCCGGTGAAATACTCCATAAAGCCAAGCAGTCCCCAGCCGAGCATGACAACCGATGCCAGCACGACCAGATACTCGAAGCCTTGCGAGACACGGTCCATGATTGTCGTCATCGCCGTCACCCCAACATCCGCATCATGAACCGATCGAACATGCGGTCGCTCAGGATGCGGTGAAAGAAAATGGCCTGTCTGACGCCGACACCAGCGGCATAGCGTGTTTTGGGCTTCGGCGCCTTGACCGCTCCAACGATGACATCGGCGATCACGCTGGGTGGCGAGGCAGTTCCTTTCTCTGCGCCCATGTTGCGGAACCAAGCCACCATTTTCTGCGCAATGGAACTGTAAGGGCCGCGTCCCGAGGTCTCGAGTAATGGATCAATAAAGCCGCCCATAATCTCGGTGTCGATGGCACCCGGACGAACAACCACCACATCGATCCCAAATTGGGCCGTCTCGGAACGTAGACAATCGCTGAAGCCTTCGAGCGCAAACTTGCTTGAGACGTACCAGGCTGCCAGCGGTGCGTGCACCTTCCCCTCGCCGGACGACACATTGATGATTTTGCCCCACCCCTGCTGGCGCATATGCGGCAGGACCAATTGGGTTAAGCGGCCAAGCCCGAAGAAATTGACGTCGAACTGATAGCGAGCCTTGTCGATGTCCGTTTCCTCGACCGACCCATAGACAGACAGGCCGGCATTGTTGACGAGGATGTCGACACCGCCATGGTCGCGCTCGATCTGTTCGATTACAGCGACAACGTCCTCCTCCTTGGTCACGTCCATCTTGATCGGGATGCATCCGAGCGCTTTCAGGTCGTCCATGATCTCGACCCGGCGCGCGACCGGATAGACGACGGACCCTTCCTTGACAAGCGCTTCTGCGGTGGCCTTGCCGATACCGCTGGACGCGCCGGTCACAAGGGCGACTCTCTTTTCATTGTTGTTCATGGCTTCGCCCTTAGACAGTAAACGTCTGACCGGTCATCTCTTCCGAGAGCAACCAGAGACGCTTGGCCACATCATGATCGTCGCAGATCGGATTGCGGATCGCGACGCCAGTGTCCCCGCTCATCTCCTCGGGGCCAGTCGGACCATAGTAGCCCCCACCCTCGACCTCCTCAGACAGGGCGGCAAACAGTGACGGCTTGGCAGCGTCTTCGTTGGAATGCAGCAGTTGCTCGACTTGCGCCTTCATCGCCTCACGTGAGGCGTCGTCTAGATCCTGGAACAGGCCGGAGTCAGAACCACCGGGATGCACGGTCAGCGACTTCAGTCTTTTGCCGGACACCCGAAGACGGCGGTCCAACTCGTCGCCGAACAGGAGACAGGCGAGCTTGGACTGTCCGTAGGCCAAACTGGGGTCCTGCCCACAGGTCAGATCATCGAAGTGAATGCTCGCGCCCTTATGCGCAATACTGGAGAGCGAGACGATCCGCGATGCCGGATCATCTGGCACCATATCAATCAGAAGCGCCGTGAGCAGAAAATGCCCCAGATGGTTGGTGGCGAACTGAAGATCGACGCCTTCGGCATTGGAATTCGCAGAATAGAGCAGAATTCCTGCGTTTTTTATCAGCACATCGAGTTTGGCGTGTCGGGCACGAAACGCATTGGCAAAAGCATGGACTGAGCCGAGGTCGCTTAGGTCCAGCAAGATGATGTCGAGCGATGCAGAAGGAACCCGAGAAACAACCTCTGCTTTGGCCGCTTCGGCCTTCTCCTGACTGCGGCAGGCCATGACGACGTGAAAGCCAGCTTCGGCCATCCCTACGGTTGTTTCAAACCCGATGCCATTGTTTGCGCCGGTGACAATAGAGATTCTTCCAGAGTGTGCAGACATATCAATTCCTGACGAGTTGACAGTTGGTGTATGATTGTCATCATATTGACACTCCGCGTTCGTATGTCAATATGTAAATCATGGAATATCGCCACGCGTACATCATCGAAGCCGCAAAAGGCCTGTTTCTTCGCTACGGGGTGAAGCGAACTGGCATGAACGATATTGCCGAGGCCGCGGGCATTTCTCGCCAGACGCTCTACAAGGCATTTGCCAATAAGGATGAAGTGTTACAGGCTACGATACGGTCCCTGGCGGACAAGGTTGTCCTGGATATTGAGGCCGGACTGGACAAGGTCTCCGGTCTTGGCGCGCAACTGGATCTCATTTTCAAACACACGGTCATTGAGCACTATGACTTCCTGCAATCCTCGCCCAACGCCGAGGATATTATCGCAGGTGTCACAGCATCCAGTCAGGAAGAGCTTGAAGCAGGCGCCAAGAGAAACACTGAGATCATTTCCCGGGTTCTGGGGCCCTTCTCGGACAACATTAAGGCGTGCAGTCTTACCGTCGACCAATACGCTGACTTTATTCAGCGCTCAGCAACCGCAGCGAAGTACAGTGCCAAAAGCAGGAAGCATTTGCTTGGGCTTTTAGCTGCGCTTCGCGTTTCTGTGTTGAAGGTTACTGGTGCCAGCTAGAGAGCTACGACGGCCCTAAGCCGACTTTGAGCACTTCATTAGATTTCGCAGCCGCAGCCCGCATTCCGGCCATTCGCTGCACGCGCGAAATCTAAAAAGCCCGCCGACGGGGATCGCGTAAGAAATTCGACAAATGGCCTCTGGTTGTGAATGCCGATTGCATTTGTACATTCTAAATTGGTCGTCGAGTTTGACTATCCCGAGAAATATTGAAGCACTCACAGAAGAGCTCTTTCATTTAGTCAGAACGACGAAGGAGTGCAGGCGCTGATCACTTTGCATGGCGTATCTCCGGCATTCCGAAACCTGTGTGGCAATATGCTTGAGAAGTAGTACGCGTCCCCGGGACCCAGAACCCTGGACTGCCCATCTACGGTCACTTCAAGACGGCCCTCTATCACAACCGCACATTCCTCTCCTTCGTGCGACAGTTCAGATCGACCCGAGTCGGCACCGACATCGTACTCTTCTATGAGCATCTGGAGCTTTCTGTCTCGGCGCTCACCTGCGACAAGTAAATAGGAGACTCCGGGTGATCCTAGGTCGCGCATTCTTTCGTGCGGGTAAAAAAACGACTCTTCGTTTTGCAATTCAAAACTGAAGAAAAAGCCCAAATTGACGTCTACCGAGGCAAGGATCTTCTTTAACAACGCCACAGAAGGTTGGGTCGAACCGCTTTCGATTTGAGAAATCGTTCCGCTACCCACTCCCGCGCGTTTGGCCATTTCACGTTGACTGAGGCCTTTGGTCGTCCGAATCAACTTTAGACGACGGGCTGTTTCGAGATCTGATGACAAAACCGTTACTCTAGTGCTTTCTTGCTTTGGATCGAAAGCATTCTAGGGGTGCAATGATTTTTTTCAATAACTTACAGATTAAAATAAAACCGGATGTGCGGAAGGTCTGAACTCTGCAAGGATTTGTCATCAAATGAAAATCTTCTTCACGAGGAATGAACGTGCTCGATCAACCCAACACAATGTCATCGTTTTGGATGCCGTTTTCGGCCAATCGTGATTTCCTTCGCGAGCCCCGAATGATCCAAGCAGCCGAGGGGATGTACTACACCAGTTCTGATGGTCGGAAGGTCATGGATGGCACCGCCGGACTGTGGTGCGTCAACGCGGGTCACCGTGATCCGCTGATCGTTGAAGCGGTACAGAAACAGGTGCACGAGCTGGATTACGCACCAAACTTCCAGTTCTCCCACCCTCAGGCGTTTGAGTTGTCAGCAAAGCTGACCGCGATGATGCCTGAGGGAATGAACCACGCATTCTTCACTAACTCTGGCTCCGAGTCCGTCGATACGGCGCTAAAGATAGCGCTGCACTACCATCGAATGCGCGGCGATGGGGCGCGTACGCGCTTGATCGGGCGCGAGCGTGGTTATCACGGCACAGGGTTTGGTGGCATCTCGGTTGGCGGTATCGTCAAGAACCGCATGCATTTCGGCGCGCTTCTGACCGGCGTTGATCACCTGCGTCACACGCATGATCTGGACAAGAACGCATTTTCCCGCGGTTGCCCACAACACGGGGCAGAGCTGGCAGACGATCTGGAGCGTTTGGTTGCTTTACATGACGCCTCGACAATTGCAGCTGTGATCGTCGAACCAATGGCCGGTTCGACCGGTGTTCTCCTGCCGCCGAAAGGATACCTAAAACGACTGCGTGAGATCTGCGACCGCCATGGCATTCTGCTGATCTTCGACGAAGTTATCACTGCATTCGGTCGCTTGGGGGCAGCGACGGCGTCAGAGTATTTTGATGTAAGGCCAGACATCATCACGACCGCCAAAGGCCTGACCAACGGCGTCATCCCGATGGGTGCGGTCATCGTATCCGACAAGATTTACGAGTCGGCTATGGAAAATGCCGATGCGCCGATTGAGCTATTCCACGGCTACACCTATTCCGCCAACCCTGTATCGTGCGCCGCCGCGCTGGCAACGCTGGAGAGTTACAGGGAGAACGATCTGTTCCGCCGCGCTGCATTGCTGTCGCAGCCCTGGGAGGATCAGCTTCACAGCCTCAAAGGTCTGCCGAACGTCATCGATATCCGCAATCTGGGATTGGTGGGCGCGGTCGAGCTTGCACCACGAGAGGGCGCGCCTGGGGCACGGGGTTATGATGCAATGAAACTTGCCTGGGACGCCGGAATAATGATCCGTGTCACAGGTGACATCATCGCCTTGTCTCCACCTCTGATCATCTCGGAACCCGAAATAACAAAACTTTGTCTAACACTTGGAGAGGTATTGGCGGATCTGCCATAACCCCTGACTTCTAACCCCAAAAAGGACTGACATCATGAAAGATGCATCCCCGATCGCTTTGATCGGCCACTACATTAATGGCCAAATCACTGCTCCATCCGGTGAGAATACTCAGCCGGTTTTCAATCCCGCAACCGGTTCGCAAACCGGCGAGGTGTCACTGGCGAACGTCCAGACTGTCGACGATGCAGTGGCCGCTGCCAAAGCCGCGTTCCCGAAGTGGTCAAACACACCGCCAATCCGCCGCGCCCGCCTTATGAACAACTTTCTGGCCCTGGTACGCGAGCATAAGGACGATCTGGCACGCGCCATCACGGTTGAGCATGGCAAGGTTTTCACTGACGCCCAAGGCGAAGTTGAGCGTGGTATTGATATCATCGAGTTTGCCTGCGGTATCCCGCAACTCCTCAAAGGCGATTACACCGAGCAGGTCTCCACCGGAATGGACAACTGGACAACGCGTCAGGCGTTGGGCGTTGTGGCTGGGATCACTCCCTTCAACTTCCCGGTCATGGTGCCGATGTGGATGTTCCCGATCGCCATCGCCGCAGGCAATACCTTTATCCTGAAGCCGTCGCCGACCGATCCGTCCGCAGCGCTGCTGTACGCGGATCTGATGCAGAAAGCCGGTTTCCCCGATGGTGTGTTCAACGTCGTACAAGGTGACAAGGTCGCCGTGGATGCGTTGTTGGAGAACGACGACGTCAAGGCCGTGTCCTTCGTCGGTTCGACCCCGATCGCGAACTACATCTATGAAGTTGGCGCGCGGCACGGCAAACGCGTTCAGGCTCTGGGTGGCGCAAAGAACCACATGCTGGTTATGCCCGATGCCGACATGAACAAGGCAGCCGACGCCCTGATCGGCGCAGCCTTTGGCTCGGCAGGCGAACGCTGCATGGCTATCTCGGTTGCTCTGCTGGTTGGTGATGCTGCCGACAAACTCATGCCAGTTCTGAAAGAGCGCGCCGAAACTCTGAAGGTCAAGAATGGCCTAGAGCTGGACGCCGAGATGGGTCCGATCGTGACAGCTGCTGCGCGCGACCGGATCAAGGGCTACATCGACTCTGGCGTTGCAGAAGGTGCTGACCTGCTGGTCGATGGCCGCGACTATACCGTCGAAGGGCATGAGCAAGGCTTCTTCCTGGGCGGCACCCTGTTCGACAACGTCACACCCGACATGAAGATCTACAAGGAAGAGATCTTTGGCCCCGTCTTGTCCTGCGTCCGCGTCTCGAACTTTGCCGAAGGCCTGCAACTGATCAACGACCACGAGTTTGGCAACGGCGTGTCGTTGTTCACCCGCGACGGCAATGCTGCACGTGAGTTTGGCAAGCAGGTTCAGGTCGGCATGGTCGGCGTGAACGTTCCGATCCCGGTTCCGATGGCCTGGCACGGCTTTGGCGGCTGGAAGAAGAGCCTGTTCGGAGACATGCACGCCTACGGCGAAGAGGGTGTGCGTTTCTACACCAAGCAGAAATCCATCATGCAGCGCTGGCCCGAGAGCATCTCGGAAGGCGCCGAATTCGTCATGCCGACGGCAAATTGATCATCCGATCCAAGGAGTGAAGAACATGTTCATTGGTGTTCCCAAGGAAATCAAGAACCATGAATATCGGGTTGGCCTGACCCCCGAAAGCGTCGCGGAACTGGTCTCGCATGGTCACAACGTCATCGTAGAGACCAATGCCGGGACTGGCATTGGCGCAGATGACGACGCCTATCGCGCTGCCGGAGCCGAAATTGCTGCAACTGCAGCCGATATCTTTGCCAATGCAGAGATGATCGTGAAGGTGAAGGAACCTCAGGCCGTTGAGCGCGCCATGCTGCGTGAAGGTCAGATCCTTTATACCTATTTGCATCTGGCCCCCGACCCGGAACAGACCAAAGATCTGGTCGACTCGGGCGCTGTCTGCATCGCTTATGAGACCGTCACCGACGACAATGGCGGTCTGCCCCTGCTGAAACCGATGAGCCAGGTTGCCGGTCGCATGTCGATCCAGGCCGGGGCCAGCGCGTTGGAAAAGGCCAAGGGCGGTCTGGGCGTATTGCTGGGCGGCGTGCCTGGTGTGAAGCCGGGCAAAGTTGTGGTCATCGGCGGTGGCGTCGTTGGCTTCAACGCGGCCCAGATGGCCGTCGGCCTGCACGCGGACGTGACCATTCTGGACCGTAACCCTGCAGTTCTGGAGAAGCTGGAAAACCACTTCGAGGCCTCGGCCAAGGTTGTCTATTCGACCAAAGCTGCACTGGAGGAAGAAGTCACCAATGCGGATCTGGTTGTTGGCGCGGTTCTGATCCCGGGCGCTGCTGCGCCCAAGCTGGTCTCGCGCGAGCTGATCTCGAAAATGAAACCCGGTGCGGTCGCCGTGGACGTGGCGATCGATCAGGGCGGCTGCTTTGAAACGTCCAAAGCCACCACTCACGCAGAGCCTACCTATGTTGTCGACGATGTTGTTCATTACTGCGTCGCCAACATGCCTGGCGCAGTCGCCCGAACCTCGACCTATGCACTGAACAACGTCACGCTGCCGCACGCTCTGGCTATTGCCAACAATGGCTGGAAGCAGACGCTTGCAGACAATCGTCACCTGATGAATGGCCTGAACGTGGCCCACGGAAAGGTGACGTACAAGGCTGTGGCCGATGACCTTGGATACGAGTTCATCGCCCCGGAACTTTGCTGAACTGAAGCAAAGAAATGTCCCACCGCGCGTAATGCGGCGGGACACACACCACTGAGGAGGAAACCTTAATGATTACGAAGATTAACCGCCGCGCCCTCGGCGCGATGGGTGGCGCTGTTTTGCTTGCTGCAACCACACTCTCAACAGCAGCCGCAGCGGAAGACATGACACTGCGCTTTGCCGGCGTGTTCCCGATTGACCATCAGGGCACGAAAATGATGGAGCAGGTCGCAGCGGATGTCGCTGCAGCAGACGTCGGCCTGAAGATCGAAGTATTCCCGGCAAACCAACTGGGTTCGGGTGAGGCACTGTTCGAAGATGTTGCGCGCGGCAACATCGACCTGGCATCGGCGTTCATCTATGCCGATACCGATCCACGCCTGGAATTCCTGTCCATGCCGTTCCTGCTGGGCGGCTGGGATGACATGGAAAGCACGCTTCTGAACATGGATTCCGAGTTCAACACCATCCTGCAAGAGATCACCGACGAATATGGCGTGCGCGTCATGGCGCAGAATCCGGAAGGGTTCATCGGCATCGTTTCGTCGCAAGAGCCCCAGAACTGGAATACTTTTGACGACAAGGGCATGAACATTCGTGTCTGGTCGTCCAGCGTTGTGAAGTCGATGGTCGAAGAACTGGGTTACCAGGCGACCACCATGGCATGGGGCGACATCTTCCCCGCACTTCAGGCCGGCATTGTCGACGGAGCAATCTGCTGCACGAAGACCGCGACTTACTCGATCTTCGCCAAGTCGGATGTTGGCACCCATTTTGTCGAGTACAATTCGATCTCAGAACTGACAACCTTCTATGCGTCGCAGCGGACACTCGACAAGCTGAACGACGATCAGCGCGCCGCGCTGCAAGCCGCGATGACCAAGGCGTCCGAAGACTTCTTTGCCTACAATCGTGAGAACGACGAAGTGTTCGGCCAGAAATTGCTCGACAAAGGCTACACCATCCTGCGCCTGAGTGACGAAGAACAAGCTGCGATGGCCGCTCATGTCCAGGAAACGGTCTGGCCAGCGATGGCACAAAACGTCGGTCAGGACATCATCGACCGCCTGCTGGCTGCAAAAGAACAGCAATAATCACTGAGAAAAGGGTCAGCTAATCAGTTGGCCCTTTTTTCGTCTCTGGCTCAACAAAGGGAGGGAGAAAGATGTCTAGCACTGAAGCTGAGCGTCCGTTGGTCGTCGAAAGTGCAGAAAAGAAGAGCTCGCAAAAAATCACTGACGAGTTGCCAGTCATTATTGGGTATCCGCTGAAAGCAGTGGCTTTTGTCATGAGGCAGATCGTCATGTTTGCCGGTTTCCTGATGGCTTTTACATTTGGGGCAGTCGTTGTCATCCGGTATGGATTTGGCGGTGATCTGTTTGCCTACGAAGAGTGGCTATTGGGCATTAGTATCATCGGCTTTTTTGCAGGTGCTGTTCTGGCCTCTGCCCGCAACCTGCACATCAACGCGGACATTCTTGGCATTGTGATCCAAAACCCTCGGTTGATTTGGTGGCGCGGCTTTGTCGTCCTGACAGTCGAGGTGCTGGTGATCCTATTCCTCATGTACGCCTGCTATGTCTCGCTGCTTGATGACTTCTCATTCCCGCGACTGCGCGCAACCCCGGTGCTGCGCATTCCGTTTGTGACCTGGCGGATTGCGATCATGATTGCCTTTGGCCTCATGGCGACGTTCACGGCGGCGTATCTGTACGTGCATATCCGCAAGGGGCTCGGGCTTCCCTTGAGATCAGAAATGCAAAAAGGAGAAACCCAATGATCATCGGAGGAAGTCTCCTAATCGTCTGCTTTATGCTGCTGTTGGGCGTCAGCGTTTATGTAGCATTCGGATCGGTTTTGATTTTCATCGCCCTTGTCGGAGATCAATCCATCACCGGCTACTTGCCCACCGGCTCTACAGGTATCCGCTCACTTGTACTTCTGGCGATCCCACTCTTCATGATCGCCGGAGGCATCATGGAGAAAGGTAAAATCGCGGCCCCTCTTGTCTCTCTGGCTGAAATGTTCATTGGCCATATCAAAGGAGGATTAAGCGCGGCTGGGGTGTTGGCCTGCGGTGTGTTTGGCTCCATTTCCGGTAGTGCCAATGCAACGCTGACCTGTATCGGCGGCATCATGATGCCCCACCTGAAAAAGGCCAACTATCCGGGTGGGCAATCGGCGGCTCTGATCGTGGCGGCCAGCCCCTTGGGTCTGTTGATCCCACCAAGTTCGTCTCACATCCTTTATGGCTGGGTTGCACAGCAGCACGTACTGAAGTGCTTTTTGTCCACGGTCATTCCGGCGATCATCCTGATCACTCTTTTGATCGTCGTTAATCAGTTCATGCTGCGGAAGTATGACGACATCAACCTAACGGAACGTCCTAAACCGTTCCTGCCGACATTCGGAGTTCAGGCACGTTTGGCCGGGCCTGCGCTTATGATGCCGCTGATCATTCTGGGCGGGATCTATGGCGGCATAATGACGCCAACCGAGGCTGCGGGTATCGCAGTGGTCTACTCGATCCCGATCGCGATTTACTTCTACCGTGGCCTGACCTGGAAAACACTGGCTCAGACCATCCAGAATTCCGGTGTTACGATTGGCGTGGTCATGGTCATGATCTTCATGGTTCTGATCGTGTCGGACAATTTGATCTCGCAGGGCGCCCCTCAGTTGGCCAAGGATCTGGTTTATTCCGTGTCGGACAATCCGGTCGTCATCCTTCTGATGATCAACGTCGTGATGATCCTTATCGGGATGCTCATGGATGATATTTCGGGTCTGCTTCTGGCGACGCCGATCTTGCTGCCCATCGCGCAGAGCACTGGAATGGATCCGATCCATTTCGCGGCCGTAATTGGTGTGAACTTGGGTATGGCGAACATCACTCCACCAACTGCGCCGCTACTATATCTCGGTGCTCAGGTCTGTGATGAACCGGTTTCGCGCATGCTGTGGCCGACGTTGATCTTCATTGTCTTTGCATGGCTTCCGACGCTAATGCTCACGACTTTTGTCCCAGAGTTGGCCCTGTTCCTGCCTGATCTCCTGCTCAGCCGGTAGTGGCAAGAAAGCGCAAAAGCCCAAGACGAAATAGCACGCACCCCAACCTTACGGCTGGGGTGCCTGAGCGCCCTCCTAAAGATGAAGTGGGAGAGGCCAGTTCGCAGAAGAAAACTGAAAACCTAAATACGGAGGTTTAAAATGTACAAAAATATTCTAGTCGCGCTGTCTCTCGAGCATGGCATCAGTGAACACGCGCTTGTGGCGGCACATGCCCTTGTATCCGAAGGTGGAAAAATCACTGCCGCGCATATCCATGAGCCCCCAAATAGACAGATAATGTACTATATGGATGAAGGGATCGCAGAAAAATCTCTCCAAAAAGCAAAGGCGCGCTTGGCCGAGCGCCTAACAAGTGAGACCGACGTGTCGTCTATCTTGCTCGAGAGCCAATCGGCAGGTCGCGCAATCACTGAATACGCCAACAAACATGGCATCGACTGTATCGTCCTCGCTTCACACAAACCTGGGATGAAAGAGTTCTTTTTGGGTTCCACGGCTGCTCTCGTTGTTCGCCATGCTCAGTGTTCGGTGCATGTACTCCGACTGTGACGCCGGCACCCGCAACATGTTCGTAACTTCGCCCAGTGAAATCTGCGGTGATAAGCACGTCTCACGGTGACCAAGGTCTAATTTTGGTGCACCTAAAAGAGTTTCACTTTGCGGCCTTTGGGAGGTAGGATTCGCAGCCGATCTCGGCGGCAACGCGGCATCCTGTGATATCCTCTTTCGTCAACGTCGGGTTGTCGTTGTGGGCGGGAATGGCGGAAAGGAGGATCAGTTATGGATACACCAAACTTACCTGCCATTCGCGCGCTTCGCCCAGCTTGGAACAAGGGACGCATCGTCGGTCAAAAGCGCCCGTTAAAACCCAAACACGTCTGGGCAATTCGAGTAAGATTGGAGCTCGCAGAGAACCATCGCGACCTCGCTCTCTTCAATATGGCCATCGACAGCAAGTTGCGCGGCTGTGACTTGGTGAAGATGAAAGTCGTTGACATCATGGCCTCTGGTCAGATCAAGGAGCGGGCTTCGGTGCTGCAAAGTAAAACTCAGAAACCGGTCCGCTTCGAAATTTCTGAAGGTACTCGGACCTCCGTCGAGAAGTGGATGGAAGATGAACTCATGGTTGGGTCTGAATACCTTTGGCCAGGGCGTTTCCATGAGCGTTTGCACATTTCAACGCGCCAGTATGCGCGGATCGTGCGTGATTGGGTCACGTCTATAGGTTTGGAAGCAAGCGCATATGGCACGCATTCAATGCGGCGGACAAAGGTCACTCAAATTTACAAGAAGACAGGCAATCTGCGCGCGGTACAACTCTTGCTTGGGCATACTAAGATGGACAGTACCGTTCGGTATCTCGGTGTTGAGCTTGAGGATGCACTTGCCATAGCAGAGGCCATTGAAATCTGACTACTATGGGCCGCTTTCGTTAGCGGCCCATTCCTGCCGTTCGACCTTGGTCACCGTCGCTGCGACGCGGCCCGTCAGAGCCGACCTTCGCTGCAAGCGCAAAATCAGAAACGCGACGAACTGGGAGTCCGCGGGACAATCCTGTCGTTAAACCTCCGAATTCGAACGGCTGCCATTCGCACTTTGCCGCTGCAGCAAAAAACACCAAGTTCCGGTTCCGGACTTTCTTCGCATGTGAGAACGAGTTTTCCCGTCAATCTTTGGCAGCATTCACTGCCAGAACCCCACAGCGCACCATTTCGACAAGATACAACTCGTCCCAGTTGACGTTTCCAAGACTAATCTCAGGGCCATATTCTCTCACGAGCCAACGCAAAACATCCGTGCGGTAGGCTTTTGTATTTCCGGTGATGGTTTCCTTTGGCAGCTCAATCATGAGTTTGTCGGTATCGACGACCTCCGACAGCTTTGACAGAACATCACCACGCTGTTCGCCGCAAAAAATCTCTTTGTCTTCCAGGATTACAAGGTCAGAGCCAACTTCGAAGCACTTTTTGACGTCCGCAATGATTTCGTCAGCGCTCATTTTTCGATCGTGCAGGCCGACTTCTCCGATCACTTCCAAACCGGGGCGCTTGGCAACTGCCGCCAAGGCTTGATACTTGGATTCGATTTTTGAATCACTGCGAATGTTGGAAACCTCAACCCCAGTGAAACCGAGCGTTTCGCACTCGTCCAAAAACTCTTCAAAACGCCCAGTGTTTACAGCAACTTCAGCAAACAACCCTCCCGGAAAAGTGGAAATGCCGTGTTCGTTGTAAAGCTCAATTTTGGATTTCAGGGTTTCTAATGGGAGGATCCCAGCTAGATTCCCGGCAAACTTGGCCTGGTCAATGATGCCACTGTGCGATTTCATAAGATCAGCCTGGAGGTTAACCGGGAGCCCGTAGTCGATAAGCATGGTTTTGCCCGTCTGACGCGGTTTGGCGCTGCGATTGGGCAGACTGATGGATTTGAAATTGATTGCGTTCACGTCATTTGCTCCGGTTGCGGGCGGGTCACACCCATTTTGTCGTTGTCAGGATTAGTCAGATACTTCAGCGTCAGGCTCGCTGATTTTGGGAAGTGCATTGGCATCATCGCTAAGCTCTGACGCGGATTTGGAGTTCAGCAATGTTTGCTCAAGTTTCTGGAATACGACATGCAATGTCGCCAATTCGTCTTCACTTAGAGCAGCTGCAAGTTCGGCTTGCCTCAATTGACGGATGGCTTCGATCTCTTTGCTCAGAGCTCGACCATCCTGAGTTAACTCGACACGCACCAATCGCTTATCGTTTGGGTCGTCTTTCTTTTCCAGAACACCTTGATCAACCAGAAACGCCACCGCCCGGCTCGTTGAGCCTTTGTCCATTTTTGTGCGTGAAGAGAGCTCAGAACCAGTGAGCCCTGAAGCTCTGGACAACGCCCAGATCACCCGAATCTCTGGGACTGCAAGTCCAAAAAGTTCACCATAGATTTCAGAACTAAGTCGGGTCCACATCGTCGAGATCAACTTAAAATTTCGACTAATGTGATTCTGTGAAACCGCGCTCGTCCGCGTTTGTGGCGGTTCCTTTTGAAATCTCTTTCTGGCTGTTTTTACCCTGTTTACAAGGGTTTCTGGGTTCTTTTGCATAGCTCTGCCCTCAGGTGTTCGAAATTTAGTCTTGCACTGTTTAAAAGCACATGTCAACGTTGTGAGCATAACGTTGATGACACAACGTTTTGTTTGCAACGGAAGTGATAAATGCTACTAGCGAGCATAAAACTATCGTTGCCTTTGAGATGGAGGAGGCTCAAATGAAGTCAACATTCAAAACGCTAGCCGTGGCCGTCGGATTGACCGCAGCTAGTCTTGCAGCGGTTCCCGCACATGCCGAGTACCCAGAGAATCCAATTACTATTGTTGTGGGTTCGAGAGCCGGTGGCGGTATGGACACGATGACCCGCGCAATTGCGCAAAAAATGGAAGAAAGCCTTGGTGCCTCGATCATTGTCGAAAATCGAGGTGGTGGCGGCGGAGCTGTTGCTGCGAAATACGTGCAAAAAAAGCCTGCTGACGGATACACCATCGGATTTGGCAGCACAAACGCGTTCACACTTTCTCCTCTACTGGGCAAGGTCGACTACACACACGAAGACTTCAAAATTCCCGGCATGATCAACGAAGCCGGCCTGATCCTTCTGGCGCGGGCGGACAAGGAATTTGGTGACTTCAAAGGGCTGGTAGATCGCGCGAAACAGGATGGCTTCATCCGATATGGCACGCTTTCTCCCGTTGATCTGTTGGTCATGAAGGCAATCGCTAAACAAGAAGGCTTTGAACTTGACCGGATTGCAGCCAAAGGCGGAGCCGAAACCAGAGCGGCGCTGATCGCTGGCGATGCAGATTTGGTTTCAAGTGGCGCGTCCGGGCTTAGGCTCGTTGCGAAAGACGAAAACATCGTTGCGTTGGCGACATTCACCCCAAACCGACTCGCGGCAGCCCCGGATTTGCCGACGCTGGCTGAGTTTGGTTACGATTTCAACGTCGCAGCAAGCTACTTGTTTTTCGTTCCTTCAGACACACCTGACGCCGTCGTGGCCAAAATCGAGACTGCGGTGTTAGAAGCTTTGGCGCAGGACGACATCAAAGGGCTGATCGAAAAAATGGGCCACGAGTATATGCCCAGAAACACCGAGGAATCGAAAGCCCGTTTGCTTGAATCGTTAGAAGCCATGAAAGAGTTGGCTTCAGGTCAATAGCAAGTTGGGGAGGGAGAGGTCATGCCGCTCTTGACGTCTAGGGACATAGTTGGTGGCCTTGTAGCTGTCGCGTTTGGTGCCTTGTTGTGGGTCTGGTTGATACCAACCTTTGTTGACGAGGACACGGACCTGCAACTGCCGGTGTCAACGATGCCCAAATTCGTTGCAACCGCGTTGATTGTTCTTGGCATTTTGCAAATTCTCAACGGGTTCAAACAGGCCGCGCAGACAAACTCTGCCGACCAACCCTTCCCCAAAGACGAAGCTCTGGTGGTGGCCGGTCTGCTTCTGGCTCTCGCGGCAGCGGTGTTCGCAATGCAGTTCGCACCATTTTTCGTGGTCGCACCCGTTCTGACGGCGGTGTTCGTGCGGGTTTATGCGAAAACGTCGCCTTTGGTGCTTCTGGCAATCTCAATTCTCGGCCCGAGCACGATTTTTGTCATCGTGCGCTACGTGTTCGAACGCACTTTGCCCTGAGGAAATTCGCATGGAAATGATTCTCGAAGCAGCCAGCAATGCATTTCAGTTTTGGAATCTGGTCGCAATCTGGGTCGGTGTATTCGTTGGAATCACCATCGGAGCCATTCCGGGGTTGAATACGCCCATGGCGATGGCAATCGCCATTCCACTTACACTGACTATGGAGCCATTGGCTGCAATAGGCATGCTGGTCGGTGTTATGAAAGGTGGTGGGTTCGGAGGAGCCATTGCGGCCACCTTGCTGAACACTCCCGGAGAGCCTTCTGCGGCTGCGACCGCTCTCGACGCTCATCCTCTGGCGAAGGACCAGGGGAAGCCGCGGAAGGCTCTCAAAATGGCTCTTTTTTCGTCGGTAACCGGCGACACGCTCTCCGACATCGTGCTCATTACGTCGGCGGTTCCTCTAGCCATTTTGGCTTCGCAGATGGGAAGGGTTGAGCAAGCATCGGTATTGTTGTTCGCATTTACCATGGTGGCCGGAATAGCCGGATCCTCGTTGGTTCGCGGACTTATTGCCACGCTTTTGGGCATGCTGGTTGCGCAGGTCGGAGAGATCGAAGGAAGTATCGCTGAGCGGTTTACCTTTGGCGTTCTGGAATTGAGCGAAGGCGTGCCTTTGGTCGCAGCAGCTTTGGGCTTGTTGGCGGTTCCAGAAGTTTTGATCCAACTGCAAAAGGGACGTTCCGAAGGCACTACGGCTGCTGTGATCTCGGAAAAGGGCAACAAAGACGACCGGCGACTGACGTTTTCCGAATTTTGGAGTGCGAGAATATCTGTAGCGCGTGGTGCTGTGATCGGAACTGGAATCGGTGCGCTGCCCGGTTTGGGAAGTTCGGTTGCTGCATTCATCAGCTATGGTCTCGCAAAGCGGTTTTCCAAAACACCCGAGCAGTTTGGCAAAGGCTCGCTGGAAGGAATCGGCGCCGTTGAATCCGCGAATTCTGCGGTAAATGGTGCAAACCTGATCCCGTTGCTGACTTTCGGTATTCCCGGAAATGTCACGTCCGCCCTGCTGATCGGAGCATTTGTCATTCACGGTGTCGAACCTGGACCTGGCGTGTTTGACAATGACGCGCTTCTGATCTTTGGATTGTTCGTTTCGATGATGATCGCAAATTTTTTGACATTCTTGAGCGGACAGGTTGGTCTCAGGTTCTTTACGACAGTGCTCTCAACGCCCGGTGTGGTCGTCTTCCCAATCGTTGGCCTTCTGTGCTTCACCGGCGTTTACATATCGGCAGGAGTTGGATTGCTTGGCGTGGCAATAATGGTTGGCTTCGCGGCCCTGGGTTATCTGATGCGCCGCTTCGACTATTCCACGATTGCTTTCATTATCGGCCTGGTTCTTGGGGACACGTTTGAACGCAATCTTCGCGGGGCGGTCACAATTCTGCACCGTGATCCGGTTGGGGGAATGGCGGAACATCCCTTCGCAATTCTAATGTTGGTGGTGACGATCATCTTCCTATTCTTCCTTTACAAACAAAAACGCGCGTTGATGAAGGAGATGAAAAGGATGAATTCGGCAGCTTAGACCAACTCCGCTTCAACGCGCCATAGCGACAACGAAACCTAATAATTGCGCCCGATTTTTTACTGCCACCGGCAGTCCACGAGAGAGGTGTGCGCAATTCAATTCAATCAACGAAAGGTGACCCGAAATGAACCTTGGGGATATTATCAAACGCTCGGCGCGGTATTGGCCGGACCGCCTAGCCGTCATCGACGGGGACCGACGCGTGACTTATCAGGAATTCCATGAACGCACGAACCGGTTGGCGTCGGCATTGGCTGGAATGGGACTAGAGCAAGGTGACCATGTCGCTGTGCAGGGCCCAAATTCGCTTGAGCTGATCGAGACCGAAGTTGCTCTTTATAAAGCTGGAATGGTGAAAGTTCCGATCAATGCGCGACTTTCGACCGATGAAACGGTTCATGTGATTAACGATGGCCACCCAAAGCTCATCATTTGCGGTCCTCAACACGCCAAAGCGCTTGCGGCTCGACAAAACGAGATGCCCACATTGCAGAAGATCGTGGCTTTTGGGGCTGACACCGGAGACACGGGGTACGAAGCGTTGCTGGAGAGCGGGTCCAATGAATGGATCAGTGTAAACCCTGACGACAGCGCGACGGCGGTTCTTCATTATACCTCTGGAAGTTCTGGTGTGCTGAAAGCGGCAATGCAGACTTACGGCGGGCGTCGGGCCTTGGTGCGAAAAAGCGCAACAACCCCGATTACCCGGATCGAAACGCAAGATGTTTTGGCGCATGTTGGTCCCATTACCCACGCAAGTGGCATGCAGATGATGGGGCTGCTGCGTGTCGGGGCCTGCAACCTAATGAAAAACGGTTTTGATGTCGATGACCTCTTGCAGACCGTACAGGATGAGAAAGTAACGCGGCTCATTCTGGTTCCGACCATGGTCAACCGCATCGTAAATCATCCGGGTGTCGAGAACTACGACCTAAGCTCGTTGCGCAACGTGTCTTATGGTGCGGCTCCAATGGCTCCGGCGCTTGTTGAAAAAGCATTTGAACTCTTTGGTCCAATACTGTCGCAAGGGTACGGAGCTGGAGAGGTTTGCAGCGCTGTTACAATCCTTACCGAACAGGACCACATCGACGCGATGGCTGGCGACAAGAAGCGCTTGGCGAGCTGCGGTCGATGTTACTTTGAAGCTGACGTTCGGGTCGTGAACGATGATTTCGAAGATGTGGACCCGGGCGAAACCGGCGAGATCGTCGTTAGCGGACCCGGTGTCATGGCGGGCTACTACAATGCTCCAGACCTGACTGCCGAAGTCATGAAGAATGGATACTACCTCACCGGTGATCTCGCGACTGTTGATGAAGAGGGATACATCTTCATCGTTGATCGAAAGAAAGAAATGATCATTTCGGGCGGCTTCAATGTTTATCCAAACGAAGTCGAAAAGGCGCTTTATCAACACGATAGTGTTTTTGAGGCCGCTGTTGTCGGCGTGCCCGACGAAGAATGGGGCGAGGCGGTGAAGGCTGTCGTCGTGGTAAAACCCGGGCACGAACTCTCCGCAGAGCAGGTCATCGAATACTGCAAAGAACATCTGCCCGGTTTTAAACGCCCGCGCAGCGTCGATTTCGCTGAAGAACTTCCCAAGAACCCAAATGGCAAAGTCGTCCGCCGACTGGTGCGCGATGCCTATTGGCAAAACACTGACCGAAAGGTGAACTGATGAAGGTGCCCTCTGATTTTCGTGGTTCCGAACGAGCCGCCGAAGTTCTTAATGAACTTCTGACATTCCTGGATGACATTGTCATTCCGATGGAAAAAGAAGCAGGGCTCAAGTGGGGAGAAAAGCCCCCTAGAGAGTTGCTTGAGCGAGTCTGGAAAACGTCGTCCGAGGCGGGACATTACTCGTTGCTTTTGCCAAAAGAACTTGGCGGTGCAGGACTCTCGACCCGAGATTTCTGCGCGGTTAAGTGCGAAGCATATGCGCATGGCTCTCAGTTGGTCGCGCATGTGCTCGGCGAGTTAACGGGTCCGCCTCGCGTGGGTCACCTGTTTAAGGTGGCGACTGACGATCAAATTGAAAGGTTCCTTTCAAAGGTAAGCAGCGCTGAAAAAAATGTTTGCTTTGCGCTTACCGAACAAGGCGCAGGTTCCGACGCGGTATCGATCAAGACCAATGCCGTTCGGGATGGCAACCATTACATCATCAATGGCCACAAAAGGTTTATCTCAGGCGGTCCCTACGCGGATTTTGCTATTCTTTTGGCTGTGACCGATCCTGAAGCCGGTGCGCGGGGAATTTCTGCCTTTTTTGTCGATCTTGATGGCCCAGGCTGTTCAGTCGATTCTGATTACGAGGTTCTGACAGGCCAACGGTCGCATGCCGACTTGATCTTCAAAGATGCCCGCGTGCCCTTAACGAACTTGATTGGGCAGGAAGGGGCAGGCTTCAAACTGGCCATGGGCCGCATCACAGTCAATCGCCTGCTGCACTGCGCCACGATGCTGGGTCAGGCCAAACTTGTGACAAAACTGTCAATCCAGCGTGCCCAGACACGTCAGCAGTTTGGCAAACCCATCGGCATGTTCCAGGCGATACAACACATGATCGCCAACATGTCGACTGACCTCTACGCGGCGCACAGCATGATGTTGGACGCAGCCGCACAGCAGGATGCGGGCCACGACATTCGCAAAGAAGCTTCCATGGCAAAGGTCTTTTGTTCCGAGAAGGCCTTCGAAATCGCTGATCGCGCAGTTCAGGTCCATGGCGGTATGGGACTGCTTAAAGGCGGTGCGCCTGAATACATCTTCCGCACCCTCCGAATGTACCGGATCGTAACCGGAACTAGCGAAATCCAGAGAAGCACGATTGCCAAGGAGTTGCTTCTTCCCAAAGGAATGAAGGTGCCAAAATGAGCTTTCCTCAACCACTAGCTGGAATGACGGTCCTTGACTTCACCGCTCTACTACCCGGTCCGTTTTGCACATCCATGCTTGCCCAATACGGCGCAGAAATCATCAAGATCGAACGCCCAGAAGGTGATCCTGTGCGCAAACGAAATGTGTTTCTGTTCAATCAGATCAACGCTGGCAAAAAGTCCGTCGTTTTGGACATGAAATCGGACGACTTTGCCGAAACCGTGCTGGAGCTTGCAAAGGATTCGGATGCCGTTGTCGAGGGGTTTCGTCCCGGCGTCATGTCTCGGGCAGGTGTGGGATATGAACACCTCAAGGAAGCGAACCCGGCACTTGTCTACACCTCCATTTCAGGATTCGGTCAGGACGGACCTTATCGAAACAGGCCGGCACACGATTTGAACTATCTCGCGGTGGGTGGATATTTTTCGGTACCATCTCAATTGGATGGACAGATCTCACGCCCCAACGTGAGGCTTGCTGATACCCTTGCATCCGTAAACGCAGCATATGCTACGTCGATGGCGATGATGGACGCACAGAAATCCGGCAAGGGATGTCATGTTGATGCCAACATCTTCGATGGGATTGCCAACTGGTCTTTAATGCTTTTGTTGGCCGGAGGCGGAATGATGCCGGAAAAAACCGAACATTTCGGGCACGTGATGGCGGACAGCGAAATGTACCGGACCAAGGATGGGCGTTTCATCACGATTGGCACACTGGAAGACAAATTCTGGATCAACTTGGTTGATGCCATCGCGGAGGAAGGCGATCCGTTGCGCGACGAGAAGTACCATAAGCGACGTGGGCGCGACGCCGACAAGCATGGATTGAAGGCTCTTTTGGATGCATGTTTTGAACGCAAGACGTTGAAGGAATGGGAAGCTATCCTGGAAAACATCGATACAGCGTGGGGGCCTGTATACCGGGGTCTTGAGCTGCTTAGCGATCCACAGGTTATCGAGCGTCAACTCGTGCACGATCATAATGGATTCAAGAAACCTGCGTTTCCCATTTCCTTTTCTGGTGATCGCGGGGAGGCTCTTTCACAAGCGCCCAAACTGGGAGAGAACACGGACGAACTTCTTGATGGGTTGAGATGACTTTCCGGACGTTGGACGGAGCTTGAAACAGCTTCTTCCGGCGATCCCTGCTTTTCCCACCCCAGTTTCCAACACACCTAAGTCGTCAAAACTCTCACTTTGGATTTTGCGAAATCAGCGGCTCGGTTCGCGTTCATTTGGATCGCGAAGTGTTTGAAAGACCCAGAAATGCGTTCAGTCCGATGGAGGTCTGCTTGAATTCTACAACAAAATACGAGGTCTACGAAAATCTTGCCCTTGTTGGGATCGACAATCCACCTGCGAATGCCTTGTCGCAGACGGTGAGAAATGGAGTGTTACGCGCAATCGAAAACTCCGAGCTCGCGGAAAACGTTGAAGCAATTGTCATCTACGGCAACGGTGCCATGTTTTCGGCGGGTGCTGACATTCGCGAATTTGGCTCTCCGCCGTTGGAACCATTTCTGCCCGACCTGATCAATCGAATAGAAGCTTGCCAAAAGCCTGTCATCGCGGCGGTGCATGGGACCGTTCTTGGCGGTGGTCTCGAAGTGGGGTTGGGATGCCATTTCAGGGTGGCTGCTGAGAAGACCGCGCTTGGTTTGCCTGAAGTGAAGCTTGGGTTGTTGCCGGGCGCGGGTGGAACTCAGCGGTTACCTCGGCTTATACCGGTGGAATCTGCGCTCGATCTCATCACGACCGGCAGAACGATCGATGCGCCAGAAGCGTTGGCACTTGGATTGGTGGACGACGTTTCGTCTTCGGCGGACCCGCGCCAGGTTGGTATTGAGTTCGCTCAGAAGGTGCTGGAAACAGGTCTGAAGGCCAACCCGACCCGCTCCAGACCTGTCAAAAACTCTGATGGAGCGGCGTTCGAAAAACACCGGTCAAAGGCGGCAAATTCCAAACTCGGCAGAGGTGCGCCGCTCAAATGTGTCGAGGCCGTTCAGGCGTCCGTAGAAATGTCGTTTGAAGACGGTCTGAAAACCGAACGCGGCTTGTTTCTGGAACTGGTCAAATCGGATGAGCACAAGACGCTGGCCCACACGTTTTTCGCCGAACGGCAAGTTGGCAAGATCCCCGACCTCGCAAAAGGAAAACCACGAAAGATATCTGAAATCGGAGTTATTGGCGGCGGTACAATGGGCGCAGGGATTGCGGTCAGTGCCTTGTTGTCCGGCTTTTCCGTGACTTTGGTGGAGCGAGACGATCCCGCAGTTTCCAAAGCAGAGTCCATCGTGACAAAATTGCTTTCCGGCGCGGTGAAACGCGGCAAGCTTACCCAGGCAGATTTCGATGCAATCGTTCAGCAACGTTTCCGGGCGACCGATAATTACGACCGGTTGCAAAAGGCCGACCTTGTGATTGAGGCGGTTTTTGAGGACATGGCTGTCAAGAAAGAGGTTTTCGCCAAGTTGGATGACGTCTGCAAACCCGGCGCGGTGCTCGCGACCAATACTTCTTATCTTGACGTCAATGATATCGCGAACGCGACGCGAAGACCCGAGGATGTCATCGGACTGCATTTCTTTTCGCCAGCTCACATCATGAAGCTGTTGGAAATCGTTGTGGCAGACAAAACGTCGGCTGAGGTCGTGGCGACGGGATTTGCCCTGGCCAAGAAGCTGGGCAAAATTGGTGTGCGATCCGGAGTATGCGACGGGTTTATCGGCAACCGCATCCTTTCTGCTTATCGCAAAGCACTCGACGGTGCCATTTTAGCCGCGGCCAGCCCCTACGATGTGGATCGCGCCTTGGAGGGATTTGGTCTCGCCATGGGGCCCTACGCCGTGGGCGACCTTGCGGGCCTCGACATTGGCTGGGCAACCAGAAAGCGCCTCGCGCCGAACCGGGATCCCCGAGAAATCTACTCAGAGTTTCTTGATCGCCTTTGCGAAATGGGACGTTTTGGCAGAAAAACTGGGCGTGGGATCTACATCTACGGGGACGATGGCGCGAAGCCTGATCCAGAGGTGGTGGACATCATCGCTGCAGAACGCGCCGAAAAGGGCATCAAATCTCGGTCGATGGATGATGAAGAAATTGTCGACCGGTTCGTTGCCGCCATGGTGAACGAAGCGGCTAGAATTGTTGATGAAGGCATCGCGCTTCGCCCATTGGACGTCGATGTGACACTGATCAACGGTTATGGATATCCGCGGTGGCGGGGAGGTCCGATGCACTATGCCGATAGTATCGGGTTGAAGAATATCCTGAACAAAATCAATCGATTTGCCGAAGATGACGCATTCCTTTGGCAACCTGCGCGCTTGCTGGAGCGGCTCGTCGCCGACGGTAAGAGTTTTTCCAGCATGAACTTCTGAGGGAACAAAATGAAACAAGCCGTTATCGTATCCACCGCCCGCACTGGCCTCGCCAAATCCTATCGTGGAGCTTTTAACAAAACTCATGGGGCCACCTTGGCAGGGCACGCCATCGAACACGCCGTTGCCCGCGCCGGGGTGAACCCCGATCTGTTGGAAGATGCCTTTGTCGGATGCGGCTATCCGGAAGGTTGGACAGGTGGAAATATCGCCCGTCAGTCGGTGATAAGAGCGGGGCTTCCCGTGACCGTTGCGGCAACAACCGTTAATCGCTTCTGTTCATCCGGGCTCCAGGCAATTGCCATGGCGTCCGGAGCAATTGTCAACGACGGAGCCCCAGCCGTGATCGCCGGAGGTGTCGAAAGCATTAGCCAGATGCCCCCGACGCGCCCCCCGCAGGCGCAGGAACCCTGGATCCTTGAACACAAGCCAGATCTGTATCTTTCCATGATTGAGACGGCCGACATCGTCGCAAAGCGTTACGACATCAGCCGCGAGGCACAGGACGAACTTGCGCTGGAAAGCCAGAAACGTACGGCGGCAGCGCAGGCCGCAGGCAAACTTGCCGACGAAATCGTGCCAATCACGGTTGTTCAGGCCATCAAGGACAAAGAGACCGGCGAGACGAGCGAGAAAGAAGTGACGTTTGGAATGGACGATTGCAACCGTCCGACCACAACGATTGAGGGTCTGGCTCAATTGGCGCCGGTACAAGGCGACGGAAACTTCGTCACAGCGGGGAACGCATCGCAACTGTCCGACGGTGCATCGGCCTTGGTTGTAATGGACGCCGATGTCGCAGAGCGCGAGGGCCTGGAACCGTTGGGTGCGTTCAAAGGGTTCGCCGTAGCAGGCTGCGAACCGGATGAAATGGGGATTGGCCCCGTGTTCGCGGTTCCACGCCTTTTGGAACGGCAAGGGCTGTCGGTTGCAGATATCGATCTGTGGGAACTGAACGAAGCCTTTGCAAGTCAGGCGCTTTATTGCCGGGATCGGCTGGGCATTGATCCCGAGATTTGCAATGTAAATGGCGGCTCAATCTCAATCGGGCACCCGTTTGGCATGACGGGCGCTCGGATGGCTGGGCACCTTTTGATCGAAGGCAAACGCCGTGGCGCGAAATACGGGATCGTCACCATGTGTATTGGCGGCGGCCAGGGCGCGGCCGGGCTGTTCGAGATTTTCTAAGGTGGCGAGATGGATTTGAACCTGACACCCGAACAAGAGCAGTTTCGCGCAGAGGTGCGCGAGTTTGTGACCGAAAAACTGCCGTCTTCTATCGGCAATAAGGTTCGTCTGGGAAAACGCCTTTCCAAATCCGATATGGCGCAATGGGCGGCCATTCTGAGCAGGAAGGGCTGGTTGGCCGCCAACTGGCCCAAAACCTATGGTGGCGCCGAATGGGATGCTGTGCAGCGGCAGATTTTCGAAGAAGAAGCGTGCAAGGCCTATGCGCCACGACTGGTGCCCTTTGGGCTGACGATGCTTGCTCCGGTCTTGCTGAAGTTCGGAACCGAGGAGCAGCGCCAACGCTTCCTGCCTCGCATCTTGAGTGGCGAAGACTGGTGGTGCCAGGGTTATTCTGAGCCCGGCGCAGGGTCCGATTTGGCGGCAGTCAAGACAAAGGCCGAGTTGAACGGGGATCACTACGTCGTCAACGGGCAGAAAACCTGGACCACGCTTGGTCAGCATGCAAACTGGATCTTCTGCCTCGTCCGCACCAACCCGGACGTTAAAAAACAGGAAGGCATTTCTTTCCTTCTGATCGACATGAACACGCCTGGTGTAACGGTCCGACCCATCGTGCTGATCGATGGCGAGGCAGAGGTCAACGAAGTCTTTTTTGACAATGTCAAAGTTCCGGTCGGAAACCTTGTCGGCGAGCAGGACAAGGGTTGGACCTATGCCAAATACCTCCTGACCCATGAACGCACGAATATTGCTGGCGTCGGCTTTTCCGATGTCGCTTTGACCACGCTCAAACATGTTGCGGCCAACACTGTGTCCGGAGGTAAGCCTTTGGATCAAAATCCGTTTTTCGCCGGGCGCATGGCGCAGGTTGAAATCGATTTGATGGCGATGCGAACAACCAATCTCAGGGTGGTCAGCGCGGCGGCAAAAGGCCAGGCGCCCGGCGCAGAAAGTTCGATGCTGAAAGTAAAGGGCACACAGATCCGTCAGGAACTCACGGCATTGTTGCGCCGTGCCGTTGGTCCGGATGCGATGCCATTTCTTCCCGGCGTTCTGGACGACAGCAGTAATTCAGAAAACTTGGTGCCGGAATATGCCGCCGCTGCTGCTTCGACGTATTTCAACATGCGTAAACTGTCGATCTTTGGAGGCGCAAACGAAATCCAGCGCACCATCATCGCCAAATCGATGCTTGATCTTTGAAAGGCGACAACATGGACTTCTCGTTAACCGAAGAAAGAATAATGCTGCGAGATATGTTGCGGCGGTTTCTCGTTGACAGATACTCTCACGAAAAACGCAGAGCGGTGCTTTCGTCAGGCGAAGCATATGATCCTGAAGTCATGGCGGAACTGGCTGATTTGGGCGTTTTGGGCGCGGTCTTTGCAGAAGAAGACGGCGGTTTTGGAGGTAACGGCTTCGACATATCGGTCGTTTTTGAGGAGATCGGGCGAGCTGGTGTGATCGAGCCGATTCTGGGATCAGCCGTCTTGGCTGGCAGTCTGCTTTCTGAACTGGGAAATCCAGATCAGAAAACGTCTATCATGGACGTCATCGACCGCACCACAACCCTTTCCCTGGCGCACGCAGAGCCGCAGTCACGGTACGATCTAAGTCTGGTGCGAACGGCGGCAGTGCAAGACGAGAGTTCCGTGACCCTAAACGGTATCAAATCCCACGTCCTCAATGGTGCCCAGTCCGATGTGGTGATCATATCTGCCCGCGAGTTCGGGGCCGAGAATGATGAAGACGGGATTTCCCTGTTTTGGGTGCCGATTGATACGAAGGGCGTGAGCTGCGAAGGCTTCACGAATATCGACGGAACATCGGGTGCGCTGATGATCCTGGAAAATGTTCGCATTGAGTCTTCCCATCGCCTCGGCAATCGAGGTGGAGCATATCCGGCATTGGAAACCGCAATGGCACGCGCAATTCTGGCTGTTTGCGCCGAAGCTGTCGGAGCGATGGACGCTGCGCGGGAACTGACGGTTGAATACCTGAAGGAACGCAGACAATTCGGCGTCCCTATCGGCAGCTTCCAGGCACTTCAGCACAGAATGGCCGATATGGTGATTGAAATTGAGCAAGCACGCTCAGCCGTCATAAACCTTGCCGGACATCTCGATTCCGACCGAAACACAAGAGAAACGCACGTAAGCGCCGCAAAAAACCTGATTGGACGCGTCGCTAGTTTGGTTGCAGAAGAAACCATTCAAATGCATGGCGGGATCGGCATGACAGACGAATACGCGCTTTCGCACTTCGCCCGCCGCCTCACAATGATCGACCACCAGTTCGGGGATACCGACCACCATCTGGAACGATTTATCACGCGGAACACCACATAGCTTATTCGGCACTGCAATTATGCCAAACAGCCACGCCCGCTATTTACTAGGCATACATTCGATTAACGGCTGTGAATTGGTGGTCCGGGCCATGAATTCTGGCCCGGCGGAATGCCCCCAACACTATTGTCGGCAAGCAGCGCTTTGCCGCTGTTTGCGCGAGGTGCAGCATCCAGGGCTTTGGGCTCGATGCGGCCGTTCTCCGCGGCGTCAACAAATGGTCGAAAGGATTCCTGAGCCGCCATTGCTGATCCAACAGGGCGCTGCGTACGTATTCGGCAGGTCGCAACCCTAACCGGACTTTCCAAACTAGACTTTGCTATTCTAGAGATGCGGACGAAAGCTGCAGTTTGGTCTTGAACGAATACGTGTAAGTTCACGGATACTGGACGCAACTTGCTCCACAACTCGAAAGCAAAGGCACATCGACAATCGCTCACCTTGAGAAATTGACTGAGCGGTCCCGGAGGATACCATGACAATGATGACCAAACTGGCCCTAGCTGCCTTATCCTTTGTGGCTATGAATAGCCCGAGCCTTGCGCAGGATGTCACAATCGCCCTGCAATCGGCTTTCCCGACCAGCCTTCCGGTCGTCAACACGATCCGGCAGTTCGAAGCAGACGTCGAGGCAGCCTCCGGCGGGACGATCCAGATCGAGCTGGTGGAACCTGGCACGATTGTCTCGCCGTTCGACATTCAACAGGCGGTCTCTGACGGCAAGATCGAAGCGGGCTATACCGCTGCAGCCTACCTTCATGGGTCCTTGCCCGTTGCGTCGTTTTTCACGTCGATGCCGTTCGGGCCGCAGGCGCTCGATTTTATGGCTTGGTTCTACGAAGGCGGCGGGCTCGAGCTCAATCAGCGCATGTATGACGATGCAGGCTTTGACCTCGTGACTATGCCAGTAACATTCACCGGCATGGAATCGGGCGGTTGGTTCAACACACCCATCGAAGGGGCCGAAGATTTTGCAGGGCTCAAGTTGCGTTGGACGGGGCTGGCCTCGGAAGTGCTGGCAAGCCTCGGTGCGGATACCGTGCTGGTAGCAGGCGGAGAGATCTTTCCATCGCTTGAAAGTGGCACCATCGACGGGACCGAATTCAGCTTTCCCCAGGTGGATCTTGCGCTGAATTTTCCGGACGTGGCTTCTTTCTACTACTTCCCCGGATGGCACCAACCTTCGACGATGATTGAGCTGATCATCAACCGCGACGTTTGGGACGGCCTGACAGACAGCCAGCGCACAATTATCGACATGGCGGCCAGAACCAATGCGATGCGTTCGGTCTTGCGGATGGAATACTCACAAGCCGCCGCCGTCGCGCAAATGGCAGAACAGGGCGTGGAGGTCCGCCTCTACAGCCCCGAGACTCTGGACAGCCTCCGCGTAGCCTGGGACGCGCTTGTCTCCGAAATGGCTTCGGCTGACCCCTTTGTGGCAGAGGTTTGGGACAGTCTACTGGCCGCGCGAACACAAGAAGACGGCTGGGATGCGTTAACCGAAAAACCAATGCTGCGTCCATGATGGGCCGTCTCGACGCGATCCCCGGGCTTCTGCTCCCGGGGGTTTGAGATGAGCTTCTGCGCTATGTGAGCTGGGCCAAAAAGGGCTCATCGCAGACCTCGAAGGCGGTGCGGCAATCGCATGATATGGTACCTCGTCAACGTCGGGTTGTAGCTTGTGAGGGCATGGCGGATCGGAGGATCAGTCATGGAAACACCAAACTTACCGGCCATTCGCGCGCTGCGTCCAGCCTGGAACAAAGGTCGTATCGTTGGCCAAAAACGACCGCTGAAGCCAAAGCATGTCTGGGCAATCCGTGTTCGACTTGAATTGGCAGAAAATCATCGCGACCTCGCACTGTTCAATATGGCGATCGACAGCAAGCTGAGAGGATGCGACCTGGTAAAGATGAAAGTCGTTGACATCATGGCCTCTAGTCAGATCAAGGAGCGGGCTTCGGTGCTGCAAAGTAAAACTCAGAAACCGGTCCGCTTCGAAATTTCTGAAGGTACTCGGACCTCCGTCGAGAAGTGGATGGAAGATGAACTCATGGTTGGGTCTGAATACCTTTGGCCGGGTCGCTTCCATGAGCGTCTTCATATCTCGACACGCCAATATGCACGGATCGTCCGTGATTGGGTCACGTCGATCGGTCTAGAAGCGAGCGCATATGGCACGCATTCGATGCGGCGCACAAAGGTTACTCAGATTTACAAAAAAGACGGGCAATCTGCGCGCGGTGCAACTCTTACTTGGGCATACAAAAATGGACAGTACCGTTCGCTATCTCGGTGTTGAGCTTGAGGATGCACTTGCCATAGCGGAGGCCATCGAAATCTGAATACTACGGGCCGCTTTCATTGGCGGCCCATTCCTGCCGTTCGACCTTGGTCACCGTCGCTGCGACGCGGCCCGTCAGAGCCGACCTTCGCTGCAAGCGCAAAATCAGAAACGCGACGAACTGGGAGTCCGCGGACAAAGCGCCTTTTAGTTGCAATTGCGCCAATGGCCGATTTCCGAGATTGATTGGGTCGAAAGCCTCGGCTCGTAAAAGCGTTGCTGTGTTTAAGCTTTATCCCAGTAGCCCTATTGGACAGCCCCGGAAACGCGGTCCTGTCTTGGGGAGCGTCCGAATTTGCGGGCATATTCACGTGAGAATTGAGCCGGGCTTTCATATCCGACCCCATAGGCAATCTCTGAGATCTTTGCGCCGGTAGTTTGAAGCTTATTGCGGGCATGAAGCAGACGCAGGTCTTTCTGGTATTGCAGCGGTGAGGTTCCTGTGACGGCCTTAAACTGTTCAAAGAAGGCCGAACTGCTCATACCCACGCGCCCGGCAAGCTCTCCGACGACAAGGGGATTAGCCAGATCTGACCGGATTTCGTGCGTCGCCGCAAAAATCCGGCTGGACGTATTTTCGTGCCACACCAGTTTTTGAAGCGTGCCGCCATGTTGCCCGATCAGCAGGCGGGCATGGATTTCCCGCGCCGTGATCGGTGCCAGCATGTGATGTGTCTCTTCGGCTTCGCACTGCCGAAGATACCGTAACAAGGCGCTTTTCATTTCATCATCGGTTTCAGCGAGGCAAATCGAAAATGGATCCGACACTCGATGGGTGGATGACCGCGGCAGTGACGCGGCAAGTGCGCGCAAGAGGTCCAGATCAAGGTGAAACACGATCGCGACGTAGGGGTGTTCGGCCGTGGCCTCGGTAATCCTTGAGACAACCGGTAACGCGTTGCTGACGATCAACGACTGCCCGGCCCGCACCGTGAATGTTCTGGTACTGGTCCCGACCTCTTTGGCGCCTTGCAGGACCGCACATAGCAGAGGGCGGTAGACATTTGCGTCATGTTGGGTGGTCGATGGATAGGTTAGAAAAACCGTCCCGCTTTCCTTGTGTGGTAGCGCACCCTGCGCGACGCCTGCTTGGTCAAGCAGCGCCAGAACGTAGTCCAATAGTGTCTGAGGTCCCATGAATGCCTCCTGTCATTGCCATCGTCGATAGCACAGAAGCAACGAACGCCATCACTGAAAAATTCCACTTCTGGAGGATTAAGCAAGAAGCGCGGAGATTCCTGAAAGATACATCCCCATTTGATGATTATTGTGTGCTTAGAGTCTTGCGGAGTAATAACATGAAAACCATTCTGATCACCGGGGCTTCATCCGGTATTGGCGCGGCAACCGCCCGACATTTCCAGGCGAACGGTTGGAATGTCGTCGCCACGATGCGCAACCCAGCGGGCAGCACAGATCTTGGGGCTTTGGACAACGTGCATCTGACTCAAATGGATGTGACGGATACGGGCTCAATTGCATCGGCCGTGGGCGCTGGCATCGAACGGTTTGGGCAGATTGATGTTTTGTTGAACAATGCAGGTTATGGCGCCTACGGTGCGTTAGAGGCCTTTTCGATGGATCGCATCCGACGTCAGTTTGACACCAACGTGCTTGGGTTGATGGAAGTGACCAAAGCGGTTCTGCCCCATTTTCGTCAGAGCCGGTCAGGCACGGTCATCAATATCTCGTCCATCGGAGGACAGATTACATTTCCACTTGGGGCGCTCTACCATGGCACCAAGTTCGCAGTTGAGGGGTTATCTGAGGCGTTGCACTACGAATTGGAACCTCTTGGCATTCGGGTCCGAATTGTCCAACCTGGTATGATACGGACCAACTTCGGCGGCAGCTCTTTCGATTTTGCGATGGATGAGAACCTGCCGGATTACGCACCAATGGCCGAAGCCATGGGGCGCCTGTTTGGCAAGCTGGCCGCAAACCCGTCTGAACCAGAAACGGTCGCACAGGTCATTTGGGATGCGGCCAACGAGACCGGAAGCCGCCTGCGTTTTCGCGCAGGGCCTGATGCTGAAGAATTGCTGAACGCGCGCAAACAACAGGATGACGAGACGTTCATTGGTAGCCTTAAGCAAAAGATGGCACCCTGAAGAACCGTTGAGTCATTCATAGAAAAAAGGGATGCTCCATGTACCGCAAAGTAATTGATAAAGGTGGCCTGGCCGTTGTAACCGGGGCTGCAAGCGGTGTCGGCAAGGCCGCGGCCCAACGATTCATTCAAGACGGATTGGGGGTTGTGCTGGTCGATCTGGCGGGTGAGGCCTTGGACAGAGCCGAGGTGGAGCTGCGTGATCAGGCTGGAGCCTCCGCAACTGTTCAGGCGTTTCCGACTGATGTTACCGACGCCACTGCTGTGAATGCTTTGGCGGATCAGATCTTTGCGCTCGGCGAGGTGGCTGTCCTGATGAACAATGCCGGTATCGCGGTGCCGTCCGGCAGCTGGGAAAACGCGAAAAACTGGCGCAAACTGTTAGAGGTCAATCTTTTTGGCGTCATGAATGGCGTGCATTCTTTCCTGCCGCGTATGATTGAGGCGGGGCGCCCCGCTGTGGTGATCAACACCGGGTCAAAACAGGGCATCACCACACCGCCCGGAAACCCCGCTTACAATACCAGCAAAGCCGCCGTGAAGGTCATGACGGAAATGTTAGCGCATGATTTACGGCAGGCCGAGGTGGATATCACCGCCCATCTGTTTGTGCCGGGATTTACCTATACTGGTATGATCGCAAAGTTCATGCCGGAAAAACCTGCTGTCGCTTGGACAAGCGAAGAAGCAATTGACTATATGCTGAAGCGCATGTCGGACGGGGACTTCTATATTCTTTGCCCCGACAATGATGTGTCCGAAGAGCGCGACCGCAAACGGATTGAATGGGCCGTGGGCGATATCATCAACAATCGCCCGGCTCTTTCGCGCTGGCATCCTGACTATGTGGATGCCTTTGCGGCGCATGAGGCTTCGGAATAGCCGGTCCCAAGAGCGGTCAAGCATAGAGCCAGTGAATCAGTGGAGCAAACAACGAGGCTTACACCAATTCTAAATTCCTAACGGACGTTTATGCCAAGCGCAGCGTTGGTCGATATGGGCTCATTCCAGACCTCGACGACGTTGCAGCACACGCCTCTGCCCCGCTGCCAGCTGATCATGCAGACGGCCCTTACCAGCCATTCGACCAAGGTGGACGTCTCTGCGATGCAGCCTGTCAGATGAGCTATTCGGTGCGACGGCAAATTCTACCTGAGCTTGGAGGTCGGAATCGCGGGACATTGCGGCTGTTCTTCGCGTCGCTTTAAATGTCCGCTGTGCCTATTCGCGGCACCAATGGAATGAAACAGCTATCTAATACTTGATGAAAAACGCCCTCACAATTCGCTGTTTCGCCGAGCTCAATCAGGCTTCAACTGACAAAGAGAAAACGAAGAGGCGTCAAGTTGTTTCATGGGAAAGTCCATCATCTCGGTACTTAGGCCGAGCGCTGCAATGTAGTCGCTGATGCGCGCACTACCAAAAAGGTGATCGAGTACCGAAAAACCCTGCTCAGAAGCAAAGCCGGATACCTCGTCGGGAGCAACATTGAACAGGAACGGCTCTCCCGCCCCCGCAACGGCATTTCCGATGCCGTCTGTTTCGCCCATCGATTGAGAGGCACTGGCGGTGGACGCATAACTTGTCAGGAAACGGGTCGCAGGCGACCGGTTGGACCTAACCATCTGATAGACCTTTGCGACCTCAGCAGGCGGAACATATTCCAGCGAGACTTCGGCGATGAATACGGTACCGGCGCTGTGGTCGTAGCCGAGTTCCAAAAGTTTATTCAGCGTCGTTTCCCGCGCAAAATCCACTGCGGTATATCGGATATTCGGCGGAACTCCAAAATTGCGGGAAATCAGCACGCGTTTGGCGGCTATCGTTTCAGGTCGATCAACTTCGAAAACAGGGACCTGGCTATAGTTGCCGGACAAGCGCAGCCCAATTGTGTCAAGTCCGGAACCAAGGACTACGATTTGTTGAGCGCCGTTGGCCACAGCTTGTTCGGCCCGACTCTGCATGAAAGTCTTGCGCCACAAAACGTGGGCGACAAGTCGCCGGGCTATACCATTTTCGTCTGCGAAAGTGAGCACGGATGGCCAGTCGGTCAATCCGTCTAGAATGCGCTGACCATCGACCGCCCCCTCAGCAAACAACCGCTCTGCAAAAGGATCGTAAAGGACATCGTGATAGGCCGGATTTCTATTCACCATCGCGCAAAAGGCACAGACGCCAAGAGCCGTTCGGCTCAAGCCGGGTTGGGCTGTTTCCGGGACGTAGAACACGGCGAATACCCCACGACTTTATTATCACAAAGTTTTAGAGATCATCTATTCTAGTCCGAGTCAAAGACGGATGATCTACTCCCGTGAAGCTTCCAATGCCCTGATTGAGGCTTGCAGGTCCTGAAAAGATTGCAGAAATAGCTGTTCTGCAGCCCATTACTTCATGGCGACGTCTGTTCACTGTCTGGACTGTCCTACTTTTTGGACATTCGAGCAAAACGCAGCATTCGACACATTGGTCCAATTGCTGCCGATCAAACGAAACCAGCATGTTCCAGCTAATCTGACTTACGAGCAGTCATAATGTAGGCGGTTGTTGGGAATTCGGCAGTTCCATTTGGCGTAGCGTATTTTCTTAGTTTCGGTTCGGCCTCAATCAACACTTCCGAAACCTTATCCTCGCTAAGATGTATATCGAACAGCGGTAACCATCCGCGAAGCTCAACCTCCACCATTGTTCGAGTGCTGGGAAAATTTGCACGTTCTGTTTTTGTTTCAAAATCAATATCTTCAAAGCCGGAAAGTGATAGTAGTTCAGCAACCTGATCCGGGTTACCTAAACAGAACGGCAACCTGACTGCATCCCCTGCTGCAGAAGATACGTGTTCATCCAATGCCGAAACGATGTCGCCATATGCGGGGTTCTGATCGATGGAATGCCAGGCCGCTATGGCCAGTCTCCCACCCGGTTTGATCACCCTAAACATTTCATTGGCTGCTTTCTGGCGGTCCTGAAAGAACATAACGCCAAACTGAGAAACAACACATTCGAATGAATCATTATCAAATGGCAGTTCCTCAGCAGTGCCCAAAACCCATTCGATTTTGGTTTCAATTTCTCCTGCAGCAGCAATCATTCCGGGAGCTGGATCAAGACCAACCACGCGCCCTCTCTGGCCAGCACGCGCGAGTGCATCTCTTGTAAGCGCGCCCGAGCCGCAGGCAATGTCCAAAACATGGTCGCCGTCATTGACACCTACTCCATTTACTAGGTGCTTGGTCCAAGGAGCAAAAAGAGCTGGGACGAAAAGAGTTTCATATCCGCGGCCAGCCTCAAGTTGTTCTTGGGTTGCTTCAACCGCCATTGGTTTGCCTCCATACTAGAGTTTTCCTGCCCTACTATATCACGATGTTTTTCCGGCTTTGATAAATCCCTCGGGTGGACACAAATGATATCCGCTTCGGGCTCAGCGCTGACCTTGGAGCAGGCGCAGCATAAGCCACTGCACTTTTTTCACGAAATACCCAACGGCCCTTAGCAGACCTTGGGCACCCTCTCCATATGCTGCGGTCGCAATATGCATAGCTGCCGTTCGCTGCAGTGTGGCAAGGCCATTGGTCAAAAAACTTTCTAAGCGCAACAAAGCTACTGATGGCCGACTTAAGGCAATTTGCCACACTGGGAGTTTTGTATCTGTCTGACTGGCGTAGCCAGAGAAAAACTCAATTCCTCTGCCCTTTGAAGAGACTTAAGCGCTTGGCCGCTTGAGGCTGAACAGCTCTGTCACACGCGCATAGTCCTGATAGCCCAAACGTGCCAAGGGTTGGAACTTGGTAACATCGAAGATGCCATTGATCAGATATTTCTCGTTGAGGTGAATGCCTGTGACTTCACCAAAGGCTACGATATTGGAGCTGCCAGGCAGGTCTACAACCTTGGTCAGTTTACACTCCATACTCGCAGGGGCGTGGGCCACACGTGAACAAGGGATCGTTTCGCATTCAGTGCGTTCGAGCCCGGCGAGTTCAAATTCATCGACATCGCGGCTCGCCGACAAAGAGGTCTTGTTCATCGCGTCGCGCATTTCGTGCCCGACTACGTTGACACAGAATACCCCTGTATCGATCACGTTGCCGATAGAGTCTTTACCGCGTTGGCGGTCCTCTTTGCTGGACGTTGATGCAAACATGACCTGCGGAGGGGAGTAAGAGACACCATTGAAGAACGAATACGGTGCGAGGTTCTCCGATCCATCTGCGCCGCGGGTGGAAATCCAGCCAATCGGTCTTGGTGTGATGAGCGCGTTGAAGGGATTGTGCGTCAGACCGTGGCCGTTTCGCGGTTCGTAAAACATGGGTCGACCCTTGGGGAGCGGAAGCCTCGCCTTTAAGAGGCTCCCGGTGATTAGACTGCTAAGGCAACTACGTCGGGGTTCATGCTGTAGGTGCCGATATGGGAGACATTTGCCAGGACATGACCTTTCATGGCCGCCAGCGCGTCTGCCCCGGTAAAGGGTCCGTGCAAATCCAGCTGGTCGATGTCCAATGCGTAAACAGTAAAATAGTAGTGGTGGATGATGCTGTCGTTCCAAGGTGGGCACGGGCCGTCATAACCGCCGTAATTCCCGCCCATTTCACCATCGCCAGCAAACCAGTCTGTGTAGCTGTTGATCCCCGTTTTGCCGTAGGAACGCTGGCCGGCGGTTTTGCCTTTGGCCGTCACACCAAGACTGTCTGCGCCCTCTAGAATCTCGGATACATTCGCTGGAATGTTCACAACAACCCAGTGGTAAAAATCAACACGTGGCAGATCGGCTGGAACCGTTCTACCCTCTTGATTAACATCGTCTCCGGAGGATGGAACATCCGGGTCATGGCAAATGAGAGCGAAAGATTTTGTACCTTCGGGTGCGTCGCTCCATGCGATTGACGGGTTTACATTGCCGGACAAGGCAAAGCGACCTTCGGCAGGGATCTGTCCAAACGCGAACTTGGCTGGGATCGGTGAGCCGTTGGCAAAGCTGTCGATCGTGATTTTCATCGGTATTCTCCGTGAGGAATCGTTACGCCACGGGGCCACCCCGAGGCGCAAGAAATTAACGATTGTAGACGGCTGTTATGGTTGAGGAAGCCAGACTGTTGGCGTTCACCATGAACCCGGCCAGTGCATTGCTGACGGAGTCGTCCAGCTCCAGTGTCGTGCCGAGAGCATGAACCGTGAAGTTGTAGCGGTGCACCTCACCCGGCGGTGGGCATGCGCCGCCGAAGCCTTCCGCGCCATAATCGTTGGTCAGTTCCACTACACCTGTCGGGACCGCCGCGCCGCTGGGCAATTCACTTACATTTGCCGGGATGTTGAAAGCGAACCAGTGCCACCAGCCAGAACCAGTTGGCGCATCTGGGTCGTAGACAGTGACCGCGTAGCTTTCGGTACCCTCGGGTGCACCAGACCAAGCCAACGTCGGAGCAATGTTGCCGCCTTCACAGCCAAAGCCTTGAAAAACCTGGGCTGCGTCAAGCTGGGTGCCTTCTGCAATATGGGGGCTGGTCAGTTTGAAGGTGTCCGCCACAACAGGGGACGCCAGACCACTTGCGACCAGCATGGGCGCAAGAAGAGATGTGCGTAGCATTGTTCAGTTCCTTTCCTGAACTTTCGTGTTGTCGATGGAGCTAACTTAGACACGACGCACAAGTGCCGCCTCTGACAGCCACGCAAATAATGTCGAAATTCGATCAACCTTTCGCGGAGCGGATGTCTTTTGGCCTAATTCCGAACCTATTTTGGAAAGCGTCCGAAAAATGAGATGGCGTTTTAAAACCGCAATCCATTGCGATTGCGGAGATTTGGCTGTCTGTGGTTTGCAGCAAGCTCAACCCTCGTTCCAATCGCGTGTGCAATAGAATCTTTGCAAACCCCTGACCTGTTTTTGACAGCCATCGTCGCATGGTGGCTTCGCTCATCGCGAAATGGTCAGCGACGTCCCCGGCCATCCAAGGATGGCTGAGGTCCGTTTCGATCAAGCGGCGGACTTGACTGATTGGATCGTCTTCAACTTGCGTTGGCAGATTGAATCCCTGTGCGCGAAGCCAGAGTAAAGGCTCTAATAGTCGATGCTTTTTTATCATTTCCGAAAGCGAGGCGTTGTTCAGCGTATCTGTGATCAAGCTAAGGATATCAGATGGGTTGTGCTCTGAAGCTCTAACAATTTGGACGCCCCTTTCAGCCTGCGTTTTGGGCACATCAGAGAAAACGCCATCCACCAAATCGTGAGAAAAGCAGACTCCCAAAGCGCGGTAGGTTTCATTCATGACCGGCCGGTTTTCCATGGTGACCATGGCGCCCGGTGGAAAGATCATCAAATCCCCTTCTTCGCCAAGCATTTCGCCTTGGGTCGGATGCAGAACGTATTTGCTGCCGCGTTGAATAAAGAACAGGAAAGTCAGCCGAAAATAGAGTTCCGTAAACGTTGCTGTTGTCGCTTGAGTAATCGGATAGATGGATACCTGATGCGACACTTCCAAAGCTTCAGTTTTCGGTTCACGGTTCACGATTTGGTCTCGCTTGGAAATACGCTGCCCCACGGGAGAGCAGCGCAGAAAATAATCAGGCCACTTCTTGCAAGGACGCTGTCATGCCGTTTGACAGCAGTGCACCGCCGCCCGGTGCAACCTCAGTCAAATCCAGACGACGTAATATTTGGCGCGTCGTTGCAACGGCGGCTGACAGAGTTGGAAGTCCGGACGCACGTTCAATCATTTCGACTGATGGGAGCGACGGCATTTGGACACAGGCAGATGCAACAATGGCATCGACACCGCGCGTATCAAGCTTGCGCCAAAGCTCGGCAGGAGCTGTTGGGTCTTGTGACGCGACTTTGAGGTTGTCCGGAATTTCCAGTGCAAGGAAGTCCTGCACTTCGATACCCTCGTTCTCGATATAATCCACAACCATTTTCGTGAGCGGCTTCATATACGGGCAGATGATCGAGACCTTTTTGATCCCGAGATCCTTCATTCCATCGATGAGCGCGCCCGCAGAGTTCAGGACAGGAGTTGGGCATCCATTGTCGACCGTCGCTTGATTGAGTTTGACTTCAGATTTTCGGTGATAGCCCAACCCCATGGACATAATCGCAACCAGACACGCATAGGCCTGCACTTCGACTGCCGCGTCGGACAACTCGACCGCGCAACGCTGGCTGTCGGCGTCCATAGCTTCAAGCTCTTCCTTCACCACACTTTTCATCCGCATGCGGGACGAATGAAACGCGAAACGATCGGGCAGGATCGTCTCCCGCGCTTTCAAAAGTGCGGGAATTTCCGTTTCCATGGTGACGTTGGAGCTGGGAACAATCAGGCCAACGCGGCGGTACTTTGTAGCAAAAGACATGGTCTTTCCTTTCAGGAGATAGGGTTAGAGCGCGGGGCCCATGACGACTTCGGGCAACCAGGTTGCGATGCCCGGGAAGACACAAAGCAAGATGATGGCGATCAACATGCAGGCAACGAAAGGGAGGGAACCGGTCAGGATGGTCTTCAACGAAATATCCGGGGCGATACCGTTGATGACATAAAGATTCAGGCCAACGGGTGGAGAGATCAGCCCGATTTCCATGTTGATCGTCAGGATCACGGCAAACCAGATCGGATCAAAGCCAGCAGTCGTGATGATTGGCAACAAGATCGGAGCCGCCATTAGGATCACCGCGACCGGAGGAAGGAAGAAGCCCGCAATGATTAGGAAGATGTTCACAGCGATCATCAAAACCCAAGGGTTCACGTCCAGCGTCCCGATCCAGGTCGCAATGCTTTGCGTGATGAAAAGGCTCGACAGCATGTAAGAGAACACGCCAGCGGCTGCGATGATGAACAGGATCATCACGCTTTCCTTGGTGCTGTCCTGCAGGATCATCCAGATTTTGCGGATATCCCAAAGCTTGTAGATGACGATGGCCACGACAAGACACAGGATTGCGCCGACTGCTGCCGTTTCTGACGGCGTGGCAACGCCGCCGTACATGGTGTAAAGCACGCCGATGATAATGGCTACGAACGGCACAACACGCGGCAGAACTTCGAATTTTTGCTTCCAGGAATAACTGCGCGCGGTCAGCAGCGCGGTATCGCCGGATCGCCAGGTCGCGTAGAGCGACCAAACCATAAAGAGCCCCACCAAAAGCAGGCCAGGAAAGACGCCTGCCAGAAACAGACGGCCAATTGAGGTCTCCGTCGCGATCCCGTAGACGATCATTGTAACCGACGGTGGGATTAAGATGCCGAGCGTACCACCTGCCGCGATAGAACCCGTCGCGATCCCTTCCGGGTAGCCGCGTTTGCGCATTTCTGGAATGCCCATCTTACCAATCGCGGCGCAGGTTGCGGGGCTCGAACCAGACATTGCAGCGAACAATGCGCAGGCGCCCAGGTTCGAGACCACCAACCCGCCGGGGACGCGCGTGAGCCATCTTTCGAGTGCTTCATACAGGTCCGCGCCTGCTCGCGTTGATGCAATCGATGCCCCCATGATGATGAACATCGGGATCGAGAGAAGCGCAAAGCTGTCGAGCTTTCCAAAGAAAATCTCTGGCATCAGTTCCAACGACCGAATGCCGTCAAAGACCAACAAGAAACCAGCAGAGACGATCATCAAGCCTACGGCAACAGACACGCCAGAGAAAAGAACGAGGATAGTGCAAACGCCAACAAGGGCGCCAAGGATGAGGGGGTCCATCGTTATGCCTCCAACCCAAACGGGGTTTCAGATTTTGTGAGGAGTGCGACGAGATCAGCGACGAGTTGCAAAAGCAACAAACCGAAGCCGACAGGTAGCGACAGATACGGTATCCACAACGGAACGGCTGTGACCGTATCAGATGTCCAACCACGCTTGTAGGCAAAGTGCCAATACTCGTAGCCGTAGAACAGCAGCAGAACCGTGATGATAATGGACAAGCCGAGGGTCAGAACTGCAAGGCCAAACCGAGCGCGACCCCGCAATGCCAAGGGCATCAAATCAACGTTGACGTGCCCTCGCTGATATTGAACGAAGGGCAACCCGACCAATGTTGCGGCGATGACGAGGTAGACGACGATCTCTGTTTGCCACACAGTCGATCCATTCAGGACAAATCGAACAAAGATCATCTGACAAGTCAGAACGACTGCTGTCAGGATCATTAATGCAGAGCACCAACCGGCGGCGCTTGAAATTTTGTGGATGGATCGAACAATTTGGTTGTCACTTGTCGTTCGAACAATTGCTGCTGGGGCGTGTCCGGACATGGCGGGCGTCCTTTGCTTTCGTGAAAAGGTTGTCCGAGGCGCATTGGCCCCGGACGCAACAGGGCTATTCGACGGCCAAAGCGAGATCCAAAAGCTCCTGACCGCCGGGAACTTCGGCGACAAAAGTGGCATATGACGTCTCTTGCGCCAGCGTTTGCCAATCTTGGAAGTCTTCAGCGGTCATTTCAGCGATCTCCACGCCGGCTGCGCTGAAGACCTCAACCGATTTCGCGTCCTGAAGTTTCGCCTGTTCGAGGTAATGCGCCTCGGCTTTCTCCGCTGCGGCGAGGAGTGCGGCCTGCTGCTCATCCGACAAGCTTTCAAACGTGGACTTGTTCATCAAAAGCGGCTGATACAGGAACCACAGCGCAATGTCGGAGGCCGGCGTATAACACGCGACCTGTTCGAAAATCCGGTAGGACACAAACGAGGAAGATGATGTGTTTGCTGCATCCAAAACACCCGTCTGCATGGCCGAATAGATTTCTGACGACGCCATCGACGTAATCGATGCACCTGCCCCTACCAACATTTGCTCAAAAGACTTTCCAGCGGCGCGGGTTTGTAGTCCTTCGACATCGGATGGATTGGTGATGCATTTGTCCTTGCCGACAAAGCCGCCTGCCAGATAACCGTGCACAAGAACCATCACGTCATCTTCAGCCATCTTTTCTTCGAGTGCCTCCATGAAGGGAGACTGGCTCAAACGCGCGGCATGATCGTGGTTCTTTACGAGACCCGGCATCAAAGTGAGGTTGAATGACGGTTGTTGCCCACCTGCATAGGACAGCGGGAAAACCGTCATATCAAGCTGGCCCCGTGACAGTGGCCGATACTGTTCACGCGGCTTAAAGAGCGACTTGGACGGGAAGATCTTGATCTCAAGATCCACATCCGCGGCGGCGACTTCATCAGCAACGATTTGAGCGACCTCATGCCTGACATCTGCGGTCGACCATTGGTGAGAGAGGCGCAGCTCTTCCGCCTGTGCGCTGCCCGCAAAAAGCGCCAAGCCCAATGCAGTTGATCGTGCAAAATTTTTCATTGTGATTCCTCCTTGTGGATTATTACATGACTTATATGTATACATATAGCAACTAAAAAAATCCTGTTGATGCTTTTTTGTATGGAATTGGAATCCGCTGCACTGTATGAAAATGTTGGAAAGGAGCAGCCATGCCGCGCGCATCAGATATTCTTATCGAGCAGATAAAAAACGAGATTTTCAGTGGGTTACTGAAGCCTGGCGATCAGTTGGAAGAGGCTGAACTGTCCAAAAGATTTGGCGTCAGCCGCACTCCAATACGCGAAGCGATAAGGTCAATGGTAGATGGCGGGTTTCTCGAAACGAGGCCTCGCAAAGGTGCCATAGTTCGAGTTTTGTCTGCGAAAGAACTGAACGATTTATTCGAAGTCGCCGCGGAACTGGAAGGGATGGCGGCGCGTTTAGCCAGCGAGTCTTTGACGCTCTCACACAAGAAGTCGATCCAAGAAGGCTTGCAACAATGCAAGGACGCAGCCGCGAAAGAAGACCCAGCTGCCTATGCAGCTGCAAACCTCGTGTTTCACGCGGCTATCCACCGGGCAGCTGGAAACGAATGGCTCAGTGATCAACTGGAGCGACTTCAAGCTCGCATCAACGTCTACCGGCTGTTGCCATATGAAGTTGTCGGTCGACTGGAAAAATCGGTCGAAGAGCATGAACAGATTGCCGACGCGATCTTCAACAAGGATGGAGCAACTGCGAACACTTTGATGCGCGATCACATCATGCTGCAAGGCGCACGATTACCAAGTTTGCTGAAAGCCCTGGAGTAATGCACTTCAGATACCATTCGAGTTTGGACTTGTCGCGATCATTGGAGACGACGCTCCATCTTTCATACCCAACTTCGCTTGATCATAGGAAGCGGCCCAAACCGGTCACTCGTCCTTACTCATAGATGCTGCGGTTGCAACCTGCTTTGCGGTCATTCGCTGAGATAGCAATTTCAACGCGTAGTCAGTGTCGATAATATAGTGCGACTCAAACGATCGCTACAGGCTTGATTAAATCTCTGGAACCGGTTCAGTTCATAGACATTGGTCACCACGGACACCTTCGATCCGGTAAGGAGCATCTAATGATTGCTTTGCTTTTTGCACTTTTTGCCAGCGCGATGGCACTTGCGTATTTCAAGCTTGTAAGGTCGTCATACGCCATCTTCGTGCTTGCACTTTTGATAAGCACGTACTGGCTTAAGTTTCACGCTACGACCCCACTTTCTATCCAACTGTGAGGTCTTTGCATGTCACCTGAGTTTGCTCGAAACATGAACGCGCTTGGTGCCCTTGCGGTTTGCCTTGTTTTGGTTCTTGCATTTTATTTTCAACTCGTATTGTACGAGCTGCCTTGTCCACTGTGTTTGTTGCAACGTGTTGGGTTTGTGGCCGTCGGGTTTGGTCTGGGGCTGAACCTGTTGTGGGGTACGCGCGCAAGAAACTATGGAATAGTTCTTGTCGCGGCGATCTTCGGCATTAGCGTTTCGATCCGCCAGATTCTGCTGCATATAGTCCCAGGCACAGGTCACTATGGCTCGCCTGTACTTGGTTTACATTTCTATACATGGGCCGGAATAGCCTTTGGTCTGGTGATCCTTGGCACCGCGATCATGCTGGTTTTCGAAAAGCAATACGACCTAGCGTCGGACGTGAGAGCAACCGAAAGGTTCGGCGGCAGCCAGTTGGCCAAAGCGGTGTTTTTCCTGATCCTACTTTTGGCTGCGCTCAACGTCGGTTCAGCGCTTCTGGAATGTGGACCGGGCATTTGTGACGATCCGCCAACAGATTACAAGCTGCTGGATGAGCTTGAAGGCACGGCTGATTCATAAGCGCCTAAATAGACTTAGGACCGAATAGCGATTTGCTTAGTAACTGAATTGATTGCCAACAAGGAGCTGTGGAAAACCCATGTCCGTTACCACCAGCAGTCAGCTCTCAGACGCACTGGACGCATTGGCTCGCACTGATGACAAAGTACACGCATACAGACATCTGCTGATTTCTGGCGCTCAGGCCGGTGCGGCTGACATCCATGTTGGCCCTCAAGAGCCCCAGATTGAAGGATGGCCATTCGCGGTAAAAGAGGTGTTCGACGTGACGGGCGTGGTTACATCCGGAGGTTCAAAAGCTTATGAACACCGTGTTCCCTCAAAAGACGCTGCAGTGGTTGAACGGCTTCGCGCCGCAGGAGGTATACTGGTCGGAACGCAAATCGCGCACGAGTTGACTTGCGGACTGGATCAGCCACCAACACGTAACCCATGGGACCTAACCTGCTATCCCGGTGGATCGAGTGCAGGCGCGGGCGTCTCGGTGGCCGTTGGATCTGCCCGCTTTGCGCTTGGCACCGATGCTGCAGGTTCTGTTCGCATACCGGCAGCCATGACAGGAACAACGGGCCTGAAGCCAACCTGGGGCTTGATCAGCTCTCAGGGCGTAATGCGTCAGGCGTCAGCCCCATCGATTGACCATGTTGGCATCATCGCCAGGTCCGCCGCAGAAATCACCCGGATTCTGCCCATACTTGCAGGACCAGATCCTTGGGATAAAGCAACCTTGCAGAGCCGAGCGGCATATGGCGATACACCACGCCCCGCAGACAATATCGCAGTTCTTGGAACGGCGACACTAGAGGCGATTGCCCAAGCCTACGACCTCGACTCGGAAACCAAATCCGCATTTTCAGCGGCGTGCAACGTTTTCCACCAAACAGGCGCGGAAGTTGTTGAAATTGACGTTCCAACGCTGCCATTGGCTGTGGACGCAATCGTCACATTCTTTGCGACAGAGCTGGCATGTGCCAATGCTGACGCTCTAATGAAGCGTCGAGATGATTTCTCGCCAGCGGTCACGGAAATGATCGATTCTGGTCTGGAAATTCCCGAGGATCAATTGCTGAGCGCTATAGAAATCCGATCGCAGTTGCGGCAGGAACTAACTCACGCACTCAAGGAAGCTGACGCGCAGGCTTTGCTGACACCGACAACACCACGCCCTGCGATGCCTCTGGCAGACTTCGACCCAACACAGGAACTGGCAAGTTTGATACCCTTTACATGCGGGTTTAATCTTACAGGCCACCCAGCAATTAGTCTTCCCTGTGGCCAGACACAAAAGGGTATGCCGATTGGACTGCAAATAGTGGGACACCATTATAAAGAGACCTCACTGCTGAAGCTTGCAGACGTGTTTCAAAAACTTACTCATTGGCACGAGCTGCGCCCACCGGTCTGAGGCTTGGGTGGTTGGATTGCCGGCCCACAAGAGACGTTCGACACCCAGCTGGCTTTCTGCGGTCGCAGCCTGCTTTGCTGACATTCGCTGCAAATGCAAAATCTCGACATCTGCGAATTCACAGGATGCGGGACAAACCTGCCATTGGATTGAAAGTTGCTGCGGTGTCGATCCTTGGAGCTATGGGCTCCCTCCGGACCTTCGTCGCCGGACTTTTAGGTGGACGTAGCGCGAGGCTTTTCGGCTGTGTATCAAATGTCCGGCTTTGTAGCTCGGTGATAAACTAATGTCTCAATCGCTTTCACCATCTTTGTGGCAGACGACCTCAAGCTTGATGCCGTGTGGGTCGAGCCAATAGGCCGCATAGTGCGTCCCGTATTGAGGAAACTCTTGGGGTGCGTTCAGAATATGTGACTTCCGCGAGAGTGCCCAATTGTACGCCTCACGCACGACCTCACGCGTTTCCACCGAAAAGGCTAAGTGCTGTAACCCCGTAGCATGGCGCGAATAGTGCCCATTGTCCCTCGCTTGGTAGAAGAACAGCTGCGTCCCGAGTTTTCCATCCGGTCCGTAGTTGAACTCCGGTTCGGTTTTGAACCACTCCTTGAAACCAAGGATCGGCATTAGATCGTCATAGTAGGCCTTCGCCGTCGCAAGATCCGGCACCGCGACACCGATATGATCTATGAACCCCGTTCTGGGCATGACTGCTCCACAGATTAATTAGTCTTGTGGCACTAACGTTGTGCCGTGATAAGCGAGCTGATTTTTTCTCTTGGATTCGACATCAAGGTTATATTGGGCGTTTCACAAGATGCAAATGTCGAAAGGCTGGCGCTTGTTCCCGACCGTGGTTGCGTGGCTGCCAGTGTGTTGCACTCTGTTTGCTATGCCAGTCTGTTGCTAACCTCGACCAAATTGTCATCGGGGTCGCGGAAGTAGACAGACATCAGCTTTCCGACGGCGCCCAGTTTCTCAGAAGGCCCTTCGACGATAGTGACGTCATGCGCGCGAAGCTTCTCGGTGATTTCTTCGATTGGCGTATCTGTCAATAGGCAGAAATTGCCGCTTCCCGGAACAGTTTTCTTCGCCAGATTTGGTGCTGTGCCCGCATCTTGGAGACTGATTTTGTTTGAACCGAAATGTAGGGACCATTTGCCGGGGCGTTCCTCTCGCGGGGACATACCTAGCAGGTGTTGATAGAACTCAAGCGTTGCGTCGACGTCGCGAACGCAGAGCACGATGTGATCGAAGCCGTAGATGTTCATGGACAAAGCATAACGGAAAACAAAGAAACATCCGAGACGCAAGACCATGGAGATGATGGAGCAATGTCAGCCCGCCAACCTAGACACCCCGTCGGATATCAGGGACACATCGTCGTCCGCGAAGCGGTTTGAGACTTGGTCAGCGGAAACCATAAGGGCCAGCAGCCGCGTGCACGGCGCAAACAGGCCGGGCACACGACTGCATCTGACAGACGCTCGTATCAGCTCAAAATACCTTGCCATGCAGGAACCATCCACGCAGGACCTTCGCTACATTTGTACAATCTGCATGCACGACGTTCACGCACGCAATTTGCGAAGATCGTCCGGCACCCTCACGCATACGGGGTTTTGTTGCATTTTTTGAGGTACGATGTTGCCATTGTAACAGGAGTTTGCGGCTCCACACCCAAGCACACCATTGTTGCACTGACAATCTTGTTGATCTTAATCGGCGATTGGGTTTCAACTTTCCGGCAACAGTTCGCCTAAACTGGCAGTTGTACTGGAAGACGCTGCAGTTGAGACCAGTTTCCTTTTGGGTAGTACTACAAGTTGCATCTTCGTTTCAGCGTCGATGTATCATTCGACAAAAGGACCGGTGGGAGCAAGATACCGAATGCTGACAGCAGTATTGATCGTTCTCGCTACTATTTCTTCGGTTTACGGCGTTTACTTCCTTGCCCGGCTGGTACTGGGCTCGAACCCAAACCAAGAAACGCGAGACCTTGCAGCCTCAATTTTGTTCCGAATTGCCGCTTTGCACAGCCTGGTTCTTGCCTTGGTCTTTGCCTCCGAAGTAGTTGACTACCATCAATTGTCATTCGAAAGCGCCGTCGAAACCAACGCTGTGTCTGATGCGTATTACGACGCGATCAGATATGGTGAGGAAGAAACGGGGGCGATTCAAGCTGCGCTTCGCAATTATTTGTCGATTGCTGCTAACTCGGAATGGGAGAGCCTGGGAAAAACAGGAGATTTACTTGATTCAGGATGGGAAGCCTGGGGCATCGCCTACGATGCGGCACTAGAGCTTGATCCCCAGACCGCACGCCATGAGTCCATCCGAGACAACTTACTCGATAACCTTAGTCTCGTCTCTGACAGCCGCGATCTCAGAGAATATCAAGCAAAATCGTCCTTGAGCTCTCTGTTTTGGATTGCCGCAATATCCGGCGTTCTGCTCTTATCCATCGGGTATTTCCCATTCCCGCCGATTAGAGAGAACCTCATCCTGTTGGGGGCTTTTGCGACATATACCGGGTTTGTTCTGTTTACCACTTACGCTATGTCTAATCCCTATCGTATGCCGGCGGCCCTGGACCCTGTCTTATTTCATGATTTGGCACAGGAGCTTGGCAATTGAGGCTCCACATCTCTTGGGCTATGCCTACTTCAAACCTACGATCATATTGCCGTTCGTATGCACTATCCGGAAAACCAGCACTTGAAAAAGTCAGAAGCAAGTTAGGTGCTTCTCGAGTGCGAAAGAGTATGATTGCGACGCATTTCTTTCGGAAACTACTTCCTGTGTTTTTCACGGCAACTATTTTGGTTGCCGCCTGTTCGCGTCCTCCTAACGTGATTGGTGTCGCCGATCCTGAAAGAAGCCCTGAGATGGAAACGCAGGTCTCTCGTCACGATATATTTATAGCCACAACACGTTCACCCTCGCCCGATACCGCTGAGCTTTTTTCGTCAGAAAGATCTGACAAGTTGGGATTGGCGGTTGTCACCGTGACGATCCCACCCAACCACCAGCCCGGTGAAATCACGCGCCCCCGGAGGCTCCCTCCGGACGCCAGCCGGGACTTTACGGTCGTTGATCCAATAGTGTTTCAGGATAGCTCGGGGTTTGTGGCAAAAATCAACAATGCACTCTCCGAAAGACCGCGAGAAAACAGAGACGTGTTGGTCTTTGTCCATGGCTACAACAATACACTGAGTGACGCGGTGCTACGCGTCGCACAATTCGTTGAAGATTCCGGATTTGAAGGCGTGCCGGTCTTGTTTTCCTGGGCATCAGCCGGTCAGGTTGCGAAATATGCCTATGACCTGAACAGCGTCCTTGCGGCTAGGCCGTTGTTGGAAGAGGCCTCCGGTCTGATCGTTCAAACAAATGCCTCCGGGTTCGATGTATTTGCACATTCCATGGGAACACTTTTGGTCACAGAAGTCATGGTCCAGTCGGACTTACAGGGATCGCTCGGCAGTTCAGGGCGTCTAAGGAACATCCTGTTTGCGGCGCCGGATATAGACGTGGACGTGTTCGCGTCTCAACTCAGCCAGATTACCAACAACCCTGGAAATCTTTATGTCCTCATTTCCGATGGCGACCCCGCATTGGGGCTCTCGCGCCAGGTTGCCGGGGGCATCGACCGCGTTGGAGATGCTGAGGTGGACGAACTGGCCGGACTTGGCATCACTGTTATTGATCTCAGCGACATCGATGATTCCAGGACCGGGTCGCATTCCAAGTTTGCGGGCTCACCCGAAGTGGTGCAACTCGTAGGACGCACATTGCAGCAGCATGGATATTCGGAAAAGCGGACCGACACCATTGTGCTGGATGCGTTGCAACTTATCCCGAACACGGTGGAAAACTTAAGCAACTAAGAGGCTCAAGCGACAGACAGCGCAGATTGGCAAGTCTGATTGGCACGGCGATGACCAAATGCGCCTCTGAGCAACACGCATTTTTGGAGGACTAACAGTGAAACGAGTACTGGCCCTGCTGCTCATAATCACGTCCGGGTGTGACGTTACTTCCGATGATCTGGCGCAGCCCGCCTATGTGATCGATGGTATCGCAGCAACTGTGCAACAAACCGGCGATGAAGCTGTTGTGACGCTTGATACAGAAAACCCCTCCGATTGGGACGGGCAACAGAAAATGGTGCAGCGGGCACTGGAGGCAGCAGGGGTTTTGACCGGGTGTTATGCATCACCAAAACCGGACCAGGAACTGGACGCTTATATCGCAGGAGCGCAGCCCGTTCGCATTGCCGTCGATCTCCAGTGTTTCTGAACGTTGTGGGCGATTGATTGAGTTCAATCGCTACTGCGTAGGAGCTTCTTCTGGATCTAGCGGCGCAACAAACACGTTTCGTATCACTTGCCGACTGGTCGCATAGTCTCCCTCACCCAGGTACTGAATCGGACCCAAACCAAGACGCTTCATGTCCTCCAAGGTATATGTCCAACCTGCTCGCCCACTTTGACGCCAAGCCTCAATATTGCCGGGACGAAGGCCATGCACAGTGAACTCGGCATCAATGCCGAGAGTTGCGAAGAATTCCGCTTCGTCTTGTCGCGAGGCGTTTGCCAACTCGATTTGCTGATCGACTGCCTGCTCAATGTCCGCGTCAGAGGCATCTTCTGGCAGGACTGGGAGGAGTGCCGCTCTAAGCGACTCTCGTTCGAGATCCTCGCCACTCTTTCCGGGAATACTCAAAGCGGTAACCTCGTATTGCGTTTCAGAGCCATGCCAACCCACGAAAGAGTCGGCACGAATGCTGCGAGATGTCCCTGCCGGAAAAACGTAGTTGGCGCAGGAAGAAAAACAGATCGCATCAACGACAACCGACAGGCCTTGATCATAAATCCAGCGCCCGATGACACGACCAACGTGTGTATCGCCGCCCAGTGAGTTGATCACAAAACGCCTAGCAGCTGACGTGTCTTCCGTCGCAACGAAATCCAAGAAAACGTCCTGTGACGCAAGTGAGATTGCACCCGAATAGTGGATTGCATCTCCCTCAATCCATATCCGCGCCAGGTCATCTTCTGCAAACTCAGGAACAGGTACTTCGGCCAACGCGATACTTACGCCGATTGCAGCGACGATGGCCGCAGAAACGCTGAATTGGAGAAGACGCGGACTCATGGAAGGGAGTCCATTAGCTCAGCGATCCGTGACCGGGTCAACTCAACATGGCACGCGCCTTCAGCGATACCAGCCCCGGACCCACCACCGAACAATGCAGCACTATAGCTGCATTGTGTATCACGATAAGCAACCCAAGCCGTTTGCGCCGCTTCCAAGGCGGGCAGAGCAACATCGCGTTCGTTCACACGGTCCAACTCACTGGCTGCGTCTTGTGCAAAACCAATTGCCTCATCCAGCGCTTGATTGAGAATTCGGACTTGCGCATCGACGCAGGAGGCAATCTCAACTTGGCTGGAGACTTGTACACCGCACTCCATGGCCGTGTCAGCGGATATTGGCGACAGGGACGAAATTAACAATAATGAAGAAACGAATGCAGTTCTGATCATATACAGCTCCAACATTTGAGATTTTTCTGTTTCCAATGATTGCCACTCAAGTGTGCCTAAACAACCCATCTTGCGTTGGAAATCGAAGGTTTCACGACTTGGTTCCCAATCTTCTAGATGTGGATCGCCGAATTAGTAGCCCAAAGCGCTCACTCGACCCGGCTCTCAGTTACCGCGGATGCAGCCAGCCAAGTCGCCATTCGCCGCGACAAAAAAAATCGGAACCTTGGCGAACTTAAATTCTGCGGTATTAATCCGGCTTTGGGGTTTCTATTCCAGAAGTTCCATTTAGGTTTCCCCAAAAGACAGGGACAATAAGTCAGCCTTTAAAAGCTGCGTGTCGTCTCTTCCGAGTAGTGCATCAACGTCGTCATGGGTTTTTCGCCAGACAGGAACGGCCTGAACCAGTAGGTCACGGCCCGCGTCTGACAAACCGACGCGCCTGCTGCGTTTGTCGCTGCTGTCCGGTTGCATATTCAGAAGCCCCCGACGCTCTAATGGTTTCAAATTTGCAGTCAGGGTTGTGCGATCCATGGCCAGGAACTTCGCCAATTCGCCAAGTCTCGGTGCCCCCGGGCGATTCAACGCCATCAAAAGTGAGTACTGGCCGTGGGTCAAACCCAGCGGTCTCAGAGCGTCATCAAATCGCCTGGCAATTGCCCGTGCGGCACGCTGAAGGTGTAGACACAAGCACCGATCCCGAACCTCATGGGTAACTTCAATTGGCAAGTCGGATCTCATATTTTCCGTTTACGTTGACATCAACGTTTCTGTCAATATTGTGTTGTTTGTGGAACAGAGATTCTTGAGTTGGTGCGCAATGAGATTGCTCACCGATTATGCCTGACAAGGGATCAAGGCGCTTGAATCGGGCGGCCTCAGATCGCGTTCAACGGTGGTCAGGAATGGCAGTAGTATCTCGCTTCCAACTGGAACGGATACCCTTAGAAAACAGGAGTTGCATAATGCAAAAGGTCCGCACCTGCCTTTGGTTTGAGAGTGGCGGCGCGGATGCAGCGGCGTTTTACGTGTCATTGCTGCCTGATAGCCAGTTGGAAACCGTTCTAACGCCGGACGTGGAGGAGCCGTTGTTGGTGGACTTCACACTTGCAGGTGCTCCGTTTCAGATTCTGAATGGTGGTCCTCACTTTAAGCTGACCGAAGCGGCTTCGATCAGTGTGCTTGCAAAGGATCAGGGTGAAATCGACCGTCTCTGGGCGGCGCTGACCTCGGGTGGGGGTGAGGAAGCTCAGTGTGGTTGGCTCAAAGATCGTTGGGGCCTGTCCTGGCAAATCTACCCGCAAGTACTGCTTGATATGCAGGCTGCCAAAGACCAGGCCGCTGCAGAGCGAGCGCGCCAAGCGATGTACAAGATGAAGAAGATCGACATTTCCAAATTGGAAGCCGCATTTGCAGCATCATAAATCAAGGAGTTTGGTGTGACCTATATTACTGTTGCAGCCTATGCCGTCCCCACGGCGAACAAGGATGTCTTCATTGCACATTCCAAAGAAGTGACGCCTTTGTTCAAAAAGCATGGCGCACTCGCCGCCGTGGACGCTTGGGGCGATGATGTTCCGGACGGCAAAGTCACGTCATTCCCAATGGCTGTGAAGTGCGAACCGGATGAAACCGTCGCCTATTCGCACGTCATCTGGCCCGACAAGGAGACCCACGATGCAAACATGGAAAAGGTCATGTCCGAGATGCAGGCGTCTATGGAGAACAATCCAATGCCCTTTGATGGCAAACGCATGATTTTTGCGAGTTTCCAATCACTGGTCGAGGTCTAGCGGGCGGCAAGCAGCCTGTTCACGCAACGTGGAGTGAAAGCAATGTCGTCCTCAGAAACAACAATTCTTATTGGCACAACAAAAGGCGCTTTTCTGCTTCGGCGCGATGGTGCGGAAGGTCCATGGATAGTTGATGGTCCGTACTGCGACGGCTGGCCCATCAATCATTTTACGAGCGATCCGGAAACGGGGACAATCTGGGCCGGCGGCGGCAGCGATTGGAATGGCGCAGGCGTCTGGCGCTCAGACGATGGCGGCAAAACGTGGAATGTCACGCGGCTCAGCAAAGGTGAATTGGACAATTGGGCTGCCAATGATCCAGATTTCGCCGAAATGATTGGTTGGATAGATGAACAGCTCCCGTTTGAAGACAAGTTTTCCCAAATTTGGTCTTTGCATCACACCGACGGGAACCTCTATGCCGGAACCAAGCCTGCAAAGCTGCTGAAAAGCTCAGACGGCGGAAAGACATGGGAAGATTTACGCAGCCTGAGCGAGCATGAGTCAGCCGACAGCTGGAACCCGGGCGCAGCTGGGCTGACTTTGCACACAATTATTTCTGATCCCGACAATCCTCAGAAACTTTGGGTCGGAATATCCGCGGCTGGTGTATTTGCTTCCGAAGACGGTGGCCAAACCTGGGAACGGCGTAACAGGCTATCAAATACACAAGACTGCGGTCACCACGATCATCCTGCAGCGCCTCGTGATTGCGAGACAGGACACTGCGTACACAACATGATGCGCGCGAACGGGGCTGACGACTTACTTTATCAGCAGAACCACCATGGTGTCTGGCGTTCATCGGATGGTGGCCGCAGTTGGTACAACATAACGGATGGTCTGCCTTCGACGTTTGGCTTTCCGATCCGTGTGCATCCGCGCGACTCCAAAACGATATGGACCCTGCCACTCAACGGAGATTCGGTGGGCCGGTATCCGCCAAACGCGGCTGCTGCAGTATGGCGGTCCCGCGATGGCGGTGAGACATGGGAGGCAATGCGAAAGGGGCTTCCACAGACGGGTTGCTTCTTCACCGTTCTACGTCAGGCGATGGCCGGCGATACGGATGATCCGCCTGGACTCTATTTTGGCACAAACAGTGGTTCAGTGTTTGCCAGCCACGACGAAGGTGAATCTTGGCGCGAGATTTCCCGGCATTTACCCACAATTCTGGGGATCGAAGTTCAAGAACGACTGTAAACGGCCCATTTCAGACCTTCGCCCTACTCTCAAGATTCTGCACCGGCAGCCCGCTTTCCGGACATTCGCTGCGGCACCTGATAGCTGACTTTCATGAGCGCCAACGCAGCTTGTTAAATATGTCAACGGCGGGCCAATAGTGAACTCATAACAAAATCTTCCACACAACCAATTATCGCCGTCATGGGCGTATCCGCCAGCACGCTTCGATATGCGCTGCCTTCCAGTACTTCTATCACCAATTGAGAAGCCTGAAGTGGATCCGGTACTGTACGCAAGTCACCATCCTTTACCCCTTGCCTTACAACCGCTTCGAGTGCATTGGCCAGCATTGCACGGTTCTCCATAAAAAGCTGCGCAATGTCCGGCTGGCGAATGGCTTCACTCGAAACCTCCAATGTAAGGATGATATTTTCCGGCGCGGCCAGATACTTGGCGTAAGCGCCGATGAATTTCTTCAAAATCGTCGGTGCGGATGATCCCGAGCTAAGAATGACAAGAAACTGCTCCAGTTCGCGTCGCTCCAGCATTGCCATTTCAACAAGCATATCGTGTTTTCCGCGAAAGTGGTTGTAGAGATTTCCAAGGCTGACCCCGGCCCGGGTCGCGATGTCGCGTATGCCGGTCTGATGGTATCCCTGCTCGAGAAAACACATGATTGCGGCATCCAGGATTTGACTGCGCCGCTTCGCCGTTGCCTTCTTTCGGGCCGAACCTGCCTTTGCATCATCTGACATTTTTTCATTTTCTATATTGTACGATCGATCGTTCATTTTATATAACACCTCATCCGCCCTGGCAAGGACAATAGAATCAATTGCGTTGAGAAAGGCTGTTTCATGACTGAAAAACCCGCGGAACCGCCACAGGACGCGAAACGCCGATGGCTTTGGATCGGGCTTGCAGTGGTGCTGTTGTTTGCGATTGTGATGCTTTTGTTCGATACCGAAGACACAATTGACGTTCAGGCGACAACGACGGCGCCACCACCACCTGTTGTTTCTGTGGTTGCTGTGGCCCCCAAGAAAGTCCAGGCGCAGATTTTCGCCTTCGCCGAGGTTCGTCCACGCTGGGATGCCGAGCTGAAATCTGCTGTTTCCGGGCGGATTATTGCGGTTCACGATGCCGCTTTGTCCGGGGCAAAGGTGGCACGTGGAGAGCCTTTGTTTTCAATTGAAAAAGCGCCGTACGACAGCGCAGTCGCAGCGGCTGAGATAGAACTTGAACAGGCGAAGCTGGGCCTCCTGCGTGCGCAGAACAATGTCACTGTTGCTAAACGTCAGTTCGAGCGGGATGGGGTGGAGCCGCCAACTGATCTGGCACTGAATTTACCGCAACTGCGCGTTGCAGAAAAAACCGTTGTGGCAGCCGAGGCGCGCCTCAATGCGGCGCGAACCGAACTGGCGGAAACTGATGTGGTCGCACCGTTTTCGGGCTTTGTCACGCGTCGCTTTGCCAGCCTTGGTCAAACGGTTGCTCCGGGCGATGCTCTCTTGCACTTGTCGGACGACAGGCAATTCGAACTGGTTGCCGAGTTCAGCCAGGCAGACTGGGCGCTTCTGGAACATCCATTGTCCGGGGCGAAGGCAGAGTTGATACATCGCTCTGGGGCGTTGTTGGGAGAGGCCCAAGTCCGTCGCGGCGGCGGGTTTCTGGATCAGGACACGCGACAGGTGCGGGTCTTTCTGGACGTCACTTCACCCGATGATCGGATACTGGCGGGCGATTTCCTAAAGGTTCGGCTTCCAGGACGTACGATATCAGACACGCTGACACTACCGGAAAGCACACTAACCCGCGCCGGACATATCTGGCTGGTCGGGGACGACGAGCATCTGCAACGGCTCAACCCGGACATATTGTTCCGAAGCGAAGGCACAATCACAATTTCCGTGCCGGAAGAGTCAGGCCCTTGGCGCGTGGCAAAGACCCCTCTCGCTTCGTTTCTGCCGGGTCAACACGTAACGCCGCTTTTGGTTGAGGGTTGAACAATGCATACCCTGACATCCTGGTTCATCCGCAACCCGGTCGCCGCCAATCTGATGATGGCCCTGATCCTTTTCCTTGGCGTGCAGACGCTACTGAACATACGCATCGAGGGCTTCCCGCGTATTCCGCCGGAAAGTGTCACCATCTCGATAGAGTTTCCGGATGCGACAGCCGAGCAAGTGGACGAGTTGGTCACGCAGAAGATTGAGCAAGCCCTTGAGGGACTTGAAGGCGTGCGCAGCGTTACCTCACAGTCCGAAAACAGTCTTAGCCTGGTCACGGTCCGTCGCGCAGGTGGAGAGAAGCTTCAGGCTGTCCTGGACCGGGTGCGTATTCGTATCGACGGGTTGACCGACCTGCCCGAAACAGCGCGCCGACCCGTGATCGAAGCATCAGGTTTTGATTTCCCGGCACTCTATCTGAATCTTTACGGTGCGACCGATCCAGCCACGCTGCAAACTCTGGCACAGCGCCTCAAGGAAGAGCTGCTGGCCCAGCCGGATTTGTCCCGTTTGCAAATCTGGGGGTTGATCCCACGTGAGTTGCGCATCGAAATCGACCCTGCGCGACTACGACACTATGGACTGACAGTCGCAGACGTAACCCGAACGATTGAACAAAACTCGCTGACATTTCAGGCCGGTCGGTTGCGTACAGAAGGCGGGACAATCTTCCTGCGGGCCGATGACCGGGCAAGATACGGACCGGAGTATGCGGCCCTGCCCATTATTGAACGTGGCGATGGATCATTTGTACCCCTGGGCGATATTGCCACTATCGAAGATGGGTTTCAGGATGGCGAATACCTGTTTCGACTGAACGGTAAGCCGACCGTGGGCATGGAGGTTCTGGTCGGTCAGAAAGAGAACCTGCTTGAGATCAGCGATGTTGTCCGCAACACGGTGGAGGAGTTCAGCCGACAATTACCGGCGCAAATTCAGATTGAAGTTTGGGGGGATAGCGCTGGCTACATCGCGGACCGGCTGGCGCTGTTGAGATCGAACGGTGTGCAAGGCCTGATCCTTGTGACCCTTATGCTGTCGATCTTTCTGAACGTGCGGTTGGCCTTCTGGGTTGCGATGGGCATTCCGATTTCGGTCATGGGGGCGATTGCAGTCTCAGGCTCAAAATGGGTGGATTACTCGCTGAACGATGTGACCACGTTCGGTCTGATCATCGCCTTAGGTATTTTGGTCGACGATGCCGTGGTAGTCGGTGAAAGCGTCTTTGAGGAACGCCGCAACGGTAAAGATCCGATCAAAGACACCGAGCGCGGCGTGCATCGCGTGGCCGTAGCCACCGTGTTTGGAGTGCTCACCACGATCGCGGCTTTCTTTCCGATGCTGCTTATCGACAATCCGCTGGGCAAAGTGCTGGCTGGGTTTTCAGGTATCGTGATCCTGACGCTGATCTTCTCGCTCATCGAAAGTAAATTCATCCTTCCGGCGCATTTGGCACAGGTTTCGATGGGGCAAGAGCGTAGATTTCTGCTGACCCGCCTCTGGGGTCATGTGCAGGACGCGGCGCAGGGAGGGTTGTATTGGGTCCGGGACCATATCTACCAACCCATGCTCGTCGCTGCAGTGCGCCATCGCTACGCCGTGCTGATCCTGTTCATCGCTGCCGCAATGCTGGGACTTGGCCTTATGTACAAAGGCAAAGTGAGGACGGTGTTCTTCCCCGAAGTCCCTGGTCAGATCATTACCGTGAATCTTGAAATGGACGCCCGTGCGCCTTTTGCGCTGACCCGCTCGAACATAGACCGGATTGAAAGCGAACTGAACGATCTGAACGCAGAGCTTGCCGAAGACGCCGGTATGGCCACGCCGCCCGTTCAAACTGTGTTCACCATCATCAATAGCGCAGGCAGTGCTCAGATCTATGCTGAGATGATACCGGTGGCCGAACGTCCGGAGGTTCCGATCCTGAAGGTGGTACGAGACTGGCGCGAACGGGTGGGCGAAGTCGAAGGTGCGACGGAGCTGGAGTTCACCGGGTCCGAAGCGCTCGCCGGAGGGTTTCGCATTCGGTTGGCTTCCAAAGACGAGGATTTGCTGCGGCAGGCCAGCGCTGAGATGAAGACCTTTTTGTCCCAAATCGAAGGCGTTGAAAATGTTCGCGACGGTTTGGCTGGTGGTCAGCCCGAACTGAGACTGCGTGTGAGCTCGGATGCGCGGCACCTTGGTTTCAATGCAGAGACCCTTGCCAAACAAATTGGCTATGGGTTCGGCGGCGCCGAGGTGGCCAAGGTCAGACGTGATGGCTCGGAAATTCGCGTGCTCGTACAGAATGCGCAGGAAAATCGCGATACGCTTGCCGACCTGATGCAGACCCGATTGCGTAGCGCATCGGGGGCATGGGTGCCGCTGGAAACGGTTGCCGAAATCGAAGGCACCTACGCCTCCGGTATCGTCAATCGTCGCGACGGAAAACGCATGAATATTGTGGCCGCCTCGATCGACCGCAACCTCGTCGCGCCAGAAGAAGTTGGGCAAGCGGTATTCGAACAACTGGTTCCCAGACTTTGGGAAAAATACCCGAGTGTGACTGTCCTGCCAGCTGGCGAGTTGGAAGAGATGTCAGACATTAGCGACGGACTGAGACAGGCGCTGCTCTTGGCGGCGGTGCTGATCTATGTGCTGATGGCCGTGCCGTTGAAAAGTTACTGGCAGCCCTTCGTTATTCTGGCCATCGTGCCCTTTGGCTTTATTGCAGCCGCCGTCGGCCACCTGATCATGGGTGTATCGATTTCGCTGTTCTCGTTTTTTGGCATGCTGGCTTTGACCGGTGTGATTGTGAACGACAGCCTCGTCATGATCACCCGCTACAATCAGGCCCGCGACGAAGGCCAGCCCGTGAACCTGGCGTTGAACAGCGCAGGTGTCGGGCGCTTCAAAGCGATCTTCCTGACCACTGCGACGACGGTGATCGGCTTGCTGCCTTTGCTGACCGAAACATCTGAGCAGGCGCAATATCTGATCCCGGCAGCAATCTCTCTGGCCTATGGTGAGCTGTTCGGTACCGCGCTGATGCTGGTACTTGTCCCCGTGCTGATCGCAATCGCCGAAGATATCATCGCGATTTTCAAACCGACCCTCCCAAAACCGGATACGGAAAGGACAATGGCATGAACCGAAAACTGATGGGCGCTGCAGCCGCCATAGTGACTTTGGCAACACCTGCTGGTGCGGACGGACTGAATGTAACCGTGGATGGCATCCGCAATGCCAAAGGGAACATCGTTATCCTTGTTTTTGGCGACGCGCGCGCCTTTGACAGCTTGGACGCCTGGAGTGCCATTGACTTTGCCCAGGTCCCATCGCGGAAAGGCAGTATCAGCCATGAGTTTTCTGACTTAAACGCCGGCCCATATGCGGCGTTGTCATTTCATGACGAAAACAAGGATGATGACCTGAACATGACCGCCACGCAGCTTTTGGAAGGCGTTGGTTCAACCGGTGCGCCAAATCCCCAAGACGAGCCGGATTTCAAAGCCGCGTCTGTCTGGCCGGGCGATGTCCATGTTCGCATCCACTATGATCAGTAACGCAACATGCTAACGGATCGCGAACTCACCATCGGCACGCTTTTGAACGTGTTTCGTTGGCGCGTCAGTATTACCTGGTGTCTGATCCTGTCCGAAACGGCACTGACCGTTTTGATCCCACTTTATATGGGCTTTGCCATCGATGGGTTGCTTGAAGGGAACGTTGAGCCCTTCGTACATCTTGGCGCGCTGATGGCCGTCCTGACTGTGATCGGTGTAGCTCGGCGGATTTATGATACGCGGGTATATGGGACGATCCGCGTCGAATTGGGTAACGCCCTAGCATCGCGATTTTCGAACCTACCAGTGTCAACATTGAATGCTAGGATTGGCATGGGACGAGAATTGGCCGACTTTCTGGAGGAAGTGTTACCGAATGCAATGGCAGGTGTTGTACAGTTCGTTGTTTCAGCGGTTCTTCTATTTTATTTTTCACCAACACTGGCTGTGTCAGCCTGTGTCGTCCTGTTCGGCATGATCTCGGTTTATGGGCTATTCCACGCCAACTTTTGGCGATGGAACCGGGAGTTGAATCAACAGATGGAGCATCAGGTCAGTGTCCTGGAAAAACGAAGGGACCGCCCGGTGCTGGCGCACCTGAAAAAGCTGCGGAAATACGAGGTAAAACTCTCGGACACCGAGGCCATCCTGTACGGTACAATCTTCATCCTGCTGATCGGTTTGATATTATTCAACCTGTGGTTTGCCACGCAAAATCTTGATGCCACACCTGGCGCGATCTTTTCGATAGTCAGTTATACATGGGAGTTCGCGGAAGCAGCGCTTGCCTTGCCGATTACAATGCAATCGTGGTCGCGACTTTCAGAAATCACGACCCGATTGAATCTAATTGAACAACAAGTCTAAGTATCAAAGTAGTCCACAGGTGAAATCGTGCAGGCAGATCTCTGCGTCCTCTTTCGACTTTCAAAGACAGGCGATGGTAACACAGCCCCTTCTGCGTTCCGATCTTCCAAGCGTCCTGCAACCCACGCGCAACGAGGACGACAGGATCGACACGTCACGCCTTTGGCCCTCAATCCAAGAAGGTGTATTCCCCAAGTGAACATAGGTCTAAGCTGTAGTCTTCAGATACAGACCGATCTGAAAAAATACCCCGAATATCATAAACACATGTGGTTAGACCGTCTTCAATAAAGACGTCCACCTCGTAGCCAGATGCAAGATACCCTCCTCTCAGAAGGTTACCTTCCCAGTTGCTCGAGGAGGCGGGCGAGACATTGAACTCTAAAAGGTCTTCGCTACTGTCATTAAACAGCAGAAACCGAAGATCTTCTGCATACGCTGAAACTGAGAGCAAAATGCTCAAAGCTGTCGCCGTGAATAAGGTTTTTTTCATCTTCTTTGTTTCCCAAAAGTTGAGGAGTTGCTTGCACTTGATCAAAGTTTAGGTGTCATTGCCGATGCGAGAGCCTCTCCGGGTCGGTCAAGATCGAGGACGCCCCAGGCCTTTTGCAGCAGCTGGTTTTGTTCAGCTTCGGAAAGCACGCCCGTGCAGCAAGAGCGCGCTTTGGCTTCAACTTCTGCATCGCTCAGCGGGTTCTCCGGCCCGCCGCGGTAACGTTCGTCTGCCCATCCGGCAATCTCACGCCCATCTTTCAAGCGAATGGTGATGCGAGAACGCATTTTGTCGAACCCTTGTGCTTCGATTTCAGGGTCCAACTCGGTCCGCACGCGGCGCTGCATCTCCTGCATCGGATCTGATCCTACAAACGCGTCCGAGAACTCGACCTTGCCGGCTTTGCGGGCCAGAGCGATCATCGACAGCGCCGCGGGAAGCGAGAACTTTGCCTGCAAGTGATTGGATGCGATGGGATAGCGGATGGGTTTAAGAATGTTTGTGCCTGCGTAAACCGTCACTGCTTCGATATCTTCAGGTTTGATATCCGCATCTGTGATCAGCCGCAGCATCAGATCGATTGTCGGATGGGTCAGCACGCCACAAGGATAGGGTTTAATGGACACACCGGGTTCAACGATAGTCCAGGTCCTGCCGAAACCTTGCGAAGTTTTATCCGGGTTTGCGCCACCGCCCTGCACAGCCATAAAGCCCCATGGACCATCCAGCGCCTGAGGATCGGCTGTATAACCGCGTGAGGCCAGTAGGGCAGCGGTGATCCCGTTTTCGGCAGCGCGTCCCACATGCAGGGGCTTGGTCATGGTGCCGAAATTGCAACGAATACCGGCGGCAAAGCTGGCGGCAATTCCGAACCCGTGGCGCAGAGCGTCACCCTTAAGTCCCAATAACTTAGCCGCTGTTGTATACGCCCCGAAATGTCCGACTGTGCCACTGGAGTGCATTCCCTGCATGTAGTGCTGTGGCAGCATCCATTCCGAGATCTTGCACTCAACCTCGAAGCCGGTAAGGAAGGCCAACATAAAGTCCTTACCTGACACGTTGCCCAACTTCTGCGACATGACAATAGCGGCTGTCAGCGGTGGAATAGTCGGATGTGTCAGCAGGCCGTAGATGTGGGCGGGGTCAATACTCACCTGACTGTCGTCCCAGTCATGAGCGTGGCCTGCCGTTCCCAAGACTCGAGCCGCCATCGGAGCCGGAACCTTGGCATTTCGCCCGATCAGCAGCGCATCTTCGCGTCCACCAAAATCCAGCGCTTCGTCCACCAGTATGTCGATTGTGTGTTCTTCAGACCCTGCAACAAAAAGGCCGACGCCGTCCACGATACAACGCGTTCCGATGCGCACGGCTTCATCGGGAATGTCTTCAAAGCGTACGGTTTCCACGAATTCGGCGGCCTCGGCCGTGATCGCGGTATTCTGGGGCATTTCTGCAAACGCGTTCTGAACAGCTGACATTGGTGTCATCCTTTCGGGGTAAGGGAAGTATCTGATTGTGAAACAAGTTTGCGCCAAACAACTCCAGCGCAAGCGTTGACGAAGACGGCACGAACCGCCTGAAATCCGGCGACAAGGGCAACGTTCTGACCCAGAACTTTTGAAGTCAGAACCATTTCGGCCATACCACCGATGGAGAAACAGAGAACAAGTGTTGGCAGGCTGACCGGCATAACCAAACCCAACAACGCAGCGGCAAACGCCATTCCCACCATGATCACGAGAAGAACGGGAAGGCCCGCGCCGAGTGCTCTCGGGATAGAAGACATAAGCTCTCGCCGGAATCTGGCTCCCAGCGAGATGCCCACCAATACCTTTACTACTGCCATTAGGGACACAGGCATGCGCCCGTTGGATAAGCCAAAGGACGAAAGCAATCCAACAGCGATCAATGCGCCAAGTATCCAAGCAGCGGGAAGCCCCAGCTGGGCGGCGGTCCATCCACCCGCCGCCCCGACAAACATGACCAAAGCCAGATTGGGCAATGTCAGATACGCTGCCTCTTGCATTGGGTCGCCAGACACGGGAAAGAATGCGTAAAGCGCCAAGGGCAAAAGACCTACAACCAATGCCACGCGCACAGCGTGCAACGCGGCAACAATCGTACGATCTGCGCCGTAGCTATCGCCGACATTTGCCATTTCTATCACGCCACCAGGTAGCAACGAGAAAAACGCTGTGCTACGGTCCATTCGCCCAAGCCTTGCCAAAACTGGCGCCATAAGCGCTGCGGCAACAACGCCCAAGCATCCGGCGACAAGCATCACAGGGGCCCAGGCCAACAACTCAACCGCCACCTCCGGGGTGATGGACAGCCCAACCCCGGACCCTAAAGCCGCCAGTGAAAGGCAATACAGCGGTTTCGGCACCGTGACCTCGACATTGCACATGGCAAAGCAACCGGTCACCACCGCCGCGCCCATCAGCCAGCCCAGCGGGAGGCCCAAAGCTTCCCACAGGCTGCCCCCGAGCGCGGCGGGCAACAAGGCCAATACAAAGCCTCGGGTTATGCCGAGATTGTACCGGGTCACTCATTCAGGTCTTTGTATACGGGCGCATCCGCGCGACGGCGTCCTTTTAGCCAAGTGCTGAGCGGTGATGACGCGATACTGAGGATGGCCAGCGCGAAGAAGAACAGCGCGATCGGGCGCGACAAGAACTGGCTCATGTCCTGATCGAACAGGATCATAGATTGGGCCAGAGAGTTTTCGACCAGATGACCCAGCACTAGACCCATGATGATCGGTGCGGGTGAGAATCCGGCACGGTTCAGGAAGTACCCGACCAGGCCAGCAACCAACATGATATAGACGTCACTCATGGATTGCCCGACGCCGTAAGCACCGACCACACAAAGGCAGAACACAGTCGGCCAGAGAAACTGGCGCGGGATCAGCGAAATGCGCGAGAAATACTTGGCACCAACCAGACCGAACCCAAGGAACACAAAGTTCGCGATCAACATTGCGAAGAAAATCGCATAAAGCAGGTTGGGTTGGTTTTCGAACAGATATGGGCCTGGTCGCAGCCCGTGTATCTGCAACCCACCCAGAATGACCGCGGCCGTGGCCGAACCCGGGATCCCAAGCGCCAGCGTCGGTACCATCGCTCCACCGGTTGCAGCATTGTTGGCGGCCTCGGGACCCGCGACACCTTCGATCTCACCCTTGCCGAAATTGTCCTTGTTCTTCGACCAACGCTTGGCTTCGTTATAGCCCATCATCGCAGCGACGGTAGAACCTTCGGCGGGTAGAATTCCCACGAACGTCCCCAGACCCGAGCTGCGCAGGATCGTTTTCCAAACCCGTTTGAAGTCGTCTACGGTTGGGAGTTTTAACGCTGACATGCTGAACCGTTCCAGCGGCGTATCTTTCTGTCCGGCCTGATCCAGCAGTTCGGCCATAGCAAAGAGGCCGATCAAAACGGGAATGAAGCTGATACCCTCATAAAGTTGGGGAACGCCAAACGTGAATCGCTCGACACCGGTGGTCAGGTCAACGCCAACGGTGGCAAGCAGAACGCCAAAGGCGCCACCAATCAGGTTTTTGACTGCAGATTTGCCGCTGATCGACGCAAGCATCGACAAGCCAAATACCGTAAGGGCAAAATACTCAGGCGGGCCAAACCGATAGGCAATCGTTGCCAGTGCAGGTGCAGCCAGGATCAGGACAATCAGAGAGAATATCCCGCCAGCGACACTTGCAACCGCAGCCATGCCGAGCGCCTTACCCGCCTCGCCCTTTTTGGCCAATGGATAGCCATCGAAGGCCGTCGCAGCCGCAGGTGGGGCACCCGGTGCATTAATCAGGATCGCCGTGATACTGCCTCCAAACGTTCCGGCGCAGTAAAGCGCTGCAAGCATTGCGATCGCTGGGATCGGATCCAGATAGATGGTGAAAGGCAGCAGCAACGCGACTGCCATCGAGCTCGACAAGCCCGGAAGCGCGCCGACAAGAACACCTACGATTGTTCCCACCATGATCAGCAGCAGAGTCGTGGGCTGAATGATTTCAAGAAATCCGCCAAGAATATCCATGATTTCCTCCCCTCAAAGCCCAAGCGCGGCAAGCGGGCCCATGGGCAACCGCAGGCCGAGCAGTATTTTGAAGACGACGTAGATTGCGATCGGCAATCCAACTGCAAAAACAACAATCACGCTGTAGTTCCGTGCACCCCACATCAACGGCAAAATCACGCAAACGCAGAAGAAAACCAGCGGTACGCCAAGAATTGGAAACAGAATGGCTGCGAGTCCCAGCACCGCTGCGGTTGCAGGCATTTGCCAGGGCGGCACTCCGCCCAATGCTTCACCGCCGCTTGTAAGGCTTTGCACGATCATGATGAGGGTGAGTGCGGCGATTACGCCGAGGATCAGGCGGGGCATATGCGTGGCCGGCATACCTTGCGTCATACCAAGCGGGTCCGTGTCAAAAGTCGTCGTGACCCACCAGAGAGTTGCCGACAAGACAAGGATCAGCCCGCCTGCAACAAGGTCGCGTGAAAGTTTCATGGGGTTCCCTTCCAATGGAACAAACGACCGCCCGCCAGGGCGGCGGACGGTCGGGAGGTGGCCTTACTTGCGCAAGCCCAGTTCTTCGAGGGTCGCGTAGATGTTGTCGTACATCTCGCGGATCTGGGCGTCCCAGACCTCGGAGCCTGCAACTGAGCTTGCATCCAGACCAATGCCCTCCAGGTACGCCTGATAGGTGCCGTGGCTCATACCCTTCAGAAGCTTTTCTTCCAGCAGTGCTGCACGGTCTTCCGGGGTATCCGTCATCACAATAACGCCCCGTACGGTCGAGAAATTGACACCATCAATTCCCAGTTCGATCATCGTTGGGGTATCCGGCAAAACACCAAGCCGCTCCTTGGCCATAATAGCCAGCGGAACAAAGTCGCCGGTTTCGATGCCGTCGACGGCTTCACCATAGTTTAAGCCCGCCGCCTGAATGTTCTTGCCCATCAGGTTAGTGATTATCGCGCCGCCGCCGTCAAAGGGGACATAGGCAACTTCCGCACCGGATTTATTGGCAAAGGTCATCGCGGCAATATGGTCGATACCCCCTGCCTGCGTGCCGCCCCATTTGATCGGAGCCGACTTAGATGCCTCAATCAGCTGCTCGAGACTTTCGATCCCGCTTTCTTTGTTTACGACGACAATAATTGGATCATCCGTTGAGCGGGCAATTCCTTTGATGTCATCAATGCCAATTGGCGCACGGCCTCGGGCCATGGTGATCAAATGCGTCGGCGTAATCGCCATCAATGTGTGGCCGTCCGCTGGCTTGCCTGAGGCATAGCTCATGGCCACAGCGCCTCCGCCGCCTTTTTTGATCTGGACGAAGGCATCCACGCCAAGCTCTTTCCGAGCCCGGATCAACATCGTCCGTGCAGTTGTGTCGGTTCCTCCACCTGCAGATGCGTGTGTTACAACTTCAATCGGCTGCGATGGGTACTCTTCTGCCGCCGATGACGTGGCAAGCGCCGCGATGATCATCGTACCAGCTGCAAAACGCGAAAGTTTGTTCATGGTGTCCTCCCATTGGTTTTCGCCCAGCCGGTTACGGCCGTTGATTTTGGTGGGTAGCATCGAACATTGTAAACTGTCAACAGTTTTCAATTCAAGGATTCGACCAATTGCGTAGAACTGGCGTTAAAGGGATGCGATCAGACGCGTCAGGCCGTTGGAAACGTGGTCGCGCAGCGCGTTGCTGGCCGCATAGGCGTCGCGCTCCGTTAAGGCAGCAACTATTGTCTTGTGTTCAGAATTTGAAACCTGAAGGTTACCTTCCTGGACGAGGCCACGTCTCCGCAGCAAGTGAAGCTGATTGACAATTTTCCTATAGGTATCTTCAAGCGCGCTGTTTCGGGCGGCCAGAACCAAAGCATCGTGAAACTGCAAATTCAGCTTGTAGTAGTCCTCTGTGTTGCCCTTATCCGCAGCCTTCTGCATCTGATCCACGAGACCGCTTAGTTCCGCAATTTCAGCATCATCTGCACGCTTAACGATCAACTCACCCGCAAGCCCGGCAATGGCTCCTCGCAGTTCATACAAGTCTCGCGCTTCGTCCAATGACACTTCGCGGACATACATGCCCCGATTCACCTTGCTGGCTAGAAGCCCAGCCTGTTCGAGACTTCTGCACGCTTCGCGGATCGGACCTCGGCTGATTCCAAGGTGTTCCGCCAGCGTACTCTCGTTTATCCGGTCACCCGCAACCAGCTCGCCTGAAACGATCATTTCTTCTATCGCGTCCACGGCAATTGACGTAATGGTGCTCGCCCGCCGCTGGCTGATGGCCTGAGTCGCAGAATGTGTTGATGATGATGCTTTCATGAGCGCAATTGTGTTAGCTCATCCGTCTACTGTCAACAATTCGCAAAGCGCTTGTTTTCTCGAAAAACGTCAACGTCAAAAAATTTTAAAACGGTTGTTGTACTTATTGCTGGACCGGCCCTTTCCGGACTTTCACGTTACCCTCACGATGCTGCGTTCACGCCCACATAGCCGCCATTCGCTGCAAGTGCTCAATCTCGACGCAGGCAATTGTCTGGATCGCGGACTTTTCAGCCATCCGCATTTTCACTCCAAACGATCGTAGTCAGCCCTAAGCGGACATTGACTACCTGACATAGCCACTCTAAAAAATACAAGTTGGGAGTTTTCAATATCGCTGCAAAGTATTGAGGCATTGCAGTCGTTTTGCGAATTTACTGACTTGGCGGTATGTGCGCGAAGCGGGGCAACGACGCGTTACCTCAGAGACGTTGCTAGAACTTGTTCCGCGATCCAGTCAAACACTAGCTTGGGACCTGGGCCCACGTTGGTATGGCTCCGTGACATTACATAACCCGCATCGCTAGAGACTAAGTCTTCTGTAACGGTCACAAGAGAACCCTTGCTGAGCAAATCATCGATCAATCCAATCCAGCCTAATGCCACGCCATCACCAGACAAAGCGGCTTGGGTCACCATGTCATAGTTATTAAAACTGATGTAGTTTCTCTTTCTTTCGCCCGTTACACCTAAACTGTCAAACCACCCTTGCCAGGTTTGCCACTCAGCGGTTGCGGGTTTTGACAAGCTAAGAAGTTGAACCTTGAGTAGCTCCGTAGCAGATCGGATCGGTCCAATCTTTTCCAATAACTGCGGGCTGCAAACTGCGGCTACGACCTCTTCCAAAAGTAGTACTTCGTCTGGTTTGATCCGGTTATTGGGCGCAACGTGGATCTGGATGTCGCAATCGGTATCATCCAAACCGGGTGGCACGGTTGAAGCCAAAATCTGAATTTCGATTTCTTCCCCAATTTCCTCTCGCAAATAACCTAGACGCGGCAGAAGCCAGAACGTTGAGAACGCAAAATCAGCAGAAATCCGAACCCTAGGTTTCGATTTGCGTTCGATCAGAGAACCAACGGCATAACCCATTTGCCGCATTGCCGGACTGACCACGTTAAGAAGTCTCAGGCCTTCATTTGTTAACGAGACACCGCGATGCTCGCGTTTGAACAAAACGACGCCTAGATCGACCTCCAGCCCTTTAATCCGTTGCGAGACCGAGGATTGTGTCAACCCAAGCGCCTCACCTGCGCTTGTAAAGTTTCCGTGTTGGGAAACCATTTCAAAGGCATAGAGCGCCACCAGATTGCGGCTGAGACTGGTATTAACCCTGCTAATGTCATCCATAACTACTCAACTACTGCAAAAAGGACCAGATATGCATCAAAAAAGTTAAAAAGCGGCGCGTAAGCGGCCTCAAAATCAAGGGAGCCAAAGATGACCAGTCATAGACACGATCAATCCATTCACCCGGCGATAGCCATGCATGCCAATGAAGTTGCTAACGGCACTCTCGGTCGTCGCGAGTTCTTAACGCGCGCCACCGCACTAGGGTTGTCGGCCTCAGCGGCTTATTCGATGATTGGTTTGTCTCAACCAGTGCAGGCCGCGACCGATGTTCAGCCAGGCGGGACCATTCGCATTCAGCAGGTCGTGCGGGCGCAGCTTGATCCGCCGCTTTACAACTGGCCACAGCTCGGGAACGTAGTCCGTGGATTTTTGGAGTATCTCGTCCAGTACAACGCGGACGGCACGTTCGAACCCCGGCTGCTTGAAAGCTGGGAAGTGAATGACGATGCAACCGAATACGTACTACGCATTCGGCCAAGCGTGAACTGGAATGACGGGCGTGGAACGCTGACGGCTAAAGATGTCGCGTATAACTTTGGTCGATGGTGTGATGGGAGTTGGGAAGGCAACTCTATGGCCGCGCGTATGGGGTCCTTGCAAAATGATGCCGGTGATGGCCCGGCTGATGGGGCCTTGGAAGTGATCGACGATCTGACGCTGAAGCTCAAGCTGACGCGACCGGACATCACCATTATTCCTGCGGTCACGGAATACCCCGCAGCAATCGTGCCTGACGGTTGGTCCGGCGATCCGGCGAATGACCCGGTTGGTACGGGGCCATACAAGCTGGTTGAGTATCTGGTAGGCGAAAAGGTCGTTCTAGAAAAGAACACAGATCACGAATGGTGGGGTGAAGGCGCCTATTTGGATCGGATCGAATTTATCGACTACGGCACCGATGGCGCAGCGCATTTGGCGGCGGCAGAAGCTGAGGAAATCGACATGACCTATGAAACGGTCGGAGAATTTGTCGACATCTACGAAAGCATTGGCTGGAATCAGAGCGAGTCCGTTTCAGCCAACACTATGGTTTTACGAACAAACCGCGACGCCGAAGTGGATGGGGTCAAACCCTATGAAGACGCACGTGTTCGCCGCGCACTGGCGATGGCGTGCGACAATGCTGTATTGCTGGAATTGGGGTACGCCAATCGTGGTACGCTCGGTGAAAACCATCACGTTTGCCCCATTCATCCGGAATATGCCGACATCGGAGCTCCGGAAAAGGATGTTGAGGGCGCACGTGCATTGCTCGAAGAGGTCGGAATGCTCGACTATGAGCATGAGATTTTCTCGATTGACGACGACTGGCGCCGAAACACAACCGACGCGCTTGCAGCTCAGCTCCGTGATGCAGGGTTGAATGTTAAGCGTACCGTATTGCCGGGCAACACGTTCTGGAATGACTGGAACAAATACCCGTTCAGTTCGACAGATTGGGGTCATCGTCCGCTGGGTGTTCAGGTACTGACCCTTGCCTATAAATCAGGCGTGGCGTGGAACGAAACCGGCCTTGCTAGCTCCGAATTTGACGCAATGCTTGAAGAAGCCTCAGCAATTGCCGACGCGGAAACGCGGCGTGGTCACATGGAAAAAATCGAGCAGTTTATGCGAGATGACGGGACCATAATTCAACCCTATTGGCGGTCTCTGTATCGCCATTCCCGTCCCGGCGTCATCGGCGCGGAAAGCCACCCGATCAACGAAATTCACGTGCATAGGTTAGCTCTCGAAAGCTGAGAAAATCGGCAAGCATATTTCCCCGGATCCAATGAGATTGGCGAGGCAACTGGTGTGCGTCGTTGGTCTCATTGGTTTCTGGCGAAAAGGGTGATCAAGGCAGAATTACCCGCTCAATAATCAAACTCAGGGAGAAATTAATTATGGCGATAAAGCCACCTCTTTCAGAACTTCCGATTAAGACCGCTGACAACGGTTTTTATCGGGGGTTCAGCGTAAACGTGACGGTGATCAGTAAGATCATCATTAGCCTGCTGGTTGTCTGGTGCATCGTTTGGCCGACCCAGGCCGGCAAGATACTCGGCGACTGGAACGCAGCCATTCTGGCTCAGTTTGCCGCGTGGTATATCTGGGTTGTCACCGGGTTTGTGATAGTCTGTATCGGATTGGCCATCTGGCCTGCGGCGGGACGCCTCAACCTGGGCGTGGAGGGGGAGAAGCCCGAATTCTCCAATTTCTCGTGGTTCTCCATGATGTTCGGTGCCGGTATCGGTGTTGGAATGTTGACCTGGGCTGTTGCAGAGCCCGTGGCCCATTTCAAGAACAACCCATCGGTAATTCAGGGTGTCACAACAGCCCTTGATGCTGACAACGTGCGCACCGCTTATGTCTGGTCCTACCTGCATTGGGGTCTGGGCGCTTGGGCATGCTACGCGATTGCTGGTCTGGCACTGGCGTTCTTCAGCTATCGCCGCGGGCTCCCGCTGACGATCCGCTCGTCCCTGACGCCGCTCTTCGGTAAGGCACTTTCGGGCAACCTCGGTCACTTGATCGATATCGTTGCCGTTGTTGCGACGATCCTTGGCGTGGCGCAGACGCTTGGATTTGGTGTAGAGCAGTTCGTTGCGGGCCTGACGCGTATCGGCATCGGCGGTCTGGCGAATACCGATGGCTCAGCCACAACACTGGGTATCATTGTCGCCTTGCTGGTTATCATGGGGGCCTCGACACTGTCTGCTCTGTCCGGTGTTGGCAAAGGCATTAAGTGGCTGTCGAACATCAACATGGCGTTGTCGATCTTCCTGTTGGGTTTCTTCATCCTGTTCGGAGCGACATTCTTTGGTGCCAAGGCCTTTTTTGTCGGCATTTGGGACTATCTGGTCGCGCTGCCCTGGCTCAGCTTCAATGTTTACACCTCTGACGGCGTCGAGGGTTCCGAATCCTTCCTGCTGGCACAATGGCAGGGCTGGTGGCCGGTGTTCTATTGGGCCTGGTGGATCGCGTTTGCACCTTTCGTCGGGCTGTTCCTGGCACGCATCTCGCGCGGGCGTTCAATCCGCGAATTCGTACTGGGCGCGATGATTGTGCCGTCGCTGATGTGCTTTGTCTGGTTCGCCTGGGCCGGTGGTACAGCGATTGATTTGGAACTGAACGGCGGCGCAAATGGTGTGATCCTTGACGCGGCCAATGGCGACAAGATCTTTGCCATGACAACCTACATGCTCGCACCCATTGCTGAGTTCCTGGCTTGGGCCATGGCAGTTGTGATCGTTGTGCTGTTGATGACGTTCCTTGTGACCTCCGCTGACTCGGCCGTGCTTATCGTGAATACGATCAACGCAGCTGGAGACGAAGGGCCTAAGGCACGTCCGCACATCATGTTCTGGGGTGCAGCGTTGGCCTTGGTGGTTGGCGGTCTTCTGATCTCGGGCGGAACCGGAGCCATTCAGACCGCGATGGTGATCGGAGCATTGCCATTCTCTATCGTCATGGCTTTGATGTGCATCGCTTTGATCAAAGCGATCTGGAATGATGGACGCCGCGAATCCGCCGGCGTCGCGTCAACTATTGATCCAGAAACATCAACGATGCCTGCCGAATAAAATCGTTTACCTGTCTGTGACCCCAGGACAAAGTTGGGGTCGCAAGCAGGATGAACACCTGCACAAAAACAAAACTAAAGTGCGGTTGAACACGCTACATACTGACTGCTCGCGCATGGTCGAAGAATTGTCGCAGGCCTAACTTTGCAAATTCCGCTTTCTGCGCATCGCTGACATTGGTGCGTTAAGCAGCATCGGTCCTATTGGGCTCCTTGCAGACCTCGATGCTGGTGCAGCACAGGCCCCTGCCCCGCTGTCAGCTGATCACGCAGACGGCCCACAAGAGACGTTCTTCGCCCGCCTCCGATGCTGCGGTCGCAGCCCGCATTGCCGTCATTCGCTGCAGGCGCAAAGTCGAGAGCTTGTTGGGTTAGAAGCGGAACACTGGTTTAAGCTGCGCCGCATATGCTCAGAACGAATTCAACGCGTTGTTGCACTGATACCCTTGGCAGCTCCGTTCTCAAGTAGCCAAGGGTATCTAGTGCGCACAAAATACGGTGATACTCCTGAACTGCTGCGCAGAAGTCGTGTCTGCGCTCACCATCCTGCGTGAAAAGCTCTTTCCATGGCGGAGCCACAAAAACTTGCTTCGCATATTGCCGCGTTTTTCCGAGTGTTTCTGATAGGTCCTGTCCGCCGGAACTCGCTAAAGCAACAGCTGCATCGACCAACCCGCGATCAAAAAAGACAGAACCTTCTAACTCACGCGCTGCGTGCAAGTCGCTCCTTGCAACCTCAATGGCACGCAATGCGAATGCGTGCATGTTGACCCACGGCAAAGCGTGACCCGATCGGGCCAATTCATCCGCAACAATCCGTCGACCGGGCTCTTTCACCGTGGCGTGTCCGCGCTCGCCGAGGGCCTGAAGTAACGTTGACTTCCCGCCACCAGAACAGCCTGTCAGCAAAATCAACTTTTGTCTCATCTCTGTTTCCGAAAACCAATTCTGCTTCGCGCTAACGTTCGTTTTGAGGGAGCCCGTCTGCGATCTCGTAATAGTCCCCTTTCTCGGACACGAAGATATGCATCGCGAGGGACGTTTGCGTTGGACCATCGAATACGCCCATGGCGACAGCCGTCCAGTCATGGTGGATCGGATCCCAGAACAGTGTTGATCCACAGGTGCCGCAAAAGCCCCGTCGCACCTTTTCAGAAGACTGGTACCAGCGCACTACATCCTCGCCTTCGATCCGAAGTGCTGTACGGGGAATATCTATGGAGGCCTCAAAATGACCGGAATGCTTGCGACATTGCTGGCAGTGGCACGCGGTGGGGCGTGGCAGGTCACTTTCGACGACGATCTTTACGGCGCCACAAAGGCAAGATCCTCTATGCATGGCCGACCTCCTCTGCTTTTGGCATACGGTTTCGGCGCCGCATGTTCAGTGCTTGAATGAGAGCTTTCGCCTCGACTGGCGGCTCCTGTTCGACGCGTCGGTAGTCGGTACCATCGTTTTGACGCGTCAGAAGCCCGGCAGAAATCATTGTGCGCCGCAGGGTTGCTGGATCTTCGAACGCGTGTTCGAGAATCAGACGCTCGTTGACTTCCTGCTCCATCATCGACTGTGCCGGCGGAAGTCTTGCCCAGAGCGCCCAAAGAGCAAGCGTTTGCACGTTGCGTCTGGACGGCCAGCGAAGGAGACGACCATTGGCATCGAATTGATACAAGGCGCGCTCTACGGTTCTCGCATCAACAGTTTGCCCGTTGGTTGCGCGTGCAAGCCTTTGACCAGCGGCATGGACCGAGCGCATGTGTTGGACGTTTTGAAAACCTGCGGCACGCGCAGCCATATTCATGAGCACGAGGTGCGGCGGGCTTGCGTCACCGAGTTGCTTGGCGAGGGATCGCACAAACACGGTCAAGTCGTCCGCGTGTAACGGCAGAGAGATTTTAGGCATGGGGCTTCCACATCAAGCGCCATTGCTGGATCGTCGGTCGCTGGCTTAACGAAGCGGCGCTCTCAACTGTGTTAGTGAATGCTTTGCCGTTCGATCTGTTTGGCAGGTTTAGCTCTCCCGGAGGAGCAGCGACGCCTCGGTTTCTGCCGACCGTGCAATGTAGATAGCAAACGATGCGACCGAGGCCAAGGCCATCGTTGTTTTGCTCGCCCAACCAGACAGTTTCCGTCATCCGTCTCTTCCTGGTTCGCTCTGATCGCTGGAGAATAATGCGATCTTGTTGCCTTGAGGATCGCGCAGGTAGCCGACAAAAAAGTTCGGTCCGTAGGCCTCTCTGAAGCCCGGCGCTCCATCGTCTCTTCCACCCGCCTCAAGTGCAGCGGCATGAAGATCACGAACCTGTTGTTGGCTGCGTGCCTCGAACGCGACCATCGTGCCATTTCCCGTTGATGCGGGCTGCCGGTCGAAAGGAGATTTGACATAGAACTCAGGGAGGTTTGGCGCCTGCCCCGGCTTTGTAGGAAGCGCATAGCTCAGGTCACCGTGATAGTGTTCCAGCTGATATCCGAGATCTGGCAGAAACGCGGAGTAGAAGCGTTCCGCGCGCTTCATGTCATCGGCACCGAGTGTGATGTAGGCAATCATAGTTAAGCATCCTTGTGATTTGTTCCCATTCGTCGCTTGGCGCGTTTAGTCGCGGCGGTTCGCGCATTAGACTATAGAAACCAGTATCGCCGTGCATGTTCGGCCTTAGCCTCTTCGATAGTCATGCGATTTCTACCAAGCGGATCAATTGATGGAAGATCATTGGGTCGTGCTGAAGCGGGCAGAGTGCCGATGGCAAGAACGGCCGCACCGCCGGCAAGCGCCGCAGAAAGGCCAAACATGGCACCCCAGGATATGCCAGCGACGATCCCGGCCAAAACCGCTCCAAACGCGCCTACCCCGTCCAGCAAAGTGAACGCGAAACCCAGCGTCGTACTTTCGTTGCGATCCGAGTGATCAACTGTAGCTGCCAGCATTGTCGCTCGAACTGCGTCCAGCGAAGCGACCCCAAAGGCCATCAGGGCTATCATGATCCAGAACGGAGGCTCGAACACCAGTACACCGATAGCCAAGGCAGCAAAGCCGTTTCCAGTTGCGAGGATCGAGAAGCGGTTGAGCTTGTCAGAAATTGATCCGACCAACGGTTGGGCGAGCGCCCCGGACACAAGCATAGCTGCGAAGATGCCCCCTATCATACTGGGTGCAAGTGCGTGAACCGTCGCCAAGTAGAGTGGGATCATGCTTAGCAGAGCGATCAATGCCATATTGTAGAGCGAGACCATGGCAACGAGGCGGATCCCCTTTCGACTGCGCCACGTCTTCAGAAGCAGTAAGAGCTCCTTGCGATTGATACGCAAAGTTTCGGAGGCAGGAACCGCCCGTGCGACCCACAAAAAGCACACGCCAACCAAAGCGGTTGGAAGCACGGAAAGCGCCAAAGCAACGGGCCAATCGAGGGCCGACAGAAGCAACCCGATCGACAGTGGCGCGAAGACCTCCGCAAAGGATCCTCCAACGGCATGCACTCCCAAGGCGCGGGCGCGTGTCGCCTTGTTGGTGCTCGTCAATATTCCAGTTGCGATCGGATGCCAGGCCGCGTTGCCCATACCAGCGAGCGCCAGAAGGATAGCAAGGCTCCAAAATCCTGGCGCCGCTGCTGCGAGAACATATCCCACGACGACCCAGAGAAAGGTGCCGACAAGAAGACGACCGCGGTTCGAAACCCAATCTGCGATGAGGCCTGCTGGCAGGTAGGCCAAAGCGCCGCCAATGCTGAACAGCGTAAACAGTAGACCGACCTCAGCGGGGGAAAAGCCCATGTGTAGACCAGCAGCCGGCACGATCAACCATAGCGCTGCAATTGGCCAGTCGATGGCGAAGTGTCCCGCGGCGAACCAGGCCATTAGGGATCGTTCTGTCATGGTGGCTAACCCATCGAGTGCAAAACATCGGGCACGGTGCCCGACTGATTGGCGATTGATAGCGAAGGATGGTATGTCTATCTGTCGACAGGGAGACGACTGTTATCGAGGATTCGTCAATGAAGTACAGCACGCCGACTACATCTGATCGACCCCGCTATCTCGGGGAAACGATTGAGCCAGCGTCAGGCGAAAGCTACGACTGGCATTCCCACGATTTTGGTCAACTGATCTCGGCAGCCTCGGGGTCGATGTATGTCGGAACCCCGGACCGGGTCCTGCTGCTCAGTCCGGCCATGGCAATCTGGATTCCTCCAGATAAAGAACACTGGATGCGCTATGGGGCGAACAACGTCATGCACTATGTCGATGTCAATCGCGAAGAGGCAGAGTGGCTTGGACCTGATTGCCGGGTCGTTGCCATAACACCGCTTCTGGACGCATTGTTTGTTGCGGTGATGCCTGAAGCAACAGGCACGCGAACAGTCAAGCACAACACAGCGCTGCATGCGTTGCTTCGACAGGAGATTCTCGCCGCAAAGGACGTGCCGCTTACTCTTGCATTGCCAAAAGATACGCGGATTCTCGACGTCGCGCGTGGTGCGCTCGACGACCCTGGTAGCGTTCGCTCGGTCGAAGCCTGGTTGTCGGATGTACCAGCGAGCAGAAAGACCATCGAACGACTGTTCATCGCCGAAACAGGCATGCCGCCTTCGAAATGGTTGCGCCATGCACGGGTCTTGCATGCCGTATCGCTGCTCGCGGCGGGTAAGAGCGTAACCTCGGTTGCCTTCGACATGGGATACGAATCTATGAGCGCGTTCAGCTACATGTTTCGACAAACTCTGGGCGTCAGTCCGAGAGAGTTTTTAAGGAACCGGTAGGTTGTACCAAAAGGGTCAGATGCTTGCTACGGCCCAGAGCCGACATCCAACCCGTTGTTTCGATGCTGCGGTCGCAGCCCGCATTGCAGACCTTCGCCGCGAGCGCAAAATCCAGTTCAAACCGAACTCACACACACGGACAAAGCAGCCGTCGAAGGTCGGACAATTAAGGATTGTTCGCAGCCCGAAGCGGACATTCTCAATTAGACTTTGCAGTTTCCTAGAGCGCAACGAAAAGGTCAATTGCTGCTTCTTTCTGAGCGGTGGTCAAACGCCCATAACTGCCATTCGTTTCATGGGTTTAGCTCCCTTTGCATACATGATGTACCAGGCGGAAAACTTCGAAACTACCAGACGGCCGCCCTGTGATAGGGCGGCCGCTCCCGTATCGTTTGTGACGGATCGGAGAGTCTATCCGCGGCTCAGGATTTCCTCTCCGAGGATTTGCATGATCTTTTGACCGGTCTCGCTGGCCCAATTGACCGCAAGTTCTGCCAGCAGCGCGCTGGTTGTGGTGAGCTCGACACCACCGCGCTCCATCTTCCGGAACGCCATCTCATCCGTCAGCGCGGTGGGGGAGCCAGAAGCATCGACTACAGCAGTCACGGCAAAGCCTTCGTCAACGGCGCTGATTGCAGGAGGGGCAAGGCATACGTCGGTGGTGATGCCCGCCATGATGAAATGCTTGCGCCCGGTGTTGCGGCAGGCATCTGCAAAGGCACCGTCATCCCAGCAGTTTACTACGCCGGGACGCTTAATCCGCGCGGCGAATGCATCTGATGCGATCTCTTCCAGCGCGGGCATCAGCGGCCCCTGCATGTTGTCTTCCATACTGGAAGTCAGCACCAGCGGCATGCCAAGCGCGGTCGCCGCCCGCGCGAGGGCGCGGGTGTTAGCTTCGATCAGATCGCGGTCAACGGATTTTGCCCAATTCATTGTGCCGACCTGATGGTCGATCAGAACGATGGCTGCGTTGTCGGGGGTCACTTTCGTGGAGGTCATGTTGATGTCCTTTTCTGGTTAAGAATAATGGGAAGAGGGCAATTCGAAGATCAGGATTTCGGCTCCGGCTGTGACGTCAATCTCCAGGTCCCGGGCACGGAGCACTCCCAGCCCATCTCCTTTGCCAAGGGCAAGGCCAGCAGCAGTTGACTCGCCTTCGATCATAAAGATGTAGAGGCTGCGATCAGGGCCGGACGGGCTGAAATATTGCACGCCGCGACGGTCGAATTTGCCGTAATTCAGGCGCACTTCTTGCTGCACAACAAGTGAGCCTTCGGCACCGTCGGGTGAGAGCACCAGTAGAAACCGGTTGGTGTGGTCCGCAATCTCCAGTTCCTTGCTGGAATAGGCCGGCACCAACCCTTTGGCTCGTGGCTCGAACCAGATTTGCAGTGCCCGCATCGGCATCGTCCGTGAGTTGTTCACTTCGTTGTGGAGGATACCGGTGCCTGCGGAGATCACCTGAAGGCCCTTCGCCTTCACGGTGCCGTTGTGAGCAGGCACCACCGGATCGATATGCGATACTTCTCCGCTCACCATGAAGGTAACGACCTCGACATCCTGGTGCGGATGCAGGCCAAATCCCTTGGCGCCGGGGGACAGCGTGCTGTCATCGATTGTGATCAGCGGGCCGAACCTGCGCCGCCCCACTTCCAGATGCGGCTTGAACGACAAATGCGCCTGCATAAAGCCGAAGTCCTTGAACTCTCGTGTCGCGGCGGGGTGGTAGACCATCTCTGTCTGCATTTCTCATATCCTGGCCTGTTCGCTGGGACAGAATTTAGGGATTCCATTCGTTCTGGAAAATGATCCCTTTGTTAACTACTGTTCGTAATTATGAACGATAGATTCTATTCCTGCGCCAAGGCCCTGGTGGCTACTGTTCGTGCTGGCTCGATGAGTGCAGCAGCGGCGGAGCTGAACACCACGAAATCATCGATCAGTCAGAAGCTTGCGCTTTTTGAAGCTGAATTGGGGCTGGTATTGTTGGACCGGTCAGGTCGGGCAGTGGCCCCGACCACAGCAGGGCGCAGAATATTCGAGATCTGCGCGGGGCCTGTTGACGCAGCGCTTGAGGCAGAGGCAGAGCTTGGCTTTGCCAGAAGCGGGAAGATTGCTGGTCGAGTGTCGGTCTCGGGGCCCAACAGCCTGCTTGGCACCGTATTTGTCCCGCTCCTGGCCGGGCTTCAATCCCGCTATCCAAATGTCGAACTGGAGCTTCATTCCGACGATTCCAGGTCGGATTTTGCGGCAGAAGACATCGATCTGGCATTCAGGACCGGCCCCGCCGATAAAGGACGGTTCATCCCGGCAGCCTTACCGCCTGCGCAGCGGGCACCTTACGCCAGCCCGCCGCTATTGAAGCGGATGAAAACCGTCAACCAGCCTGCTGATTTACTCTCGGTGTCATGCGTTTTGCGCACACAAGAATCAGGCAAATGGCTATTCAAGAACGAAGCAGGTCAAAGTGAGGCCGTTGCGCCGCCCGTCGGCTTGCGAGTCAATACGATGGAGCTCGCAATTACAGCAGTTTTAACGGGGCATGCAGTTGCCATGCTGCCCACATTGCTGGCGCAACAGGATGAACGCGCTGGCAACCTCGTGCGCCTTCTTCCTGAATGGTCTACCGAACCAGTTCCCCTGAGTTTACTTTGCCGCCCTGAACGCTTGGCCGCTCCGCAGGTCGCTGCGGTTCGGCAATACGTTATGGAGGCACTAAAATCCGCACAGCTGTTGTAGCCAGTCAATTTCGACTGAGCTGTATGACGGTATGTGGAATCCACTTAGCTCAAATCAACAAGCCGCTAAAAATTTAATAGTGCGAGACCTCCTGGTTGACGTATTGATGTGCAACATCTTCCCCGAAGCGGTGGTTGAAGTAGGACAATCGGGATGGAAGCAATAACTATTCCCATGCGGGCGATTTCGCTGTCTGCCCTCTCGTGCAGGAATCGGCGGCCACGTTCAAATTTCGGACATTAGAATTCGGGCCAAGTCTTCAGGCCTATCGATCATCACGTAGTGCCCGAATGGCACCGAAATCGCCGTCCACCCCGACTGATGCTGATATCGCTCGAAAAACGGTTGGCCAAGCCCTGGGACCCAGCCGGTGGCATAGATGTAGGTCCGCTTTACCACCTCGGCTCCGCCGCTCACCAGTTGAATCGGTTGCTCAAATGTCTTGATTGGTTGGGCGACATTTCGGCGGTCCACCCACGCACAGTCTGCTCCATTCACCGAAAAAGCCTCCGCGGGGCCCGGCGCGACTTTGCCATCGACGGCACTATCACGAAGCCCTGCCGCGATTTCCGCAGGCAAAACATCCAAGGCCGCCTGCCCATCGCCTGGCACGAGCGCATCGAGGTACACAAGTGAGCGAATGTGGTCGGGCGCCCTATCCGCCACTCCGGTGACAACCATGCCGCCATAGCTGTGACCGCACAAAACAATGTCGGAGAGTTCTTCGCACCTGATTACCCCCAGGACATCCTCGATATGCATGGCCAGATCGGTTTCGTCACTCACGAGGTGAGCACGTTCACCCAACCCTGTCAGTGTAGGGGTAAAAACGTCGTGGCCTTCCCTGCGCAGAAGCGCGGCTACGCGAGCCCAGCACCATCCCCCTTGCCACGCTCCATGGACCAATACAAATGTCGCAATAACCCGCCCCACTCCGTCGATACTGTAATGACATTAGATTCTACAGGGCCGCCTCGTCCACAGCATCGTGTGGACGTTCAGCGTCAATCCCTTGCACATAGTCGCTACCGCTCTAGACGCGCCGCAGAGTGCGTCTGACATCTACGGTCCATTTCTTTTCAGAATGCGCGAGCATCTGCAAAAGTACACTTCTGAAATGAGCCCATGGTCACTATTCTCTGCGATCCGTTCGATTGACTGATTGCAGCCCATTTACACCTGTCAATCGCCGCCACTTCGGCGCTTCGCAACGTCTGACAGTCCCCGGGCCAGCAGGTCGAATACGATCCGGATACGGCGGCTGGTCTGTAACTCCCGATGGGTGACCAGCCAGATTGGAAACTCAAGCGAAGGGAAATCCGGCAAGACCTTCTCTATGCCAGGTTCAGCCTCGCCCAACGTTTCGGGCTGCATAGAGACGCCGTAGCCCGCTTTCACCAATTCCCATGCGACGACACCACTCTCGCTCGACATCGCGAAGCTCTCTGCACGAACGGGCACGCCCATGTTGTGCAGTGGGGCCATTAGCCGCTCGGGGTCGGCATTGCCGACGAAATCGAGTGCGGCCACATCGCGCGGTGTCCGTGGGCGGCTTGCACGATCGAGATAGTCGGTCGCGGCATAGAGAGTGGCGCGAAAGTCGCCCAAGTGCCGTGCGATCAGGTCCGGCTGATCTGGGCGGACGTGGCGTATCGCGATGTCCGCCTCGCGCTGCGTCAAATTCTGCATTTCACTCGACGCAAGAATGCGGACGCGGATGCCCGGCGCCATCTGTCTCAACGGCTTGAGCACGCCCGGCAGGATCGCTGCTGACAAGAGGTCCGTTCCCGTGACCGTGACCTCTCCGGTGACATCCTGAGATTTACCGTCGGCCACCATCGAGATGAGCGTCGCAGCCTCGCCCATCGTGCGCATGTGATCAATCAGGTCGCGCCCTGCTTCCGTCAAGGTAAGACCACGGACGCTGCGTTCTACCAACGTGACGCCAAGTGCCTCCTCCAACGCACCGATCTGCCGTCCTATCGTCGGCTGCGTTGTCTTCAGCACGCGCGCCGCGCCGCTGAACGAGCCTTCCTCCGCTGTCGCGAGGAAGGCGCGTACCTGGTTCCAATCGAAGGAAACGGCCTGCCAGTTCATTCATGAGCGTATAGCAGGTGGACGAATTTAAGCAATCGACCTTTTATGAGCGCATGGATGATACCGGCTGCGAAACGAGATCGGCCCGGTCTCTGCAATCGAAAGCGACACAATGCATTCCGCAGTTTCTTACGACTGGCGCATCCGCACCGCTTCAAACCTGAAGTGCAACACGCAAAGGAAACCGACATGACTGCCCAAGCCTTCTGGGACCGGCATGCGCCCAAGTACGCCAAGAAGCCTATTGCCGATGTCACCGCCTACGAAGAAAAGCTGGAATGCGTCACTGCGCTTCTTCGATCGACTGATCGCGTTCTTGAAATCGGCTGCGGGACAGGCGGTACGGCGAGTAAGATCGCGCCTGTAGTCGCTCATGTGACCGCAACCGACCTCTCTGCCGAGATGATCCGGATCGCCCGGTCACGATCAGGAGGAGATGCTGCGGGAAACCCAGAATTTCTTCAGGCGGAGGCGGCGCAAAACATTCCTGGCCCACCATTCGAGGTCATTTGCGCGTTCAGCCTGCTTCACCTGGTGGACGACATACCCACCGTACTGGATGCAGCATTCCACCAAATGAAACCCGGCGGTCACTTCATATCAAAGACGGTTTGTCTGAAGGACGCGCCGCGCTGGATGCGAGCCATGGTTCGCGTGCTCATGGCCGCGCGGATCGCGCCTAATGTGATCATCTTGAGTCGCGCTGAATTGACCCGACACCTGATCCGCGCCGGGTTCGAAATCGAGCAGACGCGGTACTTCGGAAAGAACCGACTGAGCCCCTTTATCGCCGCGCGCAAGCCCGCCTGAGGCAGACCGACGCCTAATTCTGAGAGACCGAAGCATGCACTTTATCAGCCGTCGCGAATGGGCGTTCCTTGCCCTCGTGTTCCTCTACTCTTTCATTCCGGCAGTCGTAGGGCTGGTCCGGCTTCTGGAACTTCTCGGCGCCCCGGCGATCATCCCGCCGAACCCGCGTGCGGTGATCGATCCCCTCCCAATCACATTGCATATCCTCGGCAGTTCAGTTTTCTGCCTTGTGGGGGCTGTGCAATTCCTGCCGAGCCTGAGGCGCTACCGCCCGGCCCTGCACAGGACCCTCGGGCGGATTGTGGCGGCAGCGGGATGCATCAGCGCACTAACCGGGCTCTGGATGACCGTGTCCTACGCATTTCCCGACGCCCTGCAGGGACCAGTACTTTACGGGGCAAGGGTCACGCTCGGCCTCGCGATGGTCACCCTCATCGCATGGGCCATCGTCGCGATCCGGTCGCGAAACGTCGCCGCGCACCGCGCCGCGATGCTGCGCGCCTATGCCATCGGCCAAGGGGCCTCAACGCAAACCGCGCTCTTTCTGGTCGCAATGGCCCTCTTTGACACCGAACTGCAGGGGTTTTCGCGAGACCTCCTGATGGTTGGGGCGTGGGCCATCAACCTTGCGATTGCGGAACTCCTTATCCGCCGCGCCTTTGCGGCGCGCACATCCGGTGCCGTGATCTGAACCCGACCGTGCTCCCGGCCTGACACCGGCAAACTCCAGAAACACAGAAAGAAGGCACCAAAATGAGACGGCTCGATCCCCATATTCTTCTGTCGGCCCTGTGGCTGTTCATACTGCTCAACATCATCTTTCGCGACATTCACCAGTTTGTTCTCGCGTCCCATATCGAGATGCTGCTGACAGGCCATTATAACGGCATCGAGATCACCGAAGGGCTGATGCTTCTCGGCGGTTTCCTCGTCCAAGTGCCGATTGCGATGGTGCTCTTTTCGCTCCTGCTAACCCGCAGGATCGGTCGCCCTGTCACCTTCCTTGCAGTGATCGTCACGACGGGCACGCTCCTTTCCTCGGCCCCCACCGACATGGATGACACCTTCCACCTCGCTATCGAGATCGTGGCTCTAATGGCAATTCTCTGGACTGCATGGACGTGGCCCGAGCACGAACACACCGCGCCGCAATCCGACGCAAGTTCTTCGTAAAAAACGTGCGCGCACCGCGGACACTATGAAGAGTAATAGGACTAAAGAGATGTTGGCAGAAACGCCTTTAGACGATGCGGTCGATCTTTATGACAAACTCGCACCTCGCTATGATAAACTTCATCATCGCTGGCTGCGTCATGCAGGCGGCGAGGCGCAGGCCGCCCTGGAAGGCCTGGTGCGTGCACTTGCGTCGCCGAATTCGAGTTTTTTGGATGCTGGCTGCGGCACCGGCAATCTGGCACGTGCATTGATTGCCGAGGGTATGCCCCCGAATTTGATGACCCTTCTCGACCCGTCCGCGGCGATGCTTGCACGCTGCGCCGACATTCCCGTGCCAAAGATACAAGGACGGTTGGAGTCCCTGCCGTTTGAAGATGGCACGTTCGATCTTGTGACGTGTGCTTGGGCTTTGGAAACCGTCCCCGATCCCTATCTGGCTTTGACTGAGCTTTGCAGGGTTGTTCGAGCCGGCGGCGCGCTTTGTCTCGCGTTTTGCGCGGATGAGCCTGCCCGTGGTCCTGTCGGCAGCCTTATGCGCCAGGCGCTTTTGTTTCGCGGGACCGGCCGATTTATGTCCCGCTCCCGATTGATGCAGGCAATCGAGCGTTTCGAAAATTTTGAAGTGCGGGCAATTCCGAGCCATGGTCCGGCCTCGACCTTACTTGCAAGGCGGTCTGGCGCAGCAACCCAGGTGTCTTTGTAGCCGGGCTTAAAGTTGAAAATGACGCCCACAGAATTACGGAGATCAAGCATGATCGGATATGTTACCCTCGGAACCAACAACTTCGAGGCCGCGCTGAAATTCTACGACACCTTGTTTTCGAGCGTGGGCGCAAACCGCCTTTGGAAACACGGCGATATGGCCGCATGGGGCCGCTCAAGGGCCGAGCCTGCGTTATGCCTTGCTTGTCCATTCAATGGGGCACCGGCAAGCGTTGGAAACGGGGTGATGGTCGCTTTGAAAATGACCAACAGAAAAGCCGTCGATACGCTTCACGCCAAGTGCCTCGAACTTGGTGGAACAGATGAGGGACCCCCCGGCACACGCGGAGATCACGGTTTCTACGGAGGGTATTTCCGGGATCTGGATGGCAACAAACTGAATGCGTATGTCCCAGCATGACAGCAGGCAAAGAGTTGGCTGTTGAAATATCGCGTCCAGCGGACAATGAGCGACGAGCACATCGAAAGACGCCGCAATGAGATCTGAAATAAAATTCGTCCGATTGTCGGAAATCGACCCAGCCGAAATCTTAGCGCACATGTCCGACCCTCGTGTCGCCGAGCATATGCCGCTTCTGAGATTTACTTGGAATGCCGAGACAGTGGCGCGGTTTGTCGCCAAAAAGGAAGAGTGTTGGCACCGTGACGGACTTGGACATTGGGCATTCTTGTCCGATGACCGATATGTCGGCTGGGGTGGATTTCAAAAAGAAGGAGCCGAGTGGGATTTCGGACTGGCCTTGCGGCCCGACACGTTTGGCCTCGGGCCGCGCATCTCGCGAAAGGCGATCGACTTTGCAATTTCTGATGAACGCATCCCGTATGTGACCTTCCTTTTACCACCGTCACGCACGAACCTGCGGGCACTCGACAGACTTGGTGCTTGGCGGGTTGGCGAAGTCGACTATGACGGGGCGACCTTCCTCAAATTTCAACTTGCGACAGAGTGACAGCATTGTCCGATTTCTGGTACATCGCCAGCTCCAGAGTGTGTTGTAACTCGCGGCCCAAAGGAGACATCCAGTGCACCCCTCGGATGCTGCGGCTGCTGACCGCGTTCCTGCCGTTCGCTGCGCAAGCGAAATATGGGCTTTGGTGAACTCACGGTAAGCTGACTTTGCCGTCTTTCGATCTGGAGCCTTCGCTAAAGCAGCACTTGCTCGCGGTCGCGGCATACTTATTGTTGCGTCGCGGCAAGTGTCACCAATCAGGTCATTCGCAGCCGTTGTATTTGCGTTAACGGGAACCGTACCTTCGCCGCGGCTCGGTCGGACGAGCAAGACGCGGGATATGGCAAGTATTGAAACATTGGTTTTTGCTTCGTGTTTGAACTGATTAGAAACGAGACGCCAATTTTGTGTCTTCTTGCTGTTAAGCTTTTTTGCCGAGCATAATCTTGTTTTTCCGATACGGGACTTTACGCTACTGCCGAACCCGATAGCCGGAAGCAATGATCCGGTTAATGAGAAAGGCGACGGCCTGGTGCATATCCTTTTCATCGTTATTGCCGACCGCTGTTTCGTGGGCAGCAGCTGCGTCACGCAGAACTCCCACAATTTCATGTTCGGGCAGGAGCTCACGATCTTTGATTGCAAGCAAAAGCGCTTCACAAATTGAGAGTGCGGCCATTCCAGAGTGGTCTTGCCGGTCAGCCATGGTAGACGTCCTTTTTTAACAGGCGTCCAAGCAAGGAAGCGCCACAATGAATTGCATCATACTGGCATAGATTGCTGTATACTTAACTGATCGAAAGCAGTCTTGGCGTCGGATAGTTTCGCGGGCTGCTCATCGATGAAGGAAGAACACTTGCGCACTATCAAAAACAGTCCACTCACCCGAAAGCTTTCAAACTTCGTCGCTCTGACTGAGGTTGAACTTGCGGCATTGGCACGCCTGCACAAGCGTCGCAGAACCTTTGAAGCCGGACGTGACCTTGTGCATCAAGGGCAATCAGAGCAGGCTGCCTACATTCTGGCCTCGGGCTGGGTTTGTTCCTACAAAACCCAGACTGACGGGTCGCGTCAGATCGTCGATTTCCAAATACCGGGTGACTTTCTGGGCTTGCGAAGCGTTCTGCTGCACACCTCGGATCACAGCATAGAACCAATCATGGAAATCCAAGCCATTGAAGTAGTAGTGGATGATCTCCTGGACGCATTTGCGCAAACGCCCCGGCTGGCGACAGCAATTTTTTGGGCGGTCTCTCGAGATGAAGCGATGGTGGTTGAGCACCTGGTCAACATAGGACGGCGAGATGCGGGTGAGCGCATGGCGCATTTTCTATTGGAACTTGGTGTGAGGCTGACTCAGGTCGGGATGGCAAGCAAGACGGGATACGCCTGCCCACTGACACAATACCACCTTGCCGATGCACTGGGACTGAGTGCCGTACATGTTAATCGTGTCCTACGGCAACTGCGGGAGAAGGAGCTGGTTACTTTTCAATCCGGGCAAGTGGTATTTGATGATTATGAAGGACTGGTGACGTTGGCCGGTTTTGACCCCACTTATCTGGATCAGGCCGGGCCACTGTTGAAGCAATAGGTTCACCCCTACAGCGATGCCGGGATTTTGATGATCGTTGCCTGTTAGAGACGGAATTCGCTTCGGCAGATTTGGGATTTCACTGAAAAAGAAGCGCAAGATAAATATAGTCCGATTGCGGTACTGGATTTCCTGCGCTTCTCAATTACTCGTTAAGAACACGCCAGCAAATATCCCGCCAACACACATCATGTTGCCGGAATCCAAACATCGTTGCACTGACGCAGGTTAGTCAATTTTTGGCAGTACCTGATCCTCGGGCACCAAATGCATTTGAGATTTCAATAAAATCTCAGGTCATTGGCCGCAGACTAACATCGATCAGCGCGCGTCTGCCATTTGCACATTATTCTAAATTACAACGCCGGTACTACCGCAGCGCTTACGAGCGTGTACCGCGGCAGACTGCGCGGGGAAGATCCAACAAACTATATGGAGGACCAAGGTGAGCACGAGATCGTCCAGTTCTTTGGTGACGTTTTCAAATCCGTTCTCTTTGTCCGGCTACCCGGATGAACTTCCTGCAGGCGAGTATGAAGTAGTTGTTGTTGAAGAACTACTACAGGGCCTGAGTTTCGAAGCATATCGCAGAACCGGAACCTACCTGACAGTTCAGGGCAAAGGCAGCAAGCCAGGCCGCACGGAAATGCGCCCAATTGACCCAAAAGATTTTGAACTGGCGCTTAAGCACGACCAGACCTTGGCCACATCTAACAATGACAGCGATGCGGCGCTTTCCCCGCAGGAGGAATAGATTATGAACACGCCCGAATGGCTTAAACCCGGAATCTACGGTGCTCTGATCGGCGGGGTTTTCGTAGGCGTCGTTGGATTTTCATGGGGTGGATGGATGACCGGCGGTAGCGCGGACAAGATGGCCAACGCCATGTCCCGCGACAATGTAATCGCTGCGTTGGTTCCGGTCTGCGTCGACATGGCGAGAACTGACGCCCAACGCGCCGAAAAAATAACGACGATCAAAGAGGCTTCTTCTTTCAAGCAGAAGGATGCCGTCATGGCGGCTGGCTGGGCAACGGTGCCGGGATCCCAAACTCCTAACAAAGACCTGGCGCAGGCCTGTATCGAGGGGCTGAACCTGGATGGATCGTAACTCAATCACTCAACATTCGGACAACGCCGTTTGCATCAGGGCAAATCGAAAAAATCAGTACCGGTTTTGCGCTCACTTAATGGCTGCGTTGTTTGTTGTCGTCTTCAGCAGTTTGGCGGGCTCCTTTATCTCATCAAATCCCGCATCGGCCGAAACAAACTCGATCCCGGATAACGCGCATCCCAAAAAGTATGGCGACGGTTGGGAATGCGATTTGTCCTATCGGTTGAAAGGCGAAGAATGCGTGGCCATTGTCGTGCCGGGAAATGCCTACCCCACAAACAGAACCTATGGCTCAGGGTGGGCATGTATGCATGGCTTTGTTGAAGTTGGCGGCGCCTCATGCACTGAAGTGATTGTGCCTGAGGGTGGATATCTCGATCCATCAGGTGAGAGGTGGCGATGCCTGCGGGGGTACATAAGAGTAGACGATAGCTGCCAGAAAATTGTCGTGCCGGATAATGCTTACCTGACGAATAGCACTTATGGATCTGCATGGCGTTGCAACCGTGGCTACGAAAAAAACGGAGAAGCATGCGTGGCAGTAGCGGTGCCGGAAAACGCTTTTCTGAACGCATCAACCAGCGGGCGTCCCTGGACGTGCGAGCGTGGGTATTTTGAGCGCGACGGAAGGTGCGATACCGTTTTTGTGCCTGAAAATGCTTTCTACGATGACGCGATCCATGGAGTTGGATGGAAATGCGAACGTGGCTACGAGGCGTCCGGTGATCGCTGCAATGCAATCGAGCTACCGGCAAATGCCCATATCGACCGATCCGGCAATGGGTGGCAATGCCACAAAAACTATCATCGATCAGAAGGGCTGTGTGTTCTGAACGAATGAGGTTTCAGTCAGAGAGCCCACTTTTCCAAACTTCACATTTTGTGCCCGTTCTTACCAAGGACGGCGTGTTTCACACTCCAAAAAGGAACAGATATGAAACCCGTACCCATTGCGTCGGATGCCAAGCAGTTCAGTGCCAGCGATGCGCAAAAGCTACCACCTGCACAAGCAGTTTTTCCAGAGCTTCACCGCAAGACACTTGTGACAGATACACCGACTGCAATCGTGTATTGCGAAGGAAGCTTCGCAAAGATCGATGGCAAGACGGCTAATGGTCTCGTTCGACATTCACAGGCCTATCGCGTTCTTTCGGTGATCGACAGCACGTATGGCGGTTGTGACAGTGGCAAAGTGCTTGATAATGTCGCAAATCAGGTTCCCATCTTCGATGATCTTGATGCCGCCGTCGCTAATGAAGCTACGATCCCCGACACGTTTATTTACGCAATGGCGCCGGCCAGCGGCAGAATGTCCCTTGAGGATCGCGAAGTTGTTGTGGATGCGATAACGCTCGGAATGAACATCGTCAGTGGGTTGCATGAATTTCTTAGCGATGACAAGGAGCTCGCCGGATTTGCCAAAATTCACGATGTCACGATACGCGACATTCGCAAGCCGCGGCCTATTCGCGACCTGCGCCTGTTAGATGGCAGTGTTGGTGACGTCCAAGCGATCCGCATCGCGGTGTTCGGCACCGATTGTGCAATTGGAAAGCGTACAACCGCGACAATCCTGACAAATGCCCTTAACGCGCATGGGATCAAAACAGTTTTGGTCGGTACCGGCCAGACAGGATTGATGCAGGACGGCAAGTATGGTGTCGCGATGGATTCGGTGCCGCCGCAATTTTGCTGTGGCGAGCTTGAGCGCGCTGTTGTTGCAGCATCTGAAGATGAACACCCGGGTGTCATAGTGATCGAGGGCCAGGGCGCGCTAAGCCATCCGGCCTTTTGCACATCAGCCTTCATTCTGCGAGGCAGTCAGCCACATGCAGTTATTCTTCAACACGCGCCTAAACGAAAACGTCGATGTGATTTCCCCAACATGACTATGCCCGACCCTTGCGATGAAATCACCCTGATCGAGGCTTTTGCGAACACAGAGGTAATTGGCATGACGATCAACCATGAAGGAATGAATGATGTTGAGATTTCAAAGGCCATCACAGACTATAACCGCAAATTGTATCTCCCGGTCACTGACGCATTGAACCGTCCTCCAAAAAACTTGGTGAATATGGTTCTATCTGCGTTTCCGCGCTTGCAACCCGTACGTGCTACGACGATTGAATGAGCAAGCTGCGTATCGACATTGATCTGGACAAAATTCGCTACAACACACGGTTCCTGGTCGACCACCTCAGACCCCGCGGAATTACGGTGACAGGTGTGACAAAAGCCGTTTGCGGTCATCCTGAGATTGCGAATGCTATGCTTGAAGGTGGCGCGACAGGGCTGGCGGACGCGCGGATCAGCAATATCATGCGTATGCGCGATGCTGGGATCTCGTGCTCCATCTCCTTGATCCGAACGCCTATGCTGAGCCAGGTCGCGCAAGTCCTTGAAAACTGCGATGTCAGCTTCAACACTGAGATGGACATTATCGCCAGCCTGGCCATCGAGGCGCTGGGAAAGAGCATGACTCACAATATTATCTTGATGGTGGAAATGGGGGATATGCGGGAAGGCATCTTGCCTGAACACCTTGAAAGCACTGTGTCTCAAATTCTTAGAATGGAAGGGATTTCTCTGAAGGGGATTGGCGCAAATTTTGCCTGTCTGGGTCATGTGGCACCCTCTGCAGGAGCAATGGAATTGCTTTCGTCGCTTGCCGCCGACACCGAACTTGCAAGTGGACCCGCTCTGGAAACAGTGTCAGGCGGCGGCTCTGCCAGTTTGCCATGGGCGCTTGGCAAGGAGGCGACCGGAAAGATCAACAACCTGCGTCTGGGTGAGGCAATCCTGCTGGGTACTGACCCCATTTCGGGGTACACGATCGATGGGCTATACACAGATGTTTTCACGCTTTGGGCGGAAGTGATCGAAACGAAGACCAAAGCAAATTCAAATCCCGTGCAAATGACTTATCCTATGCCTTCAATGCGGTGTGTGACTTTAGACAGTCCTTCGAATACTCGGTCGATCCTTGCCATTGGACTCCAGGACACCGATGCGGCGGGTCTAATTTTCCCTACTGGCGTCACGTTCGTCGGAGCCACCAGTGATCATATCGTTGTTGAAACCACCAATTGCCTGCTTCGCGCTGGTGGCGAGATGAAACTGAAATTGAACTATAGCGCGCTCTCGCGCGGCATGGCTGCACCCGATGTAGCAAAAGTTTTCCATGGTGATGGCGCATTGGTTGACTGCACCGCAGCGAACACTGATCGCCCATATTCGAAGCGAAAGTAGCGCGCCAGGGTTGCCGCCGCCTCGGCTCTGCTTCAGCCACCCGTCTTATTCTACGGCTTTACGTAGTAAATGAGGCACCCAATCCCTATATTGGATGTAGCCGCATTCACTTTTCACACCCCATCTGGGCTCGTGGGTGGTGCGGACAATCAAAGGATCAAAATGATGTCTTTCAAAGACCTGACGACCAGAGCGGCTGCCGCACTGAAGGAAAACGATGCGGACGCGTCAAAAAAAGAAGTGACGTCGAAAGGGCAGGACACCGTCCCCGAAAAACCAAAGCCTAAACCCCAAAACTGATAATACCCTGCCGGGAGTGGGTGGCTTGTTCTTGTCTGCATCTCCGAGCGAGCGGTATCAGCAAAGGAGAATTAACCAAATGAACCAGATAATCAGCAAGACAATCGCAGTCTTTTCCAGGCCGTTTACTTTCCCTGGCTTTGACGAATTACTCCCGGCGGGCGAATACGACATAGAAACTGAGCTTTCCGCACCACCAGATTATTCGGATCCAGAAGCCTGGAAAGCATCAGTGCTAATCTGTCTGCATCCACGGAAATCTCACCCCGGTCTGGCGCGTACCTTGACCGTTTCTCTTACTGATTTGGAGAGAGCCCGCGCAAAGGATAAACTGTCTTCAAAGCAGTTGTCGCAGTTCTTGCTCGACCAACTTTTGGCCGATCCCATGGTGCAATTGATTATGGAAGCGGATGGCGTTTCAGAGACTCAACTTCGGCACCTCTACTCGGACTCGCTCATCTCTGAGGCAGGCGACATATCATCAGATCAACGAGCCCTACCGCGAGGATGCGGAAACGGTTCTCGGTATACTTTCGCTGTCCAAGCTGCTGAGAACGAAGGAATGCCGGTTCGTCCTAATAAAACCCCTCGGATTGCAGGCCGTCCCATCGGACAGTCTGAACCAGGCAGCGCCTTCAATCTCAAGGCTTAGGGCTCGGAACTTTCTTTTCCAGTCGCTGTATAAACCAAAACAGAAATCGAGGCTAAAAACTGATGGAAGACTCCGACAACGAAGCAGATACGATCATGGCTCGCGCCCACAATGACGTGCCGCAAGAACGCCCGTGTCTTCGTTGCAGAACTCCATTCTGGAGCGAAGGGTTCGGAGAGCGGATTTGTCGACGCTGCAAGGGGTTGAACGCATGGCGAAATGGCGTATCGGAAAGCCCTGGGTTTGCTCGGCGTCGCTGATGTACTGACATGTAGTGGTTCCGATGTGATCTGACAGTTGGCCGTTTTTCCTGTGGTGTATGCCAGATTAAGTTTGGTTCCGGATCTTTTGCTTCCTGATCTCTTTGCTCTCGATCATGGTCTGGAAGGGTATTCTTCTGCAACACATTTTGCCCTGATGAGTGTGCTCTTGGTTGTAGTGGTGCAGCCATTCTTCCAGATCGGCTTGCAGCGAAATCTGCGCCGCGAGCGCACGCAAAACGATTATGCTATGTCCGAGTTGGACTCGGAGTTGCCATGCGGTCGTGCGGCGAGATGCTCGGTTTCAGGCCATTCTGAACGTCCGCTCTCACTGTCCTGGCACCATCTCATCGCACTGGCGGCGAATGGCCGGATCCCGCCCATTCTGTTGAAAAACAGCGTGTTACGGACGCAGAAAGTGATCTGATGAATGCAGCGCGTGTACCTTTCAGATCTTCCAGTGCGATCTGCGCCAGTTTTTCAGCGCCAAGCTCTTTATAGTTTGTTGATAGAAATGGCGGGTATTCGGGCAATAGTGAAGCTCTTGAAATCAGGGACTCAGATTTATTGCCAGGATACATCACTGTTCGGTAAATCATCCCGGTGCAGAACCATCACCGCATTTGGTCTACTGGACGGCAAATGGTCAACCGCGTCCCAATCCCAAAGAACCAGATTGATGTCATCAGGAGTGGCCCCCGATGCGAAACTGTTCACTAGGACACCGGCGTAGCCTTCGCCTTTCAGACTTTCCGCAACATCATGAGTTGAAGGGATCAGTCCCTTGTGCATCTCGGATTCCCAGTTGTCATTGGCGATGTCTTCCCAAGTGATGCCCAATGCCAGTCTGGTATCCCGGCTGGTCAGATCAACGATATGATGGCAATCAACCGCCAGAAAATAGAAGGTATAGGGTTCTTGATTCAGGCTGAAACGCACCTCACGCGCGGCCGATTCATGAGAAAGCGACGTATAGAGCGCGGGCTCCCCGATCGGGTTGAACCGCCCACCCCGTCGCGCAGCCCCCTCCCCCGATGTTGGCAGATACGACCAACGCGGTTTGGCGGCACGGATGACGGTACGCTGCACCCTGATGGCATGCTTCAAGCGTAACCGCCTTCTAGACGCCGCAGAATATGGGACTTCAACGCTGCGTTTTCTCCATCCTTTACGATTTCCTCGGGCGTGCGTCCGCCAAATCCCACAATGGGTTCAGACCGATACCAGGCATAGGCCATGAGCGAGCTTCCAACAGCCGGTGCAACGGCATTCAGAATCTCGACAAGATGACGCAAGGATGTCTGGACTGATACGGAAGCCACACGCTGCCGCCGAGACAAGGATTCCGGGGCAATGCCCAAAGTCTCACCAATCTCGCGCTTGGTGGTTTTCAGATGCCGAGCCAGACGATCCGGTGAGATCATCCGGTTTTCTACAAGATCACGTAATTCCATATCGATCACTCCTGTTGCCACAATATATGGACCAATTTCTTGACAATCAAGGCGATCCAATCCTTTGCGCCATGATAGGTGTAGAAAACTTAGGCTACCTACCGGCTAAATCCTCCGAAGAGGCGGCGTTCAAGATACAACTCCCCTGCCCTCGTATTCCCAATCATTCCTCGGAGATAAGCCAATGCCGAGGCTTCCGGTGTCGCCTTCGAGCAACTGGCCACATTCCGATGCACCGCGTCTTAATTGCCATCGTAAATGCGGTTGCGCAGCTCTTCGCAAATCCGAAGCAGATGATGGAAAAGTGTCCTGTACAGCACGCTAAGTATTCTTGAGATTTTCCAACCCACCCTGCCTAGTTATCTGAGGTGTTAACAGTGCGGTTGGCTCCATGTCTCCCCGATCAATCTTGCCCATGATCGATGTCAGGTAGGATCTATGGCTTTGAATCTTCTCAACACGTTGCAAGATATAACCTAAGGCCATGAAGCGTATCGCTGGGCCATGTGATAATTTCATTGCATACCAAGCCTCTCCAAGCAGCATGTGGTCAGCCAACTGGTCCATCAGTTGATCACAATGCGCTTGGTCTCGGGCAAACCTCAATTCTGAACACAGCCGGGGGAATGCGTGTTCCATTTGATCCTGGGTCACCCTAATTTGAGAATGATCTTCTTTTTTACTATTATGAGTCAGCGAATGTTCTTTGTGCCCCTCAATTTCGCCGTCGCCATCCCTCAAATTGATGGCCTCGCAGGGGTGTGAGGGGTGGTTGTCCACAGAAACGCTCTCATTGATCTCGTCCAGCAGCTCCACAAGAACGTCATATTGTGGCCTACGGCGCAGGATCAGCCGCGCCCGAACGAGTAGATCCTGAACACCATCCGAGATAGCATCCTGCAGTCGGGCCAGCGCCAGAGTGCACTCATCCCGCAGCATCCGAAGGGCCTCTTGTGTGCGTCGATACTCACTGGCAAGGGCTGTGAACTCTGTATGACGGGTTGCCAGTGGTAGTAGTGACAAGCCGCTGACCAGTGCCACCTTCCCTGCCTCATCTCGTCTGCACCATCTCTTGCCGTTTGCGGCGGTAACGCGTTGAATGATGCCCAACTTGATCAGCTTCGAGATGTGTCGCTCCACGGTCTGAATGCTCACGTGGGCACGTCCAGCTATTGTAGCGTTGCTGGCATAGACGATGTGATGGTCATCGGCTAATTCGCTGACACGATCAGCTGACATAAATGATAGCATTGCTCGCACAATTGAGATGCTCGTCGCCTTCAACCCAAGCGGTTCACGGGCTTCTTCGATAGCACGGAGCTGCATCCATTTGGGCGCACTACTCCCCTGCCCGGTCAATGACCTGGCTGCTCCTATTGGAGCGCAATTTGTTACTGTCCTCATGGTTTTTTGTCAGCAGACACAGAAATATCGCCCACCCAAGGGTGTTTTTTCTTGTGTGGTGATTCGAGAGGAGCTAAATTCAATTTGCTAGACAAGATTTGGTCCTCGGGAGCATCACCGCTTTCGGGGGCTATTTCTTTCTACCTTTCTCCTTTGCTCGCTTGCCTTTGATTTAGTTCACAGCTGTGAACTTCTTACTTCCGGCCGCTCACTGCCTCAAAGCGGTCTCGGAATTCCTTCATTAGAGTTTCAATGTGCTCATCCAGCCAATCAGAGAAGCCGGGAGCTGCACTGTCATTAATACTGATGTTTAGCCCGGAGGCCCCTTGTTTAACAGTTGCTAGGCCTTCTCCAACGATTCTGGGGTTCGGTCTAGGTGTTTCGGATTTCCTCTTTATCTCATCAAGCAGTGCCAAGAGTCGTTCATCTGAAGAAGAGCTGGAAGGAAGCTTCTCCAGTTTCAGGAGTGCGTTGCGAGGTGTGATCACCTTTTGATCCAAAGCGTCTACCAAGATCATCCACTTGGTGCGACCAAAGCCCGGTGCAGCTCCAATGGCATCACCCAGTTCGCGCGGTATTGATTTCGTAATGCGCTCCAGGTTGGATAACCCTGACTTTGTCAGAGACATTATTGTTATGACCTCTGACCTGTTCTTACCTGATGCAATGATGTCTGTAGCAAAGCGTGCGCGCTCATAGAATGTGAGGTCCTTTCTGGACGCATTTTCGAGAGCTTTGGCGATCAGAGCCTTGTCATCATCGAGGTCGACAACGTTAGCTTTAATCTTAATGTTTTCATCCGGGTAGTTTTCTTTCAGATAGCGACAGGCAGCCAGTCGGCGGCGACCATAAATGATTTGATAACGCCCGGTTCGACCAGGCTCATGCCGCACCTGAATTGGCACCTGCTGACCATTCTCTCGAATACTGTCCGCCAGTTGTTCAAGTGAATGGTTGGGGATGTCCGTGTCTTCGTCAGCTCCGGAATTCACAGCTGTGAACTTCTCGAGCCGATCCTCCACGCCCCAATCATCAACAAGATCGGGATCGATCTCATCAATAGCGTTATATGTGTCCTCGATGAATTGAAGACCTGGAGTGATTGGTCGGGCAGGGGAGGGGGCCGTGTCCTTGACCTCCGTAGTTGCTTGCTCCGCGATCTCCATCATGCTGGAATGACGCTTTCTTGCTCTGCGTTCTTTTGCCATCAGATGCGCCCCCATGCTTCAAGAACCATGTTTTCTACTTCCTTACCGACGGCATCCATTGATGCCTTGGCTCGGTCGTAAGTTGCCCGTGTCAGGTCAGACCTATTCAGCTCATAGATTGATTGCTGAAGCATGGCGGCATCACTGATGGCGGTGCTTTTTAGGCTGGTCGCAGTCATTACCCGCTCTTGGAAGAGGGCTCGCATGAACGCGACAATTGTCTGAGATGGTGTATCGACCGGCTCGTCCCGTGTAACCAAGAGGCGGTAGTTATCATAAACAAGTTTTGCTCCGCTTCTCTCAATTACTTCCATGTACGACGAAGTCATTTTGAGAAACTGCGCCGTGGATGCGACATCGAGCATCGAAGGAGTTAGTGGTACAATCACCGACGTCGCGGCCGCCATACCACCCATTGTGATAAAGCCAAGGCTGGGGGGGCTATCGATCAGAACCACATCGTAATCGGCCTCCACCGACATGATGGCGTCGTGAAGGCGCGCGAAGAAGGGGTGTTGCTTGCTGTTTAGCTTTGCCGACTCTGCCTCAAACTCAGACAACATCAGCCCGCCTGGCGCGATCGAAAGGCCAGGAAAGTACGTTTCTCGGATGACTTCCTTCATCGAAATCGGATCATGGTAAGTGATCGCATCGTAGACAGTATCAATACTCTCATCCAGCTCGGTTTGAAGGCCGCACATTGCCGAAAGCGAAGCTTGAGGGTCAAGGTCAACACAAAGCACCCTGAAGCCTTGTAGTGCGAGGTAATGCGCAAGGTGGATACATGTCGTGGATTTGCTGGAGCCGCCCTTGAAATTCATCACCTGAATTCGTTGTAGTGGCTCACCCTCGCGCCGAGTGGGGAGATATCGCCCTGGAGTTTTACTGCGGGCGTCCAGAAGCTGCCGCAATTCCCAAACTTCCTGACCTGTATAATACCTGCGACCGTGCTTGATTTCACTAGCCTCGGGAACGGCGCCCTCAACAGTCGCTTTGCGAAGATACTGATGGCTGATGCCAATCAGGTCACAGACTTCTTGAGCCGGGAAAAGCCGCAGCTGCTTTGTCGAGTCTGGAGCATAGGCAGCAAGTAGGTGTTCTTTGATTGCGAGATTCAGTCGACTACTGATCTCACTACTGATATCAACTGGGGAGGTTGATGCGATAGGTGTGGTTGGGATCATGGTTACATCTGTATGCTCGAATTGGCGATTTACGCTCTACCATCACTGAGACCTGATGAAGTGATTCAAGTCAACCTTTTTTTACATGTAGGGTAGTGGACTTTGAGCCCCACTACATGTTGGTGAAAAAGTTCACAGCTGTGAACTTTTTGCGCTGAGACAAAACGCATGCTTCTTGTATGAGTGCTTCGCATCTCGTGCTCTTGGGAGCCTGTCGGGATTTATTCCGGCGGCGTACAGAATGACACCTTAATTTCTGGACAGGATTGTAACTTCGTAAGCTAATCGATCTGTCTGGGGATCTATTGTGACATGTTTCCGCGCTGGCCACTTTGACGGACGCCGCAGGGAAAAAGACATAGGCATTGCAGTCAGAGTTTCCCTCAAGCAGAGATTTCTTTGAACAATCAGTAAGTGATCACCCCAACAAGTCCGTTGCCGGGTTTTCCGCGATATCGACGTCGTCATAATATCTCTGCGCCTGGGCCATGGAGCGGTGCAGCGAGAGGCGCATGGCAGCCTGGATTGGGGCGCCGTCCAGTGCGGCTTGGGTTAGGAACCCAGAACGCAGACCGTGCGGCGAGGCGAAGTCCTCCGGCAACCCGGCCAATCGGAGGCGATGTTTGACGATCTGATAGATAGCGTCCGGTGAAAGCCGACGTTTCAGCACACGATCCGCTTTTGAGACTGGTCTGAACAGTGGCCCGTTCTTAATCTGTCCGACCTCGATCCAATGGACCAGAGCCTGGGCTGCGCGGCCTTTCAGCACCAGCCGCGGTGTTTCACCTTTGGTTGTCGTCTTGGTCTCCAGCAGTGAAATCCAAACCAGGCTTTTCTCGTCGAACTCCTTCAGTGAGACGTCTTCAAACATCAACCCGGTGATCTCCGAGCGCCGTCTGCCACCAGAAGCCCAACCCAGCATCAGGATTGCCCGGTCGCGGCAATCCCGCCGGGACCCCCGACAGGTGGACAGCAATTGCTCGAGCACATCGCGGGTAATCGGGTGCTGCGATTTTGGGGCAGGGGGTCGGGCTGCTGCCCGGCGCGCCTTGGCGCGGGCTTGCTTCACCTGCGGCGCCCCGAAAGGGCTGGTCAGGTTTTTCATTCGATGAAAGGCAAGCCAGGAGGCGATGCGCCGGTCCAGCGTCGAAGGGGCAGGGCAGGCGAGGGACTTGCGCAGCCCCTGAGCAATTAGCGCTTCTGCGGTTTCGCGCGCCATATCCGTTTCTGGTGCGTCATTCAGATCGCGGGCGTGATCGAGAATGAAGGCGAGGGCGGTGGCCTCAGATTCCGGCCAGTCCAGCGTCGCTGCGAACCGCGCGGACTTCCAGGCGGTGACATAAAGTAAATCCCGTTCATATGCCCGCAGCGTGTTTTCCGGTGTGCCGCGCACATAAAGATTAGTGAGCGCCTCCTGATCTGTTTCCGAGAGGGCAGGGGCCGCGGCGGGGAGGTATGGGGCAGGGGGCTTCATGTACCCATTCTGCGTCAAATTGGGTCAGATTTCAAATAGCATGATAAGGGATACTTATCAAATATAACTAAGATTTGACTGAACTAAAATGTAACAATCAAAAATACCAATTTTTGCGCGTAAACAAGATTATGTCACGACTGGCAGGGGCGAAATGGGGGGATCTGTTGCAAACTTTTTGCCATTGACGCTCAAGAACGCAGAGAGTGAATAGCGACCGGTGAAATTCAGCCGAAAGCCAGCTCATGATCTCCTTTAAAGGCGCGCAATATCCCAAGGATGTGATCCTCTTTGCTGTGTTCTTCTACCTTCGATACGGCGTGTCGTACCGTGACCTTGAAGAAATCATGTCCGAGCGTGGAGTTTCGGTTGACCACATCACGCTGAACCGTTGGGTGACAAAATACGCTAGTGCAATTGCCGATGTTGCGTGTCGTCGAAAGAGACCGTGCGACCGCTCCTGGAGAATGGACGAGACTTACATTAAGGTGAAAGGTAGCTGGGTTTATCTCTATCGTGCCGTAGACAAGCACGGCAAGACGCTTGATTTCATGCTTTCAGGACGTCGGAACAAACCCGCAGCCACCAAATTCTTCGCCCGAATGCTGGAGGTCAACGGCCTTCCGAGAAAGATTGTCATCGACAAAAGCGGAGCGAACACCGCTGGCCTCAAAGCCGTCAACAAGATGCTGAAAGGTTTTGGTTGCCCGGTCCCAATTGAAATGATCAGGCGGAAATACTTGAACAACATCGTGGAACAGGACCATCGTTTCATCAAAAGACGAACTCGCCCGATGCTGGGGTTCAAGGCCTTCGCTTCAGCGGCGGCTACACTGGACGGGATCGAAGTGGCACACATGATCCGCAAAAGTCAGCTCACGCCCGGAATCTGTCCGTTTCGTCAGTTTGCGGAACTGGCGGCATGAGCCGCGGGTTCGGTGTCAACTCTTCGGTCAATAAGAAACTTTGCAACAGATCCACTCCGCTGGCATCAAGGCAATAAACAAGATGCTTGCGGGTTTTGGCTGCCCCATCCCGATCGAGATGATCAGGCGGAAATATCTGAACAACATCGTAGAACAAGACCATCGTTTCATAAAACGGCGAACGCGCCCGATGCTCGGTTTCAAGAGATTTCCCTCAGCTGCCGCAACACTTGCTGGCATCGAAGTTTCTCACATGATCCGAAAGGGCAAATTCGCGCCTGGAATCTGTCCGTTTAAACAATTCGCTGAACTCGCAGCCTAACTTCGTTCCGATCGCCAAGACAGTTCGGTTAGCTCAAAACTTTGCAACAAAGCCCAACGTACAAAACTGCATCCTTGGGGAAATGACAGCCCTTCAATGAGATCATACTCAAACAACCTGTTCGAAAACTATTCGACGAGAAGAAGCCCAAGATCACGCATGCGCGTCAACTAGACCTCAGAGTTTGCGACACATCCTCAGTGGCTCTGTATTGGCCGGCGCTGGCTCCATCTTAGCGTGTATCTGACGCAACCATTCAGAGAGCATCATCAAAAATAGCAAGAAATATTTCTTCAAGTCTATGAAATTATTACATCATAATATTTTTACATACTTCATCGCAAAATTACATTTTTCATACTCACGTCACTTTTCCACACTGAGACCAACTCTATCAAAAAAACGAGAATTGGCACTTGGGAGGGTATTGTGGCCGAATATTCACACATTTCGAAAGAAGGTAGGATCGGCGGTCTGACGATCAAGAACCGGGTCTCGATGTCTCCAATGGAAAAACAATGGGGCGACCGCGTTGGCAATCCCACCCAGTTCTATGTCGACTTCATGGAAAAGCGGGCCAAGCACGGCGTGGGCATGATAACCATGGAATCCACTTTCGTGCATCCTCGTGGCCGGGGCCAGATTTGGCAGCTTGGCCTGTGGGATGATCGGAATATCGAACCCCATGCCCGACTGACGGATGCCGTGCGCAAGCATGGCACCCGTGCGGTCACTGAAATCATGCATGCGGGGCGTCAGGCGTCGACCTTCAAATCCGGTCTGCAACCCGAAGCGCAATCTCCGATCCCGTGCGAACCATCGGGCGGATACATTCCCCGCGAGGTCGACAAGGAGGATATGGCACGGATCCGCGAGTGTTTTCGACAGGCCGCACGCCGGGCCGTTCAGGCGGGGTACGACATGATCACCATTCACGGTGCGCATGGCTATATCATCACCGGGTTTCTTTCTCCCAAGTTTAATCAGCGTACTGACGAATACGGAGGCTCGGAGCAGAACCGCTGGCGGTTCCCGACCGAGATTTATGACACGATCCGTCAGGAAGTGGGGGGCGACGTTCCAGTCGGCATACGACTGTCTGCCACCGAAGACCTTGAAGGGGGCATGGTGGTTCCGCAAACCATCGATTTCGTCAACCACCTGACCGAACGCGGGCTTGATTACGTTGATGTCTCCGCTGGCGTCTACGAATCCGCCGCGACGATTATTCAACCGATGGACCTTCAGCAGGGCTGCCTTTTGCCGATAGCCCGCGAAGTCAAGCAAGGGGTCTCTATACCCGTGATTGGCGCCGGGCGTGTCAATGACATGGATATCGCGGAACGTGCCATTGAAAGCGGTGATGCCGATTATGTCCATATGGGCCGGGCGTTTCATTGCGATCCGGAAATCTACGAAAAGTCGATACGCGGCGACCGTGATCAAGTGATCGGTTGCATCGCCTGCAACAAGTGCATTGGCGAATTGTTCATCAACAACCGGGTTGTGTGTACAGTGAACCCTGCCGCCGGGCGCGAACGCCAATTCGCGCTCAAACCCGTAAAAACCGCCAAACGCGTCATGGTCGTCGGTGGTGGTATGGCGGGAATGGAAGCGGCCCAAGTGGCTGCATCACGAGGCCATAATGTGACCCTGTACGAGAAATCCCAGCAACTGGGCGGTCATATCAAGGTGCTAAGTTCCACCAAGAACCGCCGTAATTGGTGGCGTGCCGCGCAGGACCGGATTGGCCTTGTGGAACGCGCCGGTGTCCGGGTCGAGATGGGTGTCGAAGTCGATGCAGCCAAGATTCGATCGGAAAAGCCGGATGTGCTGATCATAGCGACCGGGTCAAAACCTTTTGTGCCACCTTACATTCCGGGGATCGATCAGGACCACGTGACCACGTATCAGGACCTGATCAATGGGCATGCCGACGTTGGTGTAAACGTCGTGGTGATGGGTGGTCAGGAGCTTGGCTTGACCACCGCCGAATACCTCAATGAGAACGGCGCGTCGGTGACCATCGTCGATATCGCAGACGGTATTGGTCAGGACATTGAAGGCATCACATCGACCAAGATATTGCCCCGCATCGAGGAGAATGAAGACATCTCCATAAGGGTCAAAACCAATATCGAGGAGATTGGAGAAGACACCGTCACGATCCAATCAGACGGCCAGATGGAGAAGCTCGAAGACGTCGATCAGGTAGTTTACGCGTGGTACCGGGAAGTGGACCGGGATTTGGTGGATGTGGTCGAGCGTGAAGTCCTGGATGACCTGGACATTGAATACCACGTGATCGGCGACGCGGTTTGGCCCCGCCATCCGTTCGATGCGGTGAACGAAGGCGCATTGGTCGGCCGCCGGATCTAGCGACACATCGGCGCAGGGCCATCCGGCGCCGATCCGCGAACTTTGAACAATCAAATTCGATGAGGGGAACGCATATGCCGGGCAAGGTTTATGTTGTCGGAACACTCGACACCAAACATGAAGAGTTGCGGTATATGCGCGACCTGATCGCAGCCCACGGTCTGGAAACCTGTCTTGTTGACCTCAGCACACAAGGGACGGGCGAAGGGGCTGATGCCTCCGCGCGGGACGTCGCGGCGCATCATCCCGAAGGTGTTGACGCGGTCCTGGGCGGGACAGATCGCGGGGCGGCAGTTTCGGCCATGTCTGTTGCGTTCGAAAACTTCCTTGCCGCGCGAACGGATGTGGCAGGTATCATCGGTGCTGGCGGCTCCGGCAACACCGCTCTTGTCACACAAGGGCTCAGGGTTCTCCCGGTGGGTGTCCCCAAAGTGATGGTATCGACCGTCGCGTCTGGGGACACCTCATCTTATGTTGGGTCCAGTGACATCTGCATGATCAATTCTGTGGCCGATGTTGCGGGTCTGAACCGGATCACGCGTCCGGTTCTGGGCAACGCGGCGAATGCTGTTGCGGGCATGGCGGCCAATCCCATAACAGCAATTTCCGACAAGGCCACAATCGGCATGACCATGTTCGGTGTGACCACGCCTGCGGTCACGCAGGTACGCGAGGCTCTTGAGGCGGATGCCGATTGTCTGGTGTTTCACGCCACCGGCGCGGGCGGAAAAGCCATGGAAAAGCTGATCGAGTCAGGGTTAATCGGAGGCTGCCTGGACCTGACCACCACTGAGATCGCGGATCTTCTGGTTGGCGGGATCATGCGTGCGGACGAAACCCGGCTCGATTGCATCGCTGAGACGCAGATTCCCTTTGTCGGCTCTTGCGGCGCGCTGGACATGGTCAACTTTGGCGGCGTCGAAACGGTGCCGAACCAGTTCAAGGAGAGAAACCTCTTTGTTCATAACGCGCAAGTTACCCTGATGCGCACGACAGCAGAAGAAAACGCTATGATTGGCCGCTGGATCGGTGAGAAGCTCAATCGCTGTAAGGGACCGGTGCGCTTTTTGATGCCTTTGGGCGGCGTCAGCCAAATCGACGCGCCCGATATGCCATTTCACGACCCGGATGCAGACGCTGCCCTGTTCGCGGCGCTTGAAGAAACCGTTCAGCAAACGGACAGCCGAAAGCTCGTTCCCGTAGACGCCAATATCAACGATCCGACCTTTGCGCAGGCGGTGCTTTCCGCTTGGACAGAGGTTTCAGGCTGAGGACGATCCTATGACACAAACACGCACAGACATTATGGCAGGATTTCGCGCCAAACTGGCACGCGGCGAACCAATCATCGGGGGCGGCGCCGGCACGGGAATCTCGGCCAAATGCGAAGAAGCGGGTGGCATTGATCTGATCGTCATTTACAACTCGGGGCGCTACCGCATGGCCGGGCGCGGCTCGCTTGCGGGGCTGATGCCTTATGGCGATGCAAATGGCGTCGTAATGGAAATGGCGGGCGAGGTTCTGCCTGTTGTGAAGCATACGCCGGTGCTGGCTGGAGTCTGCGCAACAGATCCGTTCCGCGATATTCCCAAGTTTCTGCAACAGGTCAAGGACGTTGGCTTTGCCGGTATTCAGAACTTCCCAACTGTTGGGCTGATCGACGGCATATTCCGGGCCAATCTGGAAGAGACGGGAATGGGCTTTGGCGCCGAAGTCGACCTAGTGCGTCAGGCCAATGAACTGGACCTGCTAACGACGCCGTATGTCTTTTCGTCCGATGAGGCCATCGCGATGACCGAGGCCGGAGCCGATATTGTTGTTTGCCATCTGGGGCTGACAACAAAGGGTGCTATTGGTGCGCAAAGCGCAAAGTCACTCGGGGATTGCGCAACGCTGATCAATGAATGGTCGGCGGCGGCCCGCTCGGTGCGTGACGACGTCGTTCTGCTGTGTCATGGCGGCCCGATTGCCATGCCCGAAGATGCCCAGTTCATCATGGACCATTGCTCGGACATGGCAGGGTTCTACGGAGCCTCGAGCATGGAGCGTTTGCCGGTCGAGATTGCGATCAAGGAACAGGTTGAAGCGTTTCGCCAGATCGGTCGGGCATGACGATCCATATGCGCGTATCGGCTGTACCCGAAGGAGTGTTCGCATGACCCTGACGACCTTTGTATTCCTTACCATCAACGGCGTCACCTTCGCGGCGCTGCTGTTTGTAATGGCGTCCGGGTTAACCTTGGCCTTCGGCTTGATGCGAGTCATCAACCTCAGCCATGGCGCTCTTTATATGCTGGGAGGTTATGTCGGGGTTTGGACTTTTGGTCAAACCGGGTCGTTCGGGCTGGCCCTGGTCGCCGGAGGAGGAGCGTCCTTGGTCCTTGGTGTCTTTGTCGAACGGGTGCTGCTTTTACGCGTGCGGGGCCAGGACTTGCCGGAAGCCATTATTACGATAGGTGTCGCGATCATTGTGGCCGACGCTATGCTGGTCATCTTTGGCGGAACACCACAGCGTCTCGCTGCGCCCGAGTTTCTACGCGGTGCCGTGGATCTGGGCGTACTACGTTACCCGAAGTTTCGGTTGTCAGTGCTTGTTTTCGCCATCGTGTTGGCGGCCATCTTGTGGTTCATCCTGACCCATACACGGACCGGCGCCGCCATTCGCGCTGGGGTAGATGACCGTGAAACTGCGGAAAGCCAGGGAATCAACGTCGGCCTGCTTTTCGCAATCGTCTTCGGATTTGCCAGTTTGCTGGCTGGTCTCGCAGGTGTTCTTGGCGCGTCATTCGTTTCGCTCTCGGCTACAACAGGTGTGCGCGTGCTAATGCTATCGCTGGTCGTTGTGATCCTTGGTGGGCTTGGCAGTATCAACGGTGCAATCGTCGGCGCGCTTGTCACCGGGCTAGTGGTCAGTTTCTCGTCCGCCCTCGCGCCGCAGTTTTCGCTGATGTTCCTCTTTGTGCCGTTGGTTCTGGTGCTGACGTTCCGTCCGCATGGCCTCTTTGGGCAGAAGGTGTAGCAGTATGGAGAACCAATCGCCCATTTGGTTCAGTCTGGCGGCAGTGGTGATGCTTGCGCTGCCGTTTGTGTTGGGTGATTACTTCCTGCTCCTGGCCAACCGCGCCATAATCTTTTCGATCATCGCGCTTAGCGTGGCGCTCTTGGCAAGCGAATTGGGACTTGTCTCGCTCGTGCAGACAACATGTGCAGGCTTGGCCGGGTATGCTTTTGCAATTTCCGTGATGAGCCACGATGTCCCGATCTTTTGGGCGATCCTGATTGCCATTGTCTTTGTGCAACTGGTCGCTATCGTATTTGCACTGCTGACAGCGCGTGTCGTGGGTGTGCCCTTCATGATGCTGACGCTTGCGCTCGGACAACTCTTCTGGGCACTGACGTTTCAATGGAGCGATGTGACGCGGGGAACCAACGGTTTTACCGGTATTCCCACACCGAGCGTCTTTGGATTTGGGTTCGATTCCCGTACGACCAGTTACTACATGGCGCTGATCGTCGCGACACTGGTATTCTGGAGCGCCGGGCGTGTGACCGCATCGAGCTTTGGTCTGCTGCTGCGCGGCATTCGCGACAATGAACCGCGCATGAAGGCTTTTGGTCACCCGGTGGCGCGCGCGCGGTTTCTGTTCTTTCAACTTACCGCGTTTTACGCCTGTTTGGGCGGGTTACTTTTGACTTGGGAAACCGGGCTTATCACACCGCCATCGCTGGACCTGAACCGGGCTATCTGGGTACTGACAGCGGTCGTTCTTGGCGGAGTTGCCATGAAGACCGGTGTTTTGGTCGGTGTGGTGTTGCTCGTGTTTCTGGAAGCGACCATCAACATCTTCACATCGCGTCATCTCATCATTTTCGGCGGCATCCTGATCTTTTCCATGATCGCCATGCCGGACGGGCTCGTGCCCACCATCCGGGACGCCTTGCGACGGCAGCGCACCAAGACGCTGCAGGCGGCAAAGAGTTTTGGCATCCCACATTCCAACACCAACTCTCAACAGGGGGAAAACCAATGAAATCTCTATTTTCCAGAAACCTGCTCGGCGCAACTGCGCTTGGCCTGATCATGGCTGGCAACACCGCTTCGGCAGACCACATCAAGGTCGGTGTGATTGGTACGCTCAGCGGCGTGTTTGCCTTCTTTGGCGAGGAGATGGTCGAAGGGATCGAGCTCGCTGCTGAACAAGCCGGCTACCAGGCAGGGGATCACACATTTGAGCTGATCATCGCGGATGACGAACTCAACGCCGAGGTTGGGCTAACCCGGATCGAACGGCTTGTTTCTCAGGATGAAGTTGACATCATCGTTGGGCCGATCGCTGGATTCATCGGGTCGGCAGCGGCCAAATGGGCCTGCGCCGACGGCACGCCACTTGTGATTGCTTACGCGGCGGCCGAGGATGACACGATGCGGGACCGCTGCGCAAACGTTGTGCGGCCTGGCTGGACCGGGGCGCAACCGATGTTCGCCTTTGGCGAATACATCGCTCAACAGGGTATGAAGCATATTGTCATGGTCGGTGAGGATTACTCGTTCCCACACAACCAGATGGGCGGATTTCTGAAATCCTTCTGCCGCGCGGGCGGTGAGAAGGTAACAAAGATCTATCACCCGTTGGGCCAAGACGACTTTGCCTCGATCCTTGCAACGCTGCCCCAGGGAGACGCTGTTATGTACAACGGTGCCGGCACGGATGCCGCATCGTTCTTCAACCAGTACGAACAGTTCGGCTTGCGTGATCAGATGCCCATTATCGGAGGCTCAAACTTCTTTCTGCCCTTCATGCTGCGACTTATGGGCGACAGCGCGCTTGGTGGCGTCTCGGCGGTTCAGTATACCGATTATCTCGACACACCCGAAAACAAAGCCTTCGTTGAAGCGTATAAAGCTGCTTATGGCGACAGTCCGTCGGCCCCCGGTGAGCATGGCTTTGTCGCGATGCATCAGGTCATGGAAGCGATTGCCAAAGCAGGTAAGGATCGTGATGCAATGGTGGCAGCGCTGCGTGAGTTCGAGTTTGACGCACCGCGTGGTCCGATCACAATCGACGATTACGGAAACGTCGTACAGAACATCTATATCAACGAAGTTCAAAAGATCGATGGTGAGCTGGTGAATGTGCCTATCGCTACCTTCGAAGCGGTCAGCCAGTTCGGCCCCTACGACCCGGAGAACTATATGGCCGATCCACGTGACACGGCGGACTTCCCTCCGGGCGACTGCTCTGATCCTTACTACCAGGAATAAGGCGAGTTCCATGCAAACTAACGCGGGCGGATCGCTAAAGATCAAAAGCATCGAAAAGTCTTTCGGTGCTGCGCGCGTCTTGTCGGGGGTGACGTTTTCCGTCAGCCCCGGTGAACGACATGGATTGGTAGGGGTTAACGGTGCCGGAAAGACGACATTGTTTGACATTATCGCAGGTGATCTTTCCGCCAGTGACGGAACCATAGAAATGAATGGGCAGGATGTCACCAAGCACAGTATTCAGGACCGTGTTAATCTTGGACTGGGCCGCACCTATCAAGTCTCAAGCCTCGCTTTGTCCGAAACGGTTCGGGCAAATCTTATGCTCAGCGAAGGTAACGGCGCGTTACCGTCGTTATGGACCCCTTGGCAAGACTCACCCGGGGCCATCGGCATTCTTGAAATGGCGGAACGTATGGGCTTGTCGGACATGTTGGACGAGCCCGTCGCAGACCTGTCACATGGTGCGCAACGCCAACTTGAACTGGCAATGGTTCTGCATCGAAATCCAAGGTTGCTTTTGCTGGACGAGCCGGCGGCCGGACTATCCCCGGCTGAGCGGGAAACGCTGGCTCAGGCAATTCGGGACCTGCCGAAATCTGTCACGATGATCATGGTGGAACATGATTTGGAAATAATCCTCTCGCTTTGCGAGCGACTAACGGTTTTGCACCATGGCGAGATCCTGATGACCGGAACGCCAGATGAGGTTATCGCGAATGAAACGGTCCGTGACATCTATTTGGGGAATACATGATGGCAGTGGAAATCGGACTTTCGCTGGATAAGGTGAACGCTTGGTATGGCCACGCGCATGTTGTGCAAGGCGTTACACTTGAAATAGGTGCCGAATGTTTGGCTTTGATGGGTCGTAACGGCGCGGGCAAGACCACGCTTGCCCGTGCGATCATGGGTCTGTCCCCGCCGCGCATGACGGGACAGGTCCAAATTGGCGGGACGGATGTCTCAGAGTCACCATCATACAAGCGGTCTAAGGCGGGGCTGGGATACGTTCCGCAAGGTCGGCGCATCTTTAACTCCGTCACGGTCGAAGAACATCTGATGCTTGCCCGTAAATCAAGCGGATCAAGGTGGACCGATAGCAAGATTTACGACATGTTCCCGACGCTCTCTGATCGCAAGACGACAGCAGCTGGCAACCTGTCAGGTGGTCAGAAATCCATGCTTGCGTTCGCGCGCGCATTAATGACCGATCCTAAGTGCTTGGTTCTGGACGAACCAACAGAAGGGCTGGCCCCTGCCATAGTTGACGAAATGTCCCAAACTATTCGAAAGATGGTCGATGAGGGTGTTCCGGTACTGCTGATCGAACAAAACATTCACGCCACAGAAGTTGCAAGCGACCGGGTTGCTATCATGAACTCTGGTCAACTTGTTGGTACATGGACAACCCAGGAGTTTAAGGCAGATCACGCAATTCGCGACCAGTATCTTGGACTGAGCGCAATCGACGCCGCAACATGACGTTATTCGCCCAATACGCTGGCAACAGCACCCAGTGCTGCCTGGGCGCAAGCTTCGTCCTGATCAGCTGTCGCCCCGCTGATCCCGATGGCTCCGATATGTGCATCGCCTGCCATGATCGGGAGACCACCAGCAAACGAAATCACACCGGATACATGCGCAAGTCCTGGCAAGGCCGGCGCGTTGCCCTCAGCGCCAAAGGACAGTTCCTCGATGAAGCGAGAGGAGAATGGAAACCAGGATGACGTCTGCGCCTTTTCAAGCGCGTTGCCGACGCTGCCCAAGAAAGCGTTTTCCTGTCGGCGGAACAGCTTCAAATTCGCACCGTCATCCATGATAGCAATATTCAGAGGAGGCAGACCATTTGCCGCCTGATAAGCTTCGCACGCATCGGCCATTGCCTTGGCGACCTCAAGCGTCAGGACCGGTTTGGAGTCCAGTGTCTGAGCCGCCAATGGCCCCGTTCCGAGCAGAATGGCAACCGTACATGCCTGGATCGTCGCGTTCTTAGGTTTCATTGCTAATTCTCCCCCTTGTTGGGCACACCGCTTCGCAGTGCAGATCCAATCGGGGGATATGTTCTGCAGATCATGATCATAAAGAAAACGAATTATTCCTGATCAACCATGCGTTTATGATATGTTAATTTAGGCGATCACGGACGGAGGGGACATGGCAATCACTCAGCGGCAGATCGAAGCCTTTAGAGAAGTGTTCATCAACCGCAGCTTCACTGTGGCAGGACAAAAAATGTTCACGTCTCAGCCTGCGGTGAGCCGCCTGGTGCGCGATCTTGAAGCTGAGATAGGGTTCCAATTGTTCAGCAGGCAGGGCACACAGATTTTCCCAACCCGAGAAGCAAACACATTTTATCAAGATGTACACCGCAGCTTTGTTGGCCTGACCGAGATCATAGAATCTGCACGTGAAATCGAACGTGAGCGAAAATCCAAATTCTCAATCGCGGTGACGCTGGCGGCATCCCTGACTGTATTGCCGGAAATCACCAGTAAATTCCACCGCCGGTGGCCGAACACCAAGCTAGAAGCTTATGCGGACCTTTCTCCAAACATCATCAACGCCGTCGCGTTGGAAAAATACGAGCTTGGGCTTGCGCTCGGGCCAGTAAAGAACCCAGCCCTGAAAGAAATTGAACTACCAAATATCAACGTTATGTGTGTTCTGCCGTTCGATCACCGGCTGGCAACGAAAAGCGTGGTGTCTATCAATGATATTCGCTCTGAACCACTGGTGCTGTATGCTGGCGAATCCCGTTTTGTCAGGCGCATCAATGACATCATTCTTGGCGACGACTGCAACGTCGATGTGGTGGCTAGGGCCCCTTATGCTTCAACGCTTTGCGCGATGGTTTCCAAAGGTCTGGGCATCGCTGTGATTGATCCGCTGACTGCCCGGTTTTTCACCCGTCTCGGCCTGCATGCCAAACCAACCGAGGTCCGTGTGCCATACGAGGTTAGCATCGTGTTGCCGAATGCGGGTGCTGAGTCACGCGAACGCACATTCATTTTGGATACGATCATCGAATTCTTCGTGCTGGCCGCTGAAAATGCCGGAAAGATCAAGTGATCTTTGGCAGCACCTGCTCGGCCATCATACGCATCGAAGCGCGGCCCAATTCCGGTTCAGCCCAATCGGCACCCACATAGAGCAGCGTTCCAAACGGTCCCGTCTTCTCTCGCAGCGCATTTAGTCGATCAGCCACCTCAGAGGCATCCCCGAAAATTACCATGTCCCGGACCAACTGTTCGGCGCAGGGCTTCACGTTATCTTGATTCTCCGGACCAATCAGATGTTGCACCTTTCCCAAAGACGTGAATTTGCCAAGCAGGTTTTCGAAATACGCCAGATAGGGGCTGTTTTCGGCCAGGACATAATCGCGGGCCGCCTGTGGCGTGTCGGCGACGAAGATACTGCGCGCCACACGCCATTCGGAAATCGAAGTGCCCCGGCTTGCCCGCGCGAATCCCTGCGCAGCCATATCCCAATGCGATTTCAACCAGTCAGGATGTGTGAAATTGGCTGATATTGGCAACCAACCCAGTTCTGCAGCGGCCATGACCCCTTTCGAGTACGGTTCAAGCACGGTGGAAAAAACCGGAACTTCCGCTTGCAGGGGTTTTGGGATTGCCCCCATGCCCTGCTCCATATCAAATGTATTCCCGGTTGACACCTTCCAGAATTCCCCATCGATATTGTAGGGCGGCGGTAAACGCCAGATTTTTTGAATGATTTCAAAACACTCAAGGAACATTGCAAGGCGATCTTGCTTGTCTGTACCGAAGGCTTCTGCATCTGAGGATAACCCACCGGGGCTGATGCCAAGATTGAAACGCCCGTTCAGAAGATGATCAAGAAGGGCAATGTCAGCCGCAAGCTCAACAGGGTGATGGTTGGGAAGATTGACGGTTGCCGTACCCAACCGCATGTTGGAAGTCGCATCCGCCAACGTCGCGAGAAACACAAGCGGAGACGGAATAGTCTCGCAACAATCTGTGTAATGCGACCCACAAAAAGCTTCTGAGTATCCCAGTTGATCTGCAAGAATAAAGGCTTCGCGGTCCTCTGCAAGCGAAAGCGTCAAAGGCTTGTTGGGCGGATGCATCGGCATGGTAAAAAAACCGAGCTTCATATTCCCACTCTATCTCCGTCCCTTTTCGATCTTATAACGCACCAAACCGGGATTGGAAAACAAATGTCGTCGGGCTTTGCCATTTTGAACCATAACACGGGCGCATAGTTGATTTGAAATCTTTAGTTCTTGCCAAGAACGAACGCATGGATGCTTACAGCATCTGCTGTAAACCGGACACCGCCCCGATGTTATCAAAGTTACGTCCCAGTCGACTGTGCAGTCCGGCAAAGTTGTTAGGCGTGACGTCGATCATCAGTGATCTGGAAAGGCTCGTTCCTCGAGGCGTAAAGTCTGCAAAATTGGAAACCCGTTTGTATTCGCAACAGTATTCCAGACTTGCGAATTCTGCATCCATTGCCACGCTGCTGCCGACAACAGAAGAGGAATTGATCACCGTAATGCGCTATGCCGCAGGTGCGGGCATCTCGGTGTCGGCCCGAGGCGCCCACACCGGGCGGGTGCCTGAAAAAAGTTTGCACGACGTTGGTCTGCAAATTTGTCTGACCCGGCTTCGGTGCATCCACGATGTGGACGTACGGAAAGCGTGCGCGCAGGTAGATGCTGGCGTAACCAATACATCGGTAAGGCAAGCCGCGGAAAAAGTCGGGTTAACCTATCTTCCAGATCCCACCTCTGAACGATCCAGCACAATCGGTGGCAACATCGCGCTCAACGCTTCTGGTCCCGGCGCGTGGACGCATGGGCGAACAGGGGATTTTGTCCAGGAGATGTCGCTGGTGCTGTGGAGCGGCGAACTCGTGCGGTCGCAGGATTTTGCTGATGGTCGGGCGCTGGTACAACTCGTCACCGGGGCTCAAGGCAAAATCGGAATCGTTTCGCGTGCTAGCTTGATTTTGTCCCCGGGCCCTTCGCAAACTCTGTTACTGGTTGCGCGTTTTTGCGATTACAACGCTGGTTTGGCGTTTTCACAGCAGGTGATGAAGTTAAATTTACCGCTGACCAGCACGGAATTGTATGATGAAACTCTCACAAACCTAAGCCCGGACTTACAAATCGAAGGTGCAAAAGTCAGCTCGATTGCGATCCGGCTGGATGGCAACCGACGAGATATTCAGACAGCGTTACCGCAACTTCGCGATGCCTTGCACGCGTACGGTGCGTCCGACGTTTCATGCCAGTATGGTCCCGCCGCAGAGCGTGCAGCCCACCGATTGGCGCACCGGGTATTCGGTCTGATGACAGACAAGCCCCATTATCGCTGCGTTGATCTTGCCGCACCGCGCTCGGCATTGGGTGCAGCGGTTCAAAGGGCAAAAGCTAAAGTTCAAAGTATCGGGTTTCAAGCCGCCATTCGGTGTCGTCCAACAGACGGAGTATTTCACGTTTTCATTTGGGCAGACGACATATCCGCCTGCGCTCCGAATGCGGTGGATCGCCTTGTTGATCGACTCCGCCATGACACCGCGGCTTTGGGTGGTGCAGCCAGCAGCGAATTCGGCCTTGCGTCTCACTCTCAAGACGCGGGTTACATCACCGCTCGGGCAGTCGCTGCCGAGCTTGTTCAAGCCCAAAGTGTAACGGCGCTGCCGATGAAATCGCGTGTGCAAGACGCATCTAGCGCCCAAGTTTTCAAACCAGAGACAGACCGCGAAGTTGCCGAGATCATTAGATCTGCAAGATCCCATAGCATGCAGCTGTTTGTGATGGGTTCAGCAACCAGATCGGCATCCTACCGAGCGCTGGCGTCCAAAATCGACACTTCCAAATTTCGCGGGTTGATCCGGTTTGACCCTGAAGACGGCACAGTAACGCTCCGCGCCGGTACACAGGTTGCACGCGTGCAGGAAGACTTGTCATCGCATAACCATCGCATCGCCGGTCTTGGTCTGGAAACGGGTACAGTGGGGGGGGCGCTCTCGACCGGAGCCTTTGGTCGATCCGGTATGCGTACGCACGGTCGAAGCGCACTCTTGGGAGGGCGATTTGTAAACGGCCGCGGTGATCTTATTCGGTTTGGCGGCCCGACGCTGAAATCGGCACTCGGGTTCAACCCGGCGGGGCCGTTGATTTGCGGATGGGGAGATTTCGGTATTTTGACCGAGGTCACGCTGAAAACCGAACCTATTCCTCCTGTCAGGAAAATACTCCGCATCCAGGACCTTGCCCCAGAAAAAATCGGAGTTTTGCACATTACAGCCATGCAACTCATTGCCGTCGTGGACGTTTGGTGGAAGACGCCATCACAGTCGACCATCGACCTAAGCATCGAAGGTCATTCCGGTGCTGTCGCGGAAGCACTTGAAAAGCTGGCACCGTTTGGGCCGGTCGAGGTCGAAGCTGTTGATGTGAAAGCGGACACTTTTTCGCCCAGTCTTGCGGGTGAGACAGGTCAGGTCCTGCTCCTACGGATCAAATCGCATTATGACCCCGCGAAGATTTTCGTTAGGGGCGCCCCAATCAATAAGGACCGGACACACCCATGCATGTAAATCTTGCGGAACACTTGAAGAATGACGCCAATATCAACACAGCCAAGGATATCATCGAAAGCTGCATAAACTGCGGCTGCTGTCTCCAATCTTGCCCAACGTACGATCTGACAGGTGATGAACTTGAGGGCCCAAGAGGGCGTATCAACATTCTTAAGGATATGTTGGAGACGGGCCAGGCACCCGATGCAAAGGCGGTCGAGCATATCGACAGCTGCCTTTCGTGCCTGAGTTGCACGAGTGCCTGTCCGAGCAACGTCGATTACATGCATCTGATTGACTTTGGTCGCGCGCACATCGCCAAAAACTACACCCGTGGCAGGGTCGACGCGGCTTTGCGCAACATGCTCACAAAAAACATGGCGGAACCGGATCGCTTCTCAAGGATGATGGCACTTGGTCGGATTGGTCGTCGCTTTCATTGGGCGCTGGTAGGCGGCGGCTTTATTGCCAAGCTGCGCGCGGCGATCGACCTTGTTCCGTCTGCCAGTCCGGCGCCTGCTACGGACGCTGCCCCTGCGCCTGCGCAGCCGGCGCGAACTGTCGCGCTCTTGAAGGGTTGCGTTCAATCGGTTCTGGACTCAGAAATAAACGCTGCGGCCCAACGGCTTCTTGCGCGCGCCAACATTGCGGTTATTGAGGTACGCGGTCAAGGATGCTGCGGGGCCATCGAGTTGCACGGCGGCGAACACACCGCCGCATTGGGTCGGGCCCGCGCCAATATTGACGCGTTTTTTCCTATGCTCAAATCTGACGCGATCGACGCCATCATCCCGACAGCGACCGGCTGTGGGACGACTATGAAGGATTACGGTGAGCTGCTTGCAGGCGATGCGAACTATGCGATCAAAGCCAAGGCGTTCTCGGAATATGTGGCTGACTTGACCGAAGTTTTGGTGAGCTCCGATCTTCCCAAACTGAAGCTGAACAAGGAAATGCGTGTGGCCTACCACCCTCCTTGCTCTTTGCAGCATGGACAGAAGGTGCTAAATGAGCCGCGAAAGGTTCTGCTGAAGGCCGGGTTTCGCGTTGCCCGTGCCGAAAACGAGACTCATTGCTGTGGATCGGCCGGAACCTACAACATCCAGCAGCCGGAAAACGCACAGCACTTGGGTACGCGCAAGGCGTCACATCTGGAAGCGACCGGGGCGGATGTGATCGTGACGGGGAACATCGGGTGCATTGTCCAGATCAGAAAATATTCAGAAGTACCCGTCGTACACATTGCGAAGTTTCTGGATTGGATCTATGGCGGACCCAAACCCGGCGAGTTTCAGTCGTAGTCCCTTACAATCCCTCGAGGAAACGGGATCATTGCGAGTTCTGTTGCGGAGATCATAGCTGACTGAATGGCATTGCCAACTTGTTTGTGCGTTCTGAACTGGCTACCGCTCACGCATGAAGATACCGTGCAAAATGCCGCGCCTGAAGGACTTTCGTTTTCCGCGAGAGATCATCGCCTATGCCGTCTGGGTCTACCATTGCTTTGCGCTTAGCACTGCGGATGTTTAAGATCTACTCGCGGAACGTGGCGCGACGGTCAGCCGGGAAACGATCCGGCAATGGGTCAACCGCTTTGGCCGCCATTTCGCGAATTGCATCAGGCGAGACCGGCCAGCCGTGGCCGACAAATGGCATTTGGATGAAGTGGTCATCCCGATCAAAGGTCGAAAGCGCTGGCTCTGGCGGGCCGTGGATTCGAACGGAGATACTCTTGATATCCTTGTCCAACCACGGCGGAGCGCTAAGGCAGCCCGTCGCTTTCTGAAGCGGTTGATTTCACAATTCGGCGAACCCCGTGTTATGATCACGGATAAGTTGCGAAGCTATTTCAAGCCGATCCGCGATCTTGCGCTGGGTGCGGATCACCGAGCACACAAAGGGTTGAACAATCGGATCGAAGGATCACACAGACCGACTCGAAAGCGTGAAAAGCTCATGGGATGTTTCAAGTCGCCAAATCAAGCGCAAAGGTTCGTTGACGCTCACGACCAGATCAACAAGGTCTTTCGACCCCGCCGCTATCAACTCTCCACAGTCTCATACCGTCACGCCAGCACCGATGCTTTCAGCCTCTGGGACGGTTACGCTCTCGAAATGACTACCTGACTATGCGGACATTGCTGCCTTTTGCCGGTGCCGCTATTGCTGACGCAGAAATTGCTCGCCGGCGCGGCATAGTTCTCGCTGCAATGCAGCACATGTCGTCAAAGCGATCATTGAATGTCTGTCTGAACGGCGAAATTCAATCCACTATTTCGCCGCAATAGGGACCGACAAACGTGGAGCGGACAAACCGGTTCGTGTGGCATTTACCTAGAAGGTCAGCTGTCGGAGTGAATGATTGGTTCAAAGCCCCCGTTCAATCGTCTAGCGCGCCGAGATCATGTCTCCCTTTTCGCTTTAACTAGCCTCAATCCCAGAAGCATCAACGCTAGCGACAAAATGATGTTCAAGGATGCAGGTTCTGACAAAAATACAACCGCGATCAATACCCCTGCCAGTGTTCGAATATAACTAATTTGGTTCGCAAACACTGACCCTACTTCGCGAACAAGCCAGATCATCCCATAAGCTGCGCAGACATGCAGCAATATCGCAGCAAGGGCGGCAAAATGGGCTGGGCTCATCGGAACCCAGCCAAATGGTGCACCAGGTACTGCAAGCAAAGGGATAAGGATGATTAGCCCGGCCCAGGACATGCCACACAAGGTTACAATCGGGTCCACTCCCGGAATCCGAAACTTGTCCATACAGACCGCTACGCCAGCAAAACAAAAAACCGTCAGAAACAGTACGCACAACCAAAGCCAACTGGCCGATTGCCCAACTGCGTTCCCGGGAAAGGCAACAATCAGTATCGCGACAAAGCCAAGAGCAAGTCCCGTTAGGCGTCTGGGGTTGGGGCGATCGAGCCCAAAACAGCTGGCCAAAAGCAATGTAGTCAGTGGCACAGCGGCCAATACAATCGCGATTATGCTCACGGGCACGTGACGGGTCGTATAGTACAACAGGGGATGAGGAAGCGCTATGTTCAGCAAGCCAAGCCCCAGATAGAATAGAATGAATGGTCGCGAGACAGGAAAGCGTCTGCCCGTCGCCAAAACCAAGACGCTCGTGATTAATGCGGCAATCGCAGTCTGCCAGAAAGTAAGGCCAATTGGGTGCAAACCGCCGGCCACTGCTATTTTGCTCAGACTGGGCGTTGCGCCCCATGCGACACCGACACCCAACATGATGCTCCAGACAAGAGCCATGGAAGGCGCCGATTTCACTCTTTCGTTCAACATATCTTTTCCTTCAAAGCAGTCGCGACACTTTTCGGTCGCAAATCGGCCCTGTCGGAAAATAGCTATGTGCCTTGCAGCTAACGCGGTCATTGTGAACCAAAGACCACCCGGACTGCGCAACCGGTACCCAAAATCAGCCGATCAAGTCAAGCACATCAGAGACAGTACAAATCACACTTCGGACAATTTTTGAATTTGCAGCGTTTTGCACTTAGGGTTCGGCACCGACCAACGCCGCATGAGGTTGCGACTTGTCTGACGCATAAGCGATCGTCACAGCAATTTGCGAACGAACCAGGTCAAATGTCCGAACTTGATCCGCGGTATTCGATCGGAAATTTGAAACGGTGGCTGTATCCGGCCAGAGCGGAACGAACATATTCGATAGGTGTTTCGTCTGCGAGATACGAGGTCCAGTGAGATCGTAAAATTGGAACGCCTTGTTCGACTCCAAGAAGTTCGCCTTCTTCTTTCGTTGCTAGACTGGCAACCAAGTCGTACGACGCGGATGCCGGACCAAGCCCTAATTTCTCAAGCTCGCTATGCAAGGATCGATTCTCGAGATCCACACTAAGAATGGGCATGCACATATCTAGCGGTAAATGCGCCTCTTCAATCGCCACGGCGCGATCCTCAACGGTGCGCAGCCTTCGGACCGAGATCAATTGTGTTCCCGGCACCACCTTGAGATATTCCACATCTTCATCAGAAGCGTTGATGATTTCGCGCTGCAACAGCCGGGCCGGTCGTCCTGGCTGCTCGGGCAAAATACCGCGAGCCGAACCCAGGTTAACGACACCGGTGGGTTGTGTGGGGTGGGCGGACACGAAATAACCTTTGCCGGCTGCCGAATAAATCAGACCAGATCGTGTCAGGTCGACCAGCGCTTGACGAATAGTAGCGCGACTAACTTTGAAATGGTTCTCAATCTCGCGTTCAGATGGTAGCCGTTCACCAGGCGCATAGTTGCCTGACCGGATTTCTCTGGCAAACAGGTTTCGGATCTGAACATGCAGCGAAACCGCTCCGCCGCGTTCGAGACTATTTGTAAGCATGCATTCTCCCGAATTTTGGTGCTGTCTGGTATAAACCAGGTTTACAGATGATTCACCCCCTCTGTCCCGAAATCTTTGTTTTGGCTTGTTTCAGGAGGTCAAGGAAGCAGTCGATTGACCTGCAATAGATCATTTATAAAGCTAAGAAATATAAATAATACTGCAGTAAACAGAACGCTTGGCATCTGTAAATCATCTCAATTTACAGCCAACTGCATTTCGGTTATAACTGGTATATACAAGTTTATACAGACAGGAGTTGTCACGTTGCCGCAAGAGAATTTACCGGATAGCGAGTACTTGGATAAAATCCACGGTTGCTTGCTTGGAATCGCGATGGGTGACGCCATGGCGATGCCGGGGCTGTGGTCCCGCGAGCTCATTTTAAAGGTCCATGGCGGCGAGATTACGGACTTTACTGCCCCCTCAGGCGACGAAGAATTGGACCCGGTCCACGCGCTACTTCCCGCAGGTCAAGGCACGGACGACGCCTTTGCCTCGGTATCGATCGTTCAGCATTTGTCGCGGGAACGCGTGCTTGATCCGCATGTCATGGTTCGGGCGTATATCGAATGGATCGAGAAAACTGACAAGATTTGTGCCGATTACGGTCGGAAAAGTGGATTTGCGGGGCCAAACACACGGCCTGGCATGGAGGCAATTCAGGCTTCCGGCAAAATCCCTGAAAAAGGCGGTCAAGGCACGACCAGCGGCGCGGCAATGCGCAGTGCACCCCTTGGCTTCCTGTATCCAGGCGACATTGCGCGCACAGTCGACGCAGTCGAAATCAGTTGTAAGCCTACGCACAATACCGGCGTCGCTATCGCCGCCGCCTCTGCGGTGGCCTGCGCCGTCTCGGCGATCGCTGCAGGCGAAACGGATTATGCCACAATTCTGGATGCAGCTGTAGAAGGCGCCGAACGTGGTATTTCGCGAGGCTGCCACTATCATAACGTGCCTTCTGTGGCACGGCGTATCCGATTTGCCCAGGACATCGTGTCGAAGGGCGATTTTCACACGGTTCAACCCGACCTTTACGATCTGGTCGGAACCAGCATGGAATCGCATGAGGTGGTGCCTTCCGCGCTCGCCCTTTTGACACTGGCGAAGGGAGAATTGCGCCCAGCCATTTTGTACGCTGCAAACACCGGCGGTGATTGCGACACGATGGGTGCGATTGCCGGGGGTATCGCCGGGGCAATGGCCGGTCGTTCGGGGATAGCAGATGCGGACAGCGACCTAATCGAGCGGGTGAACGGGTTCGATCTTGCGACAGTTTCACAGGATTATCTCGATGCGATCAACGCCGTTTGGGGGCGCTCATCGTCACACGCAGCGGCGGGCGCATGAACGGGCCGCAGATCGTAGTCGCGGGCGGCACAATGCTCCTCGACTTTTCGATCTGCCTGCAGAAGCTGCCTGTTCTGGGCAGCACAGTTCTCGAATCTGGCGTGACGCGTCAGCTAGAGCAGCCCTTTTTCGGCGGAAATTCCAGCAATGTCGCCGTCGCAGCAGCCCGGGCCGGGGCGGCGGTTTCGCTGATTGCCGTCATGTCCGACGACAAAGAGGGCGCCGATTACCGGACTCAACTCGAGCAACTCGGCATCGGGACGAACACGCTCATACTCGCCACAGGCCAGAAAACCCCGCACTGCTACATGTTTTACGACGGCGCGGGCGAAAAGCACGGGTATATGGATCCCATTTGGGATGACTCTATGGGCTCCCATGTGCCGGTTCCGGCACTCTTCGACACCTCGATCATCGATGAAGCGGAACTGGTTGTGTTGGTTGGCGGTGGCATGTCTGACCCAATGAGGAAGGTACTCCACACGGTCGCAGACCATGCCCGCGCAAAGGGCAGTCGCGTCTTCATCAGCCTTACCGGGGTCGGCGACGAGATCGACTTTGATCTTATCCGCAAGTGTTCGGTCTTTTTCTGCAACTCCCACGAGGCCGGTGTCATATCTCAGCGCCTGGATCTGCAGGCGGCAGGGGATCTCGCAGAAAAACTGGACCTTTGCCTGTTTGTGACAAATGGGGCCGAGGGCGCCACGATCTATGCGCCTGGTACCGGCCCTGTTCATGTTCCGGCGTCCATTCCTGCGAAGATTGTTGACCCGACCGGCGCGGGCGACGCTTTTGCAGGCGTCGCCTCAGTTGCCTTGGCATCCGGTCACATCAATGCCGAAGCGGCGCGCGCAGGCGCGGTTGTATCCAGCTTTGTAATCGAAGAGCGCGGCGCGCAGAGCCGGTTCCCACTAAGCGACGAATTCACATCACGCCATCTCGCTTCATACGGCGAGAAAGCACCAAACCTGAAATTAACAAATGCAAGAGGCTAGCAATATGGTTGAGGCTGCCCCCTCGATACTCGTCAAAAACGCACTCATCCTGACACAGGACAAAGAAAAAACCGTGATCGAAGGCGGCGACCTGCTTGTGGTGGACGGTAAGATTGCAGGGATTGGCCCAACCGGCACAGTCGAAGGCAGTGACAAGGCCGAAAAGGTGATCGACGGCAGCCGTCGTTTGGTCATGCCGGGTTTGATCAACGCGCACAGCCATTCGCAATCCGCGTTGACCAAACTGGCCGAGTCGCGGGATCATACCAACGTCATTACAGCGCTGTGGTACGGGTTTGCGCATGGCCTGAACCGTGACAACCGCGACATTTACATCAGTGCAATGCTGACTGGGATTCAGACACTGCGCACTGGTTCAACAAGCATCATTGACCAGTTCTGGTTTGGCGGAGGCCCTCCCACCGACGCGATCAACAGCGCCGCGCAGGCGTATGCCGACCTTGGGATGCGCGCGAACATCTGCCACGATTTCGTCGACCGAAAATATTCTTCTATGCTACCAAGCCATTTGGGCGATGTGCCGGAACTCGCCACCAAAGTCGCGACAAACTTCGATTCACCGCCGATTGAAACTCAGATTTCTTCATACAAAGAAATTTCATCCAGCTGGCGCCAGCGCGGAGACCGGATCAAGATCACGCCTGGTGCCGGAACCGCGAGCCGATGCACTGACGATACGCTTCTGACGTTGCTCGAACTAGCCGAAGAAGGCGATACCGTCGTTAACATGCATTTGCTGGAGCATCTCAAAGAGCGTGAAAGCGCCTTGAAACTTTGGGGCAAGGATGAACTTCGCCATCTTGACGAGATCGGCTTCCTGTCCCCCCGGACACTTTTCGGTCACGCAATCTGGTCAACCTATGAAGAAGTTGATCTCATGGCTGAACGCGGTGTGTCGGTTACTCACAATCCCGAACTCAACATGCGTCTGGGCGGTGGTCTCGCGCCGATACGATACATGCTTGACGCTGGATTGAATGTCGGATTGGGCACTGACAGCTCTACCGACCAATCGATCTTTGGCTCAATGCGGCTGGCCTCCGTGATCCACCGCATTGGAAACCCAAACCCGCAGAGTTGGGTTTATGCCGACGAGACGCTGGAAATGGCGACAAACGGTGGCGCAAAGGCACTCGCCCTTGGCGACCGCATCGGATCGCTGGAAGTTGGCAAACAAGCCGATTTCATTTGTCTCGATCTACATTCGCCATGGCTTGTCCCGATGACAGACATTGTCACGCGACTGGCATACTTCGAAAGTGGCCGCGGCGTGGACATCGCCGTCGTGGACGGGCGGGTCATCATTGAAGATGGCCGCATCACGACGATCGACGAGGATGCCATCATCGAAGAGGCGATCGAACGTGGCGAGGCGCTCCACGCGAGAAATCACGATCTCTACGAGATGGCAGGTCAGATGAAAAAACTGCTCGATCCCGAAGTGCTGGCCATCGCGTCATCACACGAATTCAAAAGATAATAATAAATGAAAACGGCCATGCCTTCTTGGGCATTGCCATCAAAAGGAATCCAACAGAACAGGAGGTACATTATGAAACACTTACTCTCACGGCTGGCTTTGGCGGCGATGATGTCGGGCCCGGCAGGGCTGATTGCGACTGCAAACACTGCGTGGGCTGAGGTCACGCTTGAAGTGACCAACTGGCACACCACCGAGGACCAGTTTGGTGCACCATTCCGCGAAATGGTTGCGGCTTTTGAAGCCGAGAACCCGGATATCAAGATCAAGCTCGTGGATCTGCCATGGTTCGGAACGCCCGAGAACCTAACCATTCGTGTCGCTGGCGGCGACGCACCGGATATCGCGCTTCTCAGCGAGTTCTGGGTGCCAGCGTTTGCCGCAATGGGGGCGCTTGAACCCGTTGGGCCGCTTCTGCCGCAGGAGACCGTCGACAACTTGTCCTGGGCGCAATCGGCACTTGTCGATCCTTTCATGTACAATGGTGAAATGGTAGCTGCGCCCTGGTACGTCTTTGGTTTCAGCCTTATTTATAACAAGCAGGTCCTGACCGACGCTGGGTTTGACGGTCCGCCGGCAACGTTCGAAGAATTCGAACAGCAGATCGCCGCAATTGCTGATCTTGATGGCGACATCAAGGGACTTGGCGCAGACTTTACGAACGGCGCAGGTGCAGGACAGCAGTTCTATGGCTGGCTCCGGGCCTATGGTGGCGAAGTGTTCGATGCCGAAGGTAACGTTGCGTTTGACGGACCCGAGGGCGTGGCCGCTTTGACCGCGATGGCTGAGTTGCATAGAGAACACCCCGACGCCTTTACCTACGGTATCAACACCTACGCGGCGCGTGAGGTGTTTGCCAACGGCAATGCCGGTTTCATCGGTGAGGCTGCCTGGATCCGTTCCATTCTGCGCGACCTGTCCGGCAAGGGTGAAGCGTTTGATGACGAATGGGGCATTGCAGCTTGGCCGGCCGGCGCAAACGGTCTGTCAATTCCAACTGTGTCGAGCCATGTTTGGGCGATCTTCAAGCAAAGTGAGCATCCCGAAGAAGCGGCGACCTTCATCAACTATCTGATGTCGAACGCCGAACACCAGGAAACCTGGGCGGAAGTTTTTGGATCTACTCCGGTTTTCCAAGACCAGCACGATTTCCCGATCTTCCAGGAAGACCCTTACTTTGCGCCATTCCTCGCGGCGATCGAGAACGGACGTCTGAATCCGCTGCACCCGCAGGAATCCGTTGTGGCAAGCACCATTGCTGGCGCGGTTCAGGATGTTCTGTCGGGGGGTGATCCGGAAACGGCGCTGAAGCAGGCGGGAGATACGTCGCGCCGCATTCTCGGGCAATAAGCGAAACATACCCTGCCAACCAGCAGCTTCTTGTGGTTGCTGGTTGGCGAAGTGGCCCAGACGATCGACCGTCCGCCAATTCCCATTTGACCGGAGCCCATCGTGGAAACCGCACAGAACACGCACGAAATATCGCGCCCTGTTTGGAAGAAGCGCAAGACCCTGCTGAGCGATAAGTTGTTTGGCATGGTACTTGTTTTGCCAGCAGTAATCCTGCTCTTGCTCATCGTCGTCTATCCAGTCCTACAAGCTGTCTGGCTTAGCCTACATGACGTCCAGCTCACGCGGCCGAATGGCGAGCCCTGGGTCGGGCTCGAAAATTATCGAAGACTGGTATTCGACGAGCCGGAGTTCTTGCAGGTCTGGCAAAACACCTTGATTTTTGTCGCTGCCACCACTGCCGGATCCTTTACAACCGGCTTTGCCATGGCATTGGCCCTGCGCGGTGTCCGGCGCGCAAAGGCGGCTCTGAGGACACTGTTCCTGCTGCCCTTTGTCATGCCAACCATTGTGTTGTCGCTCGTTTGGCTGTGGATGTTCAACAGCTCGTTCGGCGTGATGAATTACATGCTCGATGCGGTCGGGCTCATCGACGGGTTCAAGCCGTGGTTTTCGCTTGGAACGACGGCATTTGTCCCCGTCGCGCTGCTCCTGATCTGGAAAGGCGGCGCTTTCCAGATGATCATGCTGACCGCCGGCCTAAGCCGCGTTTCCCAGAGCTTGCACGAGGCGGCCAAGGTGGACGGAGCCAATGCGGTACGCCGGTTCTGGCATGTGACTCTGCCGTCAATGCGCCCGATGATCGTAACTCTGTTGCTGCTTTCATTCATGTTTACCATGCAGCAATTCACGCCCCTTTGGTTGCTGACCCAAGGCGGCCCGGGCCACGACACGACGACAACCGCAGTGTGGGTGTATCGAATCGCCTTCCAGAGATTTGACTTTGGTTTGGCCGCTGCTTTGGGAACGATCTGGATGGCTCTCCTGATAGTGCTGACGTTGGTCGCGATCAAAGCCGGAGGCAAGAACGAATGAGTAAGGGGATCGTAGAAGGGCGCTATACAGAGCCGCCCGCGCCAGATCGCGAAAAAAAGGGTGTGGTCTTCTCGCGTTGGACCGTGATCGTCCTGGCGAGTATTGTAACACTCTTTCCATTGTTATGGATGCTGTCGACCTCGCTCAAGGTGCCGGGCAATCTCACGCAGTTGCCACCACAGTGGATCCCGAATCCGTCCACTTTTGATAACTACGTCCGCGCCATGACCGTGGAAATGCCCTTCTTCCGCTTGCTTTGGAACAGCACGGTCGTGGCTTTTGGCGTGGCGATTTTGTCGACAATCCTCGGAACGCTCGCGGCCTATGGGTTTTCACGCTATCTCAAGTCAGCCGGAAACCGGTTGTTGCTGGTCCTTTTGCTGGCAGGGCAGATGTTTCCGGGCGTGATGCTTGCCATTCCGTCCTTTGTGCTGCTCAAAGATCTTGGTCTGTTGAATACACGTCTCGCTCTGATCCTCGCGAATACAAGCTTGGCGCTGCCGTTCACGATTTACATGCTGAAAGGTTTTTTCGACACTCTTCCCGAGAGCCTCGAGAAAGCCGCCATGGTCGATGGCTGCACGCGGTTTCAGGCGTTCTACAAGATTGCCGTGCCTCTGACGGCACCGGGGATCGTAGCAACCGCTTTCATGGCGTTTGTCACTGCCTGGGATGATTATGTGCTCGCGCTTACTCTGGTAACCTCCGAAGAAAAGAGAACGCTGCCTGTTGGCATCGTCGGCGCCTTCGTGGGCGAACTCGGAATAAAATGGGGAGAGATGATGGCAGCTTCGCTCTTAGTGAGCCTGCCAGTTATCGTTGTCTTCCTACTGGTTCAGCGAAGCCTCATCGAAGGCCTGACCGCAGGTGCGATCAAGGGATAAACAGCGCATTGGCGCAGAGAAAGGAGACTTGGCTTGGCTAACGTCGTGATGGATAAACTCTCTAAGGTCTATGCGGACGGCTTCAATGCCGTAAGAGATTTGTCGATGTCCATCGACGAAGGCGAGTTTCTGGTCCTTGTCGGTCCCAGCGGTTGCGGGAAGTCAACGGCCCTGCGGATGGTGGCTGGCCTCGAGTCGATCACGGGTGGAACGCTCAGCATCGGCGGCGAAGTAGTCAACGAATTTGGGCCGCGTGACCGCGATGTTGCCATGGTCTTCCAGGACTATGCTCTGTATCCGCATATGACCGTGGGCGAGAACATGGCCTTCCCCCTGAAACTCCGCGGACTTGGCCGCAGCGAACGTGAGGCGATGGTCACCGAAGCTGCAGGCGTTCTCGAATTGAGCCCTCTGCTCGACAAGCGCCCGGCACAACTTTCCGGTGGACAACGCCAACGGGTGGCCATGGGACGCGCGATCGTTCGCCGGCCTGCCGCTTTTCTCATGGATGAACCGCTTTCAAACCTCGATGCAAAACTGCGGGTGCAGATGCGGGCCGAGATCGCCCAGGTGCAGAAGCGATTGAACGTTTCCACAATCTACGTCACCCACGATCAGGTGGAAGCAATGACGATGGGCGACCGGGTCGCAGTCATAAAAGACGGTGTGCTGCAACAACTCGACGCGCCCGAACGCATTTATTCGCACCCCTGCAACATCTTCACCGCTGCGTTCATAGGGTCTCCCCCCATGAACTTGATGGAGGGCCGGATCGACAATTCGTCAGGTGAGTGCCAACTGGTCGTTGGTTCACAAAAGGTCCGACTGAGGGACGAGATTTTTGCTGAGAATGCCGCATTGCGCGACTACGTCGGGAAACGTCTCGTTATTGGCGCGAGGCCCGAAAACCTGCAGCATATCGCGTTCGAACAGGATTGCCCCGTGGATGAACGGATCTCGATACGCGTGTCAAATCGCGAGGCCCTAGGAGCCGAGACGCTGGCCCATTTCCACATCGACGCGTCGGCTGTCTCCGGCGGTGACCCGGATGTTCAGGATAATCTAATGGATGGTTCAACTGACGATCAGGCGCGTTGCGTGGCCAGGTTTGATCCAGCCTCTACTGCTCGGATCGGAGATCAGGTTGAAATCGCCTTTCGGCCGTCGAAGCTGCATTTCTTTGACGCCGAAACTGAGCAGGCCATCCGTTAAGTTCTTGCCATGTTGAGCAGGTCCCGATCAGGCGCCGGGACAAGTTCACAACAGGGAAAATGTGGTTCCACAATCAGTGTTGACTGTAACACCTAAGAGCTTCTGGGAGAGCTGGATATGAAGCATCGCTATTGGTCCCATTATACAGCGCGGGAATTTGCGCGTCTGGATCGCAAAAACCTGATCGCGGTCTTGCCAATCGGCGCGACGGAACAACACGGCCCACATTTGCCACTGTCCGTTGATCAGGCGATTGTCGACGGCGTGGTCGCAGCTACCGTCCGCGTCATGCCAAAAGATCTACCGGCGTTATTTTTGCCGACAATGCCGGTGGGCAAGTCGAACGAGCACGCGGAATGGCCGGGGACGCTGACATTCTCCGCACAAACGTTGATGGCCATGTGGAGCGAGATAGGGGACTGCGTGGCCGCCGCGGGCGTGCGTAAGCTGGTCTTTCTAAATTCACATGGCGGGCAAATTGCGCCGATGGATATCGTCGCACGGGATCTCCGGGTTAAGCACAAGATGTTAACCGTGGCGGCAAGCTGGTTTTCTCTGGGTATGCCCCAGGGGATGTTCAGCGATGATGAAAATCGATTTGGGATCCATGCAGGCGATATGGAGACCAGCGTGATGCTGGCGCTGCATCCCGATCATGTCGAGATGATCCACGCCCGTGACTTTCGTCCAACGATTGCTGACATTTCAGCGGAAAACAAACATCTCGGCCTGTCGGGATCCGGGAAACTCGGCTGGCAGGCGCAGGACATGAACGCGGCGGGAGCCTGCGGCAATGCCGCAGCGGCCACGGCAAAAAAGGGTCAGGAGGTGATCGACTTCGCCGCCGGTCAACTCGTCACTCTACTGCAAGAAGTGCACCGGATGCCGCTGTCCTTCCTGGACACTCAAGCTGATCCGGACGCCTTTTCATGACAAGGCATCAAGCGACAAAGGTGCGGGCGATACGCAGGCACCGACAACACTGAACAACATTCCGCCCGGGGGCCTTAATCAGTTAGGCCGGGCGCATCAGAAAGGAAACTCGCATGACCGCCACCTCCGAACAATTGGACCGCTTCAAGGCTGATATCGGCGATATTCTCTGCCGTGATGACGCAAAACTCCTCGCCGCGAAATCCAAGGACTATTACTGGTATTCGCCGATCCTGAAGGAGTCTTTGGATGACTACACAGGTCAGCTTTTGGTTCTGCCGCGCAGCGAAGAAGAGGTGATCACAATTGCCGCCGCCGCCGCCCGGCACCGGATTCCAATCACCGTGCGCGGCGGTGGCACCGGCAACTACGGCCAATGCACCCCAATCGAAGGCGGCATCATTCTGGAGATCACAAAATTGAACAGGGTTTTGGAGATTTCCGATGGGCGCGTCGTCTGTGAAACCGGTGCGCGGATCGAACAGGTTGAAAAGGCAGTCTCCGAAACCGGTCAGATGCTGACGATGTTCCCATCTACCAAGCGGCTTGCAACGATTGGGGGGTTCGTTGCCGGAGGCTCTGGCGGTATCGGCTCTCTGCGCAATGGTATGCTCCGCGACGGAAACAACATTACATATCTGCGGATCGTGACAGTCGAAGAAGAGCCACGCGTGATTGAACTTCATGGCAAGGACATCTTGAAGGTCCAGCACGCATACGGGACCAATGGCATCATCACCAGGATGGACTACGCCCTGACGCCAGCGACGGATTGGGTTCACACGATCGCCCTTTTTGATGGCTATCGTACGGCCCTGCAATTTGCCGCCTCTGCGCAAAAGTCGGGGCTGGATGCCTATCTGATGTCGCCTGTTGAACGCCGCTTTTCCCAATTTTACCGACGCCTGACCGACTATTTTCCAGCAGACCGCGATGCCGTGTTTTCAATGATTGCGCCCGGCGATCTGGAAAAGTTCAAAGAGCAGGTTGCAAGCCATAGCGGGACCATCAGCCTCGCCAGCTCCCTCAGTGAATTGGAGGACAAAAACTTGCCCCCTGCATGGGAGTGCGGTTGGAATCACACGACTTTGCAAGCCCTGAAACACGAGCCCGGCGTCTGGACATACATTCAGATCGCCTACCCGGAAGCATTTGATCCCGATTTGTCGGTGGCACAAATGGAGCGCTACGGAGAAGAACTCTACTTCCATCACGAAATGGCCATGCTGGATGGGCAGATCCAGATATTCGCATTACCGATTGTACGCTGGAAAAGCAAAGAGCGCATCTATGACATCATTCGCGAATTGGAAGAGACTGATGGTTGCATAGTATGGGATCCGCATGTCATCACAATTGAAGATGGTGGCATGAAAGAGATCGATTCCAATCAAATCGATTTCAAAAAAGAGGTTGATCCTCACGGTCTCATGAACCCGGGAAAGACCCGGGGTTGGACGCCGGACATGGCGCGAGAGTGACTAACTCTGATATTGATTCTTGACCGCGTGACCTTCTCTCCGCAAAGTCCACGTTTTTCAATTTGCTCAGTTCAGGGTTTGGTCCGCTATTTATCGTTGGTGATACGCTCAAGGGGTAAGCCCGTAGAAACTCGAATGCCGGTGTTGATTTTTGTAGTCTTCGCGCCAAGCCTGCCGCAACCATGCGGCAGGCTTGGCGCACAGATGGGAACAGGAGTTCGTAAGGTGGCGCAATCGGGGCTCAGTCCTCATGACCGCCGGAATTCTTCTTTTCGGTAAATCCTAAACCGGGAGAACAACTATGACCGTAGCATTGTATGTAGGCCTCGACGTATCGCTTGAGACGACCAGCATCTGCGTCGTTGTTGTCAATCGCGGAACGATCCTTGAGGCGAAGGCGGTATCGAACCCTGTTAATATCAGTGACATCTTGGGCGGGATCGATGGAGATTACGAACGTATTAGTTTCGAAACCGGACCGTTATCTTGGTGGCTCTACAACGGACTCACGAGCACAGGAACGCCGGCGGAGTGCATAGAGGCGAGGCATGCGAAGGCCGCAAAGGTTGCCATGAACCGCAACATAATCGATCGTAAGGATGTTCGATCCCTGGCACGTCTTGTCTGACCTTTTCTTTCAGATGATCACTTTGTCGTCTTGCCTCGTTTCAGTGAACGATTTGAAAGAATCCGGCTGACCGATCTTCGAAGTCAGCCGGACTTACGTTGCCAAGACTGTTTGAGTTCAGCTATCATGACGCCTCCCGGAAAACTCGCACCATGGCCTAAACAATACATGCTTGTGTAGGCTGCGGTACAAAACGGAATATGGTCAAACCTGGCAGGATCAGCACGTTATGCTCGGCACGCAGCCGAGATAATTTGCGCTCGACCACAGCTGCCACCAGATCGCTGTCAACGGATACGGGCAGATGAGGTCCATGCTGTTAGGTTGCGCCGACGGGTAACACGGCGATAATATCATCTGGCATATCGTGGAAATCCGGCGCCTTGTGATCGGCCTAATAACCTTGAATGCTCATTGCGCCCTCTAAAACAGGCGGCCAAGGAAACCGTGGAACCAATCGGCTTGCGCAGGATCGTGCTGATTCATCAGGCGCGTTAGTTCTTCCCGACTTTGCACACCGGGGCGACCATAGACGCCCCACTTGGCCTTCTGCCATCGCCGGAATCCAGCGACCGTAACCCCTGGGTGGAACTGTAGCCCATACACCTTGTTGCCGTACCGAAACGCCTGGTTCGCATAATTGTCGTTGCTGGCAAGGCGGGTCGCGCCCTTTGGCAGATCGAATGTGTGATAATGCGCCTGCGTGACCGATAAGGGCCCCGCCATGAAGTCGGTTTCAGAAGGTTCCGGATCAACCCTGTAATACCCGAATTCAAAGCATTCGGTTTCCGGTGCTCCGGCCCACGCGCCCAGATGATATGCGATATGCTGCGCGCCCTGGCAGATGCCTAGCATTGGGATGTCGGCACCCAGGCCTGTCTCGATCCAACGATACTCTTGGTTTAGAAAGCGGTGCCTGTCTGTTTCATAGACGTTGAAGTTTCCAGCATAAATAACCGTACCGACCAAATCCTCTTCCGGCTCGCCCAACAGGTCGCCATCAAAGGGTTTACAGCTGTCGATTTCAAAGCCTTCCCGGCCAAGCCAGGTGACAATTCGATCATCGGCGGGTTCATTCCCATGGCGCGCTAAAAAATCACGTTTGCCCATATCGCTCTCCTTGAACGACAGTGGTTTTACGTGGCCCTTGAAGTATCCATGCCAGAGAATGGATTTAGGACTTGCAAAGAATATCCTAACTCGCCAGCTTAATTTGAAAGCCAAAAAGAGTGCAGGAAATGAATGCGTTAAGTCCCACAGACATGCCGCCACCCTTCGCGCGTTATGCGCATGGCGTGGAAATTCCTGGTGACTGGAGGTTGGTGCAAACCTCGGGTCAACTGGGGATTTGCCTGGATGGAAGCATCCCCGAAGATGCCTATGGTCAGGCGGTCATATGCTTTGAGAACATCGCGAAAATTCTGGGATCAGTTGGCATGAACGCAGGTGATGTTGCGCATGTCAGCGCCTTTGTCACTGATCGATCCCATATGGCGGGCTACATGCAAGCCCGCGATGAATTTCTTGCATCGCCCTCCCGTCTGCCAAGCTCGACTTTGTTGATTGTAAGTGGATTTACGCGGCCAGAATTCAAGGTCGAAATTGAGGTCTTTGCCGCAGCCCCATAAAGAACTTTTTAAGTTGAGTTTTGATTCAGCCATTCCCAAAACTGCGCCTTGGCGACGTTTTGATTTAGGGTGGTTAATTGTGTGGTTGCGTTGTGGCGTTAGGCATACATTTGTGGCACAATACGGCTGAAACAGCACTAACTCATCAACGTATTATCGTTCTGTTTGACGTGGTTCTGGTCGATCCCCTCATTCGGTTCGGCGCAGCAATGATCGCACCAATCGATGGCTCTGTTGCGAAGTTTCTGACTGAACGAAGAGTTGCCACCGAACCAGCGGCTTATGCCGCCAGTTCCGCAAACTGACGAAACGGACAGATTCCGGGCGTGAACTGACCTTTGCGGATCATGTGCGCCACTTCGATTCCGTCCAGTGTAGCCGCCGCTGAAACGAAGGCCTTGAACCCCAGCATCGGTCGAGTGCGTCTTTTGATGAAGCGATGGTCCTGTTCCACGATGTTGTTCAAGTACTTCCGCCTCACCATCTCAATAGGGATCGGGCAGCCAAAGCCTTTGAGCATTTTGTTGATCGCCTTGATACCAGCTGTGTTAGCGCCACTTTTGTCGATGACGATCTTACGTGGAAGGCCGTTACGCTCAGGGCTTGTTTCTATCGATCCAGCGGGACATCAGAGTGCGATCACGAAAGCATTCGTCCGGAACCGGATTGCGCTTGATCCGCGCAATGCGCTCCGCGAAAGCCACCTGCTTGGAGCTTGGCCGGGTATCGCGAACGCGAGGTGCTGACCTCTGCGTGTCGATCCACTGGCTCATCGCACGCCGATCTTGCTGGATCTTCCATGGCAACACGACGTTTTGTTGCTCTGCCAACTTGCGTGCATAGGAAAGTTGCTTGGCCGTTGCAGGCAGTGCTGTCTGTGTGTCTGAACTGGCAGTTTCGGACATGAGTTTTCCCCTTGGCAGCGTAGCTAAAGAATAGAACAAAAGGGGATCAAAAGCAAGTGTATTGTGGATCTGTAGTTATCATATACTAAATATGGTGTTCGTGCCGATGGATAGTAACACGCGTGCTTTTGTAATTTGACAAGACCGCGAAAACAGTGAGTTGAGACCCGAGTGCGCTGACCCCAACCCTGAAACTTCAACTACCGGTTCTGGGCTCGTTTATAACGTGAAGGCCCTAGTCATCTGACGTTCTGCCTCATTGGCAAATCCCGAGCCTGTCGTCTCGTGACCGTGCTCTAGGTTCCAGCCGGCAGGCCGGCTTCCACCCAGAACACCCCAGCATGATCTCCCTGACGCAAAGGCCCATGACCCGTCTCTTGCGAGCCGGGCAACCCCGGAAGGGGTAGGGCACCCTTAACACGAAGCGAAACACTCAAACAAGGATTTGCCCCATGAGCAAAGTCGAAACATTCACCGCACCGGAAACCATCGAAACCATCGCTATATCCGATCTCTACCTGTCTGATCTGAACCCACGACAGGACGTTGCTGAAGAGCGCATCGCCCTACTGGCCGACAGTCTTGTTATGTGCGGCTTGATCCAAAACCTCAGTGGCCTTCGCGAACCGCTGGGCCAGTCGATATGCTGGTCTCGTTGCGGAAGCGGCGCGCTATAGAAAGCGTCCCGCCGACCGTTCGTGGCGCATGGATGAGAGCTATGTCAAAGTGAAGGGTGAGTGGGTTTATCTCTATCGCGCTATCGACAAACACGGCAAGACCCTGGACTTCATGCTATCCAAGCGCCGAAACAAAGCCGCAGAAATGCGGTTTTTTGCCCGACCGCTGGAAGTCAACGGGCTTCCACGAAAGATCGTCATCGACAAAAGTGGTGCCAACACTGCTGGCATCATGGCAATCAACAAGATGCTCAAGAGCTTTGGCTGCCCGATCCCGATCGAAATGGTCAGGCGAAATTACCTCAATAACATAATTGAACAGGATCACCGTTGCATCAAACGACGGATCAAGCCCATGCTGGGATTCAAATCTTTCGCTTCAGCCGCATCTATCCTGGCAGGCATGGAACTGGTCAACATGATCCGCAAAGGTCAATTCACGCCCGGACTCCGTCCGTTTCGGCAGTTCGCCCAACTGGCAGGGTAAACCGCTCTCTAATTCCACTGATGCTCTGCCATCCAAAAAGTTTGCGACAGAACCTAGCCGCAGCTGCAATCAGGCGCACCGAAATTAATCCGAGAATTCAAACAACACAGCACGCGAAGCTCACTAAGCATCAAGTAGCTCGGGTCTCAGCCCGATCCTTCTTTAGCCTCTCCGGTAAACCAAGCCACAATGGCTTCTGCCAGCACTTTGTCACGCATACGTGGCATCTTGACGATGTAATAGCATTCACCCGTCTCAAAATCATGCGCGATGGGCATCATTAGCTTACCCGATCTGAGGTCGTTTGCGATTAGATTTCGGCACGACATTCCAACGCCAAGACCATTTCTGATGGCAGCCAATAGCAGCGCAGTGCTGGAAAACTCGAAATGCGATGTATAATCACTTGGGTCAGCGCCCTGTTGTGTAAGCCATTCCGAAAACTCGTGTGAAATGAAGGTACCTTGAAGGATCCGCCGACCCTTCAGAGATTCCACGGTCCAGGGCCCTTGGTGCGTTTCAAGGTACTCAGGTGACGAGATCAACGTCACTTTGCGCGGAAGAAGGATGTTGCCGTTTTTTTGCTGGCAATGTCTTTCAGTCCCCCAATCAATTGCAATATCAACCTCATCCGCAAAGGCTTCGCTAGGCCGTTCGGCATAAAGGAACTCGAACCTGGTTTCCGGAAAGGCGTCTGCGAGGCTTGGCAAACGCGGGCCGAGCCAGTTGTGCGCGAACGGCGGGTGAAGTGCGATCCTGACCGGGAGCGATTTGGCGCCTTTTGCAAATCTTGCCCCCGAGGTCGAGATCATGTTGAGGGCAATTTTTATCTCTCGAACATATTCGCGACCTGCGGGAGTAAGTTCCACGGTGCGCCCCGAACGATTGAATAACGGAGCGCCCAACTCTGCCTCAAGATCCGCGATTCTGTGACTTATGGCAGAAGGTGTCGTATTAATTTCTTCAGCGGCCGCGCGAAAAGTTCCTTTGCGGCTGATGGTCTCCAGAATTCTTAGGCTACGGGTCGAAGGAAGGCGCGAGACGATTTCTCCTGTTCAATTTTCCTCATCTTTGGTGCAAATCGATCAATTGACAATAGGCCAGATGCTCCGAATGGTGATGCAGTCTAACCATTCAGGAGGAGGGGCACTATGGCCGGAAAACCAACTTCATTCAACTCATTGGACCGCAGACAGGTTTTGTATGGTGGTGCGGCCCTTGGTGCTTCGTTGATCTTGCCTCATGGGTTGCGCGCCCAGACGCCGAAGTCGGGCGGACGTTTCCGCATGGGGATGTCGGAGGCAAACTCCACCGATATTCTAACCCCTGGCAGCGTCGTCGGGTCGATGACCCACCTGATTAACGGGTCAATTCGCAACTGCTTGATCGAATTGTCTCCCTCTGGCGAACTTGTTCCGGAACTGGCTGAAAGCTGGGAAACGACCGATGCCAAGACATGGTCTTTCAAAATCCGTTCGGGTGTTGAATTCCACAATGGCAAAACGCTGACGCCAGCAGACGTCGTCTTCTCTCTGAACCTTCATCGGGGTGAGGATTCTTCCTCTGCGGGCAAATCGGTCATGTCTGCGGCTTCTGACGTAAAAGTTGACGGCGATCGGGTAACGATTGTTCTGAGCCAGGCTAATGTGGATTTCCCATCCTTCCTGACCGACGACAACTTTGTCATTGTATCCGAAGACTCGACCGCAGAAGAACTGGCGAACGGAGGGCCGGGAACGGGCGGCTACAGCGTGGGCAGGTTCAACCCAGGCGTTGATTTTGTCGGCGTTCGCCACCCGAACTACTGGAAAGAAGGCCGCGCTCATTTTGATGAGATCGAACTGATCGGCATTCCGGATCCGAACGCGCGGATGAATGCTCTGATGAGCGGTCAGATCCATGCCATGAACAAACCCGAGGACAAAACCCTGACACTGCTTGCGGGCGCGCCCGGTGTCAATGTCCAGTCGGTTCCAAGCATGAAGCACCTGATCTTTGCCATGCGGACGGACACGCCTCCGTTTGACAACCCTGATGTGCGCTTGGCTCTGAAACATGCGATCGACCGCGAAGCGATCCTTAACACCGTGTTGCGCGGCAATGGCTCCTTGGGGAATGATCAGCCAATCGGCCCGGCAAACCAATTCTTCAACGCCGCCATTCCGCAACGCAGCTACGATCCCGACAAGGCCAAATTCCATCTGGACAAAGCAGGATTGTCATCGCTCGACGTCGAGCTTTCGGCGTCAGAAGGTGCGTGGGCAGGTGCCGTCGACGCCGCAACGCTCTATTCCGAACATGCCAAGCCCGCCGGCATCAACATCAAGGTCGTGCGCGAACCCAACGACGGTTACTGGTCCAATGTCTGGATGAAGAAAGGCTGGTTTGCGTCCTGGGCTGCGGGTCGTGTCAGCGAGAACCTGATGATGACATTGACCTATTCCGCAGACGCCAAGTGGAACGAAACCTTCTGGAAGCACGACCGCTTCAACGAGCTGCTGGTCGCGTCTCGCGCGGAAACGGATGACAAGAAGCGCGCCGAAATGATGGCCGAAATGCAGCTTATCATTCACGATGACGGTGGTTCGGTCGTTCCGGCATTTGCGAACTGGAATCTGGCCCTTTCCGACCAGATCGGGCACGGAACGATCGCGGGTCAGTGGGACAATGACGCACGCCGCTGCACTGAAAGATGGTGGTTCGCATAACCCCATTGCCTTGAATGATGCGCGCCGGCCCAGTTCCGGCGCGCGTTTTGCCACGATCTAAAATATTATACTCGGAGTACTGGATGTCGTTCACCGATACCCAATCACGGTCGCATGTCGAAAACACTGGGACAGAGCACCGCCTCAGGCCACTGATCGAACCTAAAAGCGTTGCGCTCGTCGGCGCGTCACCGCGCGAAGAGACGATTGGTCATCTGACATTGCTGTCGATGATGGAGGCCAAATACCGCGAGCGGCTTTACCCGGTTAATCCGAAATACACCGAGATCGAAGGGCTCACCTGCTATCCGAACCTGGCAAGTCTGCCGGAAAAGGTCGACATGGCGTTGCTCAATCTTGCATCGCCCCGTGTGGAAGATGCATTTGAACAAGCGATTGCGGCAGGCGTTCGGTCGGTTTTGCTGTTTGATCCGCTGCATATCGAGGGCGACGCCGCCGACAACACTATCCTTGATCGTTTGCGAAAACGTGCGGCTGATACGGGTATTCCGGTTTGCGGCGGGAACTGCGCCGGTATTTTTGACTTCAGCACTGGAAGCTTTTCCAGCTTCTTTGTCCCGCCCACAACCCCTCCGGGCGGTATTTCGTTGATTGCGCATTCCGGCATGATGCTGTGTTGGACCCGGTCCGATCCGCGTTATCGCTTCGACGTGGGGTTGCACGTCGGACAGGAAATCGGTGTCACTCAGGACGAGTTTCTCGACTACATGGTCGACCGTCCGACAACCAAGGTCATCACGCTGTTTGTCGAAGGGGTCCGCAACCCGGAAGGCATGGACCGTGCGCTGAAAAAAGCGCTGGCGGCGGGCAAACCCGTCGTTGTGACAATGGTTGGGCGCACGCGGCGTGGCGCGGCCCTTTCGGTCACGCATACCGGAGCAACGGTCGCGGATGGAGATCTGGCGCGTGCCTTTTTTGAATCCCGTGGTGCCGTGGTTGTCGAAACGCTGGATGACATGTACAACACCGCACTCCTGCTGGAACAGGGCCGCCGCGCGCCTGCGGATGGGGCAGCATACGCAATGGACTCAGGCGGATGTCGTGGCCTGATGGTGGATCGTGCCGATGCCCTTGACGTGAAACTGGCCACCCTGACCGAAGAGACGTCGCAGAGTCTGAAAGCTCAGGTGCCGCCCATGCTGGTGCCGGTCAATCCTTTTGACGGAGCAGGTCCGGTGGATGAAAACTATTCGAAAGTGCATGAGATCGGATACAAGGAAATCGAAAAAGACCCGAATGTCGGCGTGATGGGAATTGAATTCCATTTCAATGACCGGTTCGCCCCGCGTGTCGGCGCCGTCGAGGCGCTGATGAATGTCTGGGAGGTCTCCACCAAGCCATTCTTTTATTTCACGTCCATTACGCCTTTGCCGAACGAAGGTCTGGCACAGACCCTGGCGGACAAGGGTATCCCTGCGATCGACGGGCAGGACAATGCGTTGCGTGTTGCCAAATGGTTTCTCAGAAGCCAGTCCCTGCGCGACGCAGCGCTCGCCCGCGCAGCACAGAGCGATGCCGCGCTTTCGTTGACGGATACGCAAATTGCGGCTCTGAAGTCCAAGGGCGCAATGAGCGAGGCGGAAAGTCTGGCGCTTTTGGCCGATCTGGGATTGCCCACGGTGCGGTATGAAACGGTTGCAGGAATGGACGCCATCAAGGAGGCGGCCACACGCATCGGCTTTCCGCTGGTTCTGAAAGCCCATGTCGAAGGTCTGCACCATAAGACCGAAGTTCAAGGCGTCGCGCTGGGACTGAGTGATGAAGCTGCTTTGATCGCCGCGCACGAGAAAATGCGCGCCAATGGCCTCGGCGAAACGCGTGTCCTTCAGACCTACATCCCAGAAGGGGTGGAGTTCTCCATCGGAATGCTGGTTGATCCGGATTTCGGCGCTTTCGTCACGATCAGTGGCGGCGGACGCAACGTCGAGTTGTTCCGGGAGCGGGTCATCCTTCCTGCCGGACTAAGCCTCGCTGACGCCCGGGCGGCGGTTGAGGACAAAACGGTGTCTCGCCTTCTGAATGGCGCGCGTGGGTTTGAACCGGACGCGGAAAAACTCGCCCGGACGCTGCATCGGTTCGGGCAGATCGCGCAGGCGATCGCGCCTCATGTTTCGGAGGTCGACATAAACCCGGTTGTCGTGAACGGCGCTGGAGCAGTAGCTGTTGACGCGCTGATTGTTCGAAGCTGAGGAAAGACACAAAACATGGGGACTATCACGCCCTTGATCCTGAAACGCGTGGCATTGGGCATCTTGTCCTTGGTCGCCGTTTCCATGATCATCTTTTTTGCCGTTGAGCTGCTGCCCGGGGATATGGCCGAATCCATCCTGGGCCAGAACGCGACGCCTGAAACGCTCGACGCGATGCGCCGGGAGCTGGGCTTGGATCGTCCGGCTGTCACGCGCTATGTCGAATGGATTACCGGAGTTTTGCAGGGAGACCTCGGGCAATCGCTGTCAAGCGGGCGCGACGTGGTGGATTTGATCGGCTCGCGGTTTGGCGCAACGATTTTCCTGGCTGTCTACGCCGCGCTGATCTCGGTTCCACTCGCCTTGATACTGGGCATGGCCACCGCATTGTACCGCAACACCCGTTTTGATCGGATCACAAATGCCGGCGCGCTCTTCGCAATATCATTCCCCGAGTTTTTCATCGGCTATCTCCTGATCTACTTGTTGGCGCAAAACGGGTTCTTTCCAACCATGGCTCGCATCACCGAGGATATGGATTTGGGCCAAAGGTTGCATAGCACCTTCCTACCTGCGCTCACGCTGACCTTTGTGGTGGCCGGATACATGATGCGCATGACCCGCGCGGCCATCCTGAACGTGTTGTCGTCACCCTATATCGAGATGGCCCGTCTCAAAGGGGTGCGCCCCCGCAACGTGGTGCTCCGCCACGCGTTGCCCAATGCGGCGTCGCCCATCGTCAACGTAATCTCGCTCAGTCTTGCGTATCTGATTACGGGCGTCGTGATGGTTGAGGTGGTCTTTGTGTATCCCGGTGTCGGACAGTTGCTTGTGGACTCAGTTGTGCGCCGGGACTTGCCCGTCATCCAAGGGGTCAGCCTGCTTTTTGCCTCGGTCTACATTCTGCTGAACTTGGCGGCCGACGTTATTTCGATGCTCAGCAACCCGAGGCTCCTTCATGGCCGTTGATCGCACGGCAATCACCCAAACAATCGCCGATGCGCCGGGCTCGGCCAAGTTCGGGATGTTCATTGTCATGAGCTATGTGTTCGTGGCCTTGTTTGCGCCACTCATTGCACCTTTCTCCCAAACCGAGGTTGTCAGCGGCCCCTACGAAGCGGCAACGACCGCGCATTGGCTGGGCACGGATGCGCTCGGGCGCGATTTCTTTACACGTTTGATCTACGGCATCCGCAACACCGTTGGTATTGCGCTGATTACGACCATCGTGACTTTCTTGTTCGGGTCTTTTTTCGGGTTGCTTGCGGCCGTGCGCGGTGGCTGGGTTGATCAGCTTTTGTCGCGCATCGTGGATATCCTGATGTCCATCCCAGCACTGATATTCAAGCTGCTCTTGCTGTCGATTGCTGGAACGGCGGTGATCAACCTGATTCTCATCGTCGCCTTTGTCGACTCAACGCGGGTGTTCCGCCTGTCCAGGGCGGCCGCGGGCGATGTCGCGGTCATGGAGTTCATCGAAGCCGCGCGGCTCAGGGGCGAAACACAGTTGTCACTCATGCTGCGCGAAACGCTCCCCAACATCATTGCACCACTGGCGGCGGAATTTGGCGTGCGGTTCAGTTTCGTTTTTCTTGTGATCTCATCGCTGTCCTTTCTTGGCATTGGCATTCAGCCACCGGCGGCGGACCTGGGCTCAATGGTGAAAGAGAACGCGGCCCTGATCAGCTTTGGAAGCGTCACGCCCTTGATCCCCGCCTTTTGCATCGGCCTTCTGACAATTGGCGTGAACTTCATTGTTGACTGGCTTCTGCACATGACCAGTGGGCTAAAGGACTAGGCCATGACCGAGAAACCCCTTGTCAAAATTGAAAACCTTCAGATCGAAGGTCGGCGCGGACGCAGCTGGTCTCCGATCCTCAAAGGCGTGGACCTGACACTCGAACGGGGCAAGGTTCTGGGGCTTGTAGGTGAGTCCGGCGCCGGAAAGTCAACAATGGGCCTCGCGGCCATGGGGTATGCGCGTCCGGGATGTCGCATCAGCGGTGGCACCATAACTTTCGACGGCACGGACATCACCCGTGCGGATGAACCCTCTCTGCGCGCATTGTGGGGAAAACGCATCGCCTATGTCGCGCAATCGGCTGCTGCGAGCTTCAACCCCTCCCATCGGATCCTGCGCCAGCATTGCGAAGCGCCCAAGGACCACGGGACCGATGCCACGCTTGATCCGAAAATGGACGCGGTTGATCTTTATCGGCGCATGGGCTTGCCGGATCCTGAACATATCGGCGAGCGGTTTCCCCATCAGGTGTCCGGTGGGCAGTTGCAGCGCATGATGACGGCAATGGCGATGGCATGTCGTCCCGAACTGATCATCTTTGACGAACCCACGACGGCGCTGGATGTCACAACACAGATCGAAGTGCTTGGCTCGATCCGGCGAATTGTACGCGAGTTCGGAACGTCCGCGATCTACATCACGCACGACCTGGCCGTCGTGGCGCAAATGGCTGATAGCATCAAAGTCATGCGCTATGGTGAAACTGTCGAGGAGGGCCCGGTCCAGCAAATGCTGCACACGCCGCAGGAAGCGTATACCAAAAGCCTCTGGTCCGTGCGCGCGATGCAATCAGAGGGCAAAACCGACACGCCGGCAGGTCAGCCGCGCGTCGAAGTTGCCGATGTCACCGCGTCATATGGTGCCGTCAACGTATTGAAAGACATCAATATTTCCGTGGCCGCAGGCCGCACCACGGCAATTGTCGGGGAATCCGGGTCAGGCAAATCAACTTTGGCTCGCGTAATCTGCGGATTGCTTCCCCCGGACTCAGGAAGTGTTTGCGTTGACGGCAAAACCCTTGCGCCGGACTACCGTTCACGCAGCCGGGAAGGTCTGCGCAGCGTTCAGCTGATCTATCAGATGGCCGACACAGCACTGAACCCCCGCAAAACCATCGGCGAGCTGATCGGACGCCCGGCATCACTGTATCTGGGTTTGAAAGGCGCTGAACTTGAAACCCGCGTGCGCGAACTGATGGACATGGTACAGCTTGATCCCGACACCATGACGAAAGCGCTCCCGGGCGATCTCTCGGGTGGTCAAAAGCAACGTGTCGGGCTGGCACGCGCCCTGGCCGCTGATCCCGCCGTCATCATCTGTGATGAGGTCACGAGCGCGCTGGATCAGATCGTGGCCGTCGAAGTTTTGAAACTTCTCGAAGACATTCAGAAGAAACTGGGTGTCACTTATATTTTCATTACGCATGACTTCGAAGTTGTCGAAGCCATCGCCGAAGACGTAGCTGTCATGCAGCGCGGGGAGATTGTTGCGCAAGGTGCAAAGGAAACGGTCTTAAATGCACCGTTGCACCCTTATGTGGCCGAGCTCTTGCGCGCCGTGCCACAACGCGATGAAAACTGGCTGAGCCGCGTGACCGCTGATCGAAACTCCGAGAGCACAGTTTAACAGATGTCCAACGATCCTCTTCTCCAGCCCTATCAACTCAAACACCTGACCTTACGCAACCGGATTATGACCACCAGTCATGAGCCGGCCTATCCGGAAGACGGGATGCCAAAAGATCGCTACCGTTTGTATCATCTGGAACGCGCCAAAGCCGGTGTTGCCCTTACGATGACGGCAGGATCTGCTGCGGTGTCGCGCGACTCTCCACCGGTGTTCAACAATATTCTGGCTTGGAAAGACGAGGTCGTGCCCTGGATGAAACGCCTGGCCGATGACTGTCACGAAGCAGGTGCCGCCGTAATGATCCAGCTGACGCATCTTGGTCGCCGGACCCGCTGGGACAAGGGCGATTGGTTGCCCGTTCTGGGCGCAGGACCGTCACGGGAACCGGCCCACCGGTCCTTTCCCAAGGTGATCGAGGACTGGGACATCACCCGCGTCATCAAAGATTACGCCGATGCCGCCGAGCGCATGAAAGAGGCTGGACTCGATGGTGTGGAATTTGAATGTTACGGGCATCTTCTCGATCAGTTCCTGAGCCCGCTCACCAATGATTTGGAGACGCCCTATGGTGGGTCATTGGAAAACCGGATGCGCTTTGCGATGGAGGTTCTGGCGGCCTGCCGTGAGCGCGTTGGCGACCAATTCTTGCTTGGAATGCGCTACACCGCAGATGAGGACGCCAACGGCGGAACCACCGTTGATGAAGGGGTCGAGATTGCACGACGCTTCCGAGACTCGGGCCTTGTTGACTTTGTCAACGTGATCCGTGGTCAGATCCACACCGATGCGGCCCTGACCAATGTCATTCCGCTTCAGGGCATGAAGGCTTCCCCGCATCTGGATCTGGCCGGACGCATTCGTGCGGAGGTTGGCCTACCGACATTCCACGCGGCGCGCATCCCCGACGTCGCAACGGCCCGCTACGCCGTGTCCTCCGGGCAGCTGGATATGGTGGGCATGACCCGTGCGCACATGGCCGACCCTCATATTGTCAGGAAAATCACCGAGGGGCGCGAAGACGATATTCGACCCTGCGTCGGCGCGACCTATTGCCTTGACCGGATTTATCAGGGCACGCCTGCCTTATGCATTCATAACCCATCGACCGGGCGCGAGGAACACCTTCCTCATCAAATCGAACCCGCCGATACCGCAAGACATGTGGTCATTGTCGGCGCTGGTCCTGCGGGGCTGGAAGCGGCGCAAGTTGGGGCAAAACGCGGCCACAAGGTCACGGTTCTCGAGGCCGCCGACCAACCCGGCGGACAGGTCCGTCTGACAGCGCAGACACCGCGAAAAGCCGAAATGATCAGCATCATCGACTGGCGCATGGGACAATGTGCGGCACGTGACGTCGACTTCCGCTTCAACACGCTTGCCGAAGCCGACGACGTTCTGGCCCTGAACCCGGATGTCGTGATCGTCGCCACAGGTGGGCTGCCGCGCGCCGATGTACTGGAGAGCGGTGAGGATCTCGTCGTTTCGGCATGGGACATCCTGTCCGGCGATGTGAAACCGGGGTCCGATGTCCTTCTTTTCGATGACGCAGGGGATCACGTTGCAATGCAAGCTGCTGAAAAACTGGCAGAAAGCGGCGCGCGGGTCGAAATCATGACGCCGGACCGCAGCTTCGCGCCCGAGGTCATGGGCATGAACCTGACCCCCTATATGCGGGCGCTGCAAGGCCAGAATGTGACCTTTACCGTGACCTATCGGCTGACGTCAGTCGAGCGCAACGGAAACGGTCTGCGCGCAGTTGTGGGATCTGACTACAAGGACGTAAAGCTACACAGGGACGTCGATCAGGTGGTTGTTAATCACGGCACCTTCCCGCTTGACGAGCTCTATTTCGAACTGAAACCCCAATCGGCCAATCTGGGCGCAGTCGACTACGACGCTTTCACTGCGGGCCGACCACAAACAATATTTGGCGGCCCCGGCAGCTTTCAACTGTTCCGGATCGGTGATGCTGTCGAAGCCCGAAATATACATGCCGCAATATACGAGGCCAACCGCCTTTTGAGAGTGTTGTAATGGTGTAGGAGCGGGCTGGCTCACTGTGGGAGCAAACCCACAGGTCAATCCAAACTCCCACAAAGTTGGAGACCTCATTAAAGGCTGACCTGCTTGTCGTGGGCGCCGGTTTCACAGGATGTTCCGCAGCGCTTCAAACGTTACAATTAGGCGCGCGGGTGGTCGTATTGGAAGCAAATTCAATTGCCCATGGCGGATTCTGGGCGAAATGTTGGCTTGGTCAATGCTGGGTTGTGGTCGCCACCGGAAGACACAACGCGAGAGTTGGGTCAAGAGAATGGTATGCGACTGCTCAATGCCCTGTCCGGCGCCTCGGATTTGGTTTTTTCGGCTGTTCGAGTCAAATGACATCCAGTGCGAGGCGACACGCTATGGAACCCTACATTTCGCCCACGCGCCCCGCAGCATTAAAGCTTCGTCGATGTTGAAGCGAATGCCTTGAAGCCGAGCATCGGGCGCGTTCAGACCTTTGTCGTGAAGCCGCAAAGTATGGACATGAATGCCAAAACTGTGATCCTCTCTCGCACGGCGTCTAGCGCCTTTGGTTGTCTTTGCTGGCACATCATTTTGGAATGCGGTTTTGAAACGAATAAAAATATCTGACATTGCGAAGGCGGCCGGAGTTTCCAATGCGACGGTATCTTACGCTCTGAGTAACAGCGGCAGAGTTTCCGCGAAAACGCGAGACAATATTCTGAAAATTTCGCAGGAGTTAGGCTTTATTCGCGATGATAAAGCGGCGCAATTGCGGACCGGTCAATCGTCGCTTTTGGGTGTTGTTTTAAACACTGTCGTGAACCCTTTTTTCAGCGAGCTTGTCGCGGCGTTGGAAACTACGGCCTATGAAGAAGGTTTTCTGACACTCTTGGCAACGGCCCAGAATGACGCAGTGAGGCAGCAAAAGCTGATTGCCTCGATGATCGCGCAGGGTGTTGCTGGGATCGTGGTAAGCCCGGTTCATGTGCCGGGCCAGACAACCATTGCGGAAACCGTGCGTCGCAATATTCCAACGGTTGTTTGCGTGCGTGACATGCCGGGCTCCGGTGCTACTTTTGTCGGGGCCGACGAGGTCGCGTCCGGGTATTTGGCGTGTAGGCATTTGGTCGAGAGTGGTCACCGGTCGTTTTGGTTCATCGGTGGGTATGAACAGACGACGACCTGGCAGGGGCGGAAAGCAGGGGTTTTGAAAGCATTGGATGAGGCGGGTCTGTCCGCAGATGCGGTTGAAGCGCTTCCTGGATCGCAACTGCCTGAATTTGCGTTTCAGAAACTGATTGAGGCGAAACAGAAAGGCACTCTGCCGACTGCGGTTTTATGTTTCAATGATGATCAGGCGTCTGGCGTCTATCGGGCGGCAAAGCATGTGGGTGCCACCATCGGTGAGTCACTTTCAGTTGTTGGCTTTGACAATATCCAACAAAACGACGCGATGATTCCGGGTCTGACAAGTATCGACATCCACCCCAAGCAGATCGGCCAAATGTCGGCTGAAATGGTGGTTAAGATGTTGCGGTCCCCGGATGGGCAATTTGAACCTGTGATACTGAAGCCTGAGTTGGTTGTTCGCGGGTCCGTGGCGCGCCTGACTTGACATAGGCAAACGACCATGTGAACGTTAGTAACCATACGGTTACTTCAAGTTCGGGATCAGGGCATGTCTAAAGAACTCTACGACTATGTGATCGTGGGTGGCGGGTCATCGGGCTGCGTTCTAGCCGCACGGCTGAGCGAAGACCCGGACGTCCGGGTGCTCTTGATTGAAGCCGGGGGGCGGGATCGCAATCCGCTGTTCCACATGCCCGCAGGCTTTGCGAAAATGACGAAAGGCATTGCATCCTGGGGGTGGTCTACCGTTCCCCAAAAAGGTCTGAACGGTCGGTCTTTGTGGTACACTCAGGCGCGCGTGATTGGTGGAGGGTCGTCCATCAATGCCCAGATCTACACGCGCGGCAACCAAAAAGACTATGACAACTGGGTCGAGCATCACGGATGCGACGGGTGGACCTATCGCGAGGTCTTGCCCTATTTCAAACGCGGGGAAGGCAACGAACGGTTCGACGATGACTATCACGGCGGCGACGGCCCGCTCGGGGTTTCCATGCCGCGCGGTGCGCTTCCCATTTGCAGCGCGTTCATTCGGGCCGCGCAACAATGGGGACTGCCGTACAATCATGATTTTAACGGCAAGCAACAGGCAGGCTGCGGGTTCTATCAACTGACGCAGAAGAACGCCCGGCGCTCGTCCACGGCGCAGGCCTATTTGAAGGATGCCGAAAAGCGGAAAAATATGACGGTGATGACCGGGGCGCAGGTTCACAGGCTGGTCACTGAAGCCAAACGCGTGATTGGGGTCGAGTTGCTGACCGGTTCTGAAAAGACTGTGCTGAGAGCCGAACGCGAGGTACTGCTGACTTCAGGTGCAATCGGCTCTCCACGATTGATGATGTTGTCAGGTATCGGACCAGCAGATCACTTGCGCGAGGTGGGGATTGACGTTGTGCATGATCTCCCGGGTGTGGGCGCGAACCTTCAGGACCACCTGGATCTGTGCACCATATCCGAATGCACCGGTCGCCACACTTATGATGGCACGGACCGGCTGGACCGTACCGTTTTGGCCGGGCTTCAGTATCTGTTGACAAAGACTGGTCCGGTGACCGCATCCCTATTTGAGACCGGGGGGTTTTGGTATGCGGATGAGGACGCCGAGGCGCCGGATATGCAATTTCATCTGGGGCAGGGTTCGGGCATTGAAAAGGGGATCGTGAAAATCGACGGCTGCGGTGTGACGCTTAACAGCACATTTGCCCGTCCACGATCGCGAGGAACGGTTCGACTTGCGTCTGCTGATCCAAGTGTGGCGCCGCTGATCGACCCGAATTTCTGGGGCGATCCGTATGATCGGGAAATGTCCCTGCGCGGCTTGAAAATGGCGCGGGAGATCATGCAACAGCCCGCTTTAAAGGACTATGTCCGCAAAGAGATTCTGCCAGGTGCGGGTGCTTCAGATGCCGAGATTATCGACTATGCGATTGCTATCGCCAAAACCGATCACCACCCCGTCGGAACCTGCAAGATGGGGCATGACGCGACGGCGGTCGTCGATCCAGAGCTGAAAGTCCACGGCCTCGAAGGGTTGCGAATTTGCGATGCATCGATCATGCCGGCGATCAACTCGTCCAACACCAACGCTCCGACCATAATGATCGGTGAGAAAGCGTCTGACATGGTGCGCGGGCTGGACCCGTTGCCAGCGGTGATTTTTGCGGACGAACTTAACGATAATCGCCGCCATCTGCGCTGAAACCGCTGATATTTAACGACGAATGATGCCTGTGAAAAATATCCTTGATTAAGTAACTAAATAGTGCGTTAATCGTTTCAGCAATTAAGACTGGGAGGTTAATTTGTCAGCACTCGGATTGCATCACATCGGCTTCACCGTTCCGGATATGGAAGAGGCGGTGGCCTTTTTTGCTGACGTCTTTGGCGCGGTTACAATTATGGAATGCGGCTCGGTCGACGTGGATGACGAATTCATGCTGACAAGGCTGGGCGTCCCTGCGGGGTGCAAAATTACGGATCAGAGAGTCTTGCAAGTTGGCAGGGGCGGCTCGCTTGAGGTTTTTGAATATTCCGGCGTCGCCGAACCAAAACCGATCAAACACAATGGCGAGGTCGGCGCGATGCACATCGCGTTTGAAGTCGAGGATGCATTTGCGACCGCTGAGCGACTGAAAAGCAAGGGTGCCGATGTTTTGGAAGGCCCCACGCTGATCGAAGGCGGGCCCATGGATCAACTCGTCTGGATGTACCTGCGCACGCCCTGGGGCCAGTATCTTGAAATCGTGAGTGCCGACGGTCCCTTGGGATACGAAGCCGATGCCACAGAGATTCTGTGGACCCCGTCAAAGGGTGAATGATTGACAAAGGTTAAACGTTTAACCAATGGCGTGAAAAGCGCCTCACACCGGAGGAGGAAAAATGAAATTACTTAGACTGGCTGCGCTTGCGTCGGTTATGGCGATCACCGCCGGAACTGCCGCTTATGCGAAAGACTTCGACGGCGTCGAACTGAAGATGCTGGCGATTGGCGATACGTCTGTCACACGGTTGGCCCCAATCGTTGGTGAGTTCGAAGAGCTCACCGGCGCGAAAGTTCAGATCGACATGTTTCCCTATCCGGGCCTGATCGACAAAATCGTAATCGAAGCCAGCGCCAATGACCCATCCTACCAGCTGATGTGGGTTGATAGTCCCTGGGTCGGGGTACTGGGTGAATCCGGCGCGCTTCAGGACCTGACCGAGTGGGTCAAGCGGGACGCCGAAGAAATCCATCTGGACGACATCGTGCCGATCCAATTGCAGGAAAACACCTGGCAGGGGCAGCTTCTGGCCTTCCCGGCATCGGGTATGATCTGGCATCAAAACTACCGTAAAGACCTGTTCGAGCACCCGGACGAACAGGCCGCGTTCAAGGAAAAATACGGCTATGATCTGGCCCCGGCACAGACCTGGGATCAGTATGTCGACATTGCCGAGTTCTTCACCCGCAAAGCGGGCGACACCTTGGCCGGGGAAACTCTTGAAAAGGACTTCTACGGCAACGCACAAGCCTACAGTCGCGTTGCGGGCGCCATCACACATGACTTCTTTCCGATCATGCGCAGTTTCGGCGGCAGCTACTGGGACCCTGAAACCGGGCTGTGCGCGATGGATAGCGAAGCCGCCCTGGCCGCCGCCGACGTGATGAAACGTCTGGTTGCCTTCAACCCGCCGGATTATCTGGGTCTGATGTGGGATATTCGCACCGGGTATATGGAGCGTGCCGAGGTGGCCCAATCCAGCTATTGGTCCGTGCGCACCGTGCGTCTGACCAACCCGGAAGAAGCTGTTCTGCCGACGGTTGGTGAGGCCGGATATGCGGCCAGCCCGACTGGTGACGGCAATCCCCAGCCCACCATGACTGGGGCGTTGAGCTTTGGCATCAACTCAAAGGCTTCGGATCAGGAAAAAGAGGCCGCCTGGGAATTCATCAAATGGGGCACATCGCGTGGCATGATGCGCCGATTTGCCGAGGAAGGATCAGGGGTTAGCCAGTTCCACAAGTCAATCCTATCGGACCCGGAACTGCAAGTGAAATACCCCTATTATAAAGTGCTTCTGGAGACGCAGGACAATGCGAAACGCCGTATCTTCCACCCGTTCTATGCCGATGTGGAAGAGATTTTCGGCGTCGAGCTGAACAAGTACATGGCAGGTGAGACCGATACAGCACAAGAGGCGCTGACCAATGCCTGCACCAAGATCAATACGCGGCTGAAGGTCTTCCCGGAAGAGCTGCGCCTGCGGTGGATCAACGACGCACCGGCCGAGATCTTCAATTGAGGCCGGCCTCCCAGCCGCTCCGGCGTGACAACCGGGGCGGCACCCAAGCCCAAAATTCTGACGAAAGTACCGCTTCATGGCGTATATCCGTAAGCGCAACAGAAAGATCTTTCTGATCTTCCTCCTGCCGGCTATTCTGGTCCTGTTCCTGACGACCATCTATCCGATGCTCTATGCAGGCTACCTGAGCTTCCGCTCCTACGATCTGGCCAAGCCCTTTGTGCCCCGCGTGTTCGTCGGGTGGAGCAACTACAATCAGGTGCTGACCGGAGGTGATTTTCTGCACGCCCTGAAAATCACGTTCCAGTTGATGGCAATTATACTCAGCATCCAGTTGTTCGTCGGTGTGGGCCTTGCGTTGTTGGTCACACAGCGTTTGCCGGGCATGGGGATCGCACGAACGCTGCTGTTGATCCCAATGATGATCTCACCTGTGATCGTGGGTCTTGTCTGGTTGTTCCTCTATTTCCCTGAACTGGGGTATCTGAACTATTTTCTGAGCTTTCTGGGCGTAGGCCCTGTTTCGTGGATCACTTCGCCGGACTGGGCGCTTTGGGCGATTGCCATAGCCGATATCTGGCAATGGACGCCCTTTATCATGATGGGCACAGCTGCCGCATTGACCAGCCTGTCGCCTGAGCCGTACGAGGCTGCGCGGATCGACGGTAACACCCGCTGGCAGGTTTTCCGCTATGTGACCTTGCCGCAATTGAAACCGGTTTTGGTAAGCCTGCTGTTTCTGCGCGCCATCGACGCCTTCAAGATCTACGACATCATCTTTGTTCTGACCAAAGGCGGACCGGGCGACTCGACCGAGGTTCTTTCCCTCTACATCTACCGCCAATCCTTCACCTTCTGGCAGATGGGCGTCGGGGCTGCCGCGTCCTTCGTGTCGCTGATTATTATCGTTGTCCTGATCACCTTCTTCTTCAAATCACTCAATCGCGATCCGATGCAGACCTGAGGCGATCATCATGAACAAACCAAGCACACAACAGGCCGTATTGGTCTATACCCTGCTGGGAATTGCGCTGATCGTCTTCATGACGCCGATCTATCTAATCGCGTCGTCGTCGATAAAGCCAAGTCCGATCATGTTCCAGAGGCCACCCGCCATGGTTTTTGAACCAACGCTGGACCACTACCGCGATCTTTTTGCGATGCGCCCGTTTGGCAAATTCATCGGCAACAGCCTGATGGTGGCGTTAGGATCAACTGCATTTTCCGTGTTTTTCGGGAGCATCGCGGCCTATGCGATCAGCCGGATCAAGCACAAACGCATGAACGATGTCGCCTTCTGGATTCTGTCTATGCGGATGTTTCCACCAATCGCGGTGGTTGTGCCGTACTACATCATCTTCAAGACAGTTGGTCTGCTGGATACCCCGATTGCGCTGATCATCGTCTATTCCACCGCCAATATTCCGCTGACCGTCTGGCTGATGAAGGGGTTTTTCGACGAGGTTCCAACTGCCCTGGAAGAGGCCGCAGCCGTGGATGGGCATGGTCTGATCGCGATTTTCTGGAAAGTTACGCTGCCGCTGGCGGCACCCGGTCTCGCCGTATCGGCAGTGTTCTGCTTCATCTTTTCATGGAACGAATTTCTGTTCGCGCTGATGCTGACCGGTTCAAACGCGCAAACCGCTCCTGTGGCCGTCATGTCCTTCTGGTCGTCAGATGCGGTGCAATGGGGGCGCATTATGGCCGGATCCTTCGTCATTCTCATTCCCGGTGTCGTCTTTGTCCTGACCTGCCAGCGGTGGCTGGTGCGCGGGTTGACGATGGGGTCCGTCAAGTAAAGGAAGTGAAATGTCAGCGATTACGTTGAGAAACATCATCAAACGTTATGGGCAGGTCCAGGTCGTGCATGGTATCGACCTGGATGTGGAAGAGGGTGAGTTTGTCGTTCTGCTAGGACCATCCGGCTGCGGAAAAACAACGACCCTGCGCATGGTTGCCGGACTCGAGGACGTGTCAGACGGGGATCTCTTCATCGACGGTGTCAGGGTCAACGAAGTGGCCCCAAAAGACCGGGGTGTGGCGATGGTGTTCCAGAACTACGCTCTGTACCCTCATATGACCGTCAGACAAAATATGGAGTTCGCGCTGAAACCTCTGGCCCTGTCCGCCGATGAGGTGGCCCGCCGTGTGGATGAGGTTGCAAACACTCTGGGTCTGTCCGAACTGCTTGCCCGCCGACCAGCGCAGCTTTCCGGCGGGCAACGCCAGCGTGTTGCAATGGGGCGGGCGATGGTGCGAACGCCGGATGTGTTCCTGTTTGATGAACCTCTGTCCAATCTGGATGCAAAACTGCGCACACAGGTCCGATTGGAGATTGCCAAGCTGCACAACCGGCTCGGCACAACCGTTCTCTACGTCACGCATGATCAGGTTGAGGCGATGACTCTGGCGGACAAGATCGTCATTATGCGCGACGGGTATATTGAGCAGGTCGGCACACCGGAAGAGGTCTATAGCAAACCCAACAATATGTTTGTTGCCACGTTCATCGGATCACCTCCGATGAACATGGTACCGGCGCGCGTTGCTCAGGGTCAGTTGCTGGCTGACGGTCTTTCCATTTCTGTTCCATCCCGCTTTTTTGCGGCGCTTACCGAAGGGCAGGCCGTAACGATCGGCATTCGCCCAAACGGGTTGTCCGTGGCCGCTGGCGATGCGTCCGACGCGCTTCCGGTTCGGGTCGAAGTGACCGAATATCTCGGGAACGAAGCGCTTTTGGACTTGCGCGCCGGAACACATGAGTTGATCGCAGAAGTGCCAGCCATCGGGCGCCCCTCACCGGGGGATGAAATCCGCATTCAGCTCAACCCGGACGCCATTCATCTCTTTGATACCGAAAGCGGCGCAAGCCTGTCGCTCTAAAGAAGGAAACACCCGTTATGCCAAAAGAAATTGTCATTCCGGCCAAAAACACGTTTGTGCTGTGCGACTATCAGGACGGCCAATTGGCGGCGGATGAAATCCGGGGCCCAACCATTGCGACTCTGGTCAGTCAGGGTACCGAACTCGCATGGGCGAATGGCGAGGAGTTTCCGATCCGGCCCGGTTATGCTGCTGTCTTTCTGGTCGAAGACATCGGATCTGACGTTCAGGGGATCAAGACGGGTGAGTTGCGGTTCTGCATGGGCCACCACCGGTCTACGCAACAACACTGCGCGCGCCATACGCTGCCGGTGCCATCTGGAATGGACGCCGAAACCGCGCTGTTGGTCCGGCTGATGGGCGTTTCGATGACCACGCTCATGACCACAAAGGCCCGACCCGGTGACAAAGTGATCATCTGCGGGGCCGGGCCGGTGGGCCTTCTGGCGGCTCACAACTTCAGGATAGGCGGGTATGATGTTGCGGTCGTGGAACCTGATCCATTGCGACGAGGTCAGGTGGAAGCCTCCGGCATTGCAACGACATTTGCGACGATGCCCCTCAACAACCAAGATTTTGCGCGCAACGTCGTACTGGTCGTTGACTGTTCAGGCCACGAAGCAGCAATTCTGGATGCTTGCCGCGTGGTCCGACAAGGGGGCGAAGTTGTTTTGGTCGGCGTCCCTTGGCAACAACGCACTGACATTGCCGCGCATGACATCCTGCGCGAGGTCTTCTTCAGCTACGTCAATCTGCGCAGCGGATGGGAATGGGAGCTGCCGATCCACGCCCGCGGCTTTGTTTGGGAAGAGCTGTTGGAAGGTTACAACAATGCACCACAGAGCGTGTTCTCCGGCTTTCAAAAAGCACTGACTTGGCTGGCAGAACGCCGTTTGGACATGAGCCCCCTGATGACCCGAAGAACGGTTGAAGATGTTGCCGCGATCTATTCAGAGATATCTTCGCGATCAATCGAGGAACCATTGATCGTACTGGATTGGGCGTAGATGTGAGGCCGTGACCTGGTTTGCGTCAATAAGGAAAAGCTAATTTGTCTGTCGCGGCAATTTCGAATGTATTGAGTTCTTGCAGGGCAAACGCACCACCTGTCGGAGGTCGATACACCCCTCATTGCCGTGACCTGCCACGGCGACAAAATGGCGTTCAGCGCAAGTCATGGTTCACCGCCTTAAACACTCCGATCATGAAGCAAAGACAAGAAAATTACGTCCGAACCGATTGTTTGGGATTCTACCGTGGCACCGCAGTCTGACTAAGTTTGGCGCTCTGCGTGATTAAGCGCGTTGCTGTCGGAATGCACCAGTCTCAGGATGGTTTCGACGTTGAAATCCAACCGCTCTTTCAGCGCCGCTTCATCCATCAGATCGCGACCAAACAGGAAGGACCCTGTATGCCTGTTTGTCAGATAATAGTATCCGATGGCTGCAATCGTAATGTTCAGTTGCGTCGCGTCCAGGTTGGGGCGAAACTCGCCTGTCTCCTGACCGCGTTTTAGTATCCGGTCGACGAGATCTACGAGACCGCGCATTGTTTCGGGCAGGCTGGACAAGGTCTTGATATGCCGGGCGCGGTGTAGGTTTTCGCTGTTGACCAGAGTGATGAACTCGGGGTTCTTCAGGTAATACTCCCAGGTAAATCGAACCAAAGATTCAAGTGCGTCAGAGGGCGACAGGTTCTCGAGGTCCAGTTTTTGTTCCGCGTTACGAATATCCAGGTAGGCGTTTTCCAGCACAGTACGGAACAGGTCTTCTTTGCTGCCGAAATAGTGGTACAGCATGCGCTTGTTTGCATTTGCCCGTTCGGCAATTTCATCCACACGCGCGCCGCCAAGCCCGTTCTTGGCGAATTCTTTCTTTGCGGCTCGTAAAATTCTCGCTTTGGTTGCCTCGGCGTCTCGTTTCTTTTTGTTTTTTGTGACTTCAGCCACTTTTTGCTCCCCGTTTCCTTTGTTGAAAGCTGTTTATGCCGTTCTCGATAGAATAGTTATCACGAATTCCCTCATTCGCTAAGGCGGCAATCGAATTGATACTGGAAGTTTGCTCACCTCTTATATGGTGGTCTTAACACTTGACACCGCCCTCTGTAAAGAAGTAACCAGTTAGTGCGTTATGGTCGCGGCGATAGGGCCGCTAAACAAGCCTTGGGGGAGGAAAAGGCTGCTTCGGGCTTTGTCAGGAAAACCAAAGGGAGGACAAAATGTCATTCATTAAAAAGTTCATCGAGCAGGAGACGATCACCCGTCGCAACTTTCTGCTTGCTTCGGCCTACGGTGTAGGTGGTGCTGCGGTTTCGAGTATGCTGGGTGGAATGGCCCGTGCCGCGATAACGGACCCGACCGTAGCATGGTCGTACCGCAACCGTACAAACCCATACTGGAACGAGATCGTAAGTGGCGGTGAAGCTTTTGTGGAAAGCCTAGGCAAACCCAAGGATTTCCTGACTCACCTGATCAACGAAGGCTCCTCCGAGAAGTCGCTGGCAGACGTCAAGGCACTGCTGTCGAAAACCAATGGCGAACTGGCGCTTGCCATCGACACGAACGACGCCCCGAACGCGCGCCCGGTTGTCGAGGCCGTGGCCGAGGCAGGTGGGTACGTATCAACGATCTGGAACAAGACCGACGACCTTCATCCCTGGGATTTTGGCGATCACTATGTCAGCCATATGACCTGGTCCGATGAAGGCCCGGCCGAACAAACTGCGCGCATCCTGCTGGATGCGATGGGCGGTTCCGGTGGCGTCGTCCACTTGGGTGGTATCGCCTCGAACAACCCGGCGATTGAACGTCTGGCGGGTCTGAAGACCGCGCTGCAAGACTATCCGAATGCCGAGCTGCTGGCGGCTGAGCCTGCGGATTGGGACACGCAGAAAGCCAACCAGGTCATGAGCGCTTTCCTGACCCGCTATGGTGACGAGATCAAAGGTGTGCACTGTGCGAACGACACCATTGCCTACGGTGTGTTGGAAGCGCTTCGCGCGGAAGGAATCGACGATATGCCCATCGTGTCTTACGATGGCAACCCGCAAGCCGTGGGTCTGGTTGGCGAGGGCAAGATCCTGGCGACCGTCTTCACCAACCCGCACTGGGGTGGCGGTATCACCGCAGCGCTGGCCTATTATGCGGCCACGGGTCACTTCAAGCCTTCGGAAGAACCGCATGAAAACCGCGAGTTCTACGGTCCGACCATCATGATACGTCCCGAAGACGCTCTGGCGTTCAAGGCTGAGTATCTGGACAGCGTTCCGACCTATGACTGGAAAGATTTCTGGGGTCCGACAAACGGCCAGATTCAGTACAAGTAAAGAACCTGTGCGGACCGGTTTCACCCCGGTCCGCCCTTCTGAAGTCCGGAGCTGGCGACGGACGACCCGAACAATTCACTCATTGGGAGGAAGCACGTGAGCAATGTGCTGACACGGGATGTTCTGATCAAATGGGCACCCTTGATTGTCCTTTTGATCCTTGTCCTGTTTTTCACCGTAATGGAGCCGCGTTTCTTTTCGCTGCGCAATTTTGCACGGATCGGGATTTCGTCCGCGCCCGCACTGATGGTTGCCATTGGCGTGACCTTCATCATCATCATGGGATCAATTGACCTGTCGATGGAGGGTACAGTTTCTGTCTGTGCCGTCGTCTTTGCATTCGCATTTCTCGCGCTTGGGGGCACGTTGGCGTCCTGGGCTTGGTTGGCTCTGCCGCTGGCTTTGCTGGTGGGGGCGGCCATTGGGCTGGTGAACGGACTGGTTCATGTGCTGTTGAAAATCCCCTCTTTCATGGCCTCGCTTGCTATGGGCTTTGTCGGTACCGGTTTCGCCCTTCTGCTGACCGGAGGCGACCGCGTGCGCGTCGAGGATGAGTTGTTTCGCTCGCTTCTAACCGAGCGCTGGTTCGGCTTTCCGATCATGTGTTACGTCGCGCTGGCATTCCTGCTGATCGCCTGGTTTATCCAGTCACGCACCACGCTGGGGCGCAACTTCTATGCTGTTGGCGGTGGTGAGGAATTGGCCCATGCCTCCGGTCTGAACGTAAATCGGGTTCGAATAATGGGCTTTGCACTGGCAGGCGTATTTTATGCAGTTGGTGCGCTGCTGGCGGTCGGGCGGATCGGGATAGCGGAAACGGCTACCGGGTCGAATTTCATGTTTGTTTCAATCACCTCGGTTGTGGTGGGTGGTACGGCACTTTGGGGCGGTATCGGCGGCGTCTGGAATACGCTGATCGGCGTCCTCATCGTGAACGTCATCAACAACGGCATGGTTGTGATCGGGCTGCCCGGCTACGTGCAGGACGGTGTTCTGGGCGTGTTGGTCATCGCGGCGGTGGTCCTGTCGACCGACCGCAAATCCGTAACCTTCGTGAAATAGGGGCGGGCTGATGTACGAACTGATCAACGTAGACAAGAAATTCCCCGGCGTTCACGCGCTGAAATCTGTAAATTTCCAGATCGGCCGCGGTGAGATCGTTGGGCTCGTCGGTGAAAACGGCGCTGGCAAATCCACCTTGATGAAGGTCATCTACGGTGCCTATCAGCCCGATGGGGGCGACATCACCATCGATGGCACCAAGGTCCGTTTTCAGAACCCGCGTCAGGCGATGGATCACGGTATTGGCATGGTGTTTCAGGAACAGTCCCTTATCACCAACCTCACCGTGATGGAAAACATCTTTTTGGGCTTTGAGCAGCAATTCGTCAGCTTTGGCGTGATTGACTGGAAAGCCATGGCTGCGGCGGCGCGCAAGCAGCTGGCCAAGGTCAAGCTGGATATCGATCCTGCAACCACGACCTCGAAACTGTCCTTTGCACAGCGCCAACTGGTCGAGCTGGCCAAAGTACTGACACTGGAAGAGCGGATCGATGGCGATCTGGTCATCTTGCTGGACGAGCCGACCTCGGTTCTCGCCAAGGAAGAGGTCGAGCTGTTGTTCAGCCTCGTGCGCGAGCTGACGACCCGCGCCTCGTTCATCTTTGTCAGTCACCGCATGGATGAGGTTCTGGACTTGTCCGACCGCATCTATGTGATGAAAGATGGTGAGGTTGTTGACGTTGTCGCCCACGAGGATGCCAACGTCGATGCGATCCAGCACAAGATGGTCGGACGGGATGTCGACAAGGAGTATTACCGAGAGCAAAAGCAAAAGCCCTATCAGGCTGACGCCAACCCGCTGGTTTCGTTCGATGATGTGTCACTTAACGGAAAATACACGAATATCTCGTTCGATCTGCGACCGGGCGAAGTGTTGTGCCTTGTAGGGACCGAAGGATCAGGTCGTGAGGCCATCCTGCGCACGATTTTCGGGCTCGAGACGCCATCCTCCGGTGCCGTTGCGCTCAAGGGGAGCGCTATTGGCAGGTTCAACGCACGTGTCAGCGTGACGTCGGGCGTGGGCTACATCCCACGCGAGCGAAAGGTCGAAGGCATCGTGGCGGGCATGAATGTCTATGAGAACATGACGCTCTGCCAGATGGGGAATTACGCCAATTCCGGTGTGTTGCGGATTGGCGAGGAAAAGTCGCTGGCGCGCCAGTGGATAGACCGGCTCGCGATCAAGACACCGGATGTCTACAAGGATTGCGGCGGGCTGTCCGGGGGCAACCAGCAAAAGGTTGTTCTGGCCAAATGGCGATCTGCCGGGTCCGACATCATCCTGCTGGACCATCCAACCCGCGGTTTGGATATCGGTGCCAAAGAGGACGTCTATGACATGGTGCGCGAGATGTCGGATGACGGCGTCGGCATCATTCTGGTCGCGGATACCCTCGAGGAAGCCATCGGCCTCAGCCACACGATCATCGTTCTTAAGGACGGTGTCGCGCAAAAACGTTTTGATTGCAGCCCTGGGGACAAACCGTCGCTGTATGACCTTGTCCACCACATGATCTGAGGCCCGCACCATGAGTTTTGAACGTATCAAACCCCATCTGCCCTGGATCACCCTGCTGGTGTTGGTGCTGGTTGTCGGAGCCGCAGACTCCAACTTTTTGCGCCCGGCCAATCTGATCTCGATGATGGCGGATATCGTACCGCTTTTCATCATGGCCCTGGGTATGACCTTTGCGATCTATATTGGCGGTATCGACCTGTCTGCGCAGTCCATCGCAAACATGACCACCGTTGTCGCCACAATTACCCTGCCAGTTTTTGGTATTGGCGCGGCGCTGGTTTGCATTCTGTCGGGCGTGGTGCTGGGCAGTATCTCGGGATATGTGACAACACGGCTTTATGTTCCGTCATTTATCTCGACCCTGGCGGTTGGCGGCGTCGCGTTCTCGGCTGCGCAATACCTGTCGGGTCAACGCGCCCTATTCATGGACGCAACCCTGCGGGATTCAACCTTCGGCTGGATGACCGGCACGGTCGCCGGGTTGCCGAGCGAACTGATCATTGCTGCAATTCTGGTTCTGGCCGCATGGTTCCTGCAATCGCGAACAACCTTCGGACGGGCGCTCAAGGCCGTTGGCGCGGGGGAACCTGCGGCGGTGGCCTCGGGTCTGAACGTCAACCGCATCAAGATCATCGCCTTCGCGCTGTCTGGCGGCTTGGCGGCAATCGCGGGTTTGCTGTTCTCGGTAAAGCTATCCGGTGGCTCGCCCACCTTGGCCAACGGGTTCCTGCTGCCTGCAATCGTTGCAGTGCTGGTCGGAGGCACGCCGCTGACCGGAGGTGTGGGTGGCGTGATCAACACGTTGATCGGCACGCTGATCGTGGCGGTGATCCGATCCTCGATGCTGTATTTCGAGGTGGACGCAACGCAGCAGCAGATGGTCTTCGGCCTGATCCTGATCGCCGCGATTGCCCTGACCATCGACCGATCTAAACTGAAAGTCGTAAAATGACCGAGACGATGAAAGCCGCTGTTCTGGTCAAGCCTGGCCAATTTGAGGTGCAGGAGGTTTCCCGCCCCGAACCCGACCGGGACGAGGTGTTGGTGCGCATTTCATGCGTCGGGGTCTGCGGTACGGATATCCATATTTTCAACGGCCATTACGCCAAAGAAAACCTGCCGATGATCCCCGGCCACGAGTTCACCGGCACAGTGGCCGCCTTGGGCGACGGCGTTGCCGGTCTGTCGGTCGGGGATCCGGTAGTCGTGGATATGAATATCGGCTGCGGCAAATGCTATTGGTGCCGCCGCAACGAAGTTCTGAACTGTCCTGAGATGCGACAAATGGGGATCACCATGGACGGGGCCTTTGCAGAATACATTTCGGTGCCTGCCCGACTGGTCATTCCGGCCCCTTGGGATGTGCCTGCAGAGGTACTGGCGCTGACCGAGCCCTTGGCCTGTGTGGTACGATGCGCGCGCAAGGCGCAGATCACCTTTGGTCAGTCCGTGGTCGTGCTGGGGGCCGGGCCGATTGGCAACCTGCATGTGCAATTGCTGCGCACAATCGGGGCGGCTCCGATTGTCGTGGCAGACCTGTCGGAAGACCGTGTTCAAATGGCACTGGAGGCCGGGGCCGATTTTGGCGTCACGAATATGGACGAACTGGAAGAGGTGGTTCTCCGCCACACAGATGGGCGCGGTGCGGATGTGGTGATCGAAAGCGTTGGCCTTCCTGCACTGTATGAGAAAGCATCGCGGCTGATACGCAAGGGCGGACACATCGCTGCTTTTGGCCTGACCGGGGCCGGTGAAACCTTGCCCGTGGATATCTTGCAGACCATTCTTCAGGAGAACTCGATCAAAGGGTCCGTGGCCGGAATGGGGCAGGACATGCATGATGCGCTGGTTTTGCTGACACATGGGCGTATCAAGACCGAACCTTTCACCAATGCCGCTTTCACATTGAGCAACATTCAAATCGCGTTTGAGACACTGCCCCTCAGGCCAGGGGATCTGAAAACTCAGATCGTAATCTAGCGCGTTGGAACTGGGAGGAGCCCACAATGTCCGTCGAAGCCTACACATCGAAACCCGAAGGCATGATTCCGAACAGCCGCTTTCCTTTGCTGATCCATCGCGGAGCGATCCCCGGTGGTGGGGGTGAGGCCGTCAAAGCGCGCTTTCGGGCGAATGGATGGGGCAACAATTGGGAATACCCAGGCGTTTACGAATACCCGCATTTCCACTCCACAACGCATGAGTGCCTGGGATGCGCCCAAGGCTGGATGGAGTTTAACTTGTCGGTAGAAGGCTGGACCAAGGTGCGGATCGAAGCGGGTGATGTAATCGTTATGCCGGCAGGCGTCAGCCATGAGATGATCGGTCATTCCGACGACATAATAATGTGTGGTGGCTACGCAGGTGGCCGCGATTGGGACAACATTCAAGAGGCGTATCTGACGCCCGAGATGTTTCAGGCCGCCGCTAAGCGCATCATGATGCTGCCGATACCAGACAAAGACCCCGCCACTGGCGACACCCTGCATCAATGGCATGACGCGCCATCTTCGGTGGATGGCGGATGGAATGACTTTCGTGACGGCCTGGATGCCTCTGCCTAGCGCCGCGCACAATCAATGGAGCCCCTGTAATGGACCAACATAGCCAGATACTGACGCCCCCTTCTGAGCCCCGTGAGTTTGGATTTTTCATGGACGGGAAATGGATCGCAGCCGAGGGCCGGGACATATTCGAGCGTTCCTCACCCGGCCACGGTGTCCCGGTCACCCGAATTACTCGGTGTACCGAAGAGGACCTGAATGCCGTTGTCGCATCCGCCCGCACTGCATTTGATGACCGTCGTTGGTGCGGCCTGTCAGGTGCCGACCGGACCGCGGTCCTGTTGAAAACGGCAGAACTGATCCGCGCTCGCGCTGATGAAATTGCCTATTGGGAAACGCTGGAAAACGGAAAACCTATCGCGCAGGCGCGGGCCGAGGTTCAGGGCTGTGTCGGGATGTTCGAGCTCGCCTCAGGCCTCGCGCGGTCACTGCATGGAGAGAGTTTCAACAACAGCGGCGACGGTGCGATTGGCATCGTCACGCGCGAACCTGTTGGTGTAGTCGGCCTGATCACCCCATGGAATTTCCCTTTTCTTATCCTGTGCGAACGGGTGCCCTATATTCTGGCGTCGGGCTGTACGATTGTGGCCAAACCCTCGGAAGTCACCAGTGCCACGACGCTACTGCTGGCCGAGATTTTGACCGAGGCGGGCCTGCCTGACGGTGTTTTCAACGTGGTCACCGGGTCGGGGAGCGTGATCGGCCAGAAGCTGGCCGAACATATGGATGTGGATATGCTGTCCTTCACCGGCTCCACAGCCGTTGGCCGGTCGGTTGTCGCGGCTGCCGGGCAAAGCAACTTCAAGAAGCTGGGGCTGGAACTGGGTGGTAAGAACCCTCAGATCGTGTTTGCCGATGCCGATCTTGAGGATGCCGCGGATGGCGTTGCCTTTGGGATTGCCTTCAATACGGGCCAATGCTGCGTATCGGGCGCGCGCCTGCTAGTCGAACGCTCGGTCGCGGACACGTTTTCTCAGATGGTTGCCGAGAAGCTGCGCAAGGTGCGTGTCGGTGACCCATTGGATGAGCGCACGCAGGCAGGGGCAATCACAACGGATGCGCAGAACCGCACGATCCTGTCCTATATCGCCAAAGGTCAGGAAGAGGGCGCAACGCTTCTGACCGGCGGCACCACGCCGGAAATTGCAGGCGGGCAGTATATCGATCCGGTCGTCTTTACCGATGTGACCATGGACATGGCCGTCGCGAAGGAAGAGATTTTTGGGCCGGTTCTCTGCGTGATCCCGTTTGACACGCTCGACGATGCAATCGCGATTGCAAATGACACGGAATATGGGCTGGCCGCCAGCGTATGGACCAAGAATATCGATAAGGCCTTGACCATTTCGCGCCGTGTTCAGGCGGGTCGGTTCTGGGTCAACACCACTTTGGCCGGTGGCCCGGAACTTCCAATCGGCGGATTCAAAGCGTCAGGTTGGGGTCGCGAGGCAGGGATGCACGGGGTCGAGGAATACACGCAGGTCAAGTCGATCCATGTCGAGATTGGCAAGCGGCCGCATTGGGTGGAGTGATGGCTGAAAACGGATATGACTATGTGATCGTTGGCGGCGGGTCGGCTGGGTGCGTTCTGGCAAACCGGCTGACTGAGGATGCCAACACCAAGGTGCTGTTGCTGGAAGCAGGTGGGAAGGACAGTCACCCGCTGATCCATATGCCTGTGGGCTTTGCCAAGATGACCGACGGCCCCCACACCTGGGGCTTTGACACAGTACCTCAGACCCATGCCAACAACCGGGAAATCCCCTATGCGCAGGGCCGGGTTCTGGGCGGCGGCAGTTCGATCAACGCCGAGGTGTTCACGCGCGGCAATCCAGTCGACTACGACCGCTGGGCCAACGAAGAAGGCTGCGAGGGATGGTCATTCGAAGAGATCAAACAGTACTTCATCCGTTCTGAGCGCAACGCGATCCTGTCCGGCGACTGGCACGGCACGTCCGGCCCGTTGGGCGTGTCCAACCTGCAGCCCCAAGAAATGACGCGTGCCTTTGTAAGGTCTTGTCAGGAGGCTGGCCTTCCCTACAACCCCGATTTCAACGGCCCGGTGCAGGAAGGGGCAGGGGTTTATCAGACAACCACATGGAATGCGAAGCGCTGCTCGGCGGCGGTTGGCTACTTGAAACCTGCCTTGTCGCGGCCCAACCTGACGGTTGAAACCGGATGTCAGGTGCATCGCGTTGTCATCGCCGGTGGCCGGGCTACGGGGGTCGCGTACGAAACGGGCGGTCAGGTTAAGAATGTCTCGGCGGATTTGGAAGTGCTTGTGACCTCGGGTGCCATCGGAACGCCGAAGCTGATGATGCTGTCAGGTGTCGGTCCGGCGGCGCATCTGCGCGAGCACGGGATTGAGGTTCAGCATGATTTGCCTGGCGTTGGCGAGAATCTGACCGATCACTTTGGTATCGATATCGTGGCTGAGTTGAACGGGCATCAAAGTCTGGACAAATACAACAAACCACATTGGGCCGTTTGGGCCGGGATGCAGTACTATCTGTTCGGGTCAGGCCCGGTTGCCTCGAACGTCGTGGAAGGCGGGGCGTTCTGGTATGGCGATCCCGAAGCACCAGTGCCGGACCTTCAGTTCCACTTCCTTGCCGGGGCCGGGGCCGAGGCCGGCGTGCCCAGCGTTCCGAAGGGCAGTTCCGGTATCACGCTGAACTCCTACACTCTGCGCCCCAAGGCGCGGGGCAATGTCCGGCTACGGTCTAATAAGGTCGAGGATATGCCGCTGGTCGACCCGAATTTCCTGGGGCACCCTGATGACCTGAAAACCTCGGTCGAAGGCGTAAAGCATAGTGTCGAGATTTTCAGCCAGCCCAGCCTGCAGAAATATGTGCGTCAGATCCGGTTCCCGGATTCCAGCGTGAAAACCCAAGCGGATTTCGAGGCTTATGCGCGCCAGTATGGCCGGACATCCTATCACCCGACATGCACTTGCAAAATGGGCGTGGATGAGATGTCTGTTGTCGATCCGCAAATGCGGGTTCACGGCATAGATGGTCTGCGGATCTGCGACAGCTCTGCGATGCCCAGCCTGATCGGATCAAACACAAACGCGCCGACAATCATGATGGCCGAGAAAGCGTCGGACATGATCCGGGGTAATCGCTGAGCCAATCCATGGACCGTCTCTCCTGAACACTCTCCAAACTGGCGGTGCCGGACCCCGGCACCGCCCTTTTTTCGGTCAGTCCCATTTTGGTGCCCACGGCACCAGGTCCTCTCCCACAATCCGAAACCCGGTTTGGGTCATTGCGTCGATCCGGTCCATATCGACGCTGGACAAGGCAAAATCCATTACGTCGAAATTGGCCTGAATATTCGTGCGTTTGGTGGACATTGTGTTGATCGAGACACCTTTCTGAAGAATCCAGCGAAGCACGATCTGTCCTGCCGTTTTGCCATATCCGGCTCCAATCTCTTCGAAGATCGTGTGTTTGAACACTTCACCCCGGGCGACCGAGCAATATGAGGACAGCGGAATCCCTGTCTCGGTCGCGGCGGCTAACAGAATGTCCTGATTCAGAAGGGGGTGAAATTCGACCTGATTGGTGACCAGCGGTGTGTCAATGATCTTGACCGCGTCGCGCATCATCTGCGCAGTGTAGTTTGAGACGCCGATATTCTTGGTCAGCCCTTTGGCCTGTGCCTGTTCCAGCAGTTTCAGAGAGGGCTCGATGTCTTCTCCAATCGGCGGCCAATGCAGCAACAGCACATCGACATAATCCAGTTTCAGCTTCTTCAGGCTTTCTTCGACTGATGGCAGGAACGCCGCTTCCGAAAAATTGTCCGGGTGCACTTTGGTTGTCACGCAGATGTCATCGCGTTTCAGCCCAAGCTGTGCTAGCGCCTCTCCGGTTTCTTGTTCGTTTTCATACATTTGGGCGGTATCGAACGAGCGATAGCCAACCTCGGCTGCGATTTCCATGGCATTACGCAAGTCGTTTCCGGTCAGGGGAAACGTGCCGAATGTCCGATGGTTTGTACCTTGAAAGTAGATGTTCATTTGCATCCTCCCGGGGATTAAGGCTGTAAGTAACTTAATGGTTACTTTTTTCCGGGTCAATTCCGTCTTGGTCAAAAAGCAGGTTGATTTCGTCACGATCGCACGGCATAAAATTATAACCAGTTAGTTACTAAGGAGGCGCAGATGGCCAGACATATGACAGCCCGCGAAGCTGCCGATCTGATACCGGATGGTGCAACCCTTGCCGTAAACTCTTCAAGCGGTCTTTGCTGCCCGGACGCTGTGCTGAAGGGCATCGGTGAACGTTTCGCCGAGGATGGCGCGCCCCGCAACCTGACCACGATTCACCCTATCGCCGCGGGTGACATGTTCGGCACCAAGGGCGTCGACCATATCGCCCGGCCTGGGCTGCTGACACGGATAATTGGCGGGTCCTACCCGTCGGGGCCCAGCAACGCGGAGCCGCCGATGATATGGCAAATGATCACCGCGGAACAAGTTCGCGCCTACAACGTTCCCTCAGGCATTATTTTTGACATGCTGCGCGAAGCCGCGGCTAAACGGCCGGGTGTTTTGACCAAGGTCGGCATGGACACCTTTGTCGACCCGGATATCGAGGGTTGCGCGATGAATGCCTCGGCCCGATCCGAACCCATCGTCAAACGCATGGCGTTCGAAGGGGAAGACTGGCTTTACTTCAAATCGATGTCCCCTGACGTTGCCATCATTCGTGCGACGACTGCTGACGAAAAAGGCAACCTGAGTTTTGAACAAGAAGGGGCCTATCTTGGCGCGATGGAGATGGCGCTTGCAGCGCGCAACAATGGCGGTCTGGTGATCGCGCAGGCGAAAAGAACCGCCGCCTCAGGCAGCATTCGCCCGCATGATGTGCACGTGCCCGGCATACTGGTGGATGTGGTGGTTGAAGCCACTGATCAGCTGCAAACAACAGCTACAGAATATGACCCGGCTATATCGGGTGAGTTAACGCGACCAATCGAAAGTTTCCGGACTGCCGAGTTCAATGTGGGCAAAGTCATCGCCCGCCGGGTCGCCAAAGAGCTCAAAGACGGTTGGGCCGTGAATATCGGGTTTGGTATCTCGGCCAATGTTCCGCGCATTTTGGTCGAAGAGGGGCTGCACGGCTCCGTCACCTGGATGATCGAGCAGGGTGCGGTCGGCGGCGTGCCCCTGTTGGATTTCAAATTCGGTTGCTCCGCCAATGCCGAGGCTTTTGTCCCGTCGCCGCATCAGTTCTGCTATTTTCAGGCGGGGGGATTTGATGCCTCGCTGCTGTCCTTCCTTGAGGTTGACAAGTTCGGTTCTGTCAACGTTTCAAGGCTCTCTGCGATCCCGCACAGAACGGCCGGGTGTGGTGGATTCGTAGACATCACGACGCGCGCGCGCAAAATCGTATTCTCGGGCAATTTCAACGCGGGCGCCAAGATGGCGATTGAGGACGGTAAGCTGACAATCCTGAAAGAAGGCAAAGTCGCGAAGTTTGTCGATGAGGTTGATCAGATTTCATTCTCAGGCAAACGCGCTTTGGCCAAGGGGCAGGAGGTCAGCTATGTGACCGAGCGCTGCGTGATCGAACTGACCGAGCAGGGTCTTATGGTGACCGAGATCGCTCCGGGGCTGGACCTGCAGCGCGACGTACTGGATCAGGCCGCAACCCCGTTGTTGGTTTCGGATAATCTGACGACCATGGATGCGGCGTTGTTCGATCCCTCTCTGATGAAACTGGAACTTTCGGCGGCATAATGGGCCATTTTCTGCTCGATATCAGGGATGGCGTTGCGACGTTGACGCTGAACCGGCCCGAGCGATTGAATGCGCTGACCGAAGCGATGATGGACGATCTGATGGCGCTGTGCCGTCGGATCGAACGCGCCGAGGACGCGCATGTTGTGATCCTGACGGGTGCAGGTAAGGCCTTTTGCGCCGGGGGCGATATCGATGCCTGGTCCGAATACGGACCAGACGGTTTCGGGCGTCATTGGCTGCGCGATGGTCATCAGGCTTTGGATGCACTGGCGCGCTTGCGTCAACCGGTGATAGCTGCGCTTAACGGACATGTGCTAGGCGGCGGGTTGGAATTGGCCGCTTGTGCTGACTATCGCATCGCCGAGGCGCATATCCGGATTGGACAACCTGAACCCGCTCTGGGCATCATCCCCGGATGGTCTGGAACCCAACGCGTCACGCGCCGCTTTGGAGCGCAATTGGTGCGGCGCATGGCGATCTTTGGTCAGGATTTTCCGGCAGCGGATGCTTTGACCGTGGGTTTGGTCGATCAAGTTGTTGAAAAAGGTCAGAGTGTGGCCGCGGCAAGGGAACTGGCGGCAAATATGCGGCGTCGCGGCCCGGTCGCGACTGAGCTTGTGAAAATGCTGATCAACGCCGCCGAGGGTGAGGAAGGTGAGCGTATTTTCGACACGCTGGCCGGTCGCGTCGCTGCCGCGCAGCCCGAACTGCAGACCGGTTTGGCCGCGTTCAAAGACCGCAAGAAAGCCGATTTCTGGAAATAGCCCAGCTACAAGGAAGCATCCCATGATACGACATCTTGTCCACCTTCGTTTCAAGGCCGAAACTACCGAGGCCGAAAAGCAGGCTCTTTATGATGATCTGGCCGGGTTACAGGATATCATCGACGGGCTGACGAACTTTCAGCACCGCAAGAATATCTCAATAGAAACGCCGCTCGTGCGGGATTTCAACGATATGTTCTGGTTCGATTTCCGCGATACCGCGGTGCGGGACGCATATCTTGAGGACGCAACCCATCAGGAAATCGGCGGTCGGATCGTCGAAAAACTGGAAGGCGGAGCGGACGGCGTTTTTGTGTGCGATATCCAACTGTGAATTCAGAACAGGCTTTTCTGGCCTCACTGTTTCAAGCTGCGGTGGCGGCGGCGAACCCACTTGAAGCGCTCAAACCGTACCTGCCCGAACCGCCAATAGGGCGTTTGGTCGTTGTGGGTGCCGGGAAAGGGGCCGCACAGCTCGCGCAAGCATTCGAGACCCTGTGGCAAGGGCCGTTGTTCGGCGTGGTGGTCACCCGCTATGGCTATGGCACGAAGTGTGATCGGATAGAGGTTTTGGAAGCTTCCCATCCGGTGCCAGACTGTGCCGGGCTTGCGGCCAGCGACGCGTTGATTCAGGCGGTTTCAGGCCTGGGGGCGGACGATCTGGTTGTCGCATTGGTCTGTGGGGGTGGCTCTGCCTTGCTTCCCTGCCCGCCAGGGGGGTTTGGGCTTGAGGATGAACAAGCGCTCAATCAAGCCTTACTGGCTTCTGGGGCACCGATTTCGGTCATGAACGCCATTCGTAAACACGCCAGCGGAATAAAAGGTGGGCGATTGGCCGCGCTGGCGCATCCCGCGCGTGTGCTGTCTTTGGTTGTTTCGGATGTCCCGGGCGATGACCCAGCCCAGGTCGCCTCAGGTCCGACGGTGCCGGATGCAGTTTCACATTTTGATGCGCTTGACCTTATCCGGGATCATCAGATCGTGCTGCCCGAGACCATCATGACGCATTTGAAAAATGAAGAAGCGTCAGCACCGAAACCTGATGAACCTTGTTTTTCTGGCAATGAGGTCCTCGTGATTGCTTCAGCAGGGTTGTCGTTGGAGGCTGCGGCGCGAGCAGCAGAGGCACAGGGCGTTCCTGCAATTATTCTGTCTGATGCCATAGAAGGTGAAGCGCGCGACGTAGGGCAGGTGCATGCTGCGATTGCACGCGAGGTTGCTGTCAAGGATCGCCCGTTTCAGAAGCCGATTGTCATTCTCTCGGGGGGCGAAACAACAGTGACGTTGCGCGGCAATGGCAAAGGTGGGCGCAATAGTGAGTTCCTTCTGTCACTGGCGCTGCATCTCGACGGTGTGGAAGGGATAACTGGATTGGCGGCGGATACTGACGGGATTGATGGTTCTGAAGATAACGCAGGGGCATTTGCTGACGCGACCTCTTGCGCGCGAATGCGCGCTGTCGGACGCAACCCCACCACCGATCTTGCAAATAACGACGCGTTTAGCGCCTTTGAGGCTATTGATGACTTGTTCTCACCGGGTCCAACTGGAACCAACGTCAACGATTTTCGCGCGATATTGGTGCGTTAGAACCCTGTGAGCACGCTAGTATCAGGCGGGCGGAGTCTTCCCTTAGGCGAGAATATTTGAAGGTCGTTCCGTGCATTGGTGACTGGCGGCCCGCCAATTGGCGGGCCTTCCCAGATTTTTCGACGAAAAATCTTAGCCTTTGATCAGCCGAGCTTTTCGGTAAGTTCCGGCACCGCCTGAAATAGGTCGGCAACCAGACCGAAGTCGGCAACCTGAAAGATCGGCGCTTCCTCGTCTTTGTTGATCGCAACGATGACCTTGGAGTCCTTCATGCCCGCCAGGTGCTGGATCGCGCCCGAGATACCAACAGCGACATACAGGTCAGGGGCAACAACCTTACCGGTCTGACCCACCTGCCAATCGTTCGGGGCATAGCCCGAGTCCACAGCCGCACGCGACGCACCAACGGCGGCGCCCAGCTTGTCGGCCAGGGTTTCGATCAGTTTGAAGTCCTCTTCCGAGCCGACACCACGGCCGCCCGAGACAACAACACCAGCCGAGGTCAGTTCCGGACGGTCGCTTTCAGCAACCTTGTCTTCGACCCAGGATGACAGACCTTCGGAACCAGGAACCGATATGGTTTCAACCGGGGCCGAACCGCCTTCGCCTGCCGCGTCAAAGCTGGCGGTCCGCAAGGTGACAACCTTCTTGGCGTCGGAGGATTTCACGGTCTGGATCGCGTTGCCTGCATAGATCGGACGCTCGAAGGTCGAGCCGTCCACCACGCCGGATGCATCCGAGATCACCATCGCGTCCAACAGAGCGGCCACGCGCGGCATAACGTTCTTCGCGTCAGTGGTTGCCGGGGCAACGATGTGCTCATAGCCGTCGGCCAGAGACACGATCAGCGCCGCGGTGGATTCCGCCAGGCGGTGACCCAGCGAGGCATCCTCGGCGACCAGCACCTTCGACACACCGTCGATCTTGGCAGCGGCCTCACCAGCAGCAGCGGCAGACCCGCCCGCGGCCAGAACGGTCACATCGCCCAGAGCCTTTGCGGCGTTGACAGCCTTGGCGGTGGCGTCCAGCGACAGCTCACCATTGTTGACTTCAGCCAGCAGAAGAACAGCCATTACACAGCCCCCGCTTCTTTGAGTTTCTCGACCAGCTCGTCGACCGAGCCTACGACGATACCATCGGCACGTGCCGGCGGCTCTTCGGTTTTGACCACTTCCAGTCGCGGGGTGACGTCGACGCCGTAGTCTGCGGCGGTTTTCTCATCCAGCGGCTTTTTCTTCGCCTTCATGATGTTCGGCAGCGACGCATAGCGCGGCTCGTTCAGGCGCAGGTCAACGGTCACGATGGTTGGCATCTTGACGCTGATGGTCTGCAGGCCGCCATCCACCTCACGGGTGATCTTGGCGCTGTCGCCTTCGATATCCAGCTCGGAGGCAAAGGTGCCTTGGCTCCAGCCCAGCAGGGCCGACAGCATCTGGCCGGTGGCGTTCATGTCGTTGTCGATCGCCTGCTTGCCCGCCAGAACGATGCCCGGCTGCTCTTCTTCGACCACTTTGGCCAGGATTTTGGCAACGGCCAGAGGCTCGATATCCGTGTGGACTTCATCGGCGGCCACAACCAGGATCGCGCGGTCCGCACCCATGGCCAGCGCTGTCCGCAGTGTTTCCTGCGCCTGCTTCACGCCGATCGAAACAGCAACAACTTCGTCAGCCTTGCCTGCTTCTTTCAGGCGGATCGCCTCTTCCACGGCGATCTCGTCGAACGGGTTCATCGACATCTTTACATTGGCGAGATCAACACCGCTGCCATCCGCCTTAACACGGACCTTAACGTTGTAGTCAATCACGCGCTTGACAGGCACAAGTACCTTCATTTTGCGCTTTCTCCTATTCTTTGAATTCAGTTGGTCAGCAGACGGTTTTGAAACGCTCGACGATGACGTCGAGAACCTCATCAGGTTCCCGTTTCCACCAGTTTTGGGCCGAGAAAATCTCGACCTCACAAAGGCCATTATATCCGGCGTTTTCGACGGCCGCGCGGAGTGTCCGCAAATCCGCGACGCCATCACCCATCATACCCCGGTCAAGCAGAACATCTGTTGTATCGGCTAGCCAATCGCACAGGTGATAGCCAAGGATGCGACCGTTGCCCCGAGTGGCCAGAGTGTCGACCAGCGTGGTGTCCCACCAGACATGGTAGACGTCGATCGCGACGCCCACGTTTTCAGCGCCAACCGCATCACAGACGTTCAGCGCGTCTGCCGCAGTCATCAAACAGGTGCGGTTTCCTGCCGTTGCGGGATTCAGAGGCTCCAGCGCCAGCTTGACGCCACGCGCGGCAGCATATGGGGCTGCGCGGGCGACGCGGTCTGACAGGATCTTCTGACTCTCCAACACGCCTTTTGTGCCGGGCTCGGGGCCGCCGGTTACGATGGTCAGAACCGTGGTTTCCAAAGCGGCGGCCTCGTCGATAGACAGGTGGAAATCATCCATGATCTGCAGGTCCGAGGGCAGCGCCAGTGGGCCGGTCAGGAAGGGCGTTCGGCAAAGTCCGACAACCTGCATCCCGGCGGCGCGCACACGTTGACCGATTTCGGCGGCGCGCCCGTCGAGTTCGCGCCGCCAGAAGGTGATCCCGCCATAGCCCCGATCTGCACAGGCATCTATAATACACTCTGGTGACCAGCCCGCCCCGTGACCATCCAGATTGTGGCCCAGAGTCGCCGTGTTCAGCGCAAGGGCCGAGTGGTCTTGTGAAAAGTCGCGCATGGGCTCAGACCCCGTAGAGTTTCAGCATGTACCCCATTCGCGCGATGGCCATGTCAGGGTCGCGTAACAGGCCGCAGTCATCCGCCATTTTGAAACAGTCGATGAAATACGGCAGGGACCGGGTCGCCTGTGCGCCGTTCAGCATGATGAAATGGTCCTGAAACCCGTTCAGCCAGGCCAGAAATACAACGCCGGTTTTGTAGTACTGCGTCGGTGCGCGGAAGATGTGTCGCGCCAGCGGTACGGTCGGGTCCAGTGTCGCGCGGAACGCGGTTGCATCGCCTTCGCTGAGCTTGCTGACAGCATAGGCCGCCGCAGGCGCGAGCGGGTCAAAAATGCCCAAAAGCGCGTGGGAAAACCCTACGTCGTCGCCCTCGATCAGTTCGGGATAGTTGAAATCATCACCGGTATACATGCGGACGCCTTCGGGCAGGCGGCGGCGCATGATGATCTCTTTTTCCGCGTCCAGTAGCGAGATCTTGATGCCATCGACCTTGTCTGCATTGTTTTCAATGATGATCAGCGCTGTCTCCATCGCCGCATCAAAATTGTCTGCACCCCAATACCCGGCGAGTTGCGGATCGAACATCTCACCCAGCCAGTGCAGGATGACAGGTTCATCGCAAGCCGCCAGCACGTCGTTGTAGACCGAAATATAGTCGTCCGGTCCTGTCGCGACGCTGGCCAAAGCGCGTGAGGCCATCAGGATCAGCTTACCCCCAAGTTTTTGGATTGCCTCGACCTGATCAAGATAGGCGCGACGCACATCGTCCAGACTGCGCGCGTCAGCGGGGTCCAGATGATCGGTGCCGCAGCCATTGGCAACCAGCGCGTCAGGCAGTTCTTCCTTGGTGCGGCGGATCAGTTCCAGCGCACCGTTCCAGTCCAGACCCATGCCGCGCTGCGCTGTGTCCATCGATTCGGCAATGCCCATGCCCATCCCGGCCAGATAGTGGCGGAACTCCATCGTTTTTTCCCAATCCACATGAGCCGGACCGGTCGGGTCATGATCGCCGAACGGGTCCGCCACCACATGCGCGGCGGAATACAGAACGCGTGCTGAGTTTGGGGTCAGTTTCGACGGGGCGACCGGGGTGCCCACCAGAGAATAATCATGCAGCACGCCAGAGGTGTTGGGAAGCTGGATTTTCATGCCTGTGAACCTCAGAAACGGGGAACAAGCATTCCGCCATCGACGGAAATGACTTGCCCGGTAGTATAGGGGATGTGGTTGGTCGCAAGCGACGCGATCACCGTGCCCAGCTCTTCGGGCTGGCCGACACGCGGGAACAGGCACAAGCCTTCTTCTGCGCGCTTTTGGTAAGTGTCGATAACGGCCTTGGTCATCTCGGTCGCAATCAAGCCGGGCTGGACGTCAAACACCGGGATACCTTCTGGCCCCAGCCGGGCGGCAAACGCTTTGGAGATCATCGCAGCGGCTGCTTTTGACGCGCAATATTCGGTGCGGGGCACGGCGACGGCGGACGCATTGGATGAGGTCACGTTCACAATCGAATAGTGCAGATTTGGATCGCGCTCTTGCGACAACCAGCGTTTGACGACGGATTGCGTCAAAAAGAACATGGCTTTGGCATTGACGTTCAAACAGCGATCATAGCTTTCCTCGGTCACATCCAACGGGTCGCCGCGGCTGATTACTCCGACACCGGCATTATTGATCAAAGTTGTGATAGGACCCAAAGCGGATTCGATCCGGTCCAGCAAGTTACCATGATCGCTGATCCTTGTAACGTCGAGTGGCGATTTGAAAGCTTTTACGCCGAGCTCTTCGATCGTACGGGCCGCATTGGCCAATTCTTCATTGTCGGCTTCCGCGTTCAACGCGACATTGAAACCGGCTTTCGCCAGTTCAACAGCTGCGGCCAGCCCGATGCCGCGGCTGGACCCGGTGACAAGTGCGACTTGGGCACTCATGCCTGTGCTCCTTTCGACAGAAGCTCTCGCGCAATGATCGTGCGCTGAATTTGGTTGGTGCCTTCGTAAATCTGGGTGATCTTGGCATCGCGGTAAAGCCGTTCAACTTCGAAGCCGCGGATGTATCCGGACCCGCCAAAGACCTGCACTGCGTCTGACGACCGCTGAACCGCCATATCCCCGGCAAAGCACTTGGCCATCGAGCATGCCTTGGTTGCATCCTGTCCTGTGTCGATTTTGTGCGCTGCGGAATGGACCAGCAGGCGTGCAGCTTCGACATCCTTCGCAATATCGGCCAGCAGCCACTGCACACCCTGAAAATCAGAGATTGGTTTGTTGAACTGCTTGCGCTGCTGCGCATAGTCAGTGGCGGATTCAAGCCCTGCTTGCCCGATACCAACGGCCAACGCGGCGATGCCGACACGGCCCTTATCCAGAACGCTCATCATCATGTGAAAGCCGCGCCCCTCGGCGCCCAGCAGGGCATCGGCTGGCAGGCGCACATCATCAAAGGACAACGGACCAACCTGACTGGCGCGTTGACCCATCTTGATTTCCTTGGGCCCGCGCGTGACACCATCCGCGTGCAGATCGACCATGAAGATCGACATGCCCCGATGACCTGCTTCGGGGTCGGTGCGGGCCAACACAAAGCCGACATCCGCGACCGGAGCGTTGTGAATCCAGATCTTTCCGCCGTTCAGCACCCAGCCGTCACCATCACGGACCGCTGTGGTCCGAATGCCCGATACGTCGGTGCCCGCTTCGGGTTCGGTGATGCAATAGGCCGGCCGGATCTTCGCGGCCAGCAAATCCCGCAGCCATTTCTGTTGCTGCTCAGGCGTGCCGTGGCGCACCAGCAACGAGCTGACAAGCTCCAGCAGCCCGCATTGATCCGCGATTGAGGCATAGCCGCGCGACAATTCTTCCATCACCAACGCATAGGTTACGTTATCAAATCCGGCGCCGCCCAGTTCCTCGGGGACACCGATTCCAAACAGGCCAAGTTCGGCCATTTGATCGTAGATCTCTGCCGGAAAGCGTGAATCACGATCCAACTCTTCGGCTGCGGGCCGGATAACGTCCTGCGCAAACTGACGAGTCATATCGCGAACCTGAAGATGAGTTTCAGTCAGAAACATGGCGGCATCCCATAATGTAACCAGATGGTTACTAATATGCGGCAACGCCCTGCCACGTCAAGTGGGTTGATTGGGGCGCGCATTTCCGATAAATAACCAAACAGTTACTTATTGGATGTGCAAAATTTGGTGGCCGGGCCTGTCCGGGGTCAACACCGATTTGCGTTAGGGAGGCTTGCATGAATCCACATACAAAGAACAAGTTTGGCCGCGTTGATCTTGAGGTTACTGCCTTTGGCTTTGGCACCGCGCCAATCGGCAACATCTTTCGCGAGATTGATGAGCGAACGTCTGACGCGATGATTCAGAACGCCTGGGATGCGGGTGTCCGGTATTTCGACACCGCGCCAATGTATGGTCACGGGCTGTCTGAAATGCGCACCGGGCATAGCCTGCGTTGGAAGAACCGCGACGAATTCGTTCTTTCCTCGAAGGTTGGGCGTATTCTGAAACCCGCCCGTCGTCAGGACATCAACTTCGAGCCCTGGACCAACGCCGCGCCGTTTACCATGCATTTTGACTACAGCTATGATGGCATCATGCGGTCGTTCGAGGACAGCCTTCATCGTTTGGCGCTGGAGCGGATGGATATCTGCTTCATCCACGATATTGACGTCTTCACCCGTGGGAACGAGCAGCCCGAAGTCTTCAAACAAGCGATGGATGGGGCCTGGAAAGCGCTGGAAAGCCTGCGGGATCAGGGCGTCGTCAAAGCCATCGGTGTCGGCGTCAACGAATGGGAAGTTTGCCACGCCGCATTGGAGCAGCGCGACTTTGACTGTTTCCTGCTGGCGGGTCGCTACACGCTTCTGGAACAGGACGCGTTGGACAAGTTCCTGCCCCTTTGCGAAGAACGTGGGGCGGCAGTCGTTGTCGGTGGTGGCTTCAACTCGGGCATTCTGGCGACCGGCGCCAAAGAAGGTGCCAAGTACAACTACGCTCCGGCACCGGCCGACATTATGGACAAGGTCCGCAAGATCGAGGCCGTCTGCGCCGAATACAACGTGCCGCTACCCGCCGCGGCATTGCAGTTCGTTGTGGCCCATCCGGCGGTTCCGACCTTTATGGCCGGCACGCGGACAGTCGAGCAGTTGCAACAGAACCTGAATTGGTTCAGCCACGAGATACCAACCGCGTTCTGGGCAGACCTGAAAGCCAAGGGCCTGCTGCGCGAAGATGCACCTGTCCCGGAATAGCGAAATGGCCCTCGCGACGGGAACATATTCTTATGACGACTTGCAGATTGGGGACGTGATCGAAACCGGGTCTGCCGAAGTCTCGGCAGATCTGATTTCGCAATTCGCCGCACTAAGCGGTGACCGATATGTTCTGCATCTGGATGATGAGGCCGCACGGCAACGCGGGTTCAAAGGCCGGGTCGCTCACGGACTTCTGGTTCTTTCGGTCGTCGATGGGCTGAAATTCAAATCCGACGCACGGCTGGATGGTCTGGCCTCGCTAGGCTGGGACTGGCAGTTTGAAGCTCCTGTTTTTTCAGGCGATACGATCCGCGCCAAGATACGGGTGGTGGCAAAAACTCTGACCAGCTCTGGCCAGCGCGGCGTCGTGACGTTTCAGTTCGAAGTCTTCAATCAGAACGATCAGCGCGTGCAGCACGGCACCAACAAACTTATCTTTGATCTCTGACACCTGGGCCGAAGCGCCGTGCCTGGCAGAGACGTAGATTTACGAGGAAAGAATGCCTGCAACAGTCACCAGAAGTTTTATTTCACAGTCAGCAGCAAACACCGCAGTTCAGGCCGCTTTGTCCTATGCCTCGCAGAGAGGTTGGAACATTGCGGCCTTTGTCGTTGATCCAAGTGGTCACATGCTCGCCGCCGGTCGGTTGGATAGTACACCAGCGGCCGTTTCCGATTTCGCCTACGACAAAGCGCGCACGGCCGTTCTTGGCAAACCGACGCGCGATTTCGCGGCCCGAATGCTGTCTGCCCCTGAACTTAAAATGGGCCTCGTAAATCGCCCGAACCTCTGCGCATGGGAAGGCGGATTTCCGATCCTGTTTGAGGAAGAACTGATCGGGGCTATAGGAGTATCAGGCGCCGCTGGGTCAGAAGATACGGAATGTGCAAAGGCCGGAGTTGAGGCTATTGGACTGACTCTGTCGTGAAGGGTTCTGACGGAAATTCCTTTGGAGGAGAGGATCTGTTGCAAACTTTTTGCCATTGACGCTCAAGAACGCAGAGAGTGAATAGCGACCGGTGAAATTCAGCCGAAAGCCAGCTCATGATCTCCTTTAAAGGCGCGCAATATCCCAAGGATGTGATCCTCTTTGCTGTGTTCTTCTACCTTCGATACGGCGTGTCGTACCGTGACCTTGAAGAAATCATGTCCGAGCGTGGAGTTTCGGTTGACCACATCACGCTGAACCGTTGGGTGACAAAATACGCTAGTGCAATTGCCGATGTTGCGTGTCGTCGAAAGAGACCGTGCGACCGCTCCTGGAGAATGGACGAGACTTACATTAAGGTGAAAGGTAGCTGGGTTTATCTCTATCGTGCCGTAGACAAGCACGGCAAGACGCTTGATTTCATGCTTTCAGGACGTCGGAACAAACCCGCAGCCACCAAATTCTTCGCCCGAATGCTGGAGGTCAACGGCCTTCCGAGAAAGATTGTCATCGACAAAAGCGGAGCGAACACCGCTGGCCTCAAAGCCGTCAACAAGATGCTGAAAGGTTTTGGTTGCCCGGTCCCAATTGAAATGATCAGGCGGAAATACTTGAACAACATCGTGGAACAGGACCATCGTTTCATCAAAAGACGAACTCGCCCGATGCTGGGGTTCAAGGCCTTCGCTTCAGCGGCGGCTACACTGGACGGGATCGAAGTGGCACACATGATCCGCAAAAGTCAGCTCACGCCCGGAATCTGTCCGTTTCGTCAGTTTGCGGAACTGGCGGCATGAGCCGCGGGTTCGGTGTCAACTCTTCGGTCAGTAAGAAACTTTGCAACAGATCCGTAAATCCGACCCTCCTTGAGAACGACGCAAACGATGTGCTATCGTCTGCCTGCGTTCAATGAGCACGCTCTGCGATCGTGTAACCTTGCTTTTGTTCATAGATTTTCGTTCTCTGACTCACAGGAACACAAGTAGAAAATTCTAGCGCCAAACACGATAGTTTTCGAACGGCAGGTCATATGAACCAAGGGCCGGAATGTTCATTGGGCGTGGTATGCTTCTTTCAGTTCAAACATAGCTCCGACGCGCTTTGTTCTACAGAGTTTGCCATGTGAATTCCTCGCTCACGACGCTTTCTCGTTGCCTGTGGCAGTGGAATATTAGCAAACGATATTGAACCATTGCGTGAATGAATGTGAGCGCTTTCTTTCCCATCGAATCATAGCCGAGATAACGGCATGAAAAGTAAAGAGAACCCCGACAATACTTCTGCGTCGAAAATAACTTTCCGTACAGCTAAATTCATTGTGACTGCGATTGCTGCTCACCGCTGATCGGATCAAAAGATATTTAATAGAACGCGCAATTAGAACGGTTGCCAATTCAGTCTTTCTAAGTGCGACAGACGTTCGGCTGTGCTGATACCGACCAGTGTCGCCCGGCAAACTCGGATTAATATGTCGATACAGGATCGAGATAATGGTGCACCCCGGAGTGAATGAGTTGCAAAACGCCCGCCGGGCAGGGGCTAAGTTCTTATGGGCAGTGTTCTTATTCAGTGTTTTTGTAAATTTGCTGATGTTGACGGGGCCGCTGTTCATGCTTCAGGTGTACGACCGAGTTTTATCGTCAGGGTCCGAAGAAACACTTGCGGCGCTTTTTCTCCTGGTTGTCGTGCTCTACGGGTTGATGACTGTCTTGGACTATGCTCGAAGCCGTATTTTGGCGAGGTTTGGGGCTCGCTTTCAACGAATATTGGATCGTCGAGTCTTCTCGGCCGTTTTGAAACGCGGCATATTGCCGATGGAAAGAGCCGCACCATCCGGTGGTCTTCAAGATCTCGAAAGTATTCGCACATTGTTCACTTCCCCGGTTATGATTGCACTATTCGACATTCCTTGGACGCCGGTGTTCATCGCAGCGATATTTGTATTCCACCCCTGGCTAGGTTGGATGGCGATATTTGGCAGCGGTGTATTGGTTACGACGACGTTGCTCAATAATTGGTTTACCAAATCAAAGACACTTGCGGCCCAACAGGCGACTCAACAGGCCCAGAGTTTTGCCGAACAGGCACGCCGCTCAGCGGAAATCGTTCGGGCACAGGGCATGCGCACCGATATCACCGAGCGTTGGGATGCAATGCGCATTGATGCACTCGGCCAATCCATTCACTCTACAGATTGGACAGGTTTCTTTTCGTCCTTCGGCAAGACCTTTAGGCTTTTTCTGCAATCTGCGATGCTTGCGCTAGGTGCTTATCTGGTCCTGCAGAACCAGGCTACTGGTGGTGCGATGATTGCCAGTTCCATATTGTTGGGGCGTGCCCTTGCCCCTATCCAGCAAGCCCTTGGGCAGTGGGGTATGGTTCAGCGTGCCCGGGGTGCCTGGTCTTCTCTCGGACAGTTGCTGGAAACAACACCGACAGAAGAAACATCACACACCTTGCCGCGACCGCATGCAAACATCTCTTTCAATGGTGTGACGGTGATCCCGCCGGGGGCCAAATCGCCAACCTTACACGGGATTTCTTTTTATCTGGGAGATGGAGAAGTGCTGGGTGTTATTGGTAGCAGTGGATCAGGTAAGACCACCCTTGCGAAGACGCTGCTGGGACTGCATCGCCCGACTAACGGGGAAGTTCGGTTAGGGGGCGCTACTCTTGACCAATATGATCCGGATGATCTGGGCTCTTACATCGGGTATCTACCGCAGAATGTGGTTCTTTTTTCGGGAACGGTCTCGGAAAACATCGCGCGTATGTCTATCAATCCGGATGAAGACAAAGTTGTCGAAGCTGCCAAACGAGCAAATGCCCATGAAATGATCCTGTCTTTGCCAGCAGGCTACAAGACAATCGTACATGGCGATGACAGTCAGCTGTCAGGCGGACAACGGCAGCGCATCGCTCTGGCACGAGCTTTTTACAATAATCCAGTTCTGCTGCTGTTGGATGAACCTAACTCGGCATTGGACAATGAGGGCTCGCTGGCCTTGAACGATGCCATTCGCGATTTCAAGGCAGACGGCCGTACCACGATCATCATGACTCATCGCCCCACAGCCATATCCGAATGTGATCGCCTGGTGGTTATTGAGGCTGGCCGTGTTCGCGCGGATGGATCCCGCGACGAAGTTCTCAAATCCACGGTCAGCAATGTAGAAGACATCAAGCGAGCTCACGCAAAGGTGGCAATAGCATGAACCAATCAGCTAAGGATGAATGGAAAGCGACAGGAACGATCATCATTGGCGCACTCACTCTCGGTCTGCTGGTTGGTGTGCTGGGGTATTGGGGCGTTCAGGCGCGGATTGCAGGGGCTGTTGTCGCGTCGGGAATGACCCAAGTTGAGACCAATCGGCAAGTTGTTCAACACCCGGAAGGAGGGGTCGTAGGGGCAATTTACGTCAAAGATGGAGATCTCGTATCTGCCGGAGATGTGGTATTGCGTTTTGACGATCAGCAATTGCGTACCGAGCTGGCGATCATTGAAGGGCAGTTGTTCGAAGTTTTTGCCCGAAAAGCCCGGTTGCAAGCGGAACGAGACGGATTGACAGAATTAGTAATATCAGATGATCTGATGGTCCTTGCCAAGGACCATCCCGAAATTCAGGCGCTGATCGATGGGCAGCGCAGGCTTTTTTTGGTACGAGCAGACACATTAAGACACAACACTGAGCAGCTTTCCGAGCAAATATCGCAGACGGAAAATCAGATTGACGGCTCGAGGGCTCAGCTGGCAGCCCTTGAACGGCAGCAGACACTGATTGTAAATGAACTGTCCGATAGCAGCACTTTGTTAGAGAAGGGCCTGGCGCCGGCCGCGCGTGTTTCGGCTTTACAGCGCGAAGACGCACGTATCATGGGTGAAATTGGCAGTATTCGGGCGATGATCGCACAACTCAGCGGACAAATAGCTGCGCTGGAGATCCAGAAGGTAGCGTTGACCACGAGGCTACGTGAAGAGGCTGTATCCACGCTTCGAGATCTTCAGATTCAGGAGGTAGAGCTTGTCCAGCGCCGACTGAGTATGATGCAGACTTTATCGAAGACAGATGTACGCGCTCCTGTAGATGGCGTCATATTCGGATTGCGGGTTTTTGCCCTGCAATCAGTGGTAAGCCGCGCAGATCCGATCATGTATATTGTCCCGCAAAACCGGCAATTGGTAGTCTCGGCCCGAGTGGAACCAATCCACGTAGATCAGATCAAGATCGGACAGACCGCAACTTTGCGATTCGCCGCGTTTGATCAACGTTTGACGCCCGAAATCACTGGCCTTGTTACAAATCTGTCCGCGGATGTTCTAGTGGATGAGGCTACGGGCGCATCTTATTTTCAGGTCGAGTTGATTCCCGCCGAAGGTGAAGTTCTAAAACTTGGCGATCAGACGCTGTTGCCCGGTATGCCGGTTGAGGCCTTCATAAAAACAGGTGACCGATCCCCCCTAAGCTATCTTACAAAGCCATTGACAGATTATTTCACCAGATCATTCAGAGAAACGTGAAGCGCCAAGAATGCCTGATGTTGATTTGTGGCTTGTCGTATTTAGGAGGTTGGATCATTTCAGCATCCTGGCCCGTTGTGCTTCGAACGCGATTTCCGAAAGTGACGAAGGGCCAATTGCGCCCCCGCGGATGCGGCGATTGAGGTATTCACAGGCCACCTGGGCACGTTTGGACATTGCTATCCGACGAGTAGGCGGGCAGGTGCCGTGCTTCAAGGCGGCACCTTATGGAGACATCCATTAGATCATTTGGCATGCAAACTTGTACATTAGGTCTTAGCTTCGACGCATTGATGGTGACTTGGGCCATCAATGATGGCTTGGTGTTCGATACATAAATCAAAAGAGTGACGGTTTCAGGACCGGAATCGCGAACCGGCTGCACCTATTATAACCTTACCGCGCACAAGAATACCGCTGTGCCCAATGCTGTTTCTTGTACGTACCCTATACTGCCCGACTTGAACCCCATTGAGACGGCGTTCTCAAAACCAATCGTGTGACTGCCCAGCATCGTAGCTTAAACCTTCTACGTACCGTTCAACGTAGTTACAGAATGCTGTGAACGCTTATAATCGGAAGACAGCTAGAATTACTTCAGCGCCGTCCGATTTATCACAAGCTAGGCGACAGTGGATTTACCGTTTTGGAATTGGGCCTTCAGCTGCGGTTTAGGGGTCATGAGTATCAAGATGGTACAAAACTTGATGGTCTTCGTGCGACATAAACAACAGCATGCGGTATCGCACCATCACAATTTATTCAATGACAGCGATTGAATAATAGTATGAGTTAGAATTTTATCCTTAATGGATTGGAACAAAATGCTTTTTTTCTGATACCCCTCACGAAATGCGTGAGTATTTAAGTTCGTTATGATTAATATAACTTTTGCTAATTTCCAAAAATCTTTTTGCGTTGCTAGCTCTTGTTGCGAGACCGAAAGCTCTCTTTTCCCAACCGTATTCCGCCGAGGATGCTGGCAGAAAATTGAAGCTCATCAGCAACCTGCTCAAGCAGACCAACTCGAAAACCTCTGGATGACTCCGGGATTTCGGTGGTGATCAACTGCGGCAGAATAATGTCGGCGGAACAGAATATGCCGCCGTAAGCGGAGTAAATGTACCATGCCTGATACTCTTACAACCAGCAATGAATCGACATCTGAAGATAGCACGCAGTCACTGCCAAGTACGCCTGATAATGTCTCGGTTACTGGAGAAGTTGTCTTCGAGCTTGGCAGCGGATCCAACACAATACAGATCCTTGAAACTCCGGAAGGCAGCGGCGTCAGTCAGGTACTGCAAGTAACTGAGACGGAAAATGTCTATCCCGTTTTGGAAGCGACGCCTACAACAAACGAAGCGTTATATGATCGATTGGCGGCTCGGGAGCCAGGTAGCACTCGAAGTCTGATTATCGACCGCCTGACAGGCGACGTGTACGACGTCTTGGAGGAAAGATCCGATGGCCGCCTGACAGTTCGCAAATTGCAGGAAGGGGCAACACTGCAGGAACGGCTGAACTCCCCTGCCGTGGACAGCGATGTGATCGAACCCGACAATGCAGCATTTCAGAGAGTCGAATTGCGCGTCGATCCTGAAGGCGGGCGGAATACCACATATGCCGTGCGCGAAAATCCAACTGAAACGTCAGAGCCTGTTATTCGCGCTATTGAACTGCCGGATACTGCCTCCGCGTTGGAAGTTGCCAATGTTGTGGGCCTGGAAGCTGACATCTCGGACTTTGAGGTCAACCAACAGGGACGGTTGGTGACACTCGATTTTGATCGTGTCGTAAATGGTGAAGTTACCACCGCGAGCGTCGGTGTGTATATCTCGGAGAATTATCAACAGCAACGTTCCGTGTCGGAAATCCAATCCGATTTGAACGGCTTGCTTGATGATCTAGCTAGATTGTTTGAGACTTCTAGTGGACAACAAATCTATGATAATCTCGCATTAAACATTTCTGGAACGGGGCGTCCGCAAACTCTTGGAACACTGGCGGATCGGCTGCCTTTCACTGGCTCGACTCAGGATACAACTCCGTTACCAAACAACGTCAATCTGGTCATAGCGCTTGAACCACGCATCGTGTTGCAGGCTGACGATGCCGTAAGCACCGCGCGGGCATTTAATCGTCAAGCTGCTGAGTCTGGCAACCTGGGTTCAGTCAGTCTTGTGCAGCTTGATCCCCGATTTGATCGCGGGATTGGTGATGTGGACCTTCCTGTCCTTTATCGACAATTAGCTTTGGCATCTGAACAGATTGCAGGGCAGGCGGACCAGGTCACCAACGGGAGTTTGCGCACGACAGATAACCAGATCCGCCTGGAACTTGATCTATTGCCGGTTTTCGACAGTCGGTCCGACCGAGCGGTGATCGACCAATATGTACGCCAATATGAGAGCGAAGTTCTTAGTCTCGAAGGTCCTGACGCGGCTGCGCAGATCAGCCGGGCGCAAGATAGCTTAGACTCACTGTTTTCACGTGCAACGGCGCAGCAGCGCGCAGACCTTTCTTCTTCGTTGCTTGAGAGCTTTGACTCCTCCAGAAGCCCAGCGATACAAGAGGCTCTAGATCGACATCGGTCAGATGTGCTGCAAGCCTATTCGCAAGGCAATCTTAGCCCACAGGCCGAAGACACTGTGAATGTGCTTTTCCAACAGCTCAGCACCGCACAAATTTCAACTCCAGATGACTTTCCTCAGCTGGATCTGACCGAAGTTAGCACTGGCGTACTGAGCAGGCTGACCTTGCCGACGACTGCGGATGCTCAGATTTCGACGGTGACGATCAGCGCGGATGGCAACCGCACAATTGTGTCACAACCGGCAAGTTTCAACCATCAAAGCACCTCTTTCACACGCGGCGATGATCTGACCCAGCTTCAGCGAATAGAGCTGGAAGCGCTTGATGCAGATCTTCTCGATTGGTTTGGCAGAGCGTCAACGGGTTCTCCGGACGGCGCTGCGATTTCCGACCTACGTGCAATAATTTCGGATGTGCTCAGTGGGGCAATTCCACAGCAAGCGGATTCCGTTATGCTTGTTACCAGCCGTGCTGGCGACGGGTCACTGGGTTCGGCGTCGTATTATGCCTACGACGGTAACACCAGAACCGTCACTCTTACGGATAATGTGGTAAATCCAGACACTCTGCTTGATCTGCAATCGCGTCCTGCCGGCACATTTGTTGACGCGGATGCGTCCAACCGTATCGCTGTTCTGCGCGATATTACAAGCACTTACCCGACGATACAACGCATTATATCAGAAACAGAAAACCCGCGCGAAATCGCCGGTCTGAATGATCTGTTTTTTGTTCAGGACGAACTTCTGTTTCGGCAGCCCATCGAAGGGATCACCCAGGCCCAGAATGACTTTCTGCGCCGTCAGGGCGATGTGTTAGTTGCAGCGTCTGCTGACCTTGCTGCCCAAGCGGCCGCTGACCCTCGTGGTCTGTCCGCAACACTGCAGGCGGAAATCCGCGATCTGAACACCCGTTTACAAAGCCTGGATCTGGGAACCACAACCGTTGCGGACCTGTCTGATCTGGGTGATGAGCTTGGGCTCGCTATCAACCGGGCCCGTTTCTCGTCGACGGGCGACTTAGAGTCAAACCTAGGCCCCGAAGCGCTGGCGCTCGGCAACCTGGAGGTTTCGGCCTCTGCCAGCAATGGTGTCACCCGAGGCGACTACGTTATTTATGAACAATTGACCGATGTATTGGACCTGACAGACGACGCTGTCCGAAGCCGTTCCGGATCAGCGGATGATTTTGTCAGAGTTCTGACCAACGACATCTACGAATCTTCTCTTGTTACGGCACCTGTCGACGAAGACGGCGAGATCATCAGGGAAGTCGCCAACGGGATCTATAATGATCCTGACGTAATCGACGCTTTTGCCGGAGTCTATGATCGGCTTGCACAAAGAAACCTTGATGTCGACGCTTTTGCACGAGGTTTGGCGGAGACTGCGGACGAATATGCCAGCCTTGAAGACAGGCAGGTGTTCATCGAAGCGCAAGGGGACGGGAATGTCGCCCGTCTTCAGGAGAGCGCCTCAACGTCCCCTGAGATCGCAGATCAATTGGACGCGGTCCTGGCCGCGCCCGCTGATGTGATTAGCGTGATCGGACCAGATGGTGAGGATATTCCCCAGATACAAATTGTCATTTCGGAAGACCTGCGCGGGCTTAGCACGGATGCGGAATTGAATGGGATACTGAGAAAGGTGCAAGGGGATTTGGATGTTTTCTTCTCGACAAACGCGAGCCGCAATTCTCTAGACCGTATCCTGCAAAACCCGACACCGGAAATTAGGCAAATCACCGATCTGGATGCGTTTTCCGGTTTGAGTTCGACTGCCAATCGCGATTTACCAGCAGGAACTCAACTTGTCTTATATCTGGAACCAGACTTTGCTGACTCAGCAACCGGAGATTTCGCCCGCGCGTTGGCGATCGATCCGACCGCCGCGACTGATCTGAGCGGTACTTCATCCGTGATTAGGATAAACGCAGATTATGAAAGCGGGCTGTCCCACGGTAATGCGACATTGCTTTTCCGCGAAATTCACCGAGCTGCAATAAACCATGAAGGCTTGAGCGGTGGATTTGAAGAAGGTGCATTTACGCGCTTTGAAAACCAGGTTCGTGGCGAACTGTTTCTTCCCGATGTGCAGTTCGATCCTTTTTCCAATGCGGTGGCGACAGATACGGTGGGAGACCGCATTGGTTTCGAAAGCGAGTTTGTGAATGCATCGATTACTTTTTCGGACGGTGAGTTCGGGGTTCGTACCATTGCAGCCACAGATCCTCAATTTGACGATCTTGGGTTCCCATTGCTTGCGATTACCTCAGACAGCTTCTTTGATAGAGATCGCAACCCTCAAAACGATCTGGAAATTGTTACAAGCCCGGCGTCTATATCTGACAACCAAAATCAAGCTGGGTTTGAGGTAAGGGCTATCATTCAGGATGAAGTTAACCGGCTAACAACTGATGAAACACCACTTGCTGATTTTGTTGATTCAATAAACCGGCGGATAATGAGTGAACTGGGAGAAGCTGGACGTCCATATATTCTTACACCTCAGCGGGATGACGGCACAATTGCTTTTGCTACATCAAATGCTTCGCCGTTCCAAAATGCATCAGAGATTGACGGCGGCGCCGTGCAAGTCAATCTTTCGGTAGGTTATTCGGTCATCGGTGATGTCAATACCGGTTTGGGTGGCTTATTTGTATCCGAGAATAGGTTTGATTTGTTTAATGGTGCGCAGCGTTCGGCCCTTAAAATTGCCTCCGAGCTAACTGATACATCCAGCCCATTATTGGACTCTTTTCTAACTCATCTACTATTTTACACCACTACCGTTGCAATCTCTAACACCGGTTTCGATAATACTAACAAAAATGCCATAGGCATCCAAATCCGCGTTAGTTTAGAGGACGTCGTAGCTTCTATTTTGTCGCCAGAAGACATTGCGGCGATTTCCAATTTGCCTGAGGGTTTCCAGCAGCGGCTCGAAGCTGAAGTTAGTGCTATAGCAAAAACTGAAAACTTGAACTTTGATGGCTTAGACGGACGGCTCAGCAGCGTTTTCGACACGACCGTTCAGGCGCGACTAGACCTCGGGCAGGCATTCCAAATCTCGGGATCAGAACACGCAAGTTTTCTGCCTCCATTTGTAGGCCGTCAGGTTATTCAGCACACAATCGCAGATGACGGTGGAAGCCGATTGCCAGTTAGCATTGTAGACGGCGAGGCACGTGTCGTTCTGGAAATCCGAGATGGTTCCAACCTGTTGACGTCTTTCAACGAGCTCTACAATTCGAGTGATCGTTGGAGTCTGGAACAAAGCGGTTTCCGTGAAATTGTCAAAGTTCAATACGCGGGATCACCGCTTTCGGAAAAGGTAATCTTTGAAGACTTTGTATCCCAATACGCGCAGAGTGTTCAGAATGTGATTTCGGATCTGGCAGGTGAAAACAGTTTGCCGCCTGAGTTGGTTGACGTGTTCTCGGAACGCGTGTTCTCGGTAATTGATTCATTGCAGGAGGGGCGCACGACTGGGCTTTATGGCGACGACCTGCTTGCGCGTTTGGATAACATTGTTGACGAAGTTGGAATAGAGACCGACCTGCAGATATTGGTCAGATTCCGCACAGATGCTGAGGCGCGTATCGAAACCATCCGGTCCTTCCAGCCAACTGAGGCGACATCCCTAGAGCTTTATCAGACACTGGTTGCAAATGCCGATAGTAGTGCCTTACGCGGGCGTACCGGGACTGCTGAGGATGTGCGTATCGCCCTAGAGCATCTAGCTGCACAAGACGGTGTTTCGGTAGTCGCAGAGGTACAACGCACACTCGACGTTGCAATTCAACGAAATGCCAACGGCGAGCGGTTGTTTACCGAACCATTTGCCGAAGCGCTACTTGCCTATCAAGCAACGTCTGGCAACAATGGGATAGCCGAAGACTTGTCCATCGATGCTATCGGCCAAGACCGTTTGGAATTTCTACTAAACTCGGTATCTGACAACGGCGACCTATTGCGCAACTTTGAAGCGCTCGGCTCGCCGACCGCCGGGATTGACGACGCATCCTCGCTCGATCCTGCCGCTATTGCAGAACAGAAACTGGCTTTGTTCCGGGCTTATGAGCAGGTGCTAGAATCTTCTGGAGTTGAGCTAGATACTCTGTCCGACTTCGGCGATCTTAACGCACGTATTCGGTTTCTGATCGAAGCCGACGTTGTCACGGATCCAGATGGCGTCAGTGCATTGCGCGCGATCAACTACGACTTTGAGCAGTTGAACGCACTGGACGGCGATGCGTTCGCAGATATCGCGATTTCGGAACAGCAGACGGGCATTTTGCTGGACGAAGGTATTGCGGTCGCCCGTGCGCAGGCACGACTTGACGAGTTCGAAGCGGATGTGGAAAGCGCCGGCACCGAGTTCGAAGCGCTAGCCATCGAGTTCCTGGGCGAGCAGGGGATCGTTCCCGCGTGGGATGCAGATCGGGCGACACTTTTAGAGGCCGTTCGCGACAGTATTTCTCCGATTGTCGAAGGGGGCTTCGATGAAGCATCGCTTGAAACTGTATCGCGAGGTCTGAGCCTTACCGCCATCGGTGACGCACTTGAAGACCTGCAAAATGCTGGTCGCGCTGATGGATTGCTGGAGGCGTTGGCACGTTCGCAACAGGGCGAGAGCCCCCAGGGGGTTTCCGGACTTTTGGATCAACCGGGCCTGCTGATCAACGGCATCGACCCAGATCAGACCAATGCCGAGCTTGTGTTGAACTTCAATAGCAATGGCAACAACAATAACAACGGCGACGCGGTGCTGGAGTTACGGTTGGTTCAAAGCGGAACCGTTAAGACCGCCCAAGTGGGCGCTGCTAACAGGTCACCCGCTGATCTGCTGGATGATCTGGACACTACGCTAAGCTTCATCGAGGCGGAGCTGAACGATCCGGTCTTCCGACAATTGTCCGACGAGTTTTCGGTCAATGACAATGGACGTGTAGACTCTGTGCTGCGGTCGACAAGCGGATCCGCCGATCTCAACCTGATCGAAAGCACGGATCGCATCCTGTCAGTCGCGACGAATTCGCTTGATGTCGAAAGCCTTCAGGGCCGACTGCTCAATCAAGAATTCAACCGCACCTTTGGCGATTTGGTTGTGAATACGCAGAACTTTTCGGCCCGTGAGGCAGGCAATGTCCTGCTGGACAGCGTTGAAAGGGCCGGTCTTGGCCAAGTAGCAGATATCTACCGCTCTTTGTTAAGCGGGGATAACACAGAGATCAATCGTTACCTTGATGAGTTTGACAATCCCGGCAGTGCAGCACCCGATCTGGATAACCCTATCTGGCGAGGGTTGGCGGACAGCCCTGAAGCACAGGAACAAATCTTGGAGCGCCTCGGTGGTCTGGAGGCGCCAGATAGCGTCCGGCGACTGACCGATGACGGATCGGACGGTGATGCGGCGTTTCTCAATGTGTCGGCCTTAGGTGAAGGTAGTCTGTCCGGGATCAATGTGCCGCGAGCGATTGCAGGCGAAGTGTTCTCGACGGCGTTTTCTGCCTTTGGTGCAGGAACGGCGGCTTTTGGGCTATATGGGGGGTTGAACACGCTGCTTAATCCCGATGCGGGTGGCGTGCGTGCAGTCGGTGCAATTACGGTTGCGTCGTCAACATACGGTCTGGTCAGTGCACTCACCGGTGGTGCAATCAGTGTGGCAGGCGAGTTTGCTGATATCAGTCGCTACCCGGCGCTTGCGGCCGTCAATCCCGGTGCTTTCGTCAATGCGGTAGAAAGCGCTGGGGGCACTGCGAGCAGTCAGGTCACGCGCGTTGCTAAGGTCACGGGTGCAGTCGGAAACATCATTTCAATCGGTCTCGGGGTTTATTCACTGGTTGAAAATGCCATCGGCGCGGATGAGGCACGCAATAATGGCGAAACCACGCGTGCGGCCTTGCTGGGCTTATCGGCCGCGTTGGACGCAATCTCGATTGTTCTGGATGTCGTCAGCACGGTGGTTGAGCTTGGTTCGGCAGAAATTTTGAAACCGGTTTCCATTATCCTTGATGTGATCAATGCCGTTATCGGGGCGATCAGCATTGCCATCAGCTTCCTGATCCCACCTCCGGGCGTGCAAACGCAGTTTGAAGATTACCTCGAATCGGATGCCTATTCCGACCGAATTGACAGTCTGACCGATACATACGCCAATCAGGGTTTCGATCTGCTGCAATACATGTTTGACGCATCTACATTGGGTATCGAAGGTGCCCGAGAGAAGCTTGAAGCTGCCCGTCGTGATCTCGACATCAACCTGACGGAAGCGGCTGAGCTTGATCCGGAAAATCGCGATCTGCGCGTTGCAATCATCGATGATACTGGTGTGGGGAATCTTCTGGAAGGTCGCGATAATGACGACCTGATCCGAGCGGGCCTTGGAGACGATGAAATCTATGGTTTCGGCGGCGATGACGACATCGATGCGGGTGACGGCGACGATCTTGTGTTTGGCGGCAGCGGCGATGACAACATTCGTGGTGGCGACGGCAACGACCGGCTGTTTGGCGAAAGCGGCGAAGATGTTATTCGCGGTGGCTCGGGCAATGACTACATCGATGGCGGTGCTGATAACGATCTGTTGTTCGGTGGGCGCGGGGATGATGAAATCTTCGGCGGCAGTGGCGATGATGATCTCCAGGGCGGCGTAGGCAATGACATTTTGCGCGGCGGCCTTGGAAATGATCTGTTGCGCGGTGGTAGGGGCAATGACCTGCTCGAAGGTGGCGATGGAGATGACCTGCTTGATCTGGGAGCAGGTAATGATATCGCATTTGCCGGAGACGGAGACGACCGGGTCGAAACGGTGCTTGGGATCAACACGATCTCCGGCGATGATGGTCAAGATCTACTGGATCTGTCGAACAATACCCTATTGACAAATGTTCCGGGCCTGTTCGGCTATGTGCGCATTGCGCCGGGATATGAGTTGAACTTGGCAGACGGCTCAACCTCTGCGCGTTTGAACGGTTTGGAAGAGGTTTCTCCGGACATACGTCTGGCGCTGTCGGATGAGCTGAGCAACGTCAACGCAACTCTGAACCAGCTATACAGCTTGCCGCGACTGGAAGGCCGGTTGTTTTCGGATGACCCGGATATTCTGGCGGATCCTTCGGTACGTGGCGCGGTCTTGCGCGAGTTCCGGGATGTTCCGCGAAACTTCTCGTTTGCCGATCAGGTACGTGATCCCGCCGGTCCCCTTGCTTTCGGAATATATGATGTTGACGTGTCCGTTCGTGATACGCTCGAATCTGATCTCCTGGCCGAACTGGATGCCCGCGCACAATTGAACCGCAGCGCCAATGGGATTTTTGAGGTCGGTGGGTCAAATTTCACGGCAGATGAACTTAGTGAATACTACCGTCGGGTACATGAGGTAAATCGGGAATACTATCGCGACGCCTATTCGCTGGGGTATTCGGAAAAAGTAACCGGTCAAACGGAGGTTTCGCAGGTCTATGCGAACTTTGCGACCGAAGCAGCAGAAAATGGGAGGGCGGTACGATTCCTTGCCGACGCACAGATTGCGCGCACGATCACGACCAATGATGGCAGATTTGATGGCCTGCTTTACCCGGATCTCAGTGCAAATTTCACCTCAGGTGAGATTACAGATCCGACCTACGCGCTTGAACCAGCCTATTTCCGCGATGTTTTCGAAGGCCGAGTATTTACTGATGGTCAATTCCTGATTGTAATTGCCAAAGATGGGTCGGAACTTTATCGGTTTGACGCATCGGTGCAACAGAATGGCAATGTGGATCCCAACTCACTGCGGGGTCAACAGGCGCGCTCTGAAGCATCGGATTCTTTGACGACCATAACCGATTTCTATTTGCTCACGCTCGATATCCTGAATGCCCAGGCCTCAATCGACGGAATTGAGGACGTCGTCGGTGGTGAGAGCGACGACAATCTGACCGGCGATGAAAATGACAACGCCATTTACGGTGGTCGGGGTGATGATGAATTGGACGGCGGGGGTGGAAACGACCTGCTGGTCGGTGGCCTAGGTGCAGATACGGTGCGCGGTGGGGCAGGCAACGACCTTATATTGCAACATGATGAATATGGCTTGCGGTCGCTGGAAGGTTCCGTTGATGGCGGGGACGGCATCGATACGATTTCGTTCAGAGGCGTGGAAATTGGTGGGATTGAAGCCTCTGTCTCTCAGGTTGGAAATCTCGAAATTCGCAATGTCGAGAACCTGGAAGGCACAAATCAGGATGATGTTCTGATCGGTGATGGTGGAAGCAACACGCTGACTGGTTTAGACGGGAATGACCAACTTAGAGGGGGCGATGGCAATGATGCTCTGGTCGGTGGTGCCGGCGTCGACACGCTCATAGGCGGGCAGGGGTCGGATACAGCCAGTTATTCCGACCGGACTGAGGCCTATCAGGCTGCGCAGATCGAACATGTCCGTGCCGAAGAAGGGCTGGCTGCTGCGGAAACCAGCCTGAATTCCGCCCAGCTGCGCAATGATGCGGTGACAAGCGATCTAGCTACCGTGGAAGAGTTGCTTGATGATATTAGCTCTCTTCAACTGCTCATAGATTCAGAATCTTCCATATTGGGCACAACCTCGAACGCTGAGGCGATCAATGCGCTTTTGGTGACGATCACAGAAAACGGGTTGCAACCGACCGAACAGGAACTGGATGTGTTACGGGCTGATGGTCGAACCCGATCCGAGCTTCATGAAGCGCTTCTGGTAAAATCTATTCGGCGACTGGCCGAAGTTACAGCAGAAGAACTGGTGGCTGACAGGGAAGAAGAGGCCGCACGCGCGGTTCGCGCAACAGCCGTCGAGGCTCTGGCCGACGCGCAACAGGAGCTCGACGATCTGCTGGAAGACGGCGGATTGGCAGCGAACGCCGAAACGCTTCTTTCCCAGGCACAGGAGCGTGTCGACATCGCCCGGTCCACGCTTGCCGAAGCGACGGCGGCGCTTGCATCCGCCAATGCTGTGGCTGTTCTTGCGACCGAGACCCGAGCTGCTGCGATTGAGGCCCGTGCTGCGATCTCCTCATTTGATCCGTCAGATCCGCAGTCCATTCGCTCTTTGCGTCGATTCGAGGATCAGCTAGAAGAAGGTATCGTATCCCTGTCGGTGAGACGATCAGAAGAACTGGCTGAAGCGCGTGAGATTCTTGAAGCGGCGAACGACCGTTTGCGTGCAGCCATAGAAGACGAGGCATTTCTGCAAACGGCAGGTATTACCGCCAACCTCAGCACCGGCGAGAATTCCGATGGTGATGTGTATGACAGTATCGAAAATATTGTCGGAACGCATGCAGCGGACGATCTGACGGGCACGGATAGTGAGAATGTCCTCAGCGGCGGAAGCGGCGACGATGTGCTCAATGGTCTGGGTGGCGCAGATCTACTTTTGGGCGGCGCGGGGGCTGATACGATCCGTGGCGGTGATGGCATCGACACGCTTTCTTATCTTGACGGGCGTGCGGAAGGTGTAAGCGTCAATCTTGAGACTGGCGAGAATACCGACACAGACGCAATCTCGGGCATTGAAAACGTCGCAGGATCCGACGCAAACGATGTGCTGACGGGAGATAATGAGGCCAACGCTCTTTCAGGCAATGATGGCAATGATACGCTTTCGGGCGGCGGCGGTAGTGACACGCTGGAAGGTGGAGTGGGGGCCGATGTTCTGCGCGGTGGCGAGGGTATTGATACCGCCCTCTATAGTTCTGCGGCGACTGGCGTAGATGTCGACTTGCTTGCGGGTACCAGCAACGATGGAGACCGCTTAAGCGGAATTGAGAACATCGTGGGCTCCGCATTTGCTGACAATTTGGCGGGTGACGACAACGCAAATACGCTGTTTGCCGGAGATGGCGACGATGTGGTCGATGGTAACGCCGGGGCGGATGCTTTGATCGGGGGTCGTGGCGCGGATACGCTGGACGGTGGTGCGGGCTTGGATTCGGTCGTCTACAACGACGGTCGCGACACCGGCGTGACGGTCAACCTTGCAACGGGTGAGAACAGTGATGATGACATCCTGCGGAATATCGAAGGTGTTGTAGGATCTCTGTATGACGATGTTCTGGAAGGGGATTCACAAGACAATTCGCTATCAGGTCTGAGTGGCGAGGATCGGCTGGTCGGCGGCGCGGGCAGCGATACGCTAGATGGTGGTGCTGGTGCGGACGTGCTGGATGGTGGGGCCGGTAGCGATACCGCAACCTATGAGAATGCCACAACTGGCGTTACAGCTGATCTCTATGGCGGTGCGAACAGCGACGGGGATCGGCTTGTCGATATCGAAAACCTGACTGGCAGCCGGTTCGATGACCGTTTGCTGGGGGACGATGGCAGCAACCGGCTGATCGGAAATGGTGGCGCTGATACATTGGCCGGGCAGGGTGGGAATGACCTGCTTGTCGGCGGTGCAGATAACGACACACTACTGGGGGGAACCGGGAACGATGTATTGGTCGGCGGTAGTGGACGTGACATCCTGAACGGCGGCGCTGGATCTGACTCGGTATCCTATTCAACGGCCCAGGTCGGTGTGGAAGTTGATCTTGAGACCGGGGAGAACTCGGATGGCGATACGTATGTTTCCATTGAGAATGTCGAAGGGTCCGGATTTGACGATACGCTGGACGGCGACACTCAGGATAACGTGCTTTATGGGCTGGATGGGCAAGATATCTTGCGCGGTGGTGACGGTAATGACCGCCTGTTTGGCGGCCTAGGTACCGATGTCCTTGAGGGGGGCGATGATGATGATGAACTGAGCGGCGGGGCAGGTGCAGACGTGATCCGCGGCGGCGAAGGTATTGACCTGCTCAGCTATGCCGAACGTACGGACAGCGGTGTTTTTGCGTCCCTTAATACAGGCGAAAACAGCGACGGAGACACTTTCTCGGGGATCGAACAGTTGACCGGCAGCCGGTTTGATGACGACTTGGAAGGTGATGATGCTGAGAACCTCCTGAGCGGTGGAGCTGGTAATGATGAGCTCAGCGGGCTGGACGGGAATGATGTTCTGAACGGAGAGGATGGCAATGATCATCTCGACGGTGGTTCAGGCGCGGATGTTCTGATTGGCGGCGCGGGTGACGACACGCTTATCGGCGGCGATAACGATGATCTGCTGAGAGCCGACGAAGGCGAGGATCATCTGATTGGTGGCCGAGGTCTCGACGTCTATGCAATAAGCAGCGCAAGCCGAAACTCCCTAATCACGGCAGGTGAAGATGTTGATCGGCTCGCATTTGCGGATCTGCGATCCGATGAGATTGGGCTGACGCTCACACAATCGGGCGCTGACCGCTATCTGGTATTCAACCAAATCGCACAGAATGAGGAAGTCAGAGAACCGATTGCTATAGCGCGGATCGCACTGGCGTCGCTTTTCCCGGAAGATAGCGACCTTTCGGCACTGGATAATGACGCCATCTCGACACAGATCGCTACCGCGTTCGATCGGATTGTGTTTACCGATGGCGAGGTCAGCGGTGCTGCAACTCAAACTCTGGTCGTCAATGGGCTTGAAGGCCAGCCGCTTTCGGTTTTTGCCTTCGGATCCGGGCAGGGCACAGATGGAAATGATGTGCTCGACGGAGCCGGGCGTCGTGACGATGTACTGGTCGGAAGAGGCGGCGATGACCGGCTCACCGGCCTATCCGGAAATGATCGCCTGAACGGTGGCGAAGGTAGCGACGTTCTGGATGGCGGCGAGGGATTGGCAGATTTTGCGATTTACACGGATGCCAATGAAGGTGTCACCGTTGATCTGGAATTCGAAACACAATACGGCGGCGAAGCGGAGGGTGACCGCCTACTTAGAATCGAAGGTTTGGATGGTTCTCAGTTCGCTGACAATCTGTCTGGTGACGTGCAAGACAATATTCTGCTTGGGAACGCCGGAGCTGACCGATTGGACGGGCGTGCTGGTAGTGACTTCCTGGACGGCGGGGACGGTACAGACCATTTGGACGGTGGCGACGGTGATGACATACTTGTTTCTAGACTGGGCGCAGATACGCTCTCAGGCGGTGAAGGTTCAGATGTCTATATCGTTGCTGCAACCTCGGGACATGTAACGCTGAATGAAACCACGCTGGGCGAACGGTCTTCCGAAAACCGACTGGTGTTCGAGGCGATCGATTTCAGTACTGTCGAGGCGCAGCAACTTGGCGACGCCCTGTTACTGACCCTATCAGAAACTGCGAGTGTCACAATCGAGGGCTGGTTTGCACCTGAAGTGCCGGTTTCTCATGCATTCGACGAGTTCCGTTTTGCGGATGGCGTGCGCATTGATGCGGGGTATTTTGTATCTCAGGTTCTCGCCGGGCTTGAACCTCAGATCCTATACGGCGGCGATACGGATGACCGCTTTGATGGCACGGATGTCGCGCTTACCGTCGACAGTGGAGCGGGAGCCGACACGATCAGCGGCAGCAACAGAGGCGACGACTTGGCCGGCGGTGCTGGAAATGACGAGATTATTGCAAATGCCGGTAATGATCAGGTCAATCTTGGTGACGGCAATGACGTGTTCCGTGACCGGAGTGAAGATGCCGAAGCCACCACAGGCGATGACAATGATACCGTTTTTGGTGGTGCCGGCGCGGATGTCTTCTATTCCGAAACCGGCTTTGACCAGATTTTTGGTGAAGCGGGCGATGACCAGATTTTCGTCACCCTTGGCACGGGCAACTTTGTCGTGGACGGGGGGACTGGCAGCGATACGCTTTCTCTGTCTTTCGGTGCTTTGCCAGAGGGTTTTGACCCAGAGCAGGTTGAACTGCACCAGGTTTCGTTGCGGTTAAATGATGTTGTGAACGAAGGCATCAGACAGGATGGTAACCGTTATGTATTCGCTGAAACGCTGAACGCGCTGATTGCAAGTGGTGAAGTCACAGAGGAACTTCTCGAAGAAGAAGAAGAGGGCACAGAGGCTGCGGCCGACGTTGTCTATCGCGATATTGACGGGCGACAAGTCTTTGTCCTGCGCCCAGAAAACAGCACATTTGTTACCCTTTCAACGCAGCAATCCGATGTACTAGCCGGTGCGGTCAGCTTTGGATCGGTCCACGGTATCGAAAACGTCTCGGGTTCCGAATTGAATGACGTTCTGACCGGAAATTCCGGTGCAAATACCCTGACAGGTAATGGCGGTAATGACACCCTTTCGGGAGGCGGAGGTGCCGACCGTTTGGACGGCGGTATCGGGGATGACCAACTGTATGGGGGTGATGGCGCGGACCGTCTTGTCGCACAATTCGGGGCTGACCTGCTAGAAGGCGGGCTTGGTCAGGATACTTATGTCATTCACCGGACAGCCCGTAATGCGCGTATTGACGAAAATCTCAGCAGTCGCTCTGATACAGGCAATACGCTTGTTTTTGAGGATGCGCGTTCGGATGAAGTCCATTTTGTACAGGCTGGCACCGACATCGACATCTTCATCGACCGCGAACGCGTCGTAACACTGGACAATATTATCCGCGGTGGTTTCATTGAAGCCCAATTTGCGACCATCTCATTCGCTGACGGTGTTTTTGTCACTGGCGCTCGGGATGCGCAGATATTCCTCCGTACGCGGCTATCTGGTGAAACAGCAAAGCTTGATGTGGTTCTGGGAACTGATGACATCGACGTTCTTGAAGGCGACGCAGCAGATAATACGTTCAGCGGTCTGCGCGGAGATGATGTCGTTACCGGTGGCGCGGGCAATGATATCCTTCGCGGAGATGATGGAGATGACTTGATTGATGGTGGCAGTGGCAATGATGTTTTGGACGGAGGCGAAGGGAACGACTTAATATACGCAACCGAGGGCACCGATCGCATCACAACCGGTGCTGGCAACAATCGCGTTATTTTGAGTTCTGCGTCCTCTTTCAGCCTGATCGATGCTGCAGGTGGTACAACGACAGTGGACTTTCAGGACCTTGCGCTAGGGGATGTTACCTTCCGTCGCGCGGGTGTTGATCTCGAAATTCTAAACGATGGGCAGCGTCTTGCCGTTGTCGTCGATGCCTGGTTCAATGACTTCAGCAATGTACCTCGAAATGAAGTCTCGCAGTTAATCTTCACCGATGGATCGATCGGGCTGGCGGATATCTCATACGAGCGTCTGCCCGCGACATTCGATGCACGTGTTCTGCCTCCGCAGCCTGGCGAGGACGTCTTGACGACACAGGAAGACACGGCCGTGACGGTCACGGTTGAACGCCTTCTTTCAAATGACACAAATGTCGCTGAAACAACGGTGTTGAGCGCGGTCGACAACGCCCGAAACGGCACTGTCAGGCTGGAAGATGGTGTGGTCCACTTCACGCCCGATGCGGATTTCAATGGTCTTGCGTCTTTTGACTATGCGCTGACCGACGCAAATGGCATCACTGTGACCTCGACCGTCACCATCACCGTGGCGCCTGTCGAAGATGCGCCCGAGGCTGTCGATGACGTGCTTCAGGCAGTGGAAGACACTCCGCTGTTAATTTCGTCGCAATCGCTAATTGCAAATGACATGGACGCGGATGGTGATTTTCTGACGCTGGTGTCGGTTCAGGATGTGAATGGCGGTGGAGTCGAGATTACTGCCGAGGGAGACCTTCTGTTCACACCTGACGCGGATCGTGTCGTACCCGCGACGTTCGGTTATACGATCACCGATCACAATGGCAACCAATCAACCGCTCAGGCCCGAGTCGACATTGCCGCGGTTAACGATGCCCCAGTCGCCGAGACGGATTTCTTTGAAACAGAATTTGATGAAGCGCTGAGCGTTTCTGCCGATCAACTTTTGGCCAATGACCGGGATGCTGAGCCGGGCGAGTTGACACTTGTGTCGGTTGGGGATGCGGTGAATGGTTCCGTTGTGCTGACCGCGCAAGGAGAGGTGTCATTCACCCCTGCTGAAGGTTTCTCAGGCGCTGCCCGGTTCAACTATACGGTTTTAGATGCAGAAGGCGCACAGTCTGTGGGCACCGCAGTTGTGAATGTTGCAGCCAACACCACGCCGCCGGATGCGGCGAATGACCAACTAACCTATCAAGTTGGACAGATTCTAGAGTTCAGCCAGGCGGCGCTGCTAGCCAATGATACCGATTATTCGGGTGGTGGTTTGACCATCACCTCTGTGCAAGGTGCCGTTGGCGGCTCGGTTAGTTTGGGTGAAAACGGAACAATCATCTTCACGCCCGAGGGGGCAGCCCCGCTGCCCGCGCAGTTCAGCTATACCGTCAGTGATGTGAACGGAAACACATCGCAGGGTGTCGCAAACCTTAACGGACTAGCCGCGCAACAGATATTCCTTTCGGATTATTCCGCTGCCTCTTCCGTGAACGGGTGGGGACCAATTAAATTCAATGGAGCAAATGACACAATCGGTGGCGAGGTTTCGACCCCACTTCTGTTGGACGGAAACAGTTATGACACGGGCATTGGCGTTCACGCCGGGTCCGAAGTGGTGTACGATTTGCGTGGTGGAGACTTTTCTCAGTTCACCGCGTTGATCGGTGTGGACGACTCTCGTGGAATTGCGGGTTCTGTCGAGTTTCAGGTGTTTGTCGATGATGTGCTACAGTTCTCCAGCGGTCTTGTGACCGGCGCGAGCGCGGCGCGCGAAATCCTTGTGAACATCGATCCCGATGCCGAAAAACTAACCCTTGCGGTGATAGACGGAAACGACGGTCGTGGAAACGATAATGCCAACTGGGCTAACGCGGCGTTGACACTCGCACGCCCGGATGGGACGATTTCAAGCGAGGGGCTAGACCACGTAGTCAATGGAACTGGCGATGCTGACTGGATTACGGCTGGCGCCGGTTCCCAATCCCTTTACGGAGGATGGGGTGAGGATAGCATTTCGGCCGGAGCTGGGGATGATTTCGTCGATGGTGGGTTTGGATCTGACTCCTCCGACGGTGGAACTGGTGTAGATACCGTCAGCTTTGAGCGCTCAATCGGCACATCCGATACGAGAGGGATTCGTATTGACGTTAACAGCGGCAACACTTTCCTAATCAACCGCGACGAGAGCCTTGCCGTCGATAGCATTTGGGAGCGGCATACCAACTTTGAGAATGTCATTGGCTCTCATAACAATGATGTCATCACAGGATCGCAAGTTGCCAACGTTCTGACCGGCGGCGAGGGAGATGATCGGATCGACGGCCGCCAAGGAAATGATTTGATTGATGGCGGTCGTGGGACCGATGTTACCGATGGCGGCGATGGTAATGACACAATCAGCTTTGCGACGGCGCTAGGATCGCAGGATATCCGGTCCATCGACTTCAGCCTAGGTGATGGAAATGCCTATCTTCTCAATCCCGATGGGACCCGCACTTTTGCCGCTGTATGGGAAGCTCATGTGAACTTTGAAAATGTAGTCGGATCTTTCAACAATGACCGATTGCTGGGAGATCAAAATGCAAATGAACTCTCTGGCGAGGACGGAAATGACAGGTTAGAAGGCGGCGGTGGAGCGGACACTCTCAACGGTGGGCGCGGCCGAGATATTCTGGTCGGAGGCTCCGGAGCGGATACCTTTGCATTCCGAAGAGGTGACAATGTCGACACGATCAGAGACTTCCAGGATGGTACGGATGTAATCAGCTTTGCAGATCAGGGCCTTAGCTTTGAAGACTTGTTCATCTTCAGTGATGCCTCAGGGGTTTACGTGGTTTACGGTCCTGGGGATGAAATACTTCTGGAGGGTGTCGCAGAAAACAGCCTGAATGAGGAGGATTTTGCTTTCTATCCGTAAGGTCACGCTGGTCCTATTACCTTAGGCAAACAAGCTGGGCTCAAATGGAGAACACTTTGTGCCGTTTGTACAGCAAGAATGCGCGGCAGAGTAGGATTCAACTTGGTCGAATTGTCTGATTGATTTTTGGATTTCTCAAATCCTCGCACCAATCGCCAATACGACAACGCGGGCAACCACAAGTGGAAATAAAGATCTCGAGGCCAACGGGCGTGTCTTAGCCCCGTAAAACTGTGCCACTATTTTGGTGTCACGGAAGGGATGATGGATGGCTCGGAAGCGATATTCGGATGAAGATGCGTTGAAACTTTTGCGCGAGATCGACGTGCATTTGCATGATGGCTTGGATGTTGTGAGCGCGTGTCGGAAGGCGGGGATTTCAGACAAGACGTATTACTACTGGCGCAAGAAGTTTGGCGGCATGGGGCGGCCGCAGTTGTCAGAGATGCGAGCGCTTCAGAAAGAGAATGAGCGGCTTAAGAAGATCGTGGCTGATCTTCAACTCGACAAGCTGATCCTGAAGGAGAGCCTGGATCATTTAAAGCCCAAGGCCTGACGGTTGATGGGTTGCGTCAGGCGGTGATCCACACCCGCCAAAAGCTGGATACATCGGAACGTCGAACCTGCGCTGTGTTGGGTGTGGCGCGGTCCAGTCATCGCTACCGGTCCAAGCCTACCAATGATGATGCGCTGCGCCTGGCGATGATCCGGCTGGCCAAGCAATACGGACGATATGGTTATCGGAAAGTGACAGCGCTTTTGCGGATGGAGGGCTGGCAGGTCAATCACAAGAAGATCGAACGATTATGGGGCGAAGAAGGCTTGCAGCTGCCACATCGGCATAAGAAACGACGGCGGCTCTACCACAAGGACAGCTCTGTCATCCGGCTCAGGCCCACGCATCCCAACCATGTCTGGGCGATTGATTTTGTCCAAGACAAACTGAGCAGTGGGCGGAGCTACAAGATGCTGACTGTGCTCGATGAGTACACCCGTGAGGCGCTCTGCGTGGCAGTGCGACCCAGAATGAATGCATCTGACGTTCTGGACGTTCTGCACCGGCTGCTGATGAAACACGGTAAGCCCGAGTTTATTCGTTCAGACAACGGCCCGGAGTTCATCGCTGCACCGCTTCAGGAGTGGCTCCGACGGGTCGGTATCCAACCGATCCAGATCTACCCAGGATCACCGTGGGAAAATGGCTACAACGAACGCTTCAATGGAACACTCCGTCGCGAAGTCCTCAACGCCGAATGGTTTCACACAACCAAACAAGCTCAGGTCGCCATCAATGTCTGGCTCAGACAATACAACCAAATCCGGCCACATCATGCTCTGAACATGCGCCCGCCTGTGCCTGAAACCTTATTAGAGAAACCTCAATTTAGTGGTACCGAAAGAGGGGGCTAGCCCAGTGCACTGTGGGGGCGTTTTGTGTTGTAGTGTTTCCTCCATTGCTCGATCAGAATTTGAGCTTCGCGTAGGTTGTAGAAGATTT
>NZ_JBQFRO010000008.1:0-221687 GCF_056537425.1 Ruegeria sp. CE9 | reverse complement strand
AATGGATACTGAACAGGCATCTCCCAACCCGCAAAATCAACCAACTTACCACCCAACTCAACATGCAAAGAATGGAGTGGCGTGCGTTTTAAAGAAGACGTCATAGTGGCCACCTGCCTTGTGTCAGTTACCCTAAAGCGTTCCCGTCAGTCTGACCCAAGCTGCATAGATTGCAACGATTCAGCCTGGGATTTCGGCAATTCGCCTATATCGTGAGCGCTATGTATACGGGTGCATGCATCGATAATGTTCCTATAGGAAACTTTTTTCCGTTAGGCAACTCATCTTGTGCTGTGCCAGATGGACTGAACTGCGCAATAAGCAATTCAGCCGTTGTTGCCTAGCAGATCTGTGGACAAGCCACTGGGAAACATGTGTTTTACCTGCGTCTATCCTAGCTTCGATCCATTGACCTAACGGCGTGATCCAGCACGTGAAGACCTGCGATCAGGTCGTTTTCGTCCGTATCCTCGGCAAAGTCATGGCTGATTCCGTTGATCGAGGGAACGAACAGCATTGCAACCGGCATCAGGCGCGAGACATTGGTGGCATCGTGAAGTGCACCGGACGGCATTCTGCGCCATTTACCGGGCGCGATAGCCTGAGCGCCCGTTTCCAGCGCCTCGCGCAGAGTCGGGTCCATGCGGACGGGTTCCAAACCCAGCATCGGGCCATAGCTCAGCTCAACTGCCATCTCTTGGGCCACCTGTTGCACGGTTGTGCGGATTATCTCTTCCATGCGCACGAGCCGATCAGCATCCCCATCGCGCCATTGCATCGAAAAGCGCACGCGCCCCGGCACGATAGATGATGCGTTAGGTTGCAGATCGACCCGCCCAATGGTCCAGACGGTTTGCGGTGTGACGACATTTCGGAACCGGTCGTTGAGACGCGCGTTGAACAGCGACAGCGCTTGAAACGCATCGCGCCGCAGGTGCATCGGTGTGGTACCCGCATGGTTTTGTTGGCCCTTAAAGGTGATCACCACGTCTCGAATGCCGACGATATCGGTGACTACCCCAATCTGTTCGCCAGCGGCATCCAAGGCGGGGCCTTGTTCGATGTGCATTTCGATGAAACCGCTGAACCGAGCAGGATCGACAAAGCCTTGCGACATCTCTGCCATTTCAGCCCGCGCAGTGCCAAAGCAGATGCCTGTGCCATCCGTCAGCACGTCGGCCTTTTCCAAAGGCAACCCGCCTGACCAGACGGCCGACCCGGTGGTGACACCGAACCGCCCTTCTTCGTCCTGAAAGCTGACAACCGAGATGGGTCGGTCACTGGAGCGCGCGATCTCGAGCGCAGCAATAACACCAAGCGCGCCATCCAGCCAGCCGCCTTCTGGCTGGCTGTCGGAATGCGAGCCCATCAATAGCGATGGCCCGTCCGCCAATCCAAATAAGTTCCCGACCGGGTCGAACTGCGGAGTCAGACCCGCCTCAGCCATACGTTTGGCTAGCCATTTGCGCGCTGCGATGTCAGCTTCAGAATAGGCGGGGCGGATAACGCCCTTGCCAACGCCCGAGGCGCCGAACGAGCGCAGCTTGTGCAGATCGGCCAGAAACCGGGTGTGATCAACAGCCATGGGTTCTCCTGTTCGCGTAACCATATCGGTAAACCAAGCCAGACATAGGAGTTTTTTCAGACACCTGCGAAACCCCTCTGGTCCCGGCCCCGAACCTGCCCTAAGACGTCAGGCCAAGAGGGATCGTCATGTCACATATAACACTGGTGCGCCACGGGCAGGCCAATACAACCGCGCGGGACGAGCAGAGCTACGACAAGCTGAGCGATTTGGGCCATCAGCAAGCGCGCTGGTTGGGCGCGCATCTGCGCGACACGCGCACGCACTATCCCCGCGTCTACTGTGGTACGTTGAACAGGCATGTGGAGACCGCAACCAGCATGGGGCTGCCCGAGCCAATCCGGGACGCGCGCCTAAATGAAATCGAGTATTTCACACTCGCCCAGTTGTTCGAGCAGCAGCATGGGGTCAAAGTTCCAACCGACCGAGAAGGTTTTGTCGAACATCTGCCCCGCACCTTCGCCGCATGGTCCCGGGGCGAAATCGAGGACACTCCGGAAAGCTTCGAAGAGTTTGAAACGCGCGTCTCTGGCGCTCTGCATGAAATTGGCACCGAAGGTGGTCCTGCAATCATCGTAACATCAGGCGGACTGATTTCGATGGTTGTGCGGCAGGCGATGGGCTTGGATATTCCATCGATGGCACGGGTGGCGCTTGCCATCATGAACACGTCGATGCATCGTCTGCACCCGATTGGCGCACATCTGAGCCCGGTTCTGTTCAACGCAGTGCCCCATCTGGAAGCGCCAGACCGGCAATACGCGCAGACCCACCTGTAAGGAGGCCCCGATGCAACTTTATTATGCCCCCCGCACAATCTCGGTCGCCGTGGCGATTGCGCTGGAAGAGGCCGGGCTTAAGTATGAAGCCATCCGACTGGACTTTGCCGGAGGTGAGCAGACCAAACCCGCCTATAAGCAGATCAATCCCAAAGGTCGGGTTCCGGCGCTGGTTGTGGATGGTGGAATCCTGACCGAAACCGGGGCGTTGCTGGAATACGTCGCCGCCAAAGCGCCCGAGGCGGGATTGGTGCCATCTGATCCGGTTATGGCGGCGCGGATGCGAGAGGTGATGTTTTATCTCGCCTCGACCATGCATGTGAACCATGCCCACAAATTGCGCGGCCCCCGTTGGGCAGACAAGAAATCCAGCTGGAAAGACATGAAGGACAAAGTCGCGCAAAATATGACCGAGTCCTGTGCGTATATCTCGTCGAACGGGCTGCGTGGGCCGTTTGTTTTGGGCGAGGCGTTCTCGCTGGCCGACGCGTACCTGTACGTGGTGTGCAGCTGGTTGGAAGGCGACGGCGTTGAGGCCTCGGCCTTTCCAAAGATCATCGCCTTCCGCGAAGCGATGGAGGCGCGTCCTTCGGTACAAGCGGTCCGCGCCGCCGGAATGCTCTGACAAAAGGAATAGGAATGACACATCTCTGGGTCCGGGCAGAACAGCGCCCGAACGAGGAACGGGTCGGGCTGACCCCCGAAGGTGCGGCTGCGCTGATCTCCGCAGGTATCCGCGTGACGGTCGAGGAAAGCTCTGTCCGAGCCATCCCGATTGAAGGCTACAAGAACGCAGGCTGTGAGATCGCGACCGAGAATTCCTGGCCCAAAGCTCCGCTCGACGCGATTATCTTTGGCCTCAAGGAATTGCCCGAAGACGGAACAGCCCTGCCCCATCATCACATCATGTTCGGCCACGCCTACAAAGGTCAGCATTCGGGCCGCGCGCTGTTGCAGCGGTTCAAGGCCGGCGGTGGTACGCTTTATGATCTGGAATATCTTGTGGACGAGGATGGTCGCCGAGTTGCCGCCTTCGGCTATTGGGCCGGTTATGCCGGGGCGGCTGTCACTCTGAAAACATGGGCCGCGCAACAACGGGGCGAGGAATGCCCACCCGTGGGTGTCTATGCCAGCAAAGACACGCTGAACGCCGAGCTACTTACCGAATTGGATGCGGCGGGTGCGGAGCGTCCTGATGCGATCGTAATCGGTGCTCTGGGTCGCGTCGGTACGGGCGCTGCTGACCTCTGCGAGGCCATGGGCGTAAAGGTCACCAAATGGGATATGGCGGAAACCGCCAGTGGCGGGCCATTCCCCGAAATCCTCGGCCACGACCTGTTTCTCAATTGCATCTTTGCACGCCCCGGCACACCGGTCTTTGTCCCGCGCGAGGCATTAAATGCCCCGCGCATGCTGACCGCCATCGGCGACGTGGCCTGCGACCCGGATAGCGACTACAACCCGGTACCGGTCTATGATCGCGCCACCACTTGGGACGCGCCTGCCTTGCGTGTCGCCGACGACCCGGTAATGGACGTGATGGCGATCGACAACCTGCCGTCGATGCTGCCGGTCGAAAGCTCGGAAGATTACGCAGCGCAATTGCTGCCCTCACTGCTGACCTTGACCGATCTGGACAGTGGCGTCTGGGGTCGAGCAGAAGCAACTTTTAAAACTCATATCGAAGGGATCTGAGAGATGACGATTCACTGGTGCGGCACCGGCCTTTCAGCCATCCCCGGCCTGCGCCGCCTGATCGAAGGCGGGCATAAAGTCACCGTCTGGAACCGAACGATTGAAAAGGCCAGGGCCGAGGTCGGAGACCTGACTGATGACATTCGCGCCTTCGACATCGACGCGCTTGGGTCGGTGCTGGAGAAGGGCGACGTCATCGTCTCGATGCTGCCGGGGGATTGGCATGTGCCTCTCGCGGAACTCGCAATCTCGAAAGAAGCCAACTTTGTCTCATCCTCTTACATCGCGCCCGAGATGCGCGCACTGGATGACAAGGCGCGCGAGGCCGGGGTTGCGCTGGTCAATGAGGTCGGGCTGGACCCGGGCATCGATCACCTGATGGCGCATGCGTTGGTTGCCGATTACCGCGCCTCGGATGCATTTGATCCGCAAAACCACCTGAGCTTTATTTCCTATTGCGGTGGCGTTCCCAAGAACCCCAACCCGTTCCGCTATAAATTCAGCTGGTCACCATTGGGCGTGCTGAAAGCCCTGCGGTCGCCGTCCAAATCAATCCGCGACTATGCGCCACTGGACGTTGCCCGCCCTTGGGATGCGATCACTAGTTACATCGCGCCGCTGCCGACACCGGAGAGCTTTGAGGTCTACCCGAACCGTGACTCGATCCCCTTCAAGGCCGAGTACCAGTTCGAGGATCATTGGCCCGTCAAGGAATTCGTACGCGGCACTCTGCGCCTGAACGGCTGGGCCGATGCATGGTCAGACGTGTTCTCGGAAATCGAAACCTTGTCGGGTCCGGAAGGTGACGCGCGTCTGAAAGAAATGTCAGATCAGTTCTGGGCCGAGAATGCCTATGACGAGGGCGAGCCTGATCGCGTGGTTCTTTGCGTCGGCCTCAAGGCCGAGAAGGATGGCATCGAAGTTTGGCACAAAACATATGTCATGGATGCCTGGGGCGATGCGCGTGGTACGGCGATGGCGCGGCTTGTGTCGATTCCTGTGTCTTTGGCGGTCGAGGCCGTCCTGAATCGTGCAATACCTGCAGGTGTTCACGCCGCACCGAGCGACCCGAAACTGGTGCTGGGTTGGATGGGCGAGATCGACACGCTGGCGCAGCATCTGCAAATCGTGGATCACACCGCGTAAGTATAAATCGGCCGCTCCGAACGTGTCGGGGCGGCCAACTCATCTTGAAACGACAGCCCGTTATCAGATGTATTGCGCGATCACTGCTTCAACATCGCAGCGGTTGATGCCCAGTTCTGACAGCTCAACATCTGACAGCCGATTCAAATCCTGGGCAGCGCGAACGATATCTGCGCTGATCGCACGCATTCTCATTGCCCGATCGAACAGCAACAACGTGCTATTGGATGTCTTCAGGTTTGGGATTGGGTTGGTATCCAGCATACTCGTCACCTTACTGATATCTAAACAATGCTTTGCGGAACGTACCCGTAAAGCTTAGGTAACGGCCTGGTAAGGCATGTTGTGATACACGCTTTGATAAACGCGGTGCCGTATCTCAGATCGTGGGATACCGATATCGCAAAGCTGATGATCGCTGAGCTTCTCAAGCGCTCGGATCGTCTTGTTATAGGCCCTACGGCGTTGCCATGGGGATGACGCCTCAGGCTGGTTCGCAAACTGGCCGAAGAACAGATTCCGATGATCAGCTGCGGTTGCATTGATATGTGCCATGTCGAGTTCCTCCGGTATTCATCGTTGCCTCTGATGAACCTGATAAAAGAACTCGACATTAAGCCTGGAGAAAGGCCGCATTAATGTTACTTAATGCCCGGCATCCTGTTGATCTATCGCACATATCGGACCACCAGGTTGCGTATTTCTAGGCTACATCAGATCGTTTTCGACATCTTCGGCGGATATGCCCAGCGCGTCCAACCCATTCTCTAAATGATCAGACAAATGCGGCGTTCCGATCAGATAATCCGCACAAGGTGTCGAGGCTTCGGATTTCGCGGTCGCGATTGCCTCAGCCAAATCTTCGGCGAAAAAGCTTTCGCGCCCAACCCACATGACGGCCACCAGCTCTGCTTGCTCGTCCTCGCTCATGCGTTCAATGAAGGCGCGCAATTCGCCCTCGGCCCGGTCCAGCTCTCGCCCCATCATGGCGACCTGGGCGATTTTCCTTGCCGAGATTTCCAGCATGTCCCAACTCCTCGTGTTCGCGGTTCAGACATATCTGAACGATCTCACACGCCAGCGTCTTTGATCTTGCGCAAAGCGCGGGGCTTTACTGACGCGACCGCGAAACCGGTTGATCCGGGACCGGCGCGGTGCGGAAAGGGCTGAAGCGCGCACTCTTGAACCAGAGCTTGACCGCCTGCCAGTGGATCAGAAACACCGCCCGTCGCGCCCCGAACGGTCGCCGCCAGAATGACCTCAGGATGATCCGGTTGCTCAGCGGTTGCCGCGGGCCGGTCAGTGTTGCAATCAAACCGCCATTTGCGCGCCCATAGTCAATCCAGACACCGACACGATCCTCGCGATAGTCAAATCGGAATGTATATGTGCCCTCGATCTTCTGGAACGGAGAAACATGCATCAACTTGTCAGCCAGAATCCGATCGTTGGGCAAGATCGGTGAATAATCGGCTTTGTGGCACAGATAGCTATGCCGCGTGCCATATGTGTTGGTCACTTCGGCCACCACGGCATAAAGCTGGTTCTGGCCGTCAAAACAAAACCAAAAGCTCACTGGGTTGAATACATGCCCAAACACGCGGGGCTGAGTCAGCAGCATGACGCGATCCGGTTGGGGAACAGACTGCGCCTCAAAGCACTCCCGCAGCCAGATTGCACCACGTCCCTGCCCGGGTTCACCCCCATGATCGCGGTCGCGCCAGTTGGTCAGGTTTGGCCGATTGATCGAGAATAGCGAAGGCGTCTCGGGGCGCTCTTCGGGGTCGAACAAAATATAGTCGACAGAATAGCGAAACGCGTTCTCAATGGCACCTTTGCGCCCATGAAAGGTATGGCCTGCAATGTAATCAACTGTGCTCATGTCGCAGATTGTCCGTACTGCCCGCAAACTGTTCAAATGGCATGCTTTTCCGCCTGCCTCTTCTCAATATAATACGCAACCTAGCTCGAATTGGATGAAATCTATGTCCTAAACTGATCCACCTTGGGTCACGCCGCGTATTGTGGTTATGTTTACCGAGACTGATACCGCGACCTTGGACGAACCGGCGGCCCAAACGGCTGCTATTGGTGCATTGAGCGGTCGCAGACGCTTTAAGGGTAAGTCGGTGAACGGACAAAACAATACTTGTGACGCCAGACAGGAATGGGTCGGTCATGTACTCAGGATTCGTGAATCTCAGGATCAGAGTGCCTTTGCCGAATTGTTCCAACATTTCGCACCGCGCATCAAAGCGTTCCTGATCAAATCCGGATCGGACGCTGCGCTGGCCGAGGAATGTGCGCAAGAGGTGATGGCGACGCTGTGGCACAAGGCACATCTGTTCGACCCGACACGGGCGACGGTTGCGACCTGGGTGTTCACGATCGCAAGAAATAAGCGCATCGATGTATTGCGCAAACAACGCCGCCCCGAGCCTGAAGATCTGGGTTGGGGCCCCGAAGCAGAGCCCGAACAGGAAGACGTTCTGGCGCTGCAACAAGAAACCGCGCAGCTGCGTGACGCCATGGCGGCGTTACCCGAGGCGCAAAGACAGCTGATCGAAAAGGCCTATTTTGGTGATCTGAGCCATCGAGAAATCGCATCTCAGACCGGGCTGCCCTTGGGAACGATCAAATCACGAATAAGATTGGCGCTGGACCGCTTGCGCCACTCGATGAACTGAGATGACCATTATGAGTAACAAGATCAAACATCATCTGACGGACGAGATCCTGATGGCTTATGCGGCGGGCAGCCTGCCCGAGGCGTTCGACTTGATGGTCGCGACACATCTGTCGCTGTGCGATCACTGCCGCGCACGCGCCGAAAGCTTTGATGCCGTGGGCGGTTGTGTGCTGCAGGAACAAGACACCACCGCCGGTATGAGCGACGGGTCCTTGGCTGCGACGATGGCCCTGATCGCTCAGGGTGCGCCGATGCCCAGACCTGCGCGACCGTCCTGTTCGGTGCTGCCTGCGCCGCTGCAAGACTATGTCGGTGGAGATGTGAGCGACATCAAATGGAAACCGATCGGCATGGGTGTCAAGCAGGCCATCCTGCCCACCACCAGCGAAGCCACCGCCCGGTTGCTGTTCATCCCCGCAGGCGCGGCAGTCCCCGATCACAGCCATCGCGGAATCGAACTGACAATGGTCTTGCAAGGTGCCTTCTCGGACGAATTTGATCATTTCGCCCGTGGCGATGTCGAAATCGCGGATCAGGACATTCACCACACGCCGACGGCAGACATATCCGAGGACTGCATCTGTTTGGCGGTCACTGATGCCCCGTTGAAGTTCAGCAAGCTGATGCCGCGCCTGTTCCAACCGTTTCTGCGCATCTGAGGCAGTTGAGCCAATCGTGCTATACTGATCCAATGGCTTGTATGGAGTAAGCTATGCAACATCGTTTGATCTTAAGCACCCTATTGGCAACTCTCTCGACTGGAGCTTGGGCACAGCAATCAGCCGACGTAAAATTCGAACCGGGTAATTTTGGCACCATGGTCAGTGGTACGATCACCGGTGATGCGTATTTCGACTATAGCTTGGGCGCAAAGGCTGGACAGGAAATGTTCGCAGAGCTTCAGTTCAGCGATACCAACGGAAATGGCGTAATATATTTCAATATCCTGCCGCCAGACAGTGACGGCGTCGCGATCTACAACGGCTCTATCGATGGCAACACTGCGCGGATCGATCTACCCGAAGACGGGAACTATACGATCCGCGTCTATTTGATGGGAAATGATCGCGATACCGGCAAGACAGTTGGCTATAATCTGGATCTTTCGATCCAGTAGAATTCAGCCCTCGGACTTGCCCAAGGGGACTACCTTGGACTGATCGTCAGGCGCAATCTCTTCGAAATCGAAGTTATCCAGCCGTTGCGCCCGGCGACCTGCTTTTTCAGCGCTGATCTTGATTTCCGAAATGTCCTTGGCGGCCTGCCCAAAATGGCGGTCAAGGTTCGAGACCCGGTCACCCAGACGTTCCACGTCTTTGTGCAGCATCCCAAGTTCCTTGCGGATCGCTCCGGCCTGTTCACGCATGCGGGCATCTTTCAGGATTGCTCGCATCGTATTCAGAGTCGCCATACACGTGGTGGGTGACACGATCCAAACGCGCTTCGCAAAGCTCTCTTGCACCAGCTCGGGGAACTTGGCGTGTAGCTCGGCATAGACCGCCTCGGATGGCAGGAACATCAGCGCGCCATCGGCCGTTTCACCATCCAGAATGTACTTCTCGGCAATATCGTTGATGTGCTTGCGTACCGTGGAACGAAACATCTGAACGGCAGCTTTCAGCTCCATATCATTGGTCGAATTGATCAGCGCCTCATAGGCTTCCAGCGGGAACTTACTGTCGATCACAATCGGCCCCGGAGGGTTTGGCAGGTTGATCAGGCAATCAGCGCGCCTTCCGTTCGATAAAGTGGCCTGCAACTGGAAACTGTCCGATGGCAACGCCTTCGAGACGATATCGTTCAGCTGGATTTCCCCGAACGCCCCGCGCGTCTGCTTGTTCGACAGGATATCCTGCAAGCTCAGCACATCGCCAGACAATTTGGTGATGTTGTCCTGCGCCTTGTCGATGGCAGCCAGACGCTCCTGAAGCTGCGTTAGCGAAGTGGCTGTCTGTTTGGACGAACCATGCAGCGATTCCTTCATCCGCTCCTGCATTTCAGCCAGCGCGCGCGCGGATTTCATCGCGTTATCCGCCAGCCGGTCATTCATCTGCTGCTGCACTGATGACAAGCGGGACTCGACCGTCTGGATCACCTGCACCTGCGCATTGGCCTGGGTGTCTGAAACGTGCTGCAGGCCACCCCGCAATTGCTCCTGCCCCTGCCCCAGCTGCTGCACATGCTGCCCAAGATGCGCCATTTGCCGCGCCAGCGGTTCCGCCATCCGGGCTGAGCGTTGTGACGCCCGCAGCGATAGAAACAAGAGCAGCAGAATCAACGCGACCACACTTCCCGCAACCAGGATCACGGGGTCATTCAGCGCATATTGGGTGCCAGCAATCTCGATCATGTCGCCTCGGATGTTCTTGTTTTATTCTTCATAGCCCGAGCGGGCCAGCGGATCAACCGCGGCCGAACAGGCGTTCGATATCGCTCAGCTTCAGTTCCACATAAGTTGGCCGCCCGTGGTTGCACTGCCCGGAATGGGGCGTCGCCTCCATCTCACGCAGCAGGGCATTCATCTCTTCGGCCCGCATCCGACGGCCCGACCGGACCGAGCCATGGCAGGCCACGCGGCTTAGGATCGCTTCGATCCGCGCCTGCACCGTCTGGCTTTCGCCCTGATCCACAAGCTCATCAAGGATATCAAGGATCATCGCGCGGGCATCGACCTTGCCCAGAATGGCCGGCGTTTCACGCACCGCGATGGCCCCACCACCGAAGGCTTCGATGGTCAGCCCGAAACGCGCCAGATCATCCGCAACGGCCATTAGTCGCGCGCAGTCGCCGTCTGTCAGTTCGACGATTTCGGGGATCAGGAGCGCTTGTGCGGCAACGCAATTTTCCGCGATCTGAGCCTTGAGCTTTTCGTAAACCAGCCGCTCATGCGCCGCGTGCTGATCCACGATCACCATGCCGTCGGCGGTCTGGGCGATGATGTAATTCTCGTGCACCTGCCCACGTGCCGCGCCCAAGGGCAGGTCCTTCGGCTCTTCCACCGGCGGGGCTTCGGGCACCGTTTCAACGATGCGACCGCTATAGTCCTGCGACAGTTCTGCAAAACCCGGAGACTGCGCCCGATAGGCCGCCTGACGGGCCGCAGATGAAGGTCGATCCATCTGGTACACCTGCGCCGGGGCTGCAGGTGCAGACTCGGGCCGCATCGCGCCCAGGGTCGCGTTGGCCACGGTCGAAGATGCACGATGCCCGGCCTCAGCCAGCGCATGGCGCAAGCTGGATACGATCAAACCGCGCGCCAGGCCCGGATCGCGAAACCGGACCTCGGATTTTGCCGGATGCACGTTCACATCCACCAGCGTCGGATCGCAGTCGATGAACAGCGCAGCAGCTGGATGGCGGTCGCGGCTGAGGAAATCGAAATAGGCCGCACGCAAGGCACCGGTCAGCATCTTGTCTCGTACCGGTCGCCCGTTCACGAACAAATACTGCGCCACGGCGGCACCGCGGGAATAGGTCGGCAGCGCGGCATAGCCATAAAGCCTGAGCCCTTCGCGTGTGGCATCAATCTGCAGCGCGTTCTCGGCGAACTCAGGTCCCAACACGCGCGCTAAACGGGCATGCAGCGCATCGAATAGATCGCCATTCTCGCGGTATGCGCGGAAGGTGACGCGCCCCTCGCCCCCGCCTGAGACGTCACGCAAGGTGAAGGCGACCGCAGGTTCCGCCATGGCCAGACGTTTCACAATGTCCGAGATTGCCTGAGCCTCAGCCCGGTCGGTGCGCATGAACTTTAGCCGCGCCGGGGTGGCATAGAACAGATCTCGCAGTTCAACTACCGTTCCTGAGCGCAGCGCTGCAGGCTTCACCGCTTCCATCTTGCCACCCGATACCTGGATCGAGGCTGCATCAGAGCCCGGAATACGGCTGGTAATGGTCAGACGCCCGACCGCCCCCAAGGAGGGCAGCGCCTCACCACGGAAGCCAAAAGTGTGGATATTCAGCAAATCCGACCCGTCAATCTTTGACGTTGCATGGCGCGACAGAGCCAGAGGCAGATCTTCGGCGGCAATGCCGCATCCGTCATCGGTGACTCGAATCAGGGTCTTTCCGCCATCCGCAATATCAATGGCAATGCGTGTGGCGCCGGCATCAATGGCGTTTTCGACCAGTTCCTTGACCGCTGAGGCCGGCCGCTCCACAACCTCACCCGCCGCAATGCGGTTGATCGCTGCATCATCGAGCTGCCGAATTACGGGCCGATCATCGCTGATATTGGGGTCTGCGTATACCATACCCCTAGACCTAGCATAGATCGGCGCGATTCTACCACCGGTTTGAATGGCAAATAAGGGGTTGGAAATGAGGTGTCCGGCCAGCTTGACCGCGCCGATAAGGGGGTAGCGACTAGGGTCAAAGCTGGCCGGACATACCAGAGTGAGTGGTGGTCTTGTGGTATTCGGTTGAAACTCTGGTATCACCGCAAATGGAATAAATCCTGTTAATAATCATTTATTGTTTCCACTTGGCGAAGTTCAGCCGAAACCCCGCGGAAACCATTGGCATGAAAGCGCCAAGTCAAGCTTGGCTGGGTGCTCCGCTGCGGGTGCGGCAAGGACCAAAGGCAGCGGTCAGCGCTAGGATCAAGCCCGATATCGTCGCGATCATGCCAGCAGCGCTGACGGCATCCGCGCCGCCAAGCCATAACGGGCCATACCCCGCCACGACGTAACCGGACACGGCAGAGATGGCGGCAAACAGAACACTCCAGATGATCTGAGTTTCCAGCCGATTGGTCATCATGCGTGCGGCGGCAGGCGGGCAGATGAACATGGCGATTACAATGATCGACCCCACCGCATCAAAGGCTGCCACAGCGGCGATCGCGGCCGTAATCACCAGTGCCATCCCCAACGCGCCAGTGCGTATACCGATCGTGCGCGCAAAGCCTTCATCAAAGGTTGAGATCTTGAGCGGTCGCCAGAACAGCCAGGTGAATAACTTGACACCCACCAGTGTCAACGCGATGCGTGGCAGCTCGGGTGGCAACCCGGCCAACGCCCGCATATCCAGCAGTGAGGACCAGCCCGTCGCATCCAGCCAGATCAGGCTCTCCAGATTGCCGTAAAGCGCATGCTCCACGTCCAGATGCACGGTCGAGGTGTCGGTCTGCTCCAACAGAAGAACGCCACCTGCGAACATAGTAGTGAAGACAACACCCATGGCAGCGCCAGGCTCAATCTGACCCAAGCGCCGGATGGCCTCGATCATCACCACAGCCACGATCGCGGCCCCAGCCGCACCCAGCATCATCGGCCATGTTGAAATCGCGCCGGTCAGAAGAAAGGCGACGACAATACCCGGCAGCACCACATGGCTGATCGCATCCCCGATCAGGGCCTGCTTCCGCAGCACCAGAAAGTTGCCGGGCAGCGCACATGCGATGGCCGCGAATGTTCCGATCAGCAATGGCGTCAGCGACAGGGGGACGAATTCTTCACCGCTCATAGCGTGACCTCCTGCGGGGCACCAATTCGCCGGTCAATTTCGGCAATCTGGTCGCGGGTCAGAACGGTCTCGATATCGCGCAGCCCGTCATACAGTGCTGCGGTCGCCTCATGCGCTTGATCCGCGCGTACGATTTCCCAACGCTTTTCATCCCGCAGAGCTTTGGCGGCGCGGGCTTTCCCCTCGCCCGTCGCAACACCGTCCGCTCGCACGACACCCGCGCGGCGCAACAGGCGAATGGTCAGCGGTTCATAAATCTGCTGCCCCTGCGCCAAGGCCAGCAATCCTTGCCGGATATGCACCCGACGCTGAAACCGCAGATGACGCAGAACAGCTGCCAACACGCCCCGAACCGGCGCAAACAAAAGCGACAGCGCAAAGAATCCAAAGCTGACCAGAACGATGATCGGGCCGGTTGGCAGATTTGGTGCCGAGGCTGACAGCCCGGCCCCCAGATACCCCGCCAGACCCCCGACCAAACCGGCCAGCAACACGACGCGATCAGACCGTTCAGTCCAGAACCTTGCCGTCACCGGCGGTATGATCAGCAGGGCAACGATCAGGATCAGTCCAACGATCTTAAGCCCAACCACCGTGACCGCCAGCACCAGCCCCATCATCGCCAGATCGATCTGCTGCACCGGCAACCCGCGTGCGGCGGCATATTCAGGATCAAAGGCCACCATAGTCATCGAGCGGCGGATGATCATGACCAGCACCAGCGTCGCCGCACCTCCAATCGCTATGATCAGAGCGTCCGCCCACAACATGCCTGCAGTCGAGCCCAGCAAGAACCCTTCCAGCCCGGCTTGCCGCCCAACGCCCATTGTTTGAATCACGGTCAACAGGACCACACCAAACCCGAAGAACACCGAGAGAACCGCGCCAATTGCGGCATCTTCTGCCAACCGAGTATGGCGCGTCAGCCAGTTCATACACAGCAGACCAACCCACGCGGATATGGCCGAGCCCGCAAGCAGGCCGATCAGGTTTCGCCCATCCCCGCCAAGCGCCACCAACACCATGAAGGCGAGGCAAACGCCCGGTAAGGTCGCATGGCTGATGGCATCGCTGACCAGCGCGCGTTTGCGCAGAAACAGGAACGTCCCCGTCACCCCTGCAGAGATACCAAGCAACGTTGCACCAATGGCGACCAGCGTGGCGTTATAGCCAAGCTGCAGCGTCAGAGCTTCCCAAAGCATGATTATCCCAGCGCGCGCGAAATCTGATCGATTTGGGCGGTGGCCAAACGCCCGCCATAAGCGGCTTGTAGCGTTTCAGCGGTAAAGGCCTGCGCCACCGGGCCTTCGGCCACTTTGCGGGTATTGATCAGGAACACATGGTCGAAATAGTCGGTAACCGTGGCCAGATCATGATGCACCACAACAACGGTCTTGCCTGCCTCTTTCAACGATTTCAGCACGGCGATGATGGCCTTCTCTGTCGCGGCGTCGACACCAGCAAAGGGCTCATCAAGCAGGTAAAGATCGGCATCCTGCGCCAGTGCACGGGCCAGAAAGACCCTCTGTTGCTGACCACCGGAAAGCTGTCCGATCTGGCGATCAGCAAACTCTCGCATTCCGACCCGGTTCAGACAGTCCATGGCGCGCGCCTTATGGCGGGCGCGTACGCGGCCCAGCAGGCCCAACTGGCGGGAAAGTCCCATCAGCACCACATCAATCACGCGCGTCGGGAAATCCCAATCCACGCTGGCACGCTGCGGCACATAAGCGATGCGCGCGCGCTGATCCTCAAGCGGTTGGCCAAACACGGTCACTTGACCCGACAGCGGTGACACGATCCCCAATGCGGCCTTAAGCAAGGTCGATTTCCCGGCCCCGTTCGGCCCGATAATCGCTGTCATTGCTCCGGGCTGCACCGTCATATCTACTGAGAAAACGGCAGGCTTTTGACCGTACGAAACAGTCAGCCCACGAATGGCGAGAGGGCAGCGATCAATATCCTGCCCTTCTACGGAAATGCCTTGCACTGTGGCGAGTTCCAGCATCACTCAAAACCCCGCCGACAATTTGCCGTTCATGCCACGCTGAGGCACCTCTGCACCCAGCGCCCCGGCAATCACAGTGATGTTGTGATCGAGCATCCCGATATAAGTGCCCTCATATGTGCCCGGCTCACCCATGGCGTCAGAGAATAGCTCTCCGCCAACGCCCACTTTATGGCCCTTGGCTGCAGCACCCTCGATCAGGGCACGCATGGAGCGGTCCGAGACCGAGCTTTCGACAAACACGGCTTTCAGTTGGCGATCCACCAGAGTGTTCACCAGTTCGCCGATCCGGCTCAGACCCGCCTCGGACTGGGTCGAGATACCCTGAACGCCCAGCACCTCATAGCCATATTCAGCGCCGAAATAGCCAAAGGCGTCATGCGCGGTCAGCAGCAAACGATTGTCTTCAGGAACAGCGGTCAGCATCTGTTCGCCATAAGCGCTCAGCGCATCAATCTCGGCCAGAAAAGCCTGCGTGTTGGCGGCAAAGATATCAGCAGCCTCGGGACGGGCTTGGGTTAGCGCCTCTTGCACCTCAAGCACCACGTCGCGCCACAGAACCGGGCTCATCCAGACATGCGGGTCATATTTGTCGGCATAATCGTCATGGGCACGCAGTTTAGCCTTATCGATCCCCTCAGCCACCGCGACAACGGTCTTCTTGCGACCCAGGTCTTCAAAGAAGCCTTCCATCTGGGCCTCGAGATAAAGACCGTGCCATAACACGAGATCGGCGCGGGTCATTGCCACGATATCACTACGGGTCTGCCGATATGCATGCGGATCGACGCCCGGACCCATAAGGCCTTTCACCTCAACCTGATCACCACCGACCTGACGGGCTGCGTCAGCAATCATGCCTGTGGTCGCGACCACTTTCAGCGGTACTTGGGCCATTACAGCAAAGGGCCACGCAAGCATAACGGCCAATACTGCAATAAGTGTGCGACGAATCATGTCGGGCTCCGAACGGTTATCTTTCTTAGCTTAAATATGAGAACCATTCGCAACTAAGTCAATGCAAATGCGAATTACTCGCAAGAAAACGCTTATTTTGTCCATTTGGTCAAAAATTTACCAATCACGGCGCCGGCGCACCTTCCATTTCGCTACGACCCATGCGAATTTGACGCAAACCTCCAAAAGGATGGAAACATGGAAACGCAGAGCTCAGAAAGCCCCGTGCGCACCCCGCATCTGCCGCAGGTGACCGAACCCCGGAACCCGGGAATGGATCTGGATCTGGATTGGGTGCGCGCCGTGCAGGCCAATACATCGGCCATCGAACGCCGCGCAGCGACATTGCCGGGTCGGCGATCGGTGAAGAAGGACTATCAGGCCGCGTGGTTGCTGAAGGCGATAACAATGATCGACCTGACCACCCTGTCGGGTGATGATACGGTTGGCCGGGTGCGTCGGCTGTGCGCAAAGGCTCGTCAGCCTGTTGCGTCTTCAGTTCTGCAGGCGCTAGACATGCCGCCGATCACGACCGGAGCCGTTTGCGTCTATCATGATATGATCGAAACGGCGGTCGAAGCTTTGAAAGGCACCGGCATTCCGGTCGCGGCCGTTTCGACCGGCTTTCCGGCAGGTCTGTCCCCGTTCCACTTGCGCGTAGCCGAGATCGAAGAAAGCGTGAAAGCTGGTGCCGAAGAGATCGATATCGTTATCTCTCGCCGTCATGTGCTGTCTGGTAACTGGCAGGCGCTTTATGATGAGATGAAGGCCTTCCGCGTGGCTTGCGGCGAAGCCCACGTCAAAGCCATTCTGGCAACTGGAGAGCTGGGTAGCCTGCGCAATGTCGCCCGCGCCTCGCTGGTCTGCATGATGGCTGGGGCGGATTTCATCAAAACCTCCACCGGGAAAGAGAGCGTGAACGCCACCCTGCCCGTCTCGCTGGTGATGATCAGGGCTATCCGCGACTATTATGACCGCACAGGATACCGCGTCGGGTATAAGCCTGCGGGCGGGATCTCGAAGGCCAAAGATGCGCTGGTATACCTGTCGCTCATCAAAGACGAGTTGGGCGACCGCTGGCTGGAACCCGATCTGTTTCGCTTTGGCGCGTCATCGCTGCTGGGCGATATCGAGCGGCAGTTGGAACATTATGTCACCGGGGCATACTCGGCTGGGTACAGACATTCGATGGGGTGACCCCCTGGAGACGTCTGGGCAGTGAGTATTTGGGAAAAGATGAAGTTATGACAGTCAAAGAAATCTTCGAAACCATGGAATATGGACCCGCCCCTGAAAGCGCTGCCGAGGCGTTGGCGTGGCTGGTGGATCAGGGCGACAAATTCGGACATTACATCGATGGGGCCTTTACCAAGCCGGGCAAGGGATTCGAGAGCCGTAATCCGGCAACCGGAGAGGTTCTGGCCAAGCTGACACAAGCCAAACAGGCTGATGTGGACGCTGCCGTTGCCGCCGCCCGCAAGTCGCAGCCAAAATGGGAAAAGCTGGGCGGTGCGGGTCGTGCACGGTATCTCTATGCCATCGCGCGGCTGTTGCAGAAGCATTCGCGCTTGTTTGCGGTGCTGGAAAGCATGGACAACGGCAAACCGATCCGCGAGTCTCGGGATATCGACATCCCACTGGCGCAACGGCATTTCTATTACCACGCGGGTATGGCGCAGTTGATGGAAAGCGAGTTGCCTGACGCGCAGGCGCTGGGGGTTTGCGGCCAGATCATCCCCTGGAACTTCCCGCTGCTGATGCTGGCGTGGAAGATCGCCCCGGCGCTAGCGATGGGCAATACGGTGGTTCTGAAACCGGCAGAGTATACCTCGCTGACCGCACTGCTGTTTGCAGATATCTGTTCGCAGGCCGGTTTGCCCAAAGGCGTGGTCAACATTGTCACCGGGGACGGTGCGGTGGGCGAGATGATCGTGAACGCAGACGTGGACAAGATCGCCTTTACCGGCTCGACCGTTGTGGGGCGGCGCATCCGTGAAGCGACGGCTGGATCGGGCAAGGAATTGACGTTGGAACTGGGTGGTAAGTCCGCCTATATCGTATTCGACGACGCCGATATCGATTCAGCCATCGAAGGTCTGGTGGACGCGATCTGGTTCAATCAGGGTCAGGTCTGTTGTGCAGGCTCGCGCCTGCTGGTGCAGGAAGGCATCGCCGATCGTTTCCACGACAAACTGCGCGCCCGGATGGACGGTTTGCGTATCGGCAACCCGCTGGACAAGTGCATCGACGTGGGCGCGGTCGTGGACCCGGTTCAATTGCAGACCATTAAGGGCATGGTCGAAAGCAACACGGTTGGGCATGTGCATCAGGCCGCGTGTGAGCTGCCCGAAAACGGCTGCTTCTACCCGCCGACCCTGATCTCAGGTCTCGAAACCTCTGACCCTCTGATGCAGGAGGAAATATTTGGCCCGGTCCTTGTATCCTCGACCTTCCGCACTCCGGAAGAGGCGGTCGAACTGGCCAACAATACCCGCTACGGCCTGGCCGCAACGGTCTGGACCGAGAATGTGAACCTCGCGCTGGATATCGCGCCCAAGCTGGTTGCCGGGGTTGTGTGGGTGAACGCCACCAACCTGTTCGACGCAGCCGCCGGGTTCGGCGGCGTACGTGAGAGCGGCTTTGGCCGTGAAGGTGGATGGGAAGGACTGGCGGCCTATACCAAACCCAAGGGCAAGGCCAAACCGCTGGCAAAGGTCGAGGCTGCCATGGGCGAAGGTGCCCCGGTGGATCCGATTGACCGCACCGCCAAGATGTATATTGGCGGTAAACAGGCACGGCCCGATGGCGGGTATTCGAAACCCGTCTGGGGCAAATCCGGCCTGTTGGGTCATGTGGGCCTTGCGAACCGCAAAGACGTCCGCAATGCGGTTGAGGCCGCGGCGGGGGCCAAGGGCTGGTCCAAGAACACCGGCCATTTGCGGGCGCAGATCCTGTACTATATCGGCGAAAACCTCTCGGCACGCGCGGCTGAATTCGCGGCCAGTATCGATGCTATGACCGGCAAGAAGGACGGCGCGAAAGAGGTAGACGCCTCGATCCAGCGCCTATTCACCGCTGCCGCCTGGGCCGACAAATATGACGGACAGGTGCATGGCGTTCCGATCCGGGGCGTTGCGATTGCGATGAAGGAACCGGTGGGTGTCATCGGTGCACTATGCGCAGACGAAGCACCGCTGCTGGGTCTGGTCTCGGCCATGGCCCCGGCAATCGCGATGGGCAACCGGGTGGTGTTGGCGGCAAGCGAACCCTATCCGTTGGCTGCAACCGATTTCTACCAGATCCTAGAGACCTCGGACGTTCCGACAGGTGTGGTCAACATCCTGACCGGCAGCCACGCAGAACTGGCCAAACCACTGGCCTCACATCTGAACGTGGATGCGGTCTGGTCCTTCTCGTCCACCGATTTGTCGCAAGAGATCGAGGCGGTATCGGCCGGGAACCTCAAACGCACATGGGTCAATAACGCCACGGCATTTGATTGGAGCGTGGACCAATCCCGCCGCTTCCTGCAGGCTGCAACCGAAGTGAAAAACATCTGGGTGCCCTACGGAGAGTAGGGCTCCCCGCCAAGGGAGGCCTACATGAACTTTTCAGGAAAAACCGTCATCGTCATCGGCGGCACCAGCGGGATCAACCGGGGCATTGCCGAGGCTTTTGCGGCCTCGGGTGCCAAACTGGCTGTGGCCAGCCGGTCGCAGGAGAAGGTGGATGATACCGTTGCAGCGTTAAAGGCGGCGGGCGCGCAAGACGCCATCGGAGAGGCGTTCGACGTGCGTGATCTTGATGCCGTGGCAGCGGCTCTGAAGCAGTTCCATGAAACGTTCGGAGACTTCGATGTATTGGTTTCAGGCGCAGCCGGGAACTTTCCGGCACTGGCAGCTGAGATGTCGGTCAACGCGTTCAAGACGGTGATCGACATCGATCTGATGGGCACAATCCATGTGATGAAAGGGGCGTATCCTTACCTCAAACGCCCCGGCGCGAGCATCATCAACATCTCGGCCCCGCAATCCTATCTTCCCTACGAAGGGCAATCTCATGTCTGCGCAGCGAAGGCTGGCGTGGATCAGATCACCCGGACACTGTCGATGGAATGGGGCGTCGAAGGCATCCGCGTGAACTCGGTCGTGCCGGGATTTATTGAAGGCACCGAAGGGGCCAGACGTCTCGCCCCCACACCGGATGCAGGAGAGGCCTTGCGCAAGGACGTGCCGCTTGGGCGTTGGGGCCAGCCGCAAGACGTGGCCAATGCCTGTCTGTTCCTCAGCTCGGACATGGCGAGCTATATCAGCGGGACTGTTCTGGCGGTTGACGGAGCACTTTATCAGCGCGGATCAGGTAAGTTCGGTCAAATGATGGGGCAGATGCTGCGGGTGCAGGCAAAGACTTAAACATAAACCCCGATAGCATGTGAAGCTGTTCATATACATTGGGCAGCCCCTCGATCAATTTGTACGCATCAGATTGCCAGGGTGGGCCAGAAGATGCTGACATTTCCGATCGACATGACGGACATGGCGCAGCTGATCGTGATGATCGGGGTGTTTGGTGCCGGGCTGTACATCCTCAACTATTTTTTGCTGCAAATGGGGATCGTTCGCGGGTCCGGCGTTTTATATCCCGTCTTGGTGATCATCGCCGCCAGTTGCGTTCTGATCAGCATGGCGGAAGAGTTCAATTTGGCGGGCTCGATCATTCAGCTTGCCTATATCTTGATCTCGGTTCTGGGCTTGCTGCGCGGGTATCTCTCGCACCACCTCGTGCGATTTTCAGCGCCCGAGAGGCAATTCGTGGCGAATTACCTCGAAACGCTCAAGCCGCATCACGCACGCAGGCTACTGAATACAGCAAAGCTAACCACATACGAATCCGGTGACACTCTGATCGAAGAGGGCATCACGAGCGATTATTTGGCATATGTCCTGTCGGGCCGCACTACCATTTTCAAGAACGGTCAGGTGATCAACCAATGTGGCCCCGATCAGATACTTGGTGAGCTTACCTTCGGTATCGGCCTACCCGCAACGGCCACGGTGTGCGCCGATGAACCAACAACTTGTCTGGTCTTCGACAGCCAACGCCTAGCACGCCTGCTGCGCCGCAACCGGCAGATCGACGATGCCCTTAAAGCTGCGCATTTCCGACACGCGCGACAGAAACTGCTCAGCAGCAACAATTATACAGTCAAATCGCGCAACATGTCGGTTGCGGCCTGAGCGTTAGCCGCCCAGACCTTCGGGCTTCCCGACCACCGTAAAATGCAGACCTTCAGGATCAAGCAGTTCCGCCGCCACCCGGTTCACATCCTCCAGCGTCACCGCGTTCACCTTGTCATTGCGGGTGGCGATATAGTCGATGGGCAGATCTTCCATCTGCATACCGACCATGATCCCTGCGATTTGGCCGTTGCCATCAAACCGCAGCGGGTAGGCCCCGGTCAGATAAGTCTTGGCATCATCCAACTCTTTCTGCGTCACACCTTCTGCTGCCGCACGCGCCCATTCCTGCCGGATCACGTCAACTGCTTCTGCGATGCGGTCATTGGCGGATGAGACCGAGCCCAAATAGACCGAAGCCAGATCCTTGGGCACGAGATAGGTCGCAACGCCATAGGTCAGGCCGCGCTTCTCGCGCACTTCCTGCATCAGGCGGCTTTCAAACCCGCCACCACCCAGAATGTGGTTCAGGATAAAGGCCGCAAAGAAATCTGGATCGTCGCGATCAATGCCCTTCTGACCGAACAAAGCAACCGATTGCGGCGTGTTGAAATCCACAACATTCACACCGCCGCCAATTGTGACCTCGGCCTTTTCGGGGATTGGCTTTCCGGTGTCCGGCAAATCTGCCAGCAACTTGTCCAACAGCTCTCCCAGTTCCTCGGCAGTGATGTCACCCACCGCGCCGACATACAGCCGATCTTTGGCAAACACATTGTTATAGGCCGTAACGATATCATCGCGGGTCAGGCTGGACACACTTTCGATTGTTCCTTTGCCGTCCGAAGCATAGGGATGATCCCCGTACGCCATTTCAGCAAAAATGCGCCCGGCGATATCATTTGGGTCAGTCTGATCCGTCTTCAGCCCCGAAATCACCTGCGCGCGCACCCGGTCAACCGCATCCTGATCGAACCGTGGTTCGTGGATTGTGGTCTGCAAAAGATCAATCACGTCATCGCGGTTCTCGGTCAGAAACCGTGCAGAAATCGACACCGTATCGTCGGTTGCACGATAGCTGAACGACGCGGCAAGCGCCTCGAGCTCTCGCGCGTAGGCGCGCGCATCCAGATCGCCTGCGCCTTCTTCGATCAGACCGCTCATTAGGTAGACTGCGCCGCGCTTTTCGGGATCATCCAGCGATGTCCCCCCGCGAAACCGCAGTTCCAGCGCCGTAAACGGGATGGAGTGATCCTCGACCAGCCAAGCGGTGATGCCCCCGGGGGATGTCACTTCTTTGATTTCGATCTCAGCCCAGGCCGGAAGCGCAATGATCAGCGCGATCAGCGGTGCAAATATCCGTTTCATTGCGTCACCTCATCGTCGCGCATCAGCCAGCCGGTTACGGATGACTCAGGTTGCAGCACCTCTCGGGCCGCGGCGATAATCTCTTCACCGGTGACAGCCTGCAGAATGTCTGGCCAGGCTTGCACGTCTTCGACCGTCAGCCCACTGGTCAACGCGCGACCATAGCGATTTCCGATACCGTCCACATTGTCGCGCGCATAGGTCTGAGACGCGCGCAGTTGCATCTTGATTCGCTCAAGATCCTCTTCATTCACACCTTCAGCAATGAAATCTGCGACAGCCTGATCCATCGCGTCTTCTGCTTCCTGCAGCGAAACACCTTCGGCTGGCACAACAAGCAGATCAAAGGTCGTGTCATCCAACGAGACGCCCCGGTAGAACGCGCCGGTATACACCACCTTCTGCTGCTCGAACTGCAGCTTTTCGTTCAGATACGAGGTCGTGCTTCCCCCCAGCAATTCTGCCAACAGGAACAAAGCCGCAGCTTTCTCCTGTTCACCAGGGTCGCGTTCCGGGGCCAGATAGCTGCGTTGCACATACGGCTGGGCAACGCGGGCATCTTTAAAGGTCAGACGGCGTTCGGCAGTCTGCGGCGGTTCTTGCGAGCGCACCCGTTCCGGCAAATCCGGATTTGCGGGAATAACACCGTAATACTGATCTGCCAGCACCTTGACCTCATCCGGATCAACATCACCGGTCACGACCAGGATGGCGTTATTGGGCGCATAGTGCGTCTGATAAAAGGACAGCGCATCGTCCATATCCAGCGTTTCCATCTCGTGACGCCAGCCGATAATCGGTACTCCGTAACGGTGGTTCAGATACTGCGCTGCATTCATCTGCTCGCCGAACAGCGCACGTGGGTTATTCTCGGTGCGCTGATTGCGTTCTTCCAAAATCACGTCGCGCTCGGTCAGAATGTCGTTCTCGGTCAGGCGGATGTTGCGCATGCGATCCGCTTCCATCCGCATCATCAGCTCAAGCCGATCGGCTGCAACACGCTGGAAATAGGCGGTGTAATCGTAAGAGGTGAACGCATTATCATTGCCGCCATTGGCCGCAACGGTGGCCGACAGCTCACCTGCTTCCATCGTATCAGTGGCCTTAAACAGCAAATGTTCCAGGAAATGCGCGACGCCCGAGGATCCAATCGGCTCGTCCGCAGACCCGGCCCGATACCAGACCATGTGCTGCACAACGGGCGCGCGGTGATCTTCAACCACTACGACATCCATTCCGTTGTCGAGCGTAAATGTGGTGACCGCCTCGTGCCCCTCTTTCGCGAACAAGGGGGTGGCGGCGATCAGGGCAGCCGACAGTGCCAGGGCCCGAACCATGGGGCATCCTCCGTTTCGTTTCTGGTATTCAAACTACGGTGGTGGTGCCTGGGTTCAAGGTCAATGACGGAAAGTTAAGAAGAATTCATTCAAGCGGAGGAGCCGAAGGTGTTTCGATCCCACGTTGACGTGCGGCTTCGTTTACGCTGTTCGCGTCGATGGCCTCGCGATCATAAACCTGCGCATAGCGGTCAACCGGAAACAAACGCAAGCGGGTCCAACGGCCACGTCTCTTGCGGAATGCCTCATCCTCTTCGGCTGTTACCTGACGCGTATTGGCCGGAACACCATACCGGCTTGAGGCTGTCACAAGCGCCGCATCGCTAGACGGAATGGCTGTATTCGGGTTCAGTGCCGCTTCGCTGCCACCTAACGCAACCACCGCATCCGCCTTTGGGTTGGGATCGGTCAGATTGGCACCACCCGGCGTGGGCGCTGGCAAAAAAGCATAGTCTTTGGGCTGGGTCAGCGGCTTGACCGGCAGAACCGAGAACTCGTCCGGTCCCGCGCCAGGCGGTTCGAGATTGCGCAAGCCGATATCGGAACAGCCCGCGACGGCAGCGGCGAGCGTCAGAACAAGAATGGCGCGTGGCATACGCATCAGTGTCTCCAACCAGTTTCAGGCGCTTTTATCGCATATCATCCGGTAGGTCACGAGGGCTTTTTGCCATCGAACAAAACCAGCCCCAACGCGCCTGCGAATATGAAAACATCGGCCAGATTGAACACAAACGGGTTGTTGATGCCGCAGCATGACATGTTCAAAAAATCGAGAACATATCCATAAAGCACACGATCCACGACATTTCCAAGCGCCCCGCCAATCAGCAAACCGCCGCAGAACAGCTGGAACTTTGTAGGGGCGATGCGCGTCAGCCAAATCAGAACACCCAGACAAATCGCCAGCGAAATGCCGATCAGCACCCAGCGTGCTGTGTCACTGTCACCCTGAAACAGACCAAAGTTGATGCCGCGATTCTCGCCGTATTTGAACACCAGCAGCGGCGGCAACACGTCGATATTGCCTTGCGCAACACGCAGCACGTGAACGACCAGATACTTGCTGATCTGGTCGATCAGAAACGCCGCCAGACCGGCCCAGAGAAGAAGCGGGCTGCGCATCAGTGACGGAAGTGGCGCATGCCGGTGAAGACCATCGCCAGCCCAGCCTCATCCGCCGCTGCGATCACCTCATCATCGCGCATCGACCCGCCGGGCTGGATAACGCAGGTTGCGCCTGCTTCAGCGGCTTCCATCAAACCGTCGGGGAAGGGGAAAAATGCATCCGACGCCACAGCCGAGCCGATGGTCAGTGGCTGCGGAAGCCCCAGCACATCAGCCATACGTTCGGCTTTCTTGGCCGCAATCAGCGCCGAGTCGACGCGGCTCATCTGCCCCGCGCCAACACCAACGGTTGCGCCGTCTTTAACATAGACAATGGCGTTGGATTTCACGTGCTTCGCCACTTTCCACGCAAACAGCAGGTCGCGCATCTGTTCATCAGTCGGGGCCTTCTTGGTGACGACCTTGAGGTCATTCATCCCAACAAACCCGTTATCTTTATCCTGCACCAGCAGGCCACCGGCGACCTGACGCACGGTTTTCCCACCCGCGGTCACATCGGGCAGAGCTTCGGTGGTCAACAAGCGCAGGTTTTTCTTGGCAGCAAAGATCGCCTTGGCCTCATCCGATGCACCCGGAGCGATCACGACCTCAGTGAAGATGCCGGTGATTTCCTGCGCGGTTTCCGCATCCAACGGCTGGTTTAAGGCGACGATCCCGCCAAAGGCAGACGTACGGTCGCAGTCGAATGCGGCTTTGTAAGCCTCAAGCAAAGTCGCGCCTTTGGCGACACCACACGGGTTGGCGTGCTTGATGATCGCGCAGGCCGCACCTTCGGATGGATCGAACTCTGCGACCAGCTCAAACGCCGCGTCGGTGTCGTTGATATTGTTATAGCTCAGTTCCTTGCCCTGATGTTGCACAGCGGTCGCAACGCCAGGACGGTTCGTTCCATCCGTATAAAATGCCGCCTGCTGATGGCTGTTCTCGCCATAGCGGAGGGTCTGTTTCAGCTCACCCGCAAAAGCGCGACGGCGCGGAGCCTCAGCGGCCAGAGCATCTGCCATCCAGTTAGACACAGCTGTGTCGTAAGCGGCGGTCCGGGCATAAGCCGTCTGTGCCAGTTTCTGGCGGAAGGCATAAGAGGTCTTACCGTCGTTTGCCGCCAATTCGGCCAGCAGGGCGTCATAGTCCTGAACATCCACAACCACATTCACGAAAGCATGGTTTTTTGAGGCTGCACGGATCATCGCAGGTCCGCCGATATCGATATTCTCGACGCACTCTTCATAGCCAGCGCCTTTCGCCACGGTCGCCTCGAACGGGTAGAGGTTCACAACCAGCAGGTCGATTGCGCCGATGCCATGTTCGGTCATTGCGGCCACGTGTGTGTCATTGTCTCGCAGGGCCAGCAACCCGCCATGCACCATCGGATGCAGCGTCTTGACCCGGCCATCCATCATTTCGGGAAAGCCGGTGACCTCGCTCACATCCTTCACATCCAGTCCAGCATCGCGCAGCGCCTTTGCGGTGCCACCGGTTGAAAGCAGTTCAACCCCGCGGTCTGACAGTGCCTTGCCCAGCTCGATCAGCCCGGTCTTGTCGGAAACAGAAAGCAACGCGCGGCGCACGGGGTGAAGGTCGGTCATGGGTCCAAAGATCCTTTTGGCGTCAGTCGAAAACGGGCTCGTCCCGGTGCGTATCCCGCACGGCATAGGCTGTATCCTGAGCCTTGCTGAGCGTCCACCGGGTGCGCGTCGCATACTCCATTGCGCGGCCAGATAGAACGATCTGTTTTGTCGCGCGTGGCTTTAATCGGCCTTTTTCCAGATAAACGCTTGGTTCAACTGACAACTTTCCAACGCCATCATGGCGGAAAACCCATATCTCACCGCTTTTGAGCGCCATCGACACCGCCGCGCCGCCCAAATCCAATGCCGCATCAACGTCAGGATGCAGGTGAAACCGGATGTCAAAGGCGATCCCTTTCAGGCCCGCCCCGTCCATGGCTCGATCAAATTGCCGCTTGGCCTTGTCGGTTGCGGTCAGCAGAATATCCTCGCCGATCAACTCACGCCCATCAAATCGCAGCTCCAGCGTGCGGGCATGGGTCAGGCCGAACACTTTGGCATAGCCATCATGACCGACCATGAACCGGGTGCCTTCAAACGCATCTTCGAAATCCACCGGCACGTGATGAGGACCATCAACCAGCGCTTCTTGCGATGACCCCTTGGCCGTTTCGGCAAGTCGAGCACTGGAATAGCCGTCGACGCACAGGGTCGAATGCGACGGGGTCGCCCGCCCTGCTCGCCGCCAGTCTTGCCCGAAACTGCCGCCCGAGCCGCAATTCACAATCAGCGGTCGACGGCCCGAGGTCAGTTCAAAGGCAAGCGACGAGGCATGCGCATTGTAGGACGCAGCACCTTTCGGCGGCGCACTGGCATCTACCAGAACCGTGGTGCGTGAGGCCGCCAGACGCGCATACCCCATCGACAGGTCCGAATGCTGCTGCGGTTTGACTCCGCTTTGTGCCAAGGCCTGATCCAATCGCCCTTCCAAGCCGCGCCCACCGCCGTGAAACCGGGCAAGCGCCCCATCCGCATGGCGTAGATTACGCAGGGTCGGTGCGATGCGCTTGATCGCCTCGGTCTGCGACGCAGGCGTACCCCGGCCCACTTCACTCAGCGCGGCCGAGGTCCAGGACAGCATCGTAAACACCTCAAGCAATTCCTCGGGGTTGCGCGTGGGAATGCCCCCTTCGGCATCAATCTGGCGCTCGCACTCGCGCGCCAACGCACGCAAGGCGGGGTCCGCCATCTGTTCCAGCCCTTCCAGGGCCAGACCGGCCTGTACCAGCCCCGCCAATGCTTCGAACCTCGGCAATCCCGGGGTTGCCGCTGTCCAGCGTTTGGACAAAAACCAGGTCTGCTGCGACAGTGATCGAAAGAACGCCCGGCTTTGTGCCTCATCGACGCCGCGCAACAGGAATGCCGCGTGATTGATCCAGCGTATGATCCGACGTCCGGTCAGGTCCGGCACCCAACCCAGGCCTTTGCCGCGCCCATGGGCATCGATCCAACCCCAGACCCAGCGCTGCGCTTTTTCCCGTGCTCGCATATCACCCACGGCCGCCAAATCGTCCAGCCAGACAAAACCATGGCGCTCATCATCGAAATCCAGACTTGGCGCGACCACATCCCAGAGGTCGGTATCATCCGCCTCGACCAGATACCCTGCGAACAGCAGGTTTCCCGCCACCAGTTGCCGCCCACGGGCAAAAGACCCGACCGTACGGGGTTCGGGCTGACCGACGAATCCTGAGACCGCCTTTCGCCGTTGGCTCAGGCGCGCATAAAGACGGTTCTGAAACCGCGTCCAGCGATTGGCCATTGTGTCCGAGTTTGACATGACGCTTGCGACTCTGCCCCTTGCGCTCTGCGGGCGCTTGAGCACACGATAGACCGGTCCGCGCGTCAAGTCATCGAAAAGCGTCGCGTCAGGCGGATTTGTTCAGACAAGCGATATAGAATCCGTCCATACCGTCCCGATCCGGCCAGTAATCGGGCCGCAGGCGCAAGCCGCCCTCTTCCGTGATCCAACTTGGCTCGACGCCCGCTATGTCAAGCGCAGCACGGTCCACCTGCATATCCGGGATCTGATCCAGCGCCTCTTCGATCTGCACTTCACCCTCGTCCGGCAACAGTGAGCAAGTGCAATAGACCAGACGCCCACCAGGTTTCAGCAAAGACCATGCATGGGCCAACATGCGCGCCTGCAGCTCCATCAACCCGCCGAATTCCGAGCCGTCCTTGGCGAAAGGTAAATCCGGATGGCGGCGAATCGTGCCCGTTGCCGAACAGGGCGCATCCAGCAGGATCGCGTCATATTGGCCTTGATGGTCCAATGCGTCGCCGACGATGACCTCTGCCTTAAGACCTGTCCGTTTCAGGTTTTCCCGCACCCGCTCCAACCGCGCCTCAGAGACATCCAGCGCCGTGACCTCTGCCCCTGCCGCAGCCAATTGCAATGTCTTGCCCCCGGGCGCGGCGCAAAGGTCCAGCACCTTTTCCCCGGGTTTCGGGGCCAGCACCCGCACAGGCAAGGCCGCCGCCGCATCCTGAACCCACCAGTTTCCGTCCGTATACCCCGGTAGCGCCGACACCTGCCCCGCATCCTGCAGCCGAATCGAGCCAGTGGGCAGGGCTTCTCCACCCGGCGCTTCAGCGCCCGGTTTCAGCGTCACGTCCAGCGGTGCGCCACTGAAATGGGCCTGCTCCATGCCCTTCACCGCGTCATCGCCCCACGCCATGATCAGCGGGTCGCGCAGCCATTCGGGCAGGCGGGGCACACGCATTTTAGGCCAAGCGTCCGGCCCGTCAGCGGCAATCTTGCGCAGGACCGCATTCACCAGCCCCTTGAGACGACCATGCTTGCGCGAACGGCCCACAATCTCGACCATCGAATTGACCACACCGTGCGCAGCTTCGCCCTGACACAGCTCAACCGTGCCCAGCCTTAGCGCGTTATGCACGGTCAGCGAAGGCGTCTGCCGCAGGTGATCGGCAAGCAGCCGGTCCGCACGTTCCAGCCCGCGCAGGGTCTCAATCGTCAGCCGTTGCGCACGCGCGCGATCCTCGGGGGCCAAGCGATCCAAAGCGCCCCCCGCAAGACATTCGGGCAACAACCGCCCTTCACCCAATATCTGATCCAACAGATAAATGGCGCTGCGGCGCGCGGCGGTTGCGGAATTTGACATGATGCTGAGTGCCCTTCGTGACCTTTGCCCGCATTGCTTTGGGCGGACGAGGGCGTATATCAAGGCCCTGCACGGAAAGGAACCCGATGTCATGAGTGACGAGCGCAAAGACCTTCCCCCCGCCGCCCAGCGCGCCCTCGCCGAAGCCGAAGAACGCCGAAAGAAGGCCGGGGCTGAGGCAGAAGCGCGCCCCAAAGAATTGGGCGGGCGTGACGGCCCCGATCCCGCCCGCTATGGCGATTGGGAGAAAAAAGGCATCGCCATCGATTTCTGATCAGCCGCGCAGCGCTTGCAGGAAATCATCGACCAAAGCGCGCTGTCGTTTTGAACGCACTCGCTCCTCTGGCCATGTCAGCCAGTAGCCATCCTTTGTTGCAAGTTCGGGCAGATCCAGTCTGCGCAGCTGGCCAGCCTCCAAGCTGCCCGCAGCCAGCGGGAGCGACCCTAACGCGATCCCCATCCCCTGCTGCGCTGCTGTGATGGCGTGACCGACAGAATCGAAACTGATACGGCCTACTGGCAACTCATTGATCCCCGCAATCTGTGCCCAATCTTGCCAGCCCGGGCGCTCACCTCGCAGATCGATCAGCGGCGCGCCCCATTCAACGCCCGGGGCTGCTATCGGTGCCAGCACCTCAGACGCGATGAGTTTGGCTTTTCGGCCTGGCCAGACACCGCGGCCATAGCGGATTTGCAGCCATGTGCGTTCTTCCTCAAGCGAGGCGCGGCGCGTCATGGAATCGGTCATGATGCGCACCTTGGGTTGCATCTTTAGAAACGCAGGCAAAGCGGGCAGAACCAGCGCATGGATATGTGACGAAAGCCCGGCAACGCGAAGCTCACGCGGGGACTTACCAAACAGATCCTCGGTATTGCGCTCCAACGCCTGCAGGCTGTCCTGCACCAAAGGCAGATAGCTTTCACCCTCGATCGTCAGTGACACGCCTCGTGCCTCGCGCACAAAGAGCGACCGGCCCAGCCACGCCTCAAGGTTCCCGATCCGCTGGCTGACGGCCGCCTGTGTCAGCCCAAACTCACGCGCTGCGGCCGAAAACCCACCTAGCCGGCCGGCCGCCTCGAACACGCGCAGCCAATCCAGTGGTGGTAGGCCGACCTTTTTCTTAGCCATAAGATTTTCCAAGCCTCAGCAGAAATAAGGATTAATTGTGGTAATGCCACAAAGCCCGTATCTGCTCAAGCAAAGCCCGCGCTGAACAGGAGTTTCCCCATGCTGCGCTCTGCCACCTATGACCCGTCGATCGTCACCGTCGAATTTGCCAACGGCACCCAAGCCCGCTTTCATGCCATCTGGCTGCGCGACAACGCACTGGACCCCGAGACCCGCGCGCCCGGCAACGGCCAGCGGCTGATCACAATTGGCGATATCCCTGCCGATGTGTCGATTAGCGCAGCAGAGGTCGAGGGCGGTGATCTGCGCATTACCTTCCAGCCAGAAGGAAAATCCGTGACCTTTCCCGCCAACTGGTTGGCCGAACACATCTATGACCGGAACCACGATCAAAAACTTGGTCGCGTCGCAGCGGGCATCACAACCTGGGAACGCGGCATCGTTGCGCCCAGCGGCGACTGGAGCGACGTGCATGCCAATCCTGCGGCCAAGCGCGACTGGCTCGCTGCAGTGGCCGAATACGGCTTTGCCAAACTGACGGGCGGCCCCACCGAGCCTGAATCGCTGCTGAAAGTGGCGGATTTGTTCGGCTATGTGCGCGAGACCAATTATGGCCCCTATTTCGAAGTCCGGACCGAAGTGAACCCAACCAACCTCGCCTATACCGGTCTGGGTCTGCAGGCCCACACCGACAACCCCTACCGCGACCCGGTGCCGACGTTGCAGATCCTATATTGCCTTGAGAATTCCGCCGAAGGTGGGGATTCCATCGTCGTCGACGGTTTCCGCGCTGCAGAACGTCTGCGCGATCAGAACCCCGAGGGCTTCGCGTTGCTGGCAGGCTATCCGGCGCGGTTCGAGTTCAAGGGCTCGGACGGCGTCTGCCTCCAATCGCGTCGGCCCATGATCGAGCTGTCTCCGGATGGTGAATTGATCGGCGTCCGCTTCAACAACCGCTCATCCGCCCCGTTCGTGGATGTGCCGTTCGACAAGATGGAGGCCTATTACGCCGCCTATCGTCAGCTGGGCGAAATCATCGACAATCCTGCAATGGGTGTGTCGTTCAAGCTGGAACCGGGCGAGAGCTTTATCGTCGATAACACCCGCGTCTTGCATGCCCGGCTTGGCTATTCCGGCGCAGGCTCGCGCTGGTTGCAGGGGTGTTATGCCGACAAGGATGGTCTTCTGTCCACCTTGGCGGCGATGCAGATGACACAGCCGGAGGCCGCGGAATGAAACCCGATTTCACGACCCTAAACCGGGACAATATCGTGGCTTTCATCGGTGATATCTTTGACCGTCGAGGGGACGAGGAGTATCTGGGGGAACCCGTCACGATGGCCCAACACATGCTGCAAGGCGCGACAATCGCCGAGCAGAACGGGATGCCCGAAGAAATCATCGTCGGCGCGCTGTTGCATGACATTGGTCACTTCACCTCGGAATTCGGCACCTATCATCCGGATGACACCGAAGACCGCCATCACGAGGATGCGGGTGCCGAGGTGCTGGAGCAATTTTTCCCGTCGGTCATCACCGATTGCTGCCGCTATCATGTGGCGGCAAAACGCTATCTTTGCGCAACCAAGCCGGACTATTTCAATCGTCTATCCGCCGCTTCCGTCCATACACTTGAATTGCAAGGCGGTCCGATGACTACCGATGAGGTCGCCGCGTTCGAAGCCAATCCCAATCTGAAGGAGATCATTCAGGTCAGGTATCTGGACGAGGCAGGAAAGCGCTCCGATATGGAGACACCCGATTTCTCTCACTTTGCCCCGATGGTGCAGCGGATGGTCGACAGACACCTTGTCTCTGGGTGAACGGCCACGCGCGGCAAGATTCAGAATTTCTTAACCCTTCGCGCAAAGTTCTGAGATACTGTTTCCGAGAGTATCAATCGCAATCGGGAGGGTTCTGATGAGACTAAGCCGACGCAAAGCCGTTCAACTCGGGTCCGCCGCCGCGGCGGGAACGCTGATGCCTCGATTGGTTTCGGCACAGAACTCAGGGTTTGAAACCGCGTTCGACACCACACTAACACAGCTGCGCGCGGCCTTCACGGACCTGGGCTTTGCCGAAAGCCAGCCCCTGCCGATCGTCACTGGCAATGCCGACTACAACGGTGGCTTGCGGCACGATTTCGACCAGTCTGTGCTGCCGACAAATGCGTTTATCGTGCAACCTCTGGCCCGCGTCGGTGATGTCGCGGAAAAAGCCCGCCCTGATGTTCTGCCCTTGTTTCACGAGGTCGGTTGCCATCCGGGCGGAGCGGTTAGTGGTCAGGACACAACCCAGCTGATGCTGCGCCTTCTGACCGAGGCATTTGGCCTCGACCCCAGACGCATCGCCTTTGTCAGCGTCCCACAGGCAGATGAGATGCGCCCGGTGCTGGATGCGATGGACCTGCCCTTTGCGGAAAAGGTCTTGCTGCGCGACGAGGCTGAGGCGCTGGCCGCGCGCGACGCCTCGGGCTTTTTCTTTCCCGACCCGTTTGGCGAGGATTATCTGGTGACGATGGGTGTCTATTATCGCATCGGCGATGAGGACGCCCCAGCACCTACCGCCTATCCCCCATCCGCCAATTGGACTGAGGTCGGAGAGATCATCATTGGCGGCGAAGCGGCACCCTTGGGGATTTCAATCGGTGCCGAACGGCTGACCTATGCGCTGACAGGTCAGTTCCCGACATGGGATGAACGGCTGGACGCTCTGTTTGCGAAGGTCAATCAGGACGGCGCAGAGGCCCCTGGTTTGGCTGCATTCCGCTGAACTCTAAAGCCCCAGAACATCCACCATATCATACTGACCGGGTGCTTTGCCCTGCCCCCAAAGTGCTGCTTTCAGAGCCCCACGCGCAAAGATCGCGCGATCGGTTGCCAGATGGCGCAACACGATACGCTCACCGGGCGCGGCGAACAGAACGTCGTGTTCGCCCACGATATCTCCACCGCGAATGGCGTGGAAACCAATGTCACCGCGTTTACGTGCGCCAGTGATGCCATCGCGACCCCGGTCAGCTACGTCTGCCAGCTTGACACCGCGCCCCTCGGCGGCGGCCTCGCCCAGCATCAGCGCCGTGCCCGATGGGGCATCGACCTTGTGGTGGTGGTGGCCTTCGATCACTTCGATATCGAAATCCTCGTCCAGCGCCGCAGCAACCTTCTTGGTCAACTGCACCAGCAGATTCACGCCAAGGCTCATGTTACCCGCCCGGACAATCACCGCATGACGTGAGGCGGGCTCCAGCGCGGCGATCTGTTCATCGCTCATGCCTGTGGTGCCGATCACATGAACGCAGCGCGCCTGCGCGGCAAGTGCAGCAAACTCCAGCGTCGCTTCGGGCGCGGTGAAATCGATCACCGCCTGCGCGTGCGCAAACGCTTCAAGCGGGTCGTCGGTCACGGTCACACCCAGTGCCTGCCCGCCCATTGCCTCGCCGACATCCTGACCGATCCAATCATGTCCTGCGCGCTCAACGACCCCAACCAGACGCGCCTGATCGCTGTCCGTTACGGTCTTGATCAGCATCTGCCCCATACGGCCCGAAGCCCCTGTGATGACGATCCCCGGAATATGGGTCATTGCTTTGTTCCCTTGTTGCAGTCGGCTCAAAGCCTCCTACCCCGTTCGCACCCGCTTGGCAAAGCCCCGCTTTGCGCTTAGATCGAGGTTTATGGCAAAGAACAAATTCCACGATGGCCCCGGCCCGTCCCAACGACAGCTGCGTGTCGGCGAACTGATCCGTCGCACCCTGTCAGAAGTTCTGGCGCGCGGAGATGTCCACGACCCCGACCTGAACCGCATGTCGATCACCGTGGGTGAGGTGCGCACCTCGCCCGATCTGAAGATCGCCACCGCCTATGTGCTGCCTTTGGGCGGCAAAGGGCAGGAGGACGTGATCGACCTGCTGGCCCGCAATAAGGGTGAGCTGCGGCGTGTGATCGGCAAGAAGCTGAACCTGAAATTCTCGCCCGATCTGCGGTTCCGGCTGGACGATACGTTCGACCGTCTGGACGATACCCGTCGCATGTTCAATCAGGACGCGGTGCGCCGCGATCTGGACGAGTGATCCGCACGTTCGTGACGCTGGGTGCGGTCCTGTGGGCTGCACAAGCCTCTGCAGTCACATGCGAGAAGCTGACCCATGAGGATAAGCGCTATACCGTTTGCGAGGTGGATGCCTCGGAAGATTTGCGCCTGTTTCTGAACGACGAAAATGGCGATCTGCTGGGCCATTTTTCGTCGGTGAACGAGGCGCTGGAGCCGCAGGGCAAGCGGCTTGCTTTTGCGATGAACGCGGGGATGTACCATGACAACCGCGCGCCCGTTGGCCATTATGTCGAAGACGGGCAGGAACAGATGCGCGTGATTCCGAATGCTGGGCCGGGCAACTTCGGCCTGCTACCCAATGGCGTGTTCTGTATTCGTGAAACCCGTGCAGATGTGTTTGAGACTTTGGAGTTCGTCGAGCAGGCACCCCAGTGCCGCTTTGCCACGCAATCCGGCCCCATGTTGGTGATCGACGGCGAATTACATCCGCGCTTTCTGCCCGATTCAACCTCGCGCTATATCCGCAACGGTGTCGGTACCAGCACCGATGGCATGCGGGCGGTATTTGCAATTTCCGAAGACTTTGTGACATTCCACGAATTCGGCAGGCTGTTCCGCGATGTGCTTGAGACGCCAAATGCGCTATTTCTCGATGGCAACATCTCGCGAATGTACGAACGCGCCAGCAATCGGTCGGATATCGGGTTTTCGCTGGGTCCCATCGTGGGCGTTGTTGAGGACGTACCGGCAAATTGACAGCGTCGAAGCGATCCGCTAACTCGCGCGCCTCGATAAGATTCAGGATGTAAAATGGGACGCAAACGCAAGGGCCGCGACATTTCAGGCTGGCTGGTAGTGGACAAGCCCGCGGGCATGACCTCGACTGCCGTGGTCAACAAAGTGCGTTGGGCGATGGACGCCAAGAAAGCGGGCCATGCGGGCACGCTGGACCCCGAAGCGACTGGCGTTCTGGCGGTTGCGCTGGGTGAGGCGACCAAGACCGTTCCCTATATCACCGACGCGCTGAAGGCCTACACCTTCACCGTGCGTCTGGGTCAGGCGACCAATACCGACGATGCCGAGGGCGAGGTGATCGCAGAAAGCCATGCGCGCCCTTCAGATGACGATATCAAACAGGCGTTGGGTCCGTTTCTGGGTGAGATCATGCAGGTCCCACCCAAGTTTTCCGCCGTCAAAATCGACGGCCAGCGCGCGTATAAATTAGCCCGCGATGGCGAGGAGGTTGAACTGTCTGCCCGGCCTTTGTGGGTTGAGGAACTGATCCTTGTCGATCGCCCCGACGATGACCATGTCGTGCTGGAAATGACCTGCGGCAAAGGCGGCTATGTCCGCTCCATCGCGCGCGATCTGGGTGAGGCGCTAGGCTGCCACGGTCACGTCAAAGAACTCCGCCGCATCTGGTCTGGCCCGTTCGAAGCCGAAGACGGGCTGAGCATCGAACAGATCGACGAGATGGCGAAAACCACTGCGTTGGACGACCATCTGCATCCGCTGGAAACCGGCCTGTCTGACCTGCCAGAATTAAAGTGCACCCCCGAAGGAGCAACCCGCCTTCGTAACGGAAATCCGGGCATGGTGCTGGTGTCCGACGTGGAATACGGCGACGAGGCCTGGGCCTCGCTGGACGGCAAGGCCGTGGCCGTGGGAATTTACAAGTCGGGCGAATTGCACCCAAGCCGGGTGTTCGTCGCCACCTGATGTCAACTCAGGCAGCAGCCCGCAATTTTTGACCCAGCCGAAGTATCTCGGAAACCAGTAGCTCTAAGTCCTGCTTTCGCGTGCGGTGATTATTGACAGCGACCCGCAGGCAATGTGCACCATGAACTGTGGTGTCAGACAAAACCGCTGTGCCTTCTTCCTGCAGGCACAACATGATTTCTGAGTTTATCGCACGCAGGATTTCGGAGTTTAGCCCACCCGGATCATAGCGGAAACAGACGATGTTGATGTTGGTCGGAAACATCAGCGTTAGGTCATTCTCAGCTTCGATCAGTGACGTGAGATAGTGCGCCTTCTCGATATCCTGATCGATCAGCCTGCCGAATTTCTGAATGCCGTGTTCTCTCAATGACATCCAAACTTTCAGGGCTCGAAAACCGCGTGATGTCTGAATACCGTAATCGTGCAAGAAGGCCGCGCCCGCGACACCACGGGACTGCGGCTCCAGATATTCCGGGGTCAGGGTAAATGTCGCGTGATGGGCATCATGGTTCCGCACGAGGGCACAGCCCACTTCGAACGGGGCATGCAACCATTTATGTGGGTCAAGCGCAACGGAATCTGCGCGCTCAATTCCGGACACGCGCCAACTGTTGTCATGGGCGATTGCAATCAACGCACCTATACAGCCATCGACATGGAACCAAAGACCCTTGTTTCGGCAGAAATCTGCAATCGCCGACAGGTCATCAATGGCACCGGTGTTCACGGTCCCGGCAGTGGCAATAACACAGGCGGGGTCAAAGCCATCTGCGCGACCAAGCGGGCAAGCGCCTCAAGGTCCATGGTCAGATCGTCCCGTGTAGGAACACGCCGCAGCGCCTTGTTGCCGAGACCCAGCGTTTCGAGCGACTTTTGATGGCAGCTGTGCATCTGGTCCGATCCGTAATACCGCATCGGCTTTTCCATGGCGGCAACACCCTCTTCGCGCATATCGATGCCGGATTTCACGTTACGGGCCACCGTCAGCCCGATCATGTTGGCCACACTGCCGCCGCTGACCAATGTTCCACTGGCTCCGTCCGGCAATCCGATCATCTCGCGCAACCAGTCGACGACTTGCCGGTCGATCAGGGCAGCCGCATGGTTTCCGCCCCCTAAGTTCGACCCCTGCACCGCCGCCAGAAAGTCGGCCATCGCGCCTGTGAAGTTGCTCGCGCCCATATACCAGCCCCAAAACCGGGGATGAATATTGCCCATCGGATATTGCATGACCTGAGATTGAACATCACCCATCACATCAGCCAGCGGCATGCCCTGCTGAGGTGCGGGGGCTTCAAACCCGATTCGTATCGCATCTGGCATATCCTGCCAGATCGGCCGATCACGCACGTCGCGGGTATGATCCAACGCCATATCCAACATCTCATGCGCCAGTTTTCGGGTCTGTTCCCAATCTGCCGGATCCAATGTTTCAAATGTCATATCCTGCCCCCCAAGAAAATGTCGATCAAATGACGGCAGGTATAGCACAAGTTAAGGATCACGGCATCGCCCCTTGTAAACTTACTCAATTCCGGCCAAACCCGGCTGCATGATCACCCGAACTCACACAAAGGGCGATGCCCCCTCGACCGCTGTCTATTCGGACTGCGAGAACTATCGCTATAGCCTGACGCGTGTGTGGGGCGAGAGTGGGCGCAAGGCGCTGTTTGTGATGCTGAATCCGTCGACTGCGACCGAGACCGTAAATTATGCACTACAAAGTGTTTTATTATTTGTTTTTCATATTGTTAGAAAGACTACAGTGTAGTCGCATATGTTTTCTTTTCCGGAGGTTGAGATGGCAGATCAGGCAAAAAAGTTCCCAAAGGAAGCGCATACGCTGCACGATCCGGGTGGAAAAGTGCGAATTCGCCTCCCAGACGGGGTTATAGGAAGCGCGACATTTTCCTCCTGTGGGCGATATCGCCAAACGTTAATCCGCGACTGGACACCAGATGGCGCTGAGCCCCGAACCATAATGTTCGTCGGCCAAAATCCGTCAGTCGCCACAGCAGATGTCTCGGACCCAACCTGTGACAGAGAGCTTGGTTTTGCCAGAAGGTGGGGATTTTCGCGCTACGTGAAAACCAACATGCTGGATTGGCGAGCCACCGAGCCCAAGAACGTACCAAATGATCCTGAAATTGCATGCAGTTCAGACAATCTAACAGCAATCCTCAGCGAAGCTGAGAATGCCGAGGAGATTTTATTGGCATATGGAAAACTACACAAGCGGTATGCAGATATCGTCAATAGAACGCTTAACGCCCTTAGGAAAACTGGAAAACCTCTCTCCTGCTTAAAACTGAATAAGGACGGTTCTGCCGGGCATCCGCTATACATAAGTAGTAAAACAGAACGGTTTCCATTTCCGGGCCTTTAGCGGCTCCTTGGGTACAAATACGGCTAAAAGCCGAAAGTGATTTGGAACTCTGGCTGGCCTTGCTGCACTAATCGGGGCGTGACCGAACTTCACATTTCCCAAGCGGATTTATCCGACGGGCCCTCTGACAGGTACACGAAGAACGGTGTAACGTTTGAGAACGGCGACGCAGATCTGGGTTCCCGCAACTTGTCGATCAAAATATCTTGCATCATGGATCGGCCAAGAAGCTTGATACAATTCATCTTGGCCTCGATACGGCTCCGGCGGCGGTATCCACTCCATCGTCGCCAGGTGGCCCAGCCCAAATATCGCGGGGCACTACTACGGCGGCGTCTTTAGAATTGGGCCATTTTTTGAATGAGACAATTTCAGTTTCTTGAATACCGTTATTATTGCATTTAATGCTGGAGATAGACGTGTATCCACCGTGCCAGACAAGGAGCCAACTTGTTTTGGTCTTTTGCGGATAAGTTTTAAAGGTAATGATCGTGCTGCGTGGCAGCTTCGGTAGCTTTTAGAACTTCTTCGGCCTCGACGCCTAAAGCCCTGCAAATAACAATAAGCTCAACGACGTCTATACGGCGTTCTTCGCTTTCTATTCGGGCCACTAAGGATTGCTGGCAATGTAGTCTTTCAGCCAATTGCTCCTGAGACAATCCTGAACGCTTCCTTGCGTCTACAATGGATTGGCACAAAGCTTTGTGCCCACTGCTTCTTATAGTTTTTGACATGACCGCCAAACATTTGTGTGCTTGACGATCCCTAATCTGGATTTTAGATTATCTAAAAAGTAGATAAAATGATCTGGAGCGATACGAGTGCTTGAAGGTGGTTCGTTGAATTTCATAGCCTTGGCGGATTTGGCGGCAAGAAAGGCCCGAGACGAAGTCATCGTTAAGAGCATTCCGCAACCTTTGGCGCGCCGTTTCGTAACGAGCCTTCTCGATCGCCCGTTCCTGCGCCCGCTTTTGGAACTTGAAATCAATGGGTGCACCAGCTTTGAAGGAGCACTTCTATTGGTAGGGCAGGAGCTTGCTCACGCCACGAAATTCCGATGCCGAAGCCAGCAGTTTCGTGGTGAAGAGTGCGAGGCTTTGGAGATATCCCCACTGGGTTGGACAACCTTGGCAGCAGAGCAAGTGGGATTGGAAGAGAACCGTTGGATGCATCTGTTTAGAGAGGCCATTCAGGGGTATGTATGTGTCGATCAAGGAGCTGGGATCTGTATGTCTCGAGCGCTCTACGAAACAGCACTTGAAATCCCAGACCCGGCTTTGCTTGAACGCGTCGTTTTAATTAACAACGGAACTAAACAGTTTCCGCATTTCCGCAGCGGTGCCAATCAAACCGACAAAGGGATTCGGCGGGAGCAGTCCCCATGGTGGAGCACGGATGGGCAAAAGAGGTCATGCGTAGACGTTTTTGACTTAAGCCGGGCGAATGAGGTTTTTTGATTTGACCAATAGCTGAAGCAGAGATTGAGATGCCAGATCAGACCGAAAAGAAGCTCAAACTTGGCATTCTTGACGGACAACTTGGAAATCCTCCTGACTTTATTGATACCCAAGGCACTATTGAAGGCAGACACAATGAAATGGCCGCTGAAGCAGCTGAGATACTCGGTTTGATGATACAGGAAGTACGGCTTCAGCATAAGATGTCAGTCGAAACGCTTGCCGAAAAAGCCGGATTGTCGGCGTTACAAGTAAAGCAGATAGAAGCCGGAGATTTGTGCGTACCAATCGGCGAGACATTTGCAGTTGCCGCTATGCTAAGCGTTCCATTGTATGAGCCCGAAGAGTATGATCCGCGATTTGTCAGCCCGCGGCTGCATGAGCAGAGACAGAAAAATGCTCTTCTACTGCAGCGGGCATTTCAAGTGCGACACAGGGAAGTGGATGACGATTTCTGACACTGCACCATAGTATTGTACGGTGCAGGGCGTGAGAAAGTGTGCCTTTCGAGCTTGGGATATCTACGTTCGCAATACCGCGCCCAAGCTGTTGTTACTCGCAGTCTTTGCATTGCAGATAGCTCGAAAATGCTCAACCCAGAATGCAAGGAAGATGAGCGCTCAGAAGATTGCAGACTTGGCATCCAGAAAGGCTGGTTGGAGCTGTCTCATTTCTTTGTCCCGGCACGCCACGCATAAGCCAAGTCGGCCGCATCTGGTCCAGCGCGGTGCGTCGTGGGTCGGTTCGCTTTAGTTTTGTAAACACGGGCCACGCAGGAGGTGGCTGGATTGCCGTCATCCGAAAATGCGTTCCATACAGCTTGGTCGAAATCCATGATTTGCGGACCGGGCCGTTCGAGCAATCGGTCAAGCCAACGTTGATCATACTCGGGCGCATCTGAGATCAAGCTGTTTTCCCGTGCAATATCCAGAAGCCACTGGCTGACGGCGTCAGCGTCCAATCCGGCGCTGAGAACGCTCAAGTACGGAAGACCGTGAATGGCCTCGGATTTCGGATCCCAATCAGCAGGATCCCAACCTGCTCGCGTGCGTATGAGTCGACTCTTTACAATGACCTTGCTGCCTTCGAGCCATGCCAGCCCAACCTCAATAGGCCAAGATTGGGGGCTGAGCGACGATGCTTCGAAATCAATAAAAATATTCATTTAGTCGGCTACCAGATCTTCGAGAAGGTGATACGGTGCTGTTTCGCGGAACTGCTTGACGAGTTCCGGATCATGCGAATGGTCACGACCGGCAGTATTGAGAAGATGCCGTGCGTACAGGACGCCTATGACTACTGTGCTGGCACCGGCGATGTTGAATGCTGTTTCGATCGCATTCACTTGAAGTCTCCCTGTTTTTTTTGCGGGCGAGCCAGTTCGCGGAAACGCTATGCCTGTGTAGTGTTACCAACTCTATTGTACTATCATTTGCCGCAAAGGGCGTGTGAGATGACAGGGGAACACAAGGGAAACAACGGCGTCAATGAGCGAGTGAAAGCTACGCTTGACGGAAAGTTGTCGCCAGACGATCTCACTGCAGAGGAGCAGGAGGCCTGGGATACGTTTTTCATGGAGAAGGTGACCAATCCTGGGCCGAGAGAGCGAGTTTTTTTTGAAGAGCGGCGGCGGAAGGGCCTTGGCGTCGGTTTCGATGAAGATGGAAACCTGGTGCGTGGGTCAGATCTCGGTGATCAGGTCAAAGCTGCCTTCGATGGACAAATCTCCCCCAGCGATCTGACAGAACAGGAATATGATGTTTGGTTCGATGCGTTCGCGCGCAAGTTGCCAACTCCAACAGTTGAAGCCGAAGAGTTTTTCGCTGAGCTCCGCAGCAAGAGCATTGACCCGGATCTGATTTTTGTTAGCCCGTTGGGCTTTTCTGGGCGAGATGTAATTGAGTATCTCAATCTCAAAATACTGCCTGGGAGTGCAATTGATCGAAACGAGCTTGTCGATATTGTCGAAGATGCGCTGAACCGGTTGCCCGAGAATCTTAGATCGAAATTTGGGCGCAGTACGACCGAGGGTTCGATTGTAGTTTCCGATGCAAGCGGTGTCTGGTTCGATGACAGATAAGAAATGGATCTTTGAAGCGCAGGCTGGTGTTGAAAATGAACACCGACGTCTGGAGGAAAAAGGGCCATTGTTGGAAAGATACCGGCAAGCCTGGTTTGATGAAAACCGTGCTGCATTTTCTGCGCAGTCAGTATGGCATGAGCGAAACGGGCATCCACTTGCTGAGAACCGCGTCAGAGTTCAGAAAGATGAGTTTTCGTGATTTTAACGCGCTGCTTGAAAGCTGCTCGGGTGTTTTCAGTGCCGCGGTCTCTGACGCCACCTTCTTCATCTTCGCTCGATACGTCGGCAATTGCGCGACGATGATACTCGACCGCAGCAAGAATTGCTGCTACGTGAGCATCGTTTCGAGTACCTTTGATCGTTGGAATTCGCAAGCGGGTGAAACTGTGTAAAAAAGCAATTGGCTTCAACCCAAATGGCCAAGTCAAAGGTCAAAATCCCGTCCGTTTCCCGTATCAGTGAAACTGTGCTACTCTGTCGCTATGACACCCGATGAGATGATGAAAGAACTCTTTGAGAAAAAGCCAGGGCTCGAGCAGAGGATTGGTCGTCGGTTGCTCTGGCGGTACCCACTTTTTAAGCTGCAGATGCGCCTCGCGCGCCTCTTCCGGTAGTTGTCCAAAACAGATCCGTTTTTCCATGCCTCGCATGAAACGCGTGTTCCTTCTAAGCAGGACACTGTTTGTTGTTACATGTGCACGCGCAAACTGAGGGTACGTAAGTTTTGGCTCGAGAGTTTGGGCGCTCGGGATGACGGCATTGTATAGGCGTTATGGATCGCCGAGGTCGCAAAAAGTTGCACAAAATCATCTTTCTATGTTCAGGCCGTTCTTATGGAAAATTAGGGAGAAGGGTTCGTTTGTGAATTTCGTAAACCGACTATGTTTTCTCCCTTCGGAGCTCACGAGCGAGATTGGATCGCAAATTTCTTTGGGCAATCAGCGCGAATTTCTTTGGGCTGCTGCACGCAAACTTTCTTAATGATTTTGAGAAGTGACGTAAACGCGTTCGCGGTGTCATACATCTGGCGGTAAGCCTCTCTCAGCTTTGCTTGCTGAGGAGCGTCTGACGACGGTTTTGGAGTATAGTCCGCGCAGCTTTTCCGAGTTCTATCGGGTCTAAATTTGACTCCGCGAGGGATCGCTCAGAGTTTTCGAGTTTTTTGTTCATACGCAGTAACATAGCTCAAACTCAAGAGAATTCATAGACGTCGAAGCAGAGCAAACACTGTCCGAAATACCAGGCATGAACCGTAAATACACAAACTGTGTCAGTGAAACCTCACAGTTCGACAACTATAAGGTGTGCTATCTACTTTGCATGCTCATTGATTGACACCCTCAAGGCTCGATTTAATACTTCTGGAGAGGTTAATTAGTTTCAAAAATCAATGTCCTATTCGAAAGCTACTGATTTGTTGCGCCTTGCGGACTTTGCTGCAGCCCGACACCGAGGCGTTACTCTTCTGGAAATTGAAGATGAGTTTCAAGTTACAAGACGTACTGCGCAACGCATGACGAGTGCCTTAGAGCAAGCGTTTCCCTTCGCTGTTGAAATCTTGATCGATCCAGACCGTACAAAGAGATGGGCTCTTCTTGAATCTCCATTGGCCCGGCTGAAGATGCACGGGGACGAAGAGCTGGAAGCTCTCGACTACGCAATGGAAAGGTTGTCAGAGAGCGGTGATTTACGCCAAAGGAATGCTCTTGCTGCGCTCCGAGACCGATTGATGGCAGCGCTACCGGCGCGTGAGGCACGTCGTCTGGAAGCTGATGCCGAGTGGATGCTGGAAGCCTACGGTGTGGCGGCCCGGCCAGGCCCGGCGACGCAGATTTCCAAAGAGGTTAGCAAAACCATTTCAGATGCCATTCGAGGGCCCTACCTGTTGCGCTTTTCCTACAAAGACACGGTGCGCTTGGTTGAACCGCATGGCGTCCTTCTCGGTGCCCGTCGATACTTGGTGGCGAAAAGCCCGGGCAACCAAACCATGAAGCATTTCCGCCTCGACTTGATCTACGCGGTTGAAGTCATCGAAGAGTTTTTCGAACGCGATCCGAATTTCGATCTCAACGACCACGCAGCCCATGCATTCGGATCATTTCAGAGCGTCGATGAATATGGCCCGGTTCATTGGAGGTTCACTCCCTATGCCGCCCAACGTGCAGCGGAATGGCATTTCCATCCAGCCCAGCTGACTGAGTTCCAAGAAGATGGGTCACTTGACGTTCGATTTGTTGCTTCTGGCTGGTTGGAAATGGCTTGGCATCTATACCAGTGGGGAGACAGTGTAGAAGTCCTCCACCCTCCGCAATTGGCCAATCTGGTGAAGGGATTTCAACGCGACGATTTCAACGCACTACCCTAAGCATGTTCACATTACGTTCCCAGTCTCAAGAATTTTTTCCGCTCACTCACCACAGACCATGACAGATTTTGACACCCACGCATGAAAAGTTGGCCTCAACAGCCCTCGCTGGGTTTCCGTTCGCCATGAAAGGCTTGCACGATGACAGGAATTCGGTTCCTCCACACCTCTGACCTCCATCTGGGCAAGCCCTACGGACGGTTTGATGAGGATGTCGCCGCAGATCTACGCCAAGCACGCGCCGAGATCATTCCTGCATTGATCGAGGCAGCGGATGCACACGGCGTAGAGCACATCCTTCTTGCGGGGGACACATTCGACCAGGAAACCCCTTCGCCTCGCCTTATACGCCAAACCATTACGGCTATGGCGGAGGCGAAACAGCTGAACTGGTGGATTATTCCGGGTAACCACGACAGTCTGACTGCGGATCTGATCTGGCAAACTTTCAGGGAACATGCCCCGGAAAACGTGCACGTATTGCGCGACGATGCGCCCGTCGCCATTTCGGATTGTGCCTATCTCTTGCCCGCCCCCTGCCCGCGCGTTGCACCGGGTTACGACCTGACTGAGGCCATGGAGCACAAAACCACGCCAGAGGGAGCTTTCCGCATCGGCCTTGCCCACGGCGGTGTCGTTGATTTCCGTCCTGACGAGCCAAGCGCGGAAACCATCCCCCCGAACCGCGCGGAACGGGCCAAACTGGATTACCTGGCACTTGGTGATTGGCATGGCGCCCTGGAGATCACGCCTCGCACACATTATTCGGGAGCACCGGAACGGGACCGTTTCAAGCACACTGGACCCGGCACCTGCCTTTTGGTCTCGATCGCCTCAAAAGGCAGTGCTCCCGAGGCCGTGAGAATTCCCTTGGGAAAATATGACTGGCAGGAACTGGAATTGCCTCTGTCGCCCGGGCTTGATGCGGTATCCAATCTCATGGCACTCCTGCCTGACGATGGCAGCAAATGGCGCAACACTCTCGTCAAGTTGCGCCTTCAGGGGTACGTCCACCTTGATCAGAGGATGGCTCTGATGGAGCAACTCCGAAGGATCGCTCCGGAATTCTGCCATTTCGAATGGCATGACCATCAGCTTCACACCGAATACCAACCCGATGATCTGGACCAGATCGCCCGAGGCGGAGCTTTGCGCATCGCTGCAGAGGCCCTGAAGGAAGAAGCTGACGACGCCGATCTGGCCCGTTCGGACAGGGACATCGCCGACGCGGCACTGACGCGGCTGTACAGCCTTGTGAAGGAGGCCGCGCAATGAAACTCCTGTCGATACGCATGAATAACGTCCGCCGCTTCACAAAGCCCGTGGAAGTTTTGGACATTGGCCCGGGACTTAATGTGCTCACCGCACCAAATGAACAGGGTAAGTCGACCCTTTTCGACGCCCTGCACGCTTTGTTTTTCTTCGAGGCAAAATCCTGGAAGCAGAAGGAGGCAGCCAGCCTTGCTCCACATGCAGGTGGAAACCCTGAGATCGCTGCAGACATCGATGTAGACGGGAAAGCCTACCGCATTTCGAAGGTTTTCTCGTCGAAGAAGGGTCAACAACAGGTAAAGGTTCATCGGGATGGTCATCTGTTCAAACAGGCCGAAGACGCTGAAGAGTGGATCCGCACCCTGATCAAACCACCCAAGGATGGTGGCCCGGCGGGATTGCTTTGGGTGCGCCAAGGGGTAACGTCACTCCATTCCGGCAAGGACGATGACACCCTGGCTGCGCGGCGCGATCTGCTGTCCTCCGTTGCAGGCGAAATCGAAGACATCACCGGTGGTCGCCAGATGGAGAAGATTCGTGCCACGTTGAAGAACGACCTTGAGGCCTATCTGACAAAATCGGGTGCCACTAAAAAAAATGGCCCCCTTTGGGAAGCGGAGCAGACCGTCGCAAATCTGGATGAACAGATGGCGGATTTGCGGGGCAAGGTCGAACACCTGCGCGCCAAGCTGGTGGAACGTCGCGAATTGCAGGACGACAAATCCGAGCTTGCTGATCCCGTTGCCATAAAAGAAAGAGTAGATGCGTTGGATACTGCCAGGGCATCACTGCAAGCTGCCGTGGCCTATCGGGAAAATCAGGCGAAGGCCGATGAAGCCCACCAAACAGCTCAGCTTGTGCTGGATTCCCATCAGGGCCGGATCAGAACGGCCGAAAAGCAGTTGTCAGAATTCCGCGAAGCGAAGAAGGCATTGGATGAACTCCAGAAGGGCGTTTCCGACGCCGAGGACCAGCTTGGTGAGACAACAAGGGGCTTGGAAAAGGCCAAGAACGCAGAGCAGGAGGCACGGAAAAACCAACTCTCCGCAGAAGAAATCCGTGACGCAGCACACGCAGCAGAAGCCAACCGAAAAGGGGCAGAACGCCGCCAGGAGTTGGCAAAGCGCCTGGAAGACGCCCAACGTGATTCCTCTGAAGCCGCAGCAGCCAGAAAAACAATCGGCAGTTCGCCTGATGCACGCCAGATGGAACGGCTGGAAGAGGCTTGGCAGGAGCTCGAGCTTTTGAAGCGTGCCCGTGAAGCCTCGGCCGCTGCCATCACTTTAACCGCGGATGCAGATCAACAGGATCGGGTGACCTTGGACGGCGATCCATTGAAACCCGGCCATCGCGTGGCCCTACCGGACGGAGGCGACATCGCTATCGCCGGAGTTGGGTCCATCCGTGTGCACCCTGCTGAACAACGTGACAATGCCGCCCTGCACGGGGCACAGGCAGAGTTCGACGCGGCCCTCGACGCGACCGGATGCTCGACACTGCAGGCAGCCCGAAAGTCTGAAAAAGAGCGAAAATCGGCTGAAACCGCCTTGCGAGATGCAAACGCGAAACTGAAGATCGCAGCACCTGATGGGATGCAGGCCCTGATGGACGAGATTGCAACCTTGCCAGAAACCGTGGCGGAAGATGCATCCATTCCCTCCGCATCGGACGCAGACGCAACCTTTCGATCCGCAAGAGATAACCACAACCAACTCTTGGCTGATTTGGAAGGGGTACGCGCCGATCATGAAGCAAAAAACGGTGATGCCCGGGAACTTAGGGCCCGTCGAGACGAAGCACAAAGCCGGGTCGATCGAGCGACAAGCACCGTCGGAGATCCGGTCAAAACAGACCGTGAGTTGGCGGCACTGCGAGAAGAATCACCTGTGCTTGAGGAAACCCTGGAGAAGACCAAACAACGCGTTCAGGAGCTCGCTGCAGATGCCCCAGATCTTTCGCTCGCCCAAGCCGGGGCGACACGCGCGCAAAATGTGGTCGATCAGGCCGACAAACGCTCGAGGGAGGTCAACATTCAACTGGCAAAGCTCGAGACTGAAATCTCGATCGAAGCGGATCTATCTGTCGAGGAAAAACTTCGGGAAGTCGAAGGAAAACTGGAAACTGCCCGATCCCATGCCGAACAGGTACAGGCCGAAGTGAAGGTACTTCAACGGCTCGATGCGGCACTATCCGAGGCCCAGAAACTGGCGCATGACGCCTATATCGGCCCGATCCGCAATGAACTGCGCCCGCTCTTGAGCATGGTTTTGCCCGGCGCTGAATTGACCCTGGACGCCGACAGTGTGCTGCCGACCGGGCTGTCTCGTCCAGAGGGCGAGGATAGTTACGATCAGTTGTCCGGCGGCACCCAGGAGCAGATCGCATTGTTGGTGCGACTTGCCTTTGCGCGTCTTCTGACGAAATCCGGAACACCTGCTCCAATCATCTTGGATGATGCAATCGTCTATACCGATGACGACCGGATCGAGCGCATGTTCAATGCCCTGACCCAGCAAGCTGGTGACATGCAAATTATTGTTCTGTCGTGTCGCCAGAAAGTGTTCCGCGGCTTGGGCGGCCAAACACTCACGATCCGGCAGACAACATCGGAGGTCAACGCATGAAACGTGACAACGGCGCTCTTCGGCTTTCGGCCTCGGATCTGATGCAGTACATGGCCTGCCCACACGCGACGAAACTGGATTTGCTGCGCCTGGACGGTATGGGCCCCAAGGAAGTCGAGGACAGCGAAGATGCCGCATTGCTGCAGAAACGCGGCGACGCCCATGAGAGGGCTTATCTGGCCACTTTGAAGGATCGGGGAAAGTCTGTCGGCGAAATCGACACAGACGGCGTCTCTTTCGCCCAGTCAGTCGCCAAAACCCTGGAGGCGCTTCAAGAAGGGCCCGAGATCATTTTTCAGGCGGCCCTCGAAGGAGGTATGTGGGGCGGCTATTCCGATTTTCTGGAGCAGGTCGAACGCCCGTCAAAACTCGGTGCCTATTCATACGAAGTGGCTGATACCAAACTAAAGCGGAAACCAGCCCCCGGGCATGTGCTGCAGCTGGTTCTCTACTCCGACCTTTTGGAACAGATCCAAGGCCTGGCACCTGAACACGCCCATGTCGTGCTGGGAAGCGGTGACAGGTTCACCTTTCGCCTGACCGAATACGCGGCCTATGCTCGAGGAGCGCGGGCTCGTCTCGAAGAGTTCGTGTCCGACCCATCTGCAACGCGTCCGATCCCTTGTGCGACCTGTGATCTATGCCGCTGGCGCGAGCATTGTGCAGATACCTGGCGCGACGAAGACAGCCTCTTCGAGGTGGCTGGCATCAGCAAGGCTCAAGTCGCAAAGCTCGAGGCGCGCGGGATTTCAACCCTACATGCCCTGTCCGCGTTCGACGGGACGGTGCCTCGCTTGGCTCCGGAAACTCTTGGCAAACTGAAAGCGCAAGCGCGGTTGCAGCAGGCTCGCAAGTCCGGCCCACCGACCCATGAAATTCGCCCGTATCAGACGGGCAAAGGATTTGACCTATTACCGCGTCCTGCCAAGGGAGACCTTTTCTACGATATTGAAGGGGATCCGCACTACGAAGAAGCCGGAGCGGATGGTCTGGAGTACCTGCACGGAATCTGGGACGGGGAGAATTTCACGGCTTTCTGGTCTCATGATCGGGCCCAAGAAAAGCAGGCCCTTATAGACCTGTTTACCTTCTTCGAAGAGCGCATCAGTCGAAATCCGAATGCCCGCATCTATCACTATGCACCTTACGAGATCACGGCCCTTCGCCGCCTGACGACACAGCATGGCGTAGGGGAAGCTCAATTGGACGGTTGGCTTAGGGAACACAGATTCATTGATCTCTACAGCGTTGTCCGTGGTGGTGTGGTCGCTTCGGAACGATCCTATTCGATCAAGTATCTCGAAGCCTTCTATGATATTGAACGCGAGGGAGAAGTGACCACCGCCGGCGGATCTGTTGTGGCCTACGAGAACTGGCGTGAAGTCGGGGGACAGGAAATCCTCGACGAGATCGAGGTTTACAATCGCATCGACTGTGTCTCGACCGAAAGGCTGCGCGACTGGCTCCTCTCAATTCGACCGGATGATTTGGAAACCTGGCATGATCTCGTCGAGCCCGACCCCGAGAAAGTCCAGGTCCAAGAAGAAGCCGCGCAGCAATTGAAAGACATGCTGGAGGCCTCGGACCTGCCTCAAGAACGTCGTCAATTGCTCTACGATCTTGGTATTTTTCATTGGCGTGAAGGGAAGCCCGCTGCATGGGCGGTATTCGACGCAGCTCAGAAATCATTTGAAGAGCTTTGCGACGACTTGGATTGCCTGGCAGGACTGCGCGCCATCAGGCCACAGGAAGTCGACAAGCGGTCATGGGCCCGTGAATACAGCTATCCCCCTCAGGAAACCAAACTTCGTGCAGGAAAGGGCGCGGTTATGATGCTGGCCGACGGCCAAACCGTCGCGCTTTCCATCAAGAGCATCGACAGGACAAGGCGCCGGATTACACTGCGGCTTGGCCAGTCAAAAGGCGTCGACCTTCCTGAACGGCTGAGTCTCCTACCGGACTTTGCCATCAACGCTCGACCGATCCCCGAAGCAATCGCCGCAGTGGCGAACGACCAGTGCGGAGCCAGGGCAAACCGCGCCGCGGACGACCTCCTGTCCAGGAATCCACCCCAATTTCTTAACGGCTTTGCGTTGCAAGACGAACCGGACGGAGATCCCGTGGAGAACCTGAAAAACGCGGTACGAGCCATGGACGAGACCGTATTACCGGTCCAGGGCCCTCCTGGTACGGGCAAGACCTATGTGACCGCCCGGGCCATCTTGTCGCTTGTCAGGGACGGAAAGCGAGTCGGTGTCGCCTCAAACAGCCATGCAGCAATCCGAAATGTTCTGATGGGCTGTGTCGATGCGTTGGAGGACGACGATTTGGACATCACTTTAGAAGATGTGGAAATTGCGCACAAAGAAGGTCAGGGTATGGACCCGTTGCCCGACGGGTACGATTCCATCGCTGCAATCAAGGGCAATCAGGATCGGCGCCTGACTGGCTCGCATGTGGTTGGCGGAACCGCCTGGCTCTTTTCTCGCTCGGAATTGGCCGACACTTTCGACTACTTGTTTGTCGACGAAGCTGGCCAGGTATCTTTGGCAAACCTGATAGGCATGTCAAACGCCGCGCGAAACTTGGTTCTGATCGGTGACCCCCGCCAGCTTCCCCAGGTTGTTCAAGGCTCACATCCTCCACCAGCAGATCTTTCGTGCCTGGACTGGATGCTCGGTGAACATGCAATTGTGCCCTTGGACAGAGGAATTTTCCTATCCACGACACGACGGATGCACCCAGACCTGTGTGCCTACATTTCTGAACAGTTCTATGAAGGCAGGCTTCATTCCCATGAATGCACCGAGAACCAACAGATAGTGGCGGCAGCCATTCCGAAGACCGGTGCATGGATGGTCCCTGTTGAACATGACGGTTGTACTCAGGAATGCCCGGCGGAAGTCGATGCGATCGTTCAAACTGTCGAAACATTGCTGAGTGGAACATGGCGCGACAAGGAAGGGAACGAGCGAGGTTTACGCCCCAACGACATCATCGTCGTTGCCCCCTATAACGCGCAGGTAAACGCCTTGTCCGACGCCCTACCGGGCATCCGCGTGGGCACCGTTGATCGCTTCCAAGGACAGGAGGCACCGGTAGCCCTGGTCTCAATGACGGCATCATCCGCCGAAGAAACGACTCGCGGCCTCGAGTTTCTGCTCTCCAGGGAGAGGTTGAATGTTGCTGTGTCACGTGGCCAGGCTCTCAGCTTTGTCTTCGCTTCGCCTCGTCTTACGTCAACACCCTGCGCAACTGTGGAGCAAATGCGACTGGTAAATACCCTGTGCGCCTTGCCTCGCTGGCCTCTTGAGGGAGCCGCCTCATGAGGAACATGCCGACGGACCTGAACTTTCAAGAATTGAATGACAAACAGCGCAAGTCTCGTGTTGGGTGTTCAGGTCGTTTTCCGCTACGAACAAACCGTACAATCAGCTGGCTCGGGTGCGCGGAAACCCACTTCAGAAAAACAAACTCCCTCATTTGTAGCAAATATAGCAACAAGAGTGCCCTTCATTGTTTCAACTCCCTGCTTGGCTAACCACGAAATCTCGAAAGCTCTCTAATTCCTCTGGTGAAGAAGCCGATCTGGCCGACATCGATTTGCAACGTCTACGCACGTCGGGAAATGGACCCAGGTTCTCTGCGGCCGACAACACCACTCGCCCGGTCATAGAGTTGGTGCGTCCACACCTTGCGACCGGAAAATGCCTGGTTGTAACGGGGTATCAGGATTTCTTTTCCTCGCTTTCGATTATCCTCAAGGAAATCCCTAACCTGAACGGGAGAGAGGATGTTAAGGTTCGAATTGCTTACGGCGTGGATACTTCAAACGCTTCAGGCATTTCCGGCTTCGGTAAGTCTATCGAAGATGAAGCCCGCCTTTACTATCTTGAACGCCATGGCCTCAATGTTGAGGATGCTGCGGATCTTCGTGCTGTCCTTGCAACCGAAGCGATCAAATCTGGTAAGATTGACCTTCGCATTTTTGATCCCCAAAAGGCTAAGGAAGTTCTCGGCGTATCGGGAGATCGACGTCTTCATGCCAAAATTTTTGTGAGCGAGCTCGGCGCAGTTGCTGGAAGTGCGAATTTCTCCAGAGCCGGTCTCTACCACAACATCGAATATGTTGACGAATTTGGACAGGCAGAAGGCAGCGCAGGCTGTGATCCGAGCACAAGAGCTGCGCAAGAAAGGCAGGACACCGCGGAAAAAATCTGGCAGGCCAGCGTGGACTGGAATGAACAGGCGCTGGAAATCCTGAGCCAGCTCTTACGCCCAGTCACGACCGAAGACGCGATCGCCAGAACAGTTTCCGAACAAACCGGATTCCGTCCTTGGATGGTTGGTGGGCAAAAGGACATCACAGGACGCCTGCCCTTCAAACACCAAGTAGAACTTACTTATGAGACCTCCTCCATTGTCTACGAGCATGGGTTTGCTTTCCTTGGGTCCCCGACCGGTTCCGGCAAGACCGATATTGGCAAACTCCTTGGGCAGACGCTGTCAGAATCCTTTAGTGGCGCTGTCGGTCCAGGTCACACCAGTCGGGTTTCCCGAGGGGGTGCAGTTGTAATCGCACCGCCCAGAGTTGTCGGTAATTGGGAGAAGGGATCCTTGAACTCCCTGAAGGCCATTCCCAATACTCAGGTCGTCTCGCGCAAAGCCATCAAAACCGAAGATGAACAAGATTCTTCACGGCAGATAGAGCACGCCGGTGTCATTATTATCGACGAGAGTCACACGGTCACACCAGGCTTCGAGGAAAGCTCTAAAAAAGCAGAAGCGATTGAGTATGCGCCTCCGTCCTGGAATGTCTGCCTGAGTGCCACACTTTTGGGAAACAAGGACGTCGATTGGCTAACACATCTCAAAGAGAAGCGCGCGTCTATCTTCATGTCGCCAGAGTACATCGAAGCGATGCGCCAGTTGTTCAAACGCGAAGGCGTGAATGCCGCGCTGTTCCGAGATCAGGATCGAACGGACGCCCTTTCTAATGAAGCAAGAGAAGATCTGGCCGACATGTTGGCACCGTTCCTGGCCCACAGACAGCGGTCATGCCTTGGAGAGAGCCGAAAGCGAGAAATCGGCGAGAGGGCCACCTATCCGCCGTTCAAGTTACACGGCCGCCCAAAACGACTGGAGTTATCGAACAAGCAGGAAACCATCATCAATGATATCGTTCGTCTCACGAGAGAACTTGCTCCAGGAAAGCGCCTGTCATCCATCCAAACCAGCCGCTTTGGGACACGGACAGAACGAAGGCACAATCAAAACAGCCTCTATGCGAGAAACCTACTCAATGTCCTGCGGGCAAACTCTGCCCAAGCTCTTTGGCAGATGGAACATGGTGCCATTGGGCGCAACCTGAAGAAATTCGAGCTCGATGAAGCCCGAAAACGTGTCCGGAAATCTGAACCGAACCCGCGGCAAGGCTCGCTTTTCGAATTTGAGGAGGACGATGTTACTAAAATCTCTACTCCCAAATGCGATGAACTAATCAAGCTTCTTGGCCGCCCGGAAATTCAACGGCTTGATGAACGCAGAATCGAAGAAGTTAAAAAGATTCAAGCGAGCCACAGACGCGTCGTCTTCGTTGCCGAACGTGTTGACACGTTGCAGATCTTTGCAGAGGAGCTCACTCGACGCAGTAAGAACAGCTCCGAAGGAAGCACTTGCCACACTAATTTCGTGGTCTCAGCTGACCAAGGTACTTCTGATGGCGGCGAAGCCAAACGAGCTCTGACCGATGTCTGTGGCATTTCCAAGCCAAGCTACAAGGCCATCAAGAAAGGATCCGATGTCGAGGCCTATTTCCGGGATGGCGGCAAGAAGAGCCCTACGGGCCCCGCGTCTGCGTTCATGACCTACCAGATGGCGGAAGGTATCAACCTGCAGAGTGCAGATGCGTTGGTATTGCTTGGCGTGACATCAAACCTGAAAGACTTGATTCAGGGCTTGGGACGAATTGATCGAATTGATAGCCCACACAGTCAGACACATTACTTTCTCATCGACATACCAGTTGGGAAATTGGCATCCGATGAAAAGGCGGCTCAACGGCTCGAAAACTATCGTGCCCTATCTGGCCGACAAAAAATCGAGCGTGCCGAAGAAGCAGAGGGTGACACCGAGGCTATTCTGGAAGGTGTCGCTCAATACTTGCGGGAGCCACGCATTCTGCGCGACAACAACTTTCATGACGTTCTGTCGGACCTTAAAGGCAAGCTTGATCCCGTTCGATTCCACGAGATCAGCACAGCAAATATTGAAGGAATGTGGGGGGCAGAACTGGCCCTACTTTCTGGAAAAGAGAAACTCGTCATTCTTCAATTGGAAGGAAGTGAAGGCGCCTCATGTAGCCCCGGGCAAGCTTTCGCACCGCCGCGAATCTTGGCCGTCAACGCCGACGGCTACGTCATCCGCAACCAGATTGCCTGCGCCCGCATTCTGAGAAATGCCTATCAAGAAACAGTGGACTCAGAACTGCACCGCAGTTCCCCGAATCCCGGTCGTCTTTCAAGAGCCATTGAGCTCCTTAGCCATCGGATTTCCCAATTGAGGGAATGGGACCTTCGGCCTGAAAGAACGGTCTCGCTCTTGGATTCCCTATCTACTTTTCTTTCCCCAGAAACCGAGAATGCCACATCTCTTCAAGAGGAAGTCTCGCTGGACGAAAGCATGTTTGGAAAACTGAGTTTGAGAGGCTTGGAGTACCTTACAGAAACTTGGGCGCGGGTATTGGACCCCTATTGGATCAAGGCCAAACAGGAAGTACGTGAGAGTTTCGCATCCGGAGGCTCACCTGAGAGCTACATCGCTGTTGATCAAATCGTCGAGCATCTTGGAAATGATCTTCTCGAAGCCTCCAGAATCCGAAGCACCATGATGGAAGCCGTCGAAGCTGCGAAGCGAATTGATCCCCCAAGTCAAAGGTCCGTAACCGAACGGATCTCGGTCGCATTCGTATCAATCTGAAAGCTGGCCGAATTCACCACTATTGATCGATAGCGGTTCACCAATCTCCACAGAATCCGCCCTGCTAAGACGATTTACATTTTTCCCAATAGATTTCCCGGAATTTCGAACGGTGACAAAACGCGTCATAGTTTGTCAAACACCGAACCAAACCGTGGGCTGAACAGGCGTTCATAAGTCTTCATAAGAAAGCTATCTGTCATTCCAGCAACAAAATCACAAATCACTCTGAGATCACGGCCCGAGGCTTCGAATGCTTGGTATCGATCTTTAGGTAAAAAGGCCTTCGGTTCTGAAGCCAGTGTTTCAAAGACTGACACCACCATTTGTTGGCCCTTAAATTCAAGGTGCTGAACTTCGGGACTTAAAATTACAACCTCACGCACAAGACTTTTTAGTGCACCAAGGAAAACACTCGCTCCTTCTTCCAATCCCACACGATATTTCAATAGTGGTTCATCAAATTCAGAGAGTTCCAAGATCTCAGAACGTCCGATAAAAAAACCTACCAGACGACTGATAGCGTGTTTGCGCTCTTGGCTCCCACCAAACAATTGCCCTAAGAACTTTGAATAAACGTCGTTTGCATATTCTTTAGGATACCTATCTTTAAGGTAGTCAAGATATGATGCGCAAATTGTTGGCGAGACAAAAATCTCGAAGTCTTCCCTGGTGATCAAGCCGAGCGATAGAACGTCTTCAAAATCATGGATACCGTAGGAAATGTCATCGGCCAAATCCATGATGCTACAGTCTAAAGATTTGTGTTGCGATTTCCCGTGCTTCTTTCCGCCCTCATCTGCTGTGAATGAGCGAAACTTTTCCTGATCAGTCGATGACACACCGAATAAGACCCAATCCACTACGTCTGCTTCGCTTTGCATGTAGCATTTGGGGGGCTTCGATCTACTCCGATCAATAAGCTGAACTGTACTGGTTTCCTCCATCAACAATGGCTGCATTCCAGCGCCGTGAACTTCGTTAAAGCCCACCGGGTATTTGAGAGTGCCCAGCAGAGTCCTCCGTGTCAGATCTGCTCCATCGGCCTCAGAAAACTTCTCTAACTTCGATAAAATCCGCAGAGTCTGTCCGTTCCCTTCAAACCCTCCGTTTCCACGCATACAGTAATTTAAGGCCACCTCACCGCCGTGCCCAAAAGGCGGGTGCCCCAAATCATGGCAGCATGCGATCGTCTGAATCAAAGGCAACTTAGGAAGAAACTTGAGAGCGCCATGGTGTTCGTTGTCCTGTTCGATTTGCCTGGTAACACCAGCTGCAATTTGGGCAACTTCGAGAGAATGCGTTAACCGCGTACGGTAAAAGTCGCTGTCTCCGAGGTTTAGGATTTGTGTTTTCCCTTGAAGGCGTCGAAAGGACGCAGAGTGAATCACGCGTGCATAGTCGACATCCCAATTGCTTCGAGCATCACTATCTCGCTTTTTCCATCCACTACGTCGTTCTTCCCACTCGACTGCCATCGGCTCACCTCAAAAAGTGTTTTTCTCAATCATTTCGCACAACTAATACGAAACTAATGAGGTAGCCAGTGTAGTTTTGATTGAAACCTTGCACTTCGGCGCACAGCGATGCAGAGAATATTCGGGTTTATTTTCACAAACTTTGCACTCGGTTTCGCCCATAATTTTGAACTCCAGTTTTCAGGAGTATTTTGCCTGTCTCGAGCGTTCGTGGTCGGCGAAGCTACCCTTTGCCATCGAAACTTCCGAAGTAGGCGAACGGCCCAGGATCGCCATTCATTAGGCCGAACATTCGGCAATGCAGCTTTCCAATAAGGCCACAGAGGGCGCGTAGCATTCATGCTATGTCAATGTAATTTAACGCGACTTCGCGGTAACATCCTTCTCACGATAACAAGCAGTGCGTTGTTCATATATTTCAAGGTACCGGATTTCTAAGTTGGGCGCCTTATGCACAACATGTCGCCAACTTTGACATCCATACTTGGCAGGCAGTTGCTCAGGGTACCGTTTGGCTATCCATCTGCCTGCCTCAGCCACCGGTGCCCATCCATCGACAGCCAACGCACAGAATGCTTCTCGCAAGGCACTCACTATGCTTGACGTATCCCAGTTTACTTTCACGTCGGGGGCAATTCCGTGGACAAATACGTCTTTGAATTCCTCCGACTGCAAGACCCGTGAGAGAACCAGGCGCATTTCCTCCATCGTACCAGCCCATTCACGAAGTTGCTCAAGGTTTTGGTCGATGCGGTTATATGCGCTGAACAATGCACCTTGCGCGCCACGACATCCATCCAGGCTCCGGAGATCGTGCTGCTCGATGAAATGGTGAACCAGATTGTTCCGTAAAAGTACCATGTCTCTGAGTTCATTCTTTGCTCGAGCGAAATCTTCACTTGATAGGTCAAGTGACATCTGCACCGCGAACCAATTGGCTCCTTCAGGAGGATTGATCGTCGACCCCTCAGCAGGTTCGATCTCACCAGCAACGACATACGATCCGAGAAGATCGCCTACCAGGGTGCCGAGCGTCTTACGCGCCGTGGCGTCAACCTGCGCGACCCTTGAACGCTCCAAGTCATGAATCGGCCCTGAGAACCTATGATGCGCCACCATAGCTTTGATCAGCCGCTCATACTGTTGGAGCCGTAACAGACATCGCCCCAACAACTGCTGCACTTCGTGCTGTAGCGTGAGTAGATCGTTGTCGGCCAAGTTGATCATAGTGTTGTCCGGTCGCTATCTCGTGTACACCGAACATGTATCGAATAAATACAAGTTACTACCTGTAAGTCTTTCAACCTTGAATTCATTCGTAAGTTCCAACCGGCCCACTCCGAACCCGGAATGGGAACTCAGTTGCCGCGGGGCAGCAGCTGAAAGCAGACATCGATTTTCGGAATGCGACGCACGCGGTACTTTTGCAGTCAAAAAAAATGAACTCCCAGCGCCATCCCTGACATCAATCGAATTCTGGGAACTGCCTCCGCCTCAGCGCGAGCCGGTCGGCAAAGCGCTCATCAAGCTTCAAGAGGAGTACATTGAGGTAGGCCTTGTCTCCCTCAATGTCTTTGATGGCCACAGCGACCTGTGCCGCGAGCGCCTTCGCCAGATTACCCAAAGGGCGACGCAGTTCTGTGGTTTTGGGATCCGATGCCGCCGCAGCGACTGCCGCTCGCGCAGCCCAATCTGCCACTGCAAGGTATTCAAGGACACGTTTCTGCTCTGCCTCGTCTTGGGCAACTTGCAACGTTTGTAGCGCCCGTGCGGTTCCGAAATGCTGATTGAGCAACCTTCCAACCAGACGTGGCCAGTCGTAGCTGCCCTTGGTGTGAATCGGCAGGATTTGATTTGGTAATGCTTCCCCTCGGATTGGCTGAGCGTGCGAAAGCAGGATTTGCAGTAGTGCTCGCAGCCGGACGAGCTCGGCGGTAGTGATTGGCCTGCCTTTCAGAGACCGGCATCTTTCTTCGAACGCGTCGACTGCCTCTTTCATCTTCTTTGCGGTCGCCACGGCCCGTTTCGTTGCGTTCGCGGGCTTAGAGGCAATCTCTGGCTGCATAGGTTTTATATTTTCTTCCGGAGCCTCAGGTTCTGTCACGCGGAAATCCATGGCGGCGATGGTATTCATCTCGCGGTCTTCGTCGGCATTCAAATCGACACTGACAAGGCCGATGATCCGGTTCAATGCAACGCTCAGCGAGTTGGCTGCGCTATCATGGTGTGTAGACAAAGATCCCGAAAATGCACTGCCTTGCATAATCGCTCTGCTGCGCGCACGAACGAACTCCTCATAGGTCAGGACGGCATGCTGCTGATCTTCGGACACCGGGGACGGCGCAGTCGTGGCTTTGGGCAGATTGCCGTCGTTCACGCTCGCCTCATCAAATTCGAGGGCTTCAAGCTGGTTCAAGGTCTCAATCAGGATCAGGTCTTCGTTCATGGTCTCGGCCAAGTTATCGGTCAGCGACTTCTTTCGGCCTTGTGCCGGAGGCAATGTGCGTACCGAAAGAACGTCGAGGTCGATGATCTGGACCGGCGCAGAAACTAAGCCGTCCGCGAAACGGACTACACCAGATCGGGGTCGGCGTGTTTCAACGTCCACATGCCATTCCATGTTGTCCCCCCGGGTGAGGTCGATTGGCTTGCCGAACTCAGAGCCATCCCTATCCAATAGGGCGATGGCAACAGGCTTTCGCATGGTTTTGCTCGTGGGGGGGGTCCAAGCGATCCGTCCCGACTGCAAGATCAGGGTTCCACCATCGGCGAACTTATCTTCATTAGGGCTTTTTACGGCAGCGAATGCCAAGTCGTGCAAATCCTTCATCTGCAAAGGCCTATTGCGGTAGGTTTCAAGACCGAGTGCAGCAAGCGCAGTACCGGACGGCACGCGTTTATATATTCCCGCCTCTGCATTGCCGCGGGCTACTGTTGGCCCAAGCAAAGCTGGCAAAGTGCAATTCATGCTACCGGATATCACGTGATCCCAGGATCGCCCCTGCGCAATGATCAGTTTTGCATGGACGAAACGCTTGTTGTCAGAAGCAGCAACCCGGAATAGCTCAACGTCGGTCAACCGTGGCAATTCGGACTTCGGAAAATACGTATTGTCTGCATCAATCAACAGATCCGCGGGTGGCGTTCCCAGATTCGCACGTAGGCGTGACAGTCCCTCAAGCTTCATATCCCAATAGGGCGATATAATGACCATCCGATCAATCGGATCACCACCAATGTTCGCTGCGATTTGGTCGACTATTGTAGCATTTGCACGATCTGTCAGCAGCGCAACTTCCGGCTCTGTATCTTCGGATGGCAGAGGGTTTTCGATCGAGTCTCGCAGCCAGGGCGCAGAGCGAAGCGCCCTCTGCATTGCGGTCGCGAACCAAAGGTCGCCCGGGGGAACCTTGCTGCGAATATAGGACAAAGCATCGGCAAAATGGCCGGCATTGCCGGGTGCCTCTTCGTTGTAGTTTAGGTTTGCGATCAGTTCCTTGTTGCCGCCAAGACCCAGAGCAGTGAGGTTTGCGGACCCGACCAAAAGTCTGCCCTTTTTTGCTCCGATGAGAAGCGTGATCTTGGGGTGGAAAGCGCCCGGGGCATCTGCCTTGATAAGGTGGTAGCTGCTACCTGCGAACTTCGGCGGCCCGAGTTCCGCGAAGCTCTGATTGGCCATCTGCCGGTCGGCGAGGATTACGATGTTCCGACATTTCGCCCCCCGTAGTCTCGAAAAGGGCACGTCCTCGAACGCCTGCGCGCCGAAGGCATAGGTCGTAAGGAATGCCGAGTGAAATCCGCTTTCGGCAAAAACGTCAAAGTACTTCATTCGACATCAGTTCCGCGCGGCCAAGAGCAGTCAGGCCAGTGTCATCGATCAGCTTCACGTCCCGGAGGAACTTCATCGCCTGCTCCAGGCGGGGGCTGCTTGGTGAAACCCGAAATCTATCCCTGTATCGCAATAATCCCTCTTCGGGCTCAATCAGGAAGGTATAAGCTTTCTGGTTGCGGAATTTGCGTGACGCCACCCATAGGTGGCGTTTCAGGACACGTTCGCGGATCATTGCATCCACGACGCTTTGGGCATCGTCGTGTGCTCTTGCTTCCAGAAAGCGAACTTCTGTCCTCAGGGAATGGAAGTGATCAGGTGCATCCAACGCATTATCTAACAACTCACCGAAGGTTGCCGCCTTTTTCGCGAGGGCCGCTATGAGCGCCAGGACAGCTTGCATCCGTTCAGAACGATCACCGGACGCACGCGCTTCCATCATAGTATCAACAGCAAATCTCGCGGAGGCGGCAGGCTCGCCCTTCTCCACGAGGCCAGTGGAATACTCTACCCAAGTCATCCCGTTGGGCACGTCGGCCAAATCGAGTAGCTCAGCAACGAGCGCTCCCAACGTCATTCGTCGCATCTCAGCGCCTTGCAAAATGTCCAACGCAAGATCAAGGGTGTTTTCGTAGGCAAGGCGCATCAGATCGCAGGCTTGATACAGGGCCCACATATCGCGCACGTCATCGGTATCGGAGTCATATCGCGCCTCCTGCTTTCCAGCACCAAACCACTCCCATTTCACCGCCTCAGCGTGGGGAACATCGTTCGCCACTGCGATGAGCTGGAGTAGCATCCGCGCAGTAGACCGTCTCAATTGGTCCGATACAGATGCAGACGAGACTCGGCCCAGAAGAACCTCGACCAACAGCGAATGCTCCTTACTGCCGGCAATGACCGAAGACGGCTTCATCGGCGCCAACCTATCGAGGTCTGGGAGAGACACCGTCCCGGCTTCCACGCGCCCCAAGAACAGAACAGCCAAGTCACCGATTTCCTCAGCAAAGGCGTTTGCCAGTGGGAGCGCACGGTCTGTACAGACCGAGATTGGGTTCTGATCGTCACCTAACGTGATGAGCCCCATCTCATACATCTGCGTCGCATAGATGCCACCAAAGGCACCACCTTTGTTCCGCAAGTAACGCTGGGCGAGGTCCGCTTCCGGATCAGCCCCCACCGAGAAGTCGATGTTCGCGGCTGAATTATCGGGGACGCCGGAAAGTTGCCTATGCGCCCAATCGATCCCAGCAACCCCCAACTCAGTGCTGCCCCGGGCGGCTATTAGGGCAAAAAGGGCTTCACAACGACGCTGAAATCGCCTGAAAACCGCAGGATCGGTGTTTCCATTCTCCTTGGCGTAGGCTTCGAGCATCCAGACAAAGAACGCATAGTACCTGAATCGCAACGTGATCGTGCTGATGCCTGGAAGAAGGGATTGATAAATCACCTCTATTGGCCGTTGCATCCCAAGGGGGTCAAGGCCACCATCTTGGCCGAGTTCAGTCCATTCGGGGAACCCCGATCCCAAATCCTTCATCTTCAAATCACCACGTTGAATCCAATGAGTGGACGATGGCGACAACCTTGATCGTACGCAACCTTAAGATGACATCCAGATTGGGCAAGCAAATGTAGATGGCGCTCCAAAGAGAGGCGCTATCATACTCATTGGAATGTCCGCATCCGCAGTGTGTCCGTCGTCAGACATGTCAGTCAAGGTCGCCGAAAGGCTCCTTTTACTGACGTTGTCATGCTAAATGGCGCCGTCAAACAGAATCCAAACGAATGCAACCTCGAAGAATTCGGGTACTGCTTGCTTGGCAGCGATTGTTAGGTAGCGGATCAGATCAAGGCAAGGGCTGTAAAGATGTGCATAATGCTGCTTTTGCAAAATCTCAAAAAGGTGTCCCCAGCTTGTCCGATGAAGGATCGGCCCGAAACTGCCACAACCAAGGCATCCTCAAACTCGAAAGGAAAACAGGATGCCAAAAACCAAAGCCATGAGTTCCAAAGCAGTCGCACGGATTCAAGCCGCAAATTCAGCCAAGACCGGCGGGAAGACGGCCAAAGGTAGTTTCGTTGCGCGCGCGCAAAGCGCTGCCGCGAAAAACGCTAACCAGGCCAGTTCCAAGAAATAAGCTGGTTGGGATGGTGGCAATGCCGCCATCCGGTTATCGAGGTGCCACATGCCCTACTCCAGAGATAAAGATTTGAACAAGATCATTTCCGAAACTGTAAAAACAGGCGCGCGTTTTGTGCACGGCAAGAAGCATGGAAAACTGTTTTTCCCGAATGGCGGGCTGATTGTGATCGCCAAGACACCCAGTGACGTCCGCGCAATCCGCAATGTTAAAGCAGAACTTGCCAGGCTGCGCCGCACCCAGGAGATACTGGCATGAACAACGTTGCTTCCCCTATACCGCAGCCATCCGAGATCGTTGCATTCCTGATCCGCGCAATGTCGCATATCGATGATGCGAACGAACCTGCGCTCAAGAAAGAACTTCAGCGCCTGCGCAAGGGCAAACCGCTTTCTGCAGAAGCTGCGAACGATATGCTTAAGCGGCATCTTGCGGACTTTTATGCGGCGAACGGTAATGACGTTTGGGGTGCGACTGATTTTTTGGGCGCATTGCAAGGTTATGCTGTTCTATGCCGTTCTCTTGACTGCGCGGCATTGCCCGCTGCAGCGATACGTGGCGTTTTTGATCGTATAGCGTACGGATTTTTTCAGGAAATTCTGCAAATCGTGCTCGCTGTCACCGGGTTGAAACCAAAAGATATTTTGGGAAAACCGGATTATGCGAGCGCGCTATTGTGGCAATGGCGGGCGAAAGATCATGGTTTTGCACGCCTTGCGACCGAGATCGAAAGCAAACTCGGCTTGCACCGAGGTCAAGAAAATTGGGAAGTTTCGATCAAACGTTGGTCCAGAGGAGAAAACCTCCCACAGGTCCATACGGTTCTTTCCTTGATGAAGAACTGGGACCGGAAATTTGCGAGGGCCCTGCTGGTAGCTCGGATGTACCAGAAATATTGCGAGCTTAGCTTGGTAGATCCCAGCAACCATATCAGCGGATATGAGCTGCAATTTGATGCAAATGCCATCCAGAGGGCCATTGTGGATGTAGCGAGATCTCAGGAATACCTGAAAACCTGCGAGCTTAGTGAGCGCCAGCTTCGTGAGGTGGACGAAATCGTGCAGTTCACGGATCCTCGCAAGCCAAAGACAGATGGAGATGCAGACAGGGCCAGTTTGAATTTTTCTGCGTTGGAAAGGTCACTAAAAGGTCAGCCCCGTTTGGCGGGCCTGAAGTTTTACCATGGGCGCTACTATGCTCAGCTCGGTCGATACAACGACGCTCTCCAAGCATTTGAAGAGGCCGCCATGTGGTTCGAGTTTCGCAGTGCCGAACAGATGAAATGCTGCCTGCATTACATACTCAACATCGCGCAGAAGCTGAAAAAAAAGAGTGTTTTCGCGAAATGGGAAGGTTGGTGTGAAGGCTTGGAATTGAATGTTGAAATTCCAGACGCTGATTTGGCATGTGTCAGAGACTTTCCAAACAAGTATCCAGAGGCGACCGAAGTTGACCGCGACGGTCCTTACAGAAAATACATTCTGGACTTGTCTGAATGGAAAGATCGAAAGCCAGATATGCGAAATGTCGACCGTATCGTTAAGGGTTATGGCCTGACTCCAGCACCGCAAATTGCCGTATTTGCCCATCTTGGACAGGTGGGAAAAGTCGAACAGTTGTTGAGTGCTGGCGCCAACCCCAATGCTTTAGACAAGAAAAACCGCTCAGTGTTGGCAAGGGCGCTGCAAGGTGGGAATGACGCCTGCATCAAGGTTTTGATGCAGAAAACTTCTCAACCCGCCATCAACACTACAGCGCTCGACGGAATGTCTGCATTGAGTGAGGCGATTTGTACGGGTCGCCCCGATTATGTGCGAACTCTTCTTGAAAAAGGCGCCGACGTAGAAACAGAGGGGCCAGATCATCAAACACCCCTGTTCATCGCAGTCTGCCACTTTGCCGACGTTGAGACAGGGATGCAATGGTACAGCTCAGTTGCAGCTACTCCGGCTGTTTTACGCAAAACAAGCTCTCCCTTTATTGACGAGGAAACTCAGGCGCAGGCGACGATCCGCTATTCGCCCGATGAGTTGGCCATTCTTCCCGACATCGCTCAACACTACGTCAAAGGCGACACACCTGATATGCGCAAGATAGTGCAGCTTCTGCTGGATGCAGGCGCGGATGTAAACGCACCAACCAGATCCTCCGGCCTGACACCGTTTCTATGTGCGGCGGAAATCGGGAATTCATGGCTTCTTAAGACCCTTATTGACCATGGTGCAGATGTGCGTTCTCAGGATGAAAGTGGCGGTACGGCCTTTTCGCGCCTGCACTTCTTTGGACATGCTCACTTGGCGGCAAAATTGTTACGTTGGGTATTGCCAGATGACAGGATTTGGCTGAGAGAGAAAGCGTTTCGCTAATCGGAAAGGTTACTTGCATTCTCCGGCGAGCCCCTGACCTGACAAACAAACTTTTTTGCATTTTCTTGTATTGAACACACGTCCCTCAAGCCAGCAACAAAAACTTAAGGGAAAGCGATGAACACACACGTACGTTTAAACAAAACTCTGATTGATGCGGTCGTAAATGGCAACTTGCTCCTCAATGAAGTCAATCGGCGTGTTCGTTTTGAACTCTATTCCGAAACCTGCTCGGTAAACGGTGCGCTGATTCCGCGCTGGGACTGGAGTGACACTCAAGGACGGCCTGGACTTATGTCGATGATCGAGCAGGTCGACTTCGAGTATTCACAGACCACCCACTTGGAGCTGTTCGAAGAGTCACAGGAGTATGAGGAGATGATCAACTGCCTTTTGCAAGAACGCTTATCGCCGGAACGATTGTGCAAGTTCGATCCGGACAATGGTTGGGTGCTGACGGCTTTCAATTCATTAGCCCTCAACGATCACGGTGAAGGTACTAAATTTTCCTCATGAAAATTTCGGGGCCGGATCTAAATGCACCACTTTTTGAAGCACATTGAGTGCTCGCTTTGCGATCGCAGTCGCCTGCACAATTAGCATCGTTAGATATCGACTGCACAGCTTCGAGATCCGTCCCCAAAAGGTTCGGTCAGGCGCTGCGGAAAGAGCTTTTTTGTCGTACGTCTCACCGAAAGGAGTTTGACACCTTAGAACCAAGAAACGGCTTCAAAGCAGATTCAGGCGGCGAATAAGTCTCGTTCGTCCTTGAGTGCAGCTGGATCAATCGAGTTCTGCAAGGTCGGCACTGAGTTGTCGAAATTGTAGATGCCTGCGATCCTTTCACCGTTCCAATGAAATCGGTAATGCTCGCACTGGATCGGCCGTTCCAGGGCATCACCATTTAGAACCACAATGCGCGTACCTGTAGGCCTTTCAGAAGAGTGAAATAGCACGCCATCAAACTGAACATTCGTGTTCATTTGGATGACTTTTTCTCCCAACTCTCTGAGTTCCCATCTATTCCGTGGTGAGGTTGGGCTTCTCGCATTCAGAAAGCGCCCCTTTACCTTTCGTCGGAGCATTCTCATGTCGAGGCCGATCGGACCTTCTTTGGTTCGCTTTAGAAAAAGTTCTCTTTTTTCAACTGACACAGCAAGTGCAGTTTGAACATCTCCAGACATCTCGAGGCAAGGAACTGAGTTCGAAAAAAGAGCGCTCCCTTCGGGGTTTGGGTAAGTGAAAGGGGCAAGGTTCCAGCTGTGAAATCGAGCTGGTTCTTCATCCACGACATTTAGAGAACTCTTTGACAGTCTTTCTTTGGCGCGGATGCGAGGATTGGTCAGGTTCTCAACTTCTGCAACCTCATCATCTCTGCCTGCTGCTATCCGCTCAAAAAGACCCACAGGTGGAAAGCGAGACGGTATCAATGTAAAGAAAGCCGCATCTACGTCTATAATTGGATAGTTATCCACCTCGTTGGGCATTCACATACTCCCGAACCTTGTAGATATCAGCAACCAATCCACCGAGCATCACTTCCAAAGCGGATTGGTTTCCAAAAAATTGATTTTCTTTCCTCACCCACCCATCAGCTGCATTGGGATCGGGCAAAAGGATTTGTAGAGCTTTATAAATACTCAGCAGGTGTGAAATTCGCTCAACGGTGTCGTTTGGAAGGTTTCCACCCGATTTTTTCCATTTGAAGAATGTCGAGCGACCTGGGGTTCCAAGCAAAGTAATTTGTTCCTCTGTGGAAAGACCCCACGCGTCGGACAAACTCGAAAATGCTTCCATTGCGGCCGGAATCTTATCCTTTCCCGCGACCGCTGCCAGTCCGGGCTCTGAATGTGTCATCAACTTAGATCCTCCCAGTCCTAAAATAGACTTGACGCCGATATTAGTCCAAATGCATACTGGTCCACATCGGGACTCTTTACGACTATCTGTCTAAAATGTCTTTGATGCAAGTGAAACCAGCCGCTGCGGCAATATCGAGCAAAGGACCGCTGCCATGACTACCAATTTGATTGAAGCCGAAGACCTCCTCGCCGTACTCCAGGCCGGGCGCAAACCTCGGGACCACGGACCTTACAAGGTAATGGTTGGGGATCCCAACCTTGCCTTCAGTGAGGTTCATCTCGATGACCCGACGCCCACCGGCCGTCAGGTCATCGAAGGTGCTGGTCTCCGCAAAGCTGAAGAGCACTTGGTGTTTCAGGTCCTGCGAAACGGTGAGCTGGAAGAGCTTCGTCTTGAGGAAACCACGGACCTCCGCCCAGGACAGGTTGAGCGTTTCCTGATCTTCCCCAGCGCTGAGTCTTACCGCTTCGACATCGACGGAAAGCGTCTCGATTGGGGCCACAAGGTCATCAGCGGACGGGTCTTGAAACGCCTCGCGGGTGTCGACCCTGCAAAGTTCGGTGTTTGGCTCGAGGTCCGCGGTGAGGAAGACCGCCCGATCGCCGATAACGAGCTCGTCCGGCTCGACGATGAAGGGCTCGAGCATTTCTTCACCGGGATCTGCGAGACCACGGAAGGGAGTGCGTGATGAGTATCTTGCCTTCCAAGGATCGCCGCTACCTCAGTGTACGGGGCATCGCCTACCGCGAAGTCGAGCATGGAGGTCAGAAGGGAGTGATCCTGACGGACTTCCCGTTGCCTGACGGTAAGTTCCAGGTCTCGCAGGCCAACATCCTCATCGTGTTGCCGCCAGGGTATCCAGACGCGCCGCCTGACATGTTCTATGCAGTTCCGCACCTGCTCCTGGTTTCCGGAAAGCGCGCTCCTCGGGCAACCCAGGTGCAGCTGAACTTCGACGGACAGAACTGGCAGCGGTGGTCCCGCCACAACAACCAGTGGCGCCCGGGCGCCGATGGGCTATGGACCATGATCAAGCGCATCGAAGTAGCGCTGGAGGTGGCAGCATGAAACGCACAGATATCATTCTCCAAGAGCGACACCGCGATGAGCTTCGGAAACTGATTGCAGATGAGAACGGCGCAGAAGGCGCCGCCTATGTCCTCTTTGGCCGGAGCGTGATTGGCCGGGACCCGCTGACTTGCGAGCCGCGCAGCCGCTACACGTCGTTTGAGGTTATCCCGATCCCGGACGAGGACCGGGTTTCCGCCAGCGATCGGCACGTTACCTGGAGGACAAAGTCGTTCGTCAACCTCTGTCGCCGGGCCAAGGAGGAACAGCTCATTCCTGGGATCGTGCACAGCCATCCAGGAGGCTTTGATGGCTTCTCCAAGCAGGACGACAAGAACGAGCTGGAACTCTTCAACCTGCTTCGAAATCGGAACAGAGAGGGCGTTGAGCTCGTGAGCATGGTCGAGGTTGGAGGAACACTCTATCGCGGCCGCGTTTGGGTTGAAAGTGCGAAACCTCCCAATTGTGAGCGTGTAAGCGTGGTCGGACAAAACGGCATTACGATCCAAGGGGGCAGTCTCCCTCCGGGCGATCCTGCTTTCAATCGCCAAGCCTTGGCTTTCGGTGATGAGGTTAACGGGTTGCTCAGGCAGCTCGCCATCGGCGTGGTGGGTTGCGGTGGAACCGGAAGCGCCGTGGTCCAGCTACTGAACCGGCTCGGCGTAGGGCGGATGGTTGTGATCGACGATGACGTTGTCGAGGTTTCCAACCTTAACCGACTGCATGGAGCCACCGTGCAGGATGCTCTCAAGAAAGTGGCAAAGGTCCGTGTCGTTGCCGACGAGGTGCTCAGATCAGGCCTTGATGTTGGAATTCACCCGATCAAAGGCTGGGTGGACTTGAAGGATGCACGTGACGCGCTGAGATCGTGCGACGTGATCTTCGGTTGCACAGATGATCACTCCGGGCGGATCTTCCTGAACCGCCTTTCACACTTTTACCTGATCCCGGTGATTGATGTCGGTCTCGCACTCATACCGAGGTCCGATGGAAAGCCTGGCCTACAAGAGATGGCTGCACGAGCAACAGTCCTATTTCCTGGAGCGCCGTGCATGATTTGCCGTGGGATTGCTGATCCGGTCCGGGCGCGCGACGAAGATCTCAAACGTCGCAACCCGGAAGAGTTCGAGCGTCAGAAGGCCGAGGCCTACGTGGTGGGCGCCGGCAATCCCGCCCCGGCCGTGGTAACTTTCACGACCGAGGCAGCCACGATGGCGGTCAACGAACTGCTCCAGGGCCTCGTTGACTACCGTGGCGAAGGCAAATGGGCCTACAACCGCTACAGGCGCCTCAGTACGGCGGAAGAGCGCCGGCAGGGTGTGAAGCACCGCGAGGATTGCTCGATCTGCGGAGACCTTGACAACTGGGGTCGTGGTGACGTCATCCCCTTCCTTGACAGGGTGGGGTGATGGTCATGATGCGAAATATGCTCCGGAGGGTCCTCGAGACTCTCCGGCTTATCCCACGCAGCAATTTGTCGTGTCGGATTTTTTCCCGTCATCCCTCCCCCGACCAGCTCGTTTTCGGCGAGGTGGTCGTAGTGCGCGATCCGAAGGACAAATGGGCATGTTTTCCTTGCCCGTGCGGGTGTGGAGAGACCACCAAGCTGTCGTTGAATCGGGCCAGGAGGCCACGATGGCAGATCACAATTGACCGGCTGAACCGTCCGACGATCTCTCCCTCGGTTAGGCAGACATCCGGGTGCAGGAGCCACTATTGGGTCAGGGATGGCGGTATTGAATGGTGCAAAGATTCTGGTGGCGGCAAAGAATAAGAGCTTCAAAAAAAACGCTTTGCGTTTTTCGATGGCCGCAATTCGAGTGTCGCGGCCACTACACTTCTCAAATAGGTCGTGCCATTGACCACGCTCCTTTCGATCCAATCAAATTTCAGAAACTCGATCTTGATATATACCAAATAAAATCAAACGCGCCCTCGAACCCAATTGGCGAAAAACACTTTGAGGATGCTTTCCTGCGACAGCTTGCTTCTTAGTTTGCTACTCACGCGCGGCAAATCCCTTTCAATGTCCAGTGTTGCCCTGGCCTCTACCGGAGCAGTCCTTATTAGTTCAGATATATTGACTGGCAGACAGTTAGGCGAACGACGACAGTTAAAACGGTTGAAAGGATTTGTTGAATACGAGGGGCGATCACCGTTGTTGTCCGGTTGCCACCTTTAATGCTTCCATCTCCGTTTTCTTTACCAATGTTTGATGTGTTGTCCGACACGCCAGCCGTCCATTAACTAAAACCAACCCAATGCGGCTCATCTCTTCTTCATCAAGGAAACGGGCAACAAGCGGTGCCAGAATCTCAATTAAAGGACCATTGTTTCCAAGAGCATCCGCCACACCGCCCTCCAAAATCTTGTCGATGTCGATGGGCGCAATCTTGCGAAGACCCTTCCTAAGAAGTTCGAGTTCGTTTCGAGTTTTGCGAAGCCTTTCCACCTCAAGTCGAACGAACTGCCGGTCGTCAGCACTCGGGATTGTCTCAATTGCTTCTTCTAAACGGCGTCGTGGGGGAGACGGCCGCCTCGGGAGTAAGGGCTTTTGCCGCTCGTCTTCACAGGCCTTAACGAAACTCAAAATACCTGGGTCGTTGTGTATAAAAGCCCTTGTTGGTCCAGACCAAGAATCATCCTTTGCTCGGCGTGCGCGAACGTAGCGATCAATTGACGACGGCGTAATCTTCGGATTCAGCCCAAGTCCGAAATCCTTGCCATATGCCGCTTTTACAGTGTTTGCCGCTCGACCACTGGCAATATCCTCGCAGGCTTGCGTGAGGCGATTGAGAGTTCTCAACCGTATCTCTGGTCTGTCCATGGCTTTGGCTTCGTCGCGAAGGCGGGCCAGGATGATTTCAGAAGCCTTTGGAGTATATTCAACCATATCAGGTATCCTTACTCCTCAATATCTTGTCGCTCTCATCATTGTCACCACCTCCGTTCTCTGAGTAATTTGATACATCCTTCCTGAGTTCGGGAAGTTTCGATGCACCACTTAAGAGTTCTTCAATGAAATCGGGTTGCTTACCTGCGCAACTTCTCGCGTGACGGGTAATCAAGTCACCAAACGCGTCCATAGCCACTCGTCTTTTATCGGGGTCCAAGCGATAGAAAAACTCAACCGCATCATTTCGACGCGCGATCTCCATGAGAATTTCATCGCGCTTTTCACGTGTTCCTCCCGGCACATCCATCGCACCTCCAGTTGTCAAAGAAGCAGTTGAGACAACTTCATGAAACAACTCCAATGCGTGAACCTCATTGAATTTTCCGGACAACTCTTTGTAGTTCACAGCCACCAGTGTATTCGCGGTCGCTTTTTTGCTTAAACCGGCCTCTGCTTTCCTTATAGTAACGAGTTCGGCCGCCCATTCGGCCCAAAGTTCATCCCGGAAGCGTCGATGACGCCGGATCCGGGCCTCAATCCTTGAAGCTGACCGACCTGCATCTTCCAATCGAGCGACTTCGTCGGCTAACTCTTTGTCTACACAAAAAGAATTCGTGATTTCTACCATTATAGCATTCAACCGGAGCACGAGCCCATTGAGAAATGCCGGTCCAGTAATCCGGAAACGACATCTTGAACATGCTTGTGGTCGAAATACTGGTTTTATCCGACTGCTTCCGTCATCAAGCCCGACATCACAGGAAGCACTTGGGCAAATTCCGTGGGAAAAGACCTCGTAGGGATTTGGTTCGCCATCGATAATCCTACTCTTCAACAGATCAGTACCTTCTGATCCTGCGCTATCTGTGCCCCCGAGGTAATAGCGAAGCACATCGTCCACCTCTTCGTCGGTTGAAGCCGCCTCAAGTTTTCTGAGAGCACTTTCACGGCGCGCCTCCAAACCTGCTTGGATTTCTTTGTGAGTCACATCATTTCGCACCGCATTGTAGTGCCAAGTCATGACAACGCTCTTATGGCCAACAAGGATTGCAACGACGTCCGGAGAAACGCCTGCATCTATCAATGTTGTGACAACTGTGACGCGGAGACTATGCAGGTCCCAACGCGGCTTTCCATCCGGCCGAAGCAGAGGTTCCCAACGGAATTCCGCTCCCAATTTGGCCAAATTAGCTCGACGTCGCCCGTTATAAATTGGCTCGCAGTGTCGAAGAAGCGCATTCCAATAATCATACAATGCAGACCGAGTTAGAGGGGTTCCATGCGGGCGGCGAGGGTCCCGGAACACAGGAAAAACCTCGCCAATCTCTTCCGGTGTGGATAGGTCCTCTTCAAGACGATGGCGGGTCGCCACAACCGGTGTTCTACGTGGATTGTGCTCAATCTGCCAATCTCGCATCATTTCGAAGTAGCTCGCGTTCACCGCATCGACCCAAGGCACCTCGTACGGTTCAGTCTTGTTGATTGCCAAGTACATGCCGACGGTATTTTCGTTGTGTCCAATCTGCGTAATTCGTAAGTAGCCGTTTTGGGATCCTTTCTCAGCAATGGGGAGTGGATTTGGAACTTCGCAAATCCTCTCGCGGTCAACCCAGAATTCGTCACGCTCACCGCTGTCCATCCACAAAGCACTCCGTGATCTCATCCCGGTGTTCAAGATCATGTCCAAAACAATGGGGGCTGCGGGAAAAAAAACTTCTCGGGTTTCTGTGCTTCCTCGCACCTGAATGGATCGGAACTGTGAAGGCAAACCGCGAGCAAAAGCAAACGGCGCCCCTTCAGAAGTCTTCCTACGATTTTCCTCAATAATCACTTCAAGGAGCTCTTCGTGCAGGGACTTTCGGTGTGTCCGACCTACACGCGGCTTTCCCCTCTTTGTTGGGCAGTCCTGAACGACATCTATCGGCGAAACAAAGTCAGCCCAGCTTTCACGAGTGGCCACCAGTCGAATGATTTGGTTAAGGGTCCGCAGGGTTCTGGTTTTAACGAATGGCGTGCGGTTTGCGGCGAGAAAGTCCGAAAAGGTGGGAAATGAAAGATTGCCGCCGAGGCGAATATGTTCATTTCTGCCAATGTCGGACCAGGTCTTAGGTGAATTCGCTTCTCCAATCTCCCATACGTAAAACAACCAATTGGCCATTTCGTGTGTTCGCGTATACTTGACCTTGATCGGTAAAAGAGCAACGCCATCACGCATTGCCTCTGCCCAATCCGATACGTATTGTGGAACCTTTCCATCACGGGTGAGCAGTTGTTTGCCAAGCTCAGCTCGCATCCGCCTGGGATCCTCCACCCACGCATAAACTTCGGTTGAGTTACCTACCCCGAGTTTTACGCCATAGCCAAAATATCGTACGGCATCCCGAACATTGGGATGTTCCATGTCCAACCCCGCAGCAGAGACCAAAAGCCGAAAGTAGCGGTTTGCGTGGCTGCTGAAACGTCCTTTCTCTGAGGCGGGATTGAGACGCCTTTGTATTTCAATATCTTCCTTAATACGAGGGAGTATCCAACTATTGAATTCAGGAAGTTGAAAGAAATTTGTTCTGAGGAGAAGTTCTCGGTGAAATGGCAAAATCGAGGCAGATTGCTTGTCACCTTTAAATACCCCCGCACAAACTGATCGCCATTGCTCAGGTACTGCAAAACTCCAAAAGAGCGGCTCCAAACTTTGAGGCAGAATCCATGAGCCTTCTGAAGCGCTGATGTGTGGCCAAAAGATGATACCTTGCCTCGAAAGGAAGATCGCGAACAGAAGGTCCGCGCACCTGCGAGGTTTCTTTTTCTTTCTTGCCTCGAGATACTCACCAATGTCGTAAGCCACCTGAGACAAGGCATCGCGAGCACTGCTAAATTTGCAGAGCCTATGCTTCAGTTCATTTAGACCAAACCGGACACCTACGGCTGGGAAACGCGTGTCAAAGATATCGTCAAGCCCATCAGCATCTGCAAAAAGCTGTTCCATGATCCGTCTCTGCGAACCAGTGTCGAGTTCGAATATTCGATCGACTAAATTTCCCCTCCCCCTGGCGAGTGCTTTGCCAAGCGAAAGCCTTGTATCAGATATCGGAACTACGTCAGTTGCCAGGCAAGCGGCTAAGACCGGTTTCTTTCGCAACCAGTTCAAGCTTGGCTGTTCTGCACCGCTTCTTTTGAATCCAACAACTGAATTGGTCGGACAGGTAAGTTTATCAAAGACAAACCGGCGGTTAGGATTGAACTGCCTAAACTCGGCGGGCGTCATTGATAAGATCCCAAGAAGTTCGTTACGGAACTCATTTAGAAATGATTCAAGAATTCCCTTGAATTCCTCGATGCTCAAATCGCGCCGAAGAACGAATGATTTGGCCTCTCGGGAAACAATTCCGCTACCGTCCGGTTGTATACTTAGATCTGCTTCGTCAATCGAAAGAACTTTGTAAGACAAGAAGGCCTCCTGAGTTGAATGTTCATATCTTTCGGGCAGACAACGCATCATGAATTGTACGCGATGACCGTCCGTAGCTTTCTTGGCTTTCGATTGACGCGTGACCGAGGCAGACTTGGACGTGTTCTTCGCTTAGCCCAATCTCGTTTCGCAAGAACCACTTGTAATGATGCCGCATGCCGTGCAGATTTCGCCCGAACCTTCGAGGCTCCAACCCCACTCTCCTACATGCTCTCTCAAAAGCAGACTGGACAGCAGAGATCTTTACGGGGTCACCTCGCCAATACCCAGAACGATCGCTCATGTTGACGTATAAATAGGGGTGCTTGCTCGACGTCCGTTCAATATCGTGAAACGTCGAAATTTCATCGTGGCATTCTTCAAAAATCTGGCATGCTCGATGGTCTGCCCAAAACACTTGATGGGTATCATGCGCACCAGATACAATTGTTCCTTTCCAACCAGCTCTAAGTGGATTCCCAGCCGATAGGTTGCACCTGGGTGCGATGCCATATGTATTCTGAAGGTAGATACGGCGCTCGACGGAATCCGCGCCAACGACCCCCGTATAAGTTGATGTGATCGGGTGGGCTCTCAGAAACACTCTCTCCAACAACTCCTTTTCACGAAACTCAGGAAAGAAATATGAACGGTACACGTCAGGGAGGATGTCACACGACCAAGTATTAAGTTGTTCGCTTATCCTGAGGCCAGCGAAAGCTGCTGTAACCCATAGAGCCTTATAAGTTGGATTTTTTTCGGCATTTATGATTGCCCAAACCTCTTCCGTAGGAGGGAATGCCCGAATGCGATTCACTCTTTTCGAATACCTAACGATAAAAGGCCGATTTGCTTCTTCTGGAGAACGGACTTCTTGCCATCTCAACCTGGCTGCGGAGAGATGAGCAAAGAAGTCTCTATTACTCAGCTTGCGCATTTTAACCATGCGCTTGAGCATTTGCGGATGCTCCGCCATAGTCCAAGTTCGTCCCAACTCAGCCCGGCCGAAATTGGTAGAGCAAAACTCAAAATACCGAAGGATCGCCGCGTATTCCCTCCGTAAAGTCGCCGATCCGATGGGTTCCCAACCGAGCTCGGATATTGGGTCTGAATGATCGAAAACTGCCGTTCCAGATGCCCTCGTCGCCAAATAGGCGTAAACTAAGTAATCTTGCTGCCCAATATCAAATGGCCTCCTCGCGAGAGCCACAGCAGTAAAGTTGGCGAGGCGGGCGAGTGTTCTGACCTCGGTGTCAACTGAAGCCGGTGAATGTGTAACGCTTCGAGCCCTGGCATACGCAAACGCGTCTAACACTGGGGAAACATCTCCATCGTCCATCGCACAAAAGACTACCGGAATGGTCGTCGTAACGCCGTATTTCGAAACAGAAATGTCAGCGACTACTGCGACAGGGAGCCTAACATCCGTCAAAACGACATTCATTCCACCGATAGTTCCACCCATGGGTGGAACTATCGGTGGAATGAACTGCTGGCACAATAGAAAACCACTTAAACAAAACACTTTTGGATAGGGCATAGTTGTGCAGAACGACCCCACGGTGGAGCGTTGCGAACGTCGCGCACGGGCGCTGGGGTTCGGGGCTTTTCAGGTCACCAACATCTTTGCCTGGCGCGATACCGACCCCCGCAAGATGCGCGCTGCCGCTGATCCGGTGGGTTCTGAGAATGACCAGGCGATCTTGGATGGCGTACAATGGGCCGATCAGATCATCGCTGCCTGGGGTACCCATGGCGCGCATCTGGATCGTGGCCCCGCCGTTGAATCCCTGCTGCGGGATACCGGTCAGCCTTTGTTCCATCTTGGGCTGACCAAGGGCGGGCATCCGAAACACCCGCTTTATATCGCCTATACACAGCAGCCTGAACCATGGTGACAAAGGGTTAACCACGCTCTCAACTTGGCTTTGACCAACCTCTTGATTGCATGAGATGTTTTACACTCGGAGCCAATGTGCTTGCGGAGGGTAATCATGTTTCTGATCGGCTTGTTCGGAATGGCAGCCATGGGTGGCGCCGCTTATGCGCTCAGCGATGTTCTTGTGCCAGAAGACTCGAGCGATGATGAAGAAGAAGAGCGAATAGAGGAAAGCGCCGAAGACGAGGCAACGCAAGGCAACCTCCTGGACGCGGACGAGAATGTAGAAGACCCCGTTTCGCCCGATGACAGCAGTTCTGGTGAAGTTATTTCCGAACATAATGGCCATCTCGTCATCGCAGGCGATGAGGGTGCGGATATTCTGACCGGGCAAGACGGAAACGATCAGATCAACGGGTATGATGGCGACGACGTCATCGACGGCGGGGCTGGCAATGACGTCCTTTATGGCAGTGATGGAGACGACCAGCTGTTCGGCAATCTGGGGAATGATGTGCTGCATGGCGAATATGGCGATGACAGTCTGGACGGAATGTCGGGCGATGACGCCCTCTATGGCCATTACGGCGCGGACGAACTGGACGGGGGCGAAGGAGATGACGAGCTCTTTGGTGGTCAGGGCGATGACGTTCTCAGCGGCGATGACGGAGACGATGCGCTTCAGGGGGGCAATGGCGATGACTGCCTCGTCGGGGGTGCGGGTGAGGACGCCCTGTTCGGCGGCGACGGCGATGACGTCCTAAGCGGTGATGACGGCCCAGATGAGACGTCACCCGATTTTCTGAACGGGGGCGCGGGGGATGACGTCATTCTGGCAGAGGGCGGCGACGTCGTTACCGGTGGGGAAGGCGACGACGAGATCGTTGTGCACTCCGCACCCACGCAAGAACCCACGACAATCATGGATTTCCAGATCGGCCAAGACAAACTTCTGATCACCTGGGACAGCCCTGACGAGCCAGACCTGACGATCGAACAGGATCGCGAAAACAATGACTTGACCCATGTTCGGGTCAATGGCGAAGACGTCGCGCAGCTTTATAGGACCGAAGGGCTAACCGCCGAAGACATTCAGTTCGTAACCGAGGCGCAACTAGAGCAATTTGCCTTCGCGGGTTGACCCGGCAGAATCCCTTTGCCATTTGCCCCAAATGCGCCTATACGCGCCCATCCGCATCGGAATCGCTGCGGTTTTCTCCATGGGCCTGTGCTGGACGACATCCCGGCCTGCGCCATCAACTCTAACCTTCGAAGGAGACCCCGATGTCGATCACTGCCGCTGAAAAAGCACGCGTCATGAAAGAATTCGCAACCAAAGAAGGCGACACCGGTTCGCCTGAAGTTCAGGTTGCAATCCTGACCTCGCGCATCACCACCCTGACCGAGCACTTCAAGACCCACAAGAAAGACAACCACGGTCGTCGTGGTCTGCTGAAGATGGTTGCCCAGCGCCGTAAGCTGCTGGACTATCTTAAGGGCAAAGAAGAAGCGCGTTACCAGGACCTGATCAAAAAGCTGGGCATCCGCCGCTAAACGCGAATTGTTCGTGTTGTACAGGCTCTGAAAGCCCTGTTGTACAAATTGTACATCATTTACGCCCGCCATTTGGTGGGCGTATTTGTTTTGGGCGTACCGATCCAGTTCCTTATTCGCGGCGCGGCAAGAAACCATGAGCTACTTTGAAAGCCACCAGGCGCTTGCCCTTGGCTGGCAATTTTTCGGTTACTCAAAAAACTGAAAATTTTCTTAAACTCATGTGAACCACTTCACTGAACGAAGCACAGGAATGCGTCATTCTGTATTTGTTACTGAGTAGGCGCTTCTTTTTTTTCGAGCGTCAGGTTTTTAATAGTCCTCCCTGTTGACTGGGCGTGCCTGTGGTGGGCGCGCCCGTTTTTCTTTTAGCCCAAGAACCTCGAGCATGCGTACAACCATCGGGCCCTGGGCTGTGACGTGGCGTCACGACAACGCAGCCCTGATTTGGAAAGTTAACGTAAGCGTAAGCAATCTCTTCACTTTTGATCAGGCGGTCAAAAAATGACGCGAAACACCGATTTCTTCCCCCTATTTCTGGTTCTGCTTTTTCTTACATGGGCGGTGTCGCTGCGGGTTCACACTCACGGAAGTAGGTCTTTGAGCCCTTTTCAAACGTGGTTCGGACTTGGCCCGCAGCGGCAAAGATTTGACGACGACAAATTGCTGGAGGGGAGTGATGCCATTTAAGATAATTCTGAACCGACTGCGCGCGGCCAAAGCTTTGGAAGGCTCCATTGCGTTCAGCAAATCGGCAAGAATGTCCCAACCGGTTGAAGTAAGGAAATCAATTTCACAAGCCCGAACTGCAGCTGTCCTGCGCGTCATTCTCAAAGAAGAGCAAATTAATTTCCCAACTCGACCGTCAAGCCAAGACTAACCGTCAGCAGGAGACTGAACATTTCTGTTCAGTTCCGCTGGAACTATTCGCGAACAAAATTCGGGTAGCTTAGGTGTCCAACACCACTCGACCAGCAGGGCACAATTAAAAGCTTGAATTGGTTGCTTTTTTTCCAACGTAGAATTACCCATCAGGGGTCCGTTTGTGCCTTTGGCGAAACCAGAAAAGTTGGGCCTGATGAAAACATCTCAAACTCTGACCAGAACGATTGGCAGCAAACTTGCTTCGAGTTTCGAATCCAAGGCTAGAATGGATCGCCCGCAAGACCAATCAGCAAGCACGCCGAAACCGCAGACGCTGGAGAAAGAAAGCCGACAAAGCGCTATCACATTTCCCCATAAGGTTCTTGAAAGATATGGTCTTACGCCGAACGCGAACGGAACTCATTCACTCGGAACTCGCGCTGCTCTTCAAGTTCTGTCGAGTACCATCGCCCATGATCCACAAGACAGCGAAGCTCATGCAAAGTTAATAGAAGTATATAAGCAGCTTGGCCGGTATAGTGATGCCATTGCAGCCGCCAGAAATGCGCTCAATCACTTCCCCGAAAGTCCGGATTTCGTGTTTGAGTTGCTTCATTGCCTATTGTTATCTGCAGATCTCGACGAGGCCCAACGGGCCGCTGAAGAGTTTGAACAGGCGTTGCCAGCATTACTAAGCGACGCTTCCAGGCGCAAGGATTTGGTGACTGCACTGGCGATCTCGGGTGCGATTGCGCAGGTTTCCAGGGGCCAATTGAACAAGTTCTTTTTGGTACCATCTTTGTCTGCAAATGCTGCCACGACGCGAGAAGTAACCGAGTTTCTTGAAGACTATCTTTATGCAGAGCTTATTGAGCTGTCCAAAAACTATGTTGAATCTCAAGGTGGTAAGTTTGTTCTTGTTCACTTTGATCGCCTTGCACAAGGTGGTGAAAAATCTGAAATCGAAAAGCAATTTGCGGATGTTCATCTTCGCGCTTTAAACGGTGAGCTCGACTACAAAGAGTGGCTTACGTCATGTCCTGATTACATTGCCGAGATGTATTCAGAGCTGCCGCAATTCGACAAGCGTTATTGGAATGAAATCCTGTTCGGACCCACAAACGTAATCAAAAATTCGCGGATTTCACTCAAGAATTATTCAAGCGAATATGTAAACGTCAAGAATGGCCGACGCGTCACGCCAAATGCTCCGGATGAGTTCGACAATCGGTTGTATACTTTCGGTACATCAGATGTCTTTTGCACCGGAGTAGAAGACGCCCATACACTGTCGAGCCGCGCTCAGGAGTTGGTTAGCACAGATGATTTTGGTAGAGTTTTCCGAGTTGAAAACTGCGGCATACGGGGTGCGTCAACAACTGACATAATTCTCAATTTACTTGCCACTACTATTGAGCATGGTGATGTGGTGGTTCTTGTCGGGACACATCGGCTGGAAGATAACGAAGTGCCGGGACTTCACCCTCAGGTCATTGGCTTTCCAAGGCCACATGACCTTGGTGAAATATATATGGACGAAAATCATTTCAACTGGCGCGGCACCAAGTTCGCCGCACACGAAATCCTGACGCGCGCCCGTGCATTAGGTGCCTTTGATATCGAAAAGCAGCCAAAACAGCCATCCGATCAGGCAGGAACAGAAGCTGCACTGGGTGTGGTCGAGTTAATAAAATATCTGCACTATTTCCGCACCGCCACAAAAACAGAATGTGGGAACCTCAAGAATTATGAAGAGTATCTAAGGGAAAACGCTGTCCATCGAGACGGCACTGTCGGCAGTGTGGCGGTGAACTGCAATCCCATAACGTTAGGTCACCTTCATTTACTGGAATACGCAGCTCGGTCCGTGGATCAACTCTATGTCTTTGTGATCGAAGAGGACAAATCATTCTTCAGCTTCGAAGACAGGTTGGAACTGGTCACGCAATCTGTCGCGCATCTTGCAAATGTTAAGGTACTGAAAGGTGGTCGGTTCATCTGCACCGAACTGACTTATCCTGAATACTATACCAAAGAAACGGAAAACGACGCCAAAGCAGATGCCGCAGAAGAGGCAAGTTATTTCTGCGAATATATCGCCCCGGTTCTTGATATCAAAACTTGTTTCTTAGGCAATGAACCTCACTGCATGATCACGAAGCAGTACAACGATCAGATGGCAGAAATATTGCCATCCTATGGCATCAAGCTGGATGTGATAGAGCGGATCAGTATCGACGACAGGATTGTGAGCGCGTCTTACGTTCGCAAGTTGCTAAAGGAAAAGGACTTTGACGGCATCCGTAAGACTGTGCCTAAGCCGGTCTATGACTTTTTGATCGATACCTACATGCATTGCTAGACGAATAGAGCTAACAACCAACTGCGAATCTTGCGCGTTCTGGCCGTTGTTTGTCGCGCTTCGTGGCCAGAGCAAAAGCAATGATCGTATCGACCTGCGGTACTTCAGGCAGCCTGGCTGGCTACTCAAAGCTTGCTCGCCCAACTCGCCCACTGTCGTACGCGCACAGGCCGCGAGCGTGATCGCATGATGTTGCGCCGTTTACCCGGTGCCACCGGAGAAGCACCATGAGCGACATCAGTCACAAACAGGAAAAATGTACCTGCTGGACCACCCGTTGACACAACGGGAAACCCGTCTTCTTCGACTTGATTGACGATTTTTCCATAAGGCACGCCGTCGAACATCGCGTCTTCACGGATATAGCGCATCCAAGCGGCAGTACCGGCACCGGCGCGCATGGCGCCATGTCCTTCGGTGCCGTCGGTGACATACAGCCACGATTTGAGCGTCAATTGTTTGTCCCAATGCAGTTTACCGGACGCCGGCACGTCGGTGTGATCAGTCCATTGAACAAATAGGTCTGAGTTGAACTCAAACTCCTGACCTGCAAAATACTTTTCGGATATTTGTTTGATCGTTGGTGAGCCAAATAGTGCCATTGTTTCTGGAAAACGATAACGGTCAAGATTGTCCCGTACCAACGACAGAGCATAACTGTTGGCTGGAGTATCCTCACGCGCCGATACCGTACTCGCCATGGCTTCACCGTTCTCGATCAGATCATCATATTCTTTGGCAATTCGAGAAAGCCTGCCAGCATCATAAATAGATGGGAAAATAGCGAGCCCGTAAGTCCGCAAGCTTTCCAGTACTTTCGCCTGGGAAACGGGTTCGTTGAATGTAAATGCTTCGAGACATGCGTCTTCGTCCATGCCGAGCAATTTGGCGCGTTCGATACGGGACGTAATATCCGCCATAAGCTCAACATCGTTGCTGGCGATCGAAGCCCCTTTGTGATCAACATTTTCGGGTTGATCATTGACGCTTTTGTCGTTGGATACCACGCGATCGGCGAGCGGATCACTGACGGAACTGGCGCCATGTGGTTCCTTTGAAGTTATGGTCGTGCCGGGTTCACGCTGATCAAGCTTAGGCCGTTTTCGAAATATGTTTAACGCCATTATTATTCCTTTGACTTAACTTGTTCGATGACGCGTTGATCACGCTACTCGGTTAACCCCGAGAAGCTGATTTCGGCGCGCAAATAGTTGTCAAAACGTCGATTTGACAGCGGCCGTCTTTTCCACGGTGGAATCAATCAGATCGCTTAGTAATGTCAACCCTTTGCCCCTGCAGTAGCCACCTCACTATTAATACTGTTCCATCTCTCGTCGCTTCACTCTACGAGCATGTTCCAAATCGCTTGGTGTATCAATGTCGATCGCCTTCCAGGGTGGAATAACATGAGGTTTCAGGTGCGTGGGATAGAAGCCCGGAAACTCGATAAAACTGCTTGTTCTTCCCCAGTAGAAGGTCCCGTTAGACCCTAGTGCCCGGGGGTAGTGTTGCGATTGCTTTAGGTTTAGCTCGGGCCACAAAGCCTTAAGGTAACCATCCTTTTCAACCAATGCCTTATACGGATGGATCAAAAAGTCCGACACCCCCAACACCCCGTCGCAACCATCCAACTTATCTAAGCTTTCAACCAGATCAGCAGGCTCAAGAAATATGGCCATCGCATAAACCATGCAGAAATGGTCGGGTCGGGTATCGTCTTCATAGCGATTCAACAACAAATCCCTGCATGCAAGCGACGCAGGTGCGGTGTCCTCGGAGAACTCAGCCGGGCGAACTTCGATGTTCGCGCCACACCTGCGCGCGACTTCGGCAATCTCGTCATCTTCTGTCGACACGACCACTTCTGAAAACAGACCAGAAGCCAAGCAAGTCTCTACAGGATAGGCCAACAAAGGCTTTCCGTTTACATCCGCTATGTTTTTTCGCGGTATTCTTTTTGAACCACCACGAGCAGGAATAATTGCAACTGGTTTGCGTTTACTCAGCATCTGTTCAGCGCCTAGAACTGATCGAGCATCTCACCCGAATTGTAGTCACGGTGGTAAGGGCGGCCAAGGTAACTCTCACTCAACGCCCAAGAGCTTACGCCAGTTCCAGGCCGTTTGAAAACAAGGTCACTCTGTCGAATCGGATCACCTTGTTTTACGTCCCGAATTAAGTAGGCGGACTTATAGTATTTCTTCGCATCTTGTTGATCTCGGGCTGTGGGTTCGACAACCGGATTGCCCATTGCTCGCTCACACCGCCGGATGCATTCGACCCACTCGGAAAACTCTTCAGGCTCATGTGCTTTCCAATGTCCATTGGCAGGGATGTCACGTGAGGTTGTAAGTCGCTTCTCTAGTATGGCTGCCCCCATACCAACGCTCATGAAATCCAACCAATCGCTGCGCCCTTGTGGAGTGTAACCTGCAACCATTCCAAGTTGGCGATAAACCTCCATCGCCCGAAAATTCATCTCCGCTTCAACGTCGGTGTGGAAATCGTGAAGAACGATCAATTCTCCGCCACCCGCTTTTTTGTAGACATCTTCAAGCGCAATAAGATCAGCCCGCGTTATGGTGCCCGTGTCAAAAATTAGGGGTTTGCCGTTTGCCGCCAATTGCTCGATCATTCGCCGGTGGCTAAGGCTCCAAGTGCAGATTTTGTTGGTGATTAGTTCAAGTCGGTTTGTGCGTTCGACACCACCCTCATAGTGGCAGGTCACAATCATATCTAGGCCTCGGCCATCAGCCGTATCTTTGAGTTCTGCCCATTGATCATCCGAATACTCAAGGCCCTTGAACATTTCCAGCATGTTCTCTGTTCGCGGACCGTCCTTCATCGTCGGATAGGTGTATTCAATGCTATGATCACCTAGTAGCTTTTCCGCCTCAAGCATTTGGAACTTTACGGCCTCAACGCCACTATCGGCAGCGATGTGAATCAACTCTTTTGCGCGACCCATGTCGCCGCCATTGGTCAATCCCAAGTCCGCCATCAAATAGATGGGCTGTGCGTCTCCAATGAGGCGACTTCCAAGCTTGACTGAAGGCATGCTGATCTCCTTTATCTGCGGTGCTTCCTATCAGAGCGCTAGCGCGACTTCCAACGACTTCACCACATGTTCTTGCTGATTTTCAGTCAGGTCCGGGTAGAGCGGTATGCTGATTGCGCGATGGTAATAGTCTTCCGAGGCCGGAAAATCGCCAGAAGCAAATCCAAGTCGTTTGTAATAGGGCTGAAGGTGTACCGGGATATAGTGAAGGTTCACACCTATGCCCGACCCCCGCAGAGATTCGAACACTGATCTGTGGCGCTTGGGGTTAGCCTCTGGCAGCCGGACTACGTATAGATGAAACGATGATCGGGCTAGCGGATCACGGCCAGGCAGGACAACTTCGGAGTTCTCCAATAGTTGATCATAGGCAGTTGCCAACGCGTTGCGTCTTTCTACAAATTGTTCCAAACGAGTCAGTTGGCTGCGCCCGAGCGCGGCCTGAATGTCCGTAATACGATAGTTCCAGCCCAGTTCTATCTGCTGATAGTACCACGGACCATCGGATGGGCCGGTCATCAGCTCAGGGTTGCGCGTGATCCCATGGCTACGCAACAACTCAATCCGGGATGCAATCTCAGGATCATTTGTAACCGCGACGCCGCCTTCGCCAGAAGTAACAATCTTTACCGGATGAAAGCTGAACACGGTGATGTCGGAATAAACGCAAGATCCAACCGGAGCAGCATCATAGGAAGCACCTATTGCGTGGCTTGCGTCTTCAACGATCTTGATACCATAAGCCCGTGCAAGCTTACTTATCTGCTTCATGTCCGGTGATTGACCGCACATGTGTACAGGCACGATAATCTTTGGGAGCGATCCAGATTTCTCGGCCTCAATAAGCTTCTGCTCAAGCGCATCTGGGCACATATTGAAGGTGTCGGGGTTGATATCGACAAAATCCACATCGGCACCACAATAACGTGCGCAATTGGCCGAAGCGACAAACGTGACAGGCGAGGTCCACAGAATATCACCGGCCCCAAGCCCTAGTGCAGCAACAGAAATGTGCAAGGCCGATGTTGCCGAATTCACAGCAGACACATATTGCGCATCAACCTTCTTGGCCACTGCCGCTTCAAAGGCGGGAATGGCTGGTCCTTGAGTCAGAAAATCAGACCTGAGAACCTCGACGACAGCATCTATGTCGTCCTCGTCTATATTCTGCCGCCCATAGGGGATCATAAGGGTTTCTCTAACTCGGCGCGGTTTTGTTCAATCCAGCTAGCAAGTTCGGACTTTTCCATCCATTCGGTATTCAAATCGCTGGAATACACAAAATCCTCTGCGACCCGAACACCGTCTTTGATGCGGTCCGCGCTCTGTGACCAGTTGTGCAGTGACGGCAGGATCTTGAAATGTTCGTCATATTCATAGGTGAAGGGAGCGTCTTCAGCGCCAACCATTTGCTCGTGAATTTTCTCGCCGGGTCGTATCCCAACAACTTCCGTATCTGCGTGCGGTGCGATCACATTCGCGATGTCTGTCACTTTCATCGATGGGATCTTTTTGACGTATATCTCGCCACCCACCATGTCCTCGAACGCATGCCAAACCAGCTCTACACCTTGATCCAGAGTGATCATAAACCGCGTCATCCTTGTATCGGTGATTGGCAGAGAGTTTTCGTTACGCAATTTCATGAAGAATGGAATGACTGATCCGCGAGACCCCATAACGTTGCCGTATCGCACGACTGAGAACCGAGTCACGTGGCTACCGGAATAGGAATTTCCAGCGACAAACAATTTGTCGGATGCCAGTTTTGACGCTCCATATAGATTTATCGGACTGGACGCCTTGTCTGTGGACAGCGCAACAACACCTTTGACCCGCTTATCGATTGCCGCGTCGATGACATTCATTGCACCGTTAACGTTTGTCTTGATGCATTCAAACGGGTTGTATTCCGCAGTTGGGACGATTTTTGTGGCTGCTGCATGTACGACATAGTCAACCGAGTCGAAGGCCCGATACAAACGCTCGCGATCCCTAACATCGCCAATGAAAAACCGTACACGGGGATCACCCTGGAATTTACGTGCCATCTCCCATTGCTTCATCTCATCTCTTGAGAAAACTATTATCTTTGCGACGTCTGTCTTTGCCAAGGTCATCGGCACAAAGGCGTTGCCAAAGGAACCAGTACCACCGGTAACCAGAATGGTGCTGCCGTCGAACTGGTTCAACATAAATCAATTCCTTTAACCATCTGCATCACTTCGTTTTTTGCATTTCCCGCGCTGGTAAATCACCAACCCAATGTCACCGAGCACGTTCTACGATTTCGCTTAGCGTCGTCCGCACGGTTCTGAAAGACATGAACTTGCTCGCTTTCTCACAATGAAGCGCCCCATATTGATAATTTCAGCGACTAGTCCAGTGCCTGAGACGTGATAGGACAAAAAAAAATCCTACACCAGCTTCTTCATCTGCAGTATCCCAACTGCGAGTTCTGCGGCAAAGCAGCGCCTGAGGTCAATCGATGCACTGTGATATCTAGCACAATGAAATTATCCATGAAGCCAACATCCAGCCCAAACGTCTTTAAACCCAACGGCGCCGTCGAGCGGACCATTCTTTTTTTGGGCTATGGCAGGCACCACACGACGCTCATCGATACCTTGCTTTCTGCCGGTTGCGAAGTCCATCACTCAGAGGACGGGATACCAGATACACAATATGATCTTGTGATAAGCTTCGGTTACCGGCACCTGATCCGAAAATCGCAGATTGAGAGCGTCGGATGCCCAATTATCAACCTGCATATCTCTTACTTGCCCTATAACAGAGGTGCGCATCCCAATTTCTGGTCTTTCTTCGATGAGACTCCTGCGGGAGTGACGATCCATCTGATTGACGAGGGTATCGATACCGGCCCAATCCTTTTTCAAGAACGTGTTTTGTTCGCCGAGACTGAGATTACGTTCGTTCAGACTTATGACAGGCTCACTAAAGAAATTGAGACGCTCTTTGTTCGGAAACTTCCTGAGATCTTAGCAGGCGACTGGACTTTGCTAGAACAGGTTGGCGTTGGCACTCAGCACAAATTATCTGACCTGCCTGCTGACTTCGCTGGCTGGAATTCCATCATTGTTGATGAAATAAAGCGATTGCGCCAGATTACCGGAATTCAAAATGCCTAACACTATCTCAATCAATGATCGACAGATCAGTGCAGAACATCCACCTTATGTGATCGCTGAAGTCTCTGCGAACCACAATGGGTCGATTGATCGTGCTTTGGAAACCATCCAAGCCGCGAAGAGAGCCGGTGTCGATGCTGTCAAGATCCAAACCTATACGCCTGATACCATGACGATCAACTCGACGGCGAAGGACTTCATGATTGAAGATGGATTGTGGAAAGGTCGCACGCTTTATGATCTTTACGCTGAGGCACATACGCCATTTGAATGGCATGCACGTATTTTCGAGTATGCCCGATCTTTGAACCTAACCCTGTTCTCTTCTCCGTTTGATGAGACGGCCGTAGATTTGCTCGCAAACCTGGATGCGCCTGCTTACAAGGTTGCGTCATTCGAGTTGGTTGACCTGCCGCTGATTGCCTACATTGCCAAACAAAGGAAACCAATGCTGATGTCGACCGGCATGGCGTCCCTATCTGAAGTTGGTGAGGCCATCGAAACGGCCAGACAAAATGGTTGTAATGAAATTGCGTTGTTCCATTGCATAAGCAGTTATCCAGCACCGCTAGATCAAGCCAACGTGAGTGCCATCAGATTGCTCAAACGCGAGTTTGACGTCGAAGTGGGCCTATCAGATCACACAATGGGCAACCTCGCGAGCGTCGTAGCGACCTCGATCGGCGCGACACTAATCGAGAAACATTTCACGCTCTCACGTGCAGACGGTGGTGTGGACAGCGCATTTTCTCTTGAACCAGATGAGATGAGTTCATTGATGGAAGATACGCGGTCGGCATTCTCTGCGCTGGGAGATGGCAACTTCTCCAGATCGCCCGCAGAACATCAAAACAAAATATTCCGGCGTTCTTTGTATTTTGTTGAAGATCTGGCTGCAGGTGAGATGATCTCGAGCAAACATATCAGGCGGATACGGCCTGGATTTGGAATGCCTCCGAAATTCTTCGAACAGATAATTGGGCAACGTGTATCCCAAGCCGTCAAGCGAGGTGACCGCGTCACCGAAGATGTACTGGCCAAATCATAAGACGCCGAAGCGATTACGAACATGAGAGCAGTTGCAATTCTGGCGCATCACATGGATGCGCACGCAAATTTGGGTTCAGAGTCCAGGGCGCGGCTTGAGCGGGCTGTCGCATTGCATCGTGAAAACCCTTTCGATTTGTTTCTCACTACCGGGTGGAACTATCGGAAAGATTGCCCTCGAATGATCGGAACCGTTATGGCCGACGAACTGCAGGCAGTCTATGCAATCGACTCGCGCCAAATTGTCGTGGATACAAATTCGCGCGACACAGTTGGTGATGCATACTTTTTACGAAGGAATGTCATCATTCCCATGCGTATTCGCGAATTGGTGGTCGTGACATCAGACTATCACGTCGAAAGAACAGATTTCATATTTCGTTCATTTTTCCCGACCGGTCTGGAACTCAATGTTGTCGGCGCGGTTTCAGGTTCGCTCGAGGACGAAGCTGTTTTGCTTAACGAAAAGGAGTCGTTGTTGGCCTTCCAAAAGACCTTCGCCGGTGTGGATTTTGCGGACGATCGACAAGTTTGCGAAGCCCTCAGTGTAAAACACCCATTCTATAATGGGCAGGTCCATGATCAGATACGGTGCTCGACTTAAGGCTTCTAGTTCGGCAATGCGTCAGGACACATGAAGTGGCAGGCTGCGTGTGGGTATCAGTTTGGCTGTGGCTGAAAGCACAATCCTCAGGTCATAGTCGCGACCTATGCGCCGAGTGAAACGCATGAACTGCCTTGCTAAGCCCCGTTACAACGCGCTATGCGGTGGCAAAGTTCGGCAGCGCCTCATACCAATCTCGCCTGCACGTACTGAGGATTACCACTGCCTAAGGAGAGTCGCGTGACGAAGAGCAGCAAGTATTCGACACCGCAAGAAGCGTTTTGGGCCGGTGAATTCGGAAATGCGTACATTCAACGCAACCAAGCCGAACGTCTGCTCGTTCCCAAGATAGCCGCATGGTCGCAGATGCTTAGAACTTGCGCGCAGCTAAATTCGGCAACTGAGTTGGGGTGTAATATTGGACTGAACCTTATGGCACTCAGCAAGCTGAGAGCTGGGATTAAATTGCATGGTGTTGAGATCAATGAGGCGGCGGCGGCGGAAGCTCAGAAGATACAAGGGGCGGAGGTGTGTGTGGGCACAATCACCGATCCCTTGGAATTGTCACCCTCAGATCTGACCTTCACAGCCGGTGTTCTTATTCATATCAACCCCGACAAACTTCAGATCGTTTATGAGAACTTGGTTCGAAACAGCAATCGATACGTGCTTGTAGCCGAGTACTTTGATCCAAATCCTGTCGCAATTCCCTATCGGGGTCACACGGACCGACTGTTCAAGCGCGATTTTGCGGGTGAATTGATTGATGGTTTTGATTTGAAATTGGTGGATTACGGTTTTTTCTACAAACGTGATCTGTTGGTTCCGCAGGACAATATCACATGGTTCTTGCTCGAAAAGTAAACTAGTTAATGACGTCAATACAGCTGCAACACGAAGCGCCGCCTGAAAGCAATGGTTTTATCCCCGAAGGGGCCGAATTCGTTGAACTGCTGAAAGAGATTGAGAAAGAGATTCAGCCCTCAACCTGCAGGATCATGGGCTTCAATTACTGGCCAATTCTCCGTTTCCAGATCAACGCCAAGCGAAGAAATGGATTTATCGCAGGTGAGCGTGATCTACCGGAGGTAAAAAAACCTAAGTCCAAGAATCTCAAAGGTTTCTGGTCGGATTGGCTGTCACAGCTATGGATCTATTCTGATGAAATGCGCTGGCTAGATGAAACGCTTGACGCGTTTCCCAGCGATATTTTCAATGATATTCCTCAGTCTGATATTCTGTACCTGAATCGTAAAACCCAATACCGCAGGTTCGGCGATACAGCCTTGCAACCACTCACCGATGGCCTGAGATGGATTACCCAATCGGAAAAATCTCAACTGACTTTGTCAAGGCAAGACCCGCGAGAACACCGTGAAAAATTCCTAGTGCCAACACAGATTCAACCTGAGACTAAGCGCATCCGTCCTTTTGCCTTGGTGAAGCCCAAGATCAGGCGGGACTATAGAGCGCGCCAGAAGGTCTTGGCGAAACTTAAGGAAATCAACAGCATACTAGAGCAAACGGCGCCGGCCCTGCAATTGAATGAGTTCTCGGTCCTTGATCGCCTCGAACGTACTGCCTTTGAGATGGTCTACTACACGGCATTATTCTACAGAGTTCGCCCAAAAACCGTATTTCTTAGCAGCTACTCTGGTGCAAACTATGTATGCGCGGCTGCGCGTCGTCTTGGGGTGACAGTCGTAGATATTCAACATGGCGGAATGTATCCTGACCATGCTCTGTCGGCAAATTGGTCAAACGCGCCCAAAGGAGGCTATGAGTTTTTGCCAGATGTATTCTGGTGCTGGTCTGAAGAAAACGCGCGATGGATTTCATCGACGATTTCAACTTATCACCGCGCGACTGTCGGAGGAAACCCGAAGAGCGCGATAGAAGAAGTCCTGCAGGACCCAGCATCGGCACCAGATTTGCCGCCAAAATCAGAAGATGGCAGACCACGGGTTCTTGTCGCGCTTCAATATGGAAAGAATGAACTGATCCCCGCACATGTGAAAGAGGCCTACGAAGCGACTAAATCAAGTGTGGCATGGTATTTTCGGCTACACCCCGCTGGGCGCGACCGTATGGCTGAAGCCCTGCAAGTATTAGATATCAGCGCCGAAGAAATCTTAAAATTCAGCGATTGCACAGAATATCAGGCCATGGCACCGATGGATTTGTTGCTTACTGACGCATCCACAATCGTGTATCGGTCGATGGACTTGGGACTGAAGACAGCAGTTTGGTCTGACATGGGCGCCAAATATTTCTCTCATTTGATTAAAGTTGGAACGCTGAGTGCACTTACGAACAAAGACAAAATCGTCAACTTTGTCTCTGAACCCCTTCTTTCGCCATCCGAGTCAAAACCGACAACTGAAAATGGCCTAGATTCGCAAGTATTGATCCGACGGGCATTCGAAGCACTTACCTGATAAATTTCATGGAACGCTAGCTGCACGCTACTTTAGTTACCCCGATTTGCGTTGCCACTACTGCAATAAATGCGAAGCCTCTCCGACTGTGCGGAATAGGGCGCTGTGCGCTCGCTCATAAGGTCTGTATTTTTGGGCTCGCAGTGTATCATTGACTTCTACAGATTTCAAAAAACGCCCGCCAAATTGGCGGGCGCTTCAACTTTCTCAGGGTTGCTTTGGTTACATCTTGGCCTTCTCTGACTTGAGCGCCAGCCACAGGCAGTAGCACATAATCAGGACCACCAAGGTGAACGGAATGCCGGTCGACACCGCGGCCCCTTGTAAGGCTGAGAGCCCTCCGCCCAGCAGCAGTGCAATTGCGACAAGGCCTTCAAGCGTGCACCAGAACACGCGTTGCACAACCGGTGCATCCATCTTGCCACCTGCCGTAATCGTATCGATCACCAGCGAGCCCGAATCCGACGAGGTTACAAAGAACACCACAATCAGGATCAGTGCGATGGGCGCGATGATGCCGTAGAGTGGCAGTTCTTTCAGGAACCCAAACAGAGCGCCTTCTGGGGCGTAGCTGTCGATCACTGTGGCGCGGACACCTTCTGCGCCGCCTGCGTTCAGCATGTCGATGGCTGCGCCGCCAAAGGTCGACATCCACAAGGCGCATACCGCAGTGGGAGCCAGCAAGGCACAGATCACGAATTCACGCACTGTGCGACCTTTGGAGATGCGGGCGATGAACATGCCCACAAAAGGCGACCATGCGATCCACCAAGCCCAATAGAAGGTTGTCCAACCGTGGAAGTAACTGGTGTCTTCCCGACCGAACGGATTGGACAGAGCAGGCAGGTGCGTCACGTAATCCACCATTACGTTGAAATACCGCGCGATGGCGGTGCCAACACCGGTGACAACGATGACGAAGATGAACAGGCCCACGGCCATGATCATGTTGATCTCACTCAGCCGTTTGACACCTGCATCCATGCCCATCAGGACCGATCCCAATGCGATCAAGGTGATGCCAATGATCAACAGGACGGTGACAGTGGGGCTGGGTTCGATGCCAAAGACCTCGTTCAAGCCAGCAGCCACCTGCTGAGCGCCTAGTCCCAGTGAGGTGGTCAGGCCAAAGAGCGTCGCAAACACGGCCAGCGTGTCGATGAGATGGCCCCACCAGCCCCAGACTCGTTCGCCCAAGATCGGGTAGAAGGCCGAGCGCAGGGTTAGCGGCAGACCGAGATTGTAGCTGAAGATCGCCAGTGCCAAACCAACTGCGGCATAAACTGCCCAGCCTTCAAGACCCCAGTGGTGGATCGTGCCAACGATGCCAATATACTCATTGCCAGGCACCGCGATATCGATGCCTAAGGGTCGTGCATTACCGCCTTCGGCGAAGTTGTAATAGACCGGCTCCATCACACCGAAGAACAGCAGCCCGATGCCGATACCGGCGGCGAACATCATCGCGATCCAACCGGCATAGGAATAGTCAGGCTTGGCGTCCTTGCCGCCGATGCGAACTTTGCCGACAGGCAGGATGATCAGCACCAGACAGAACAGGGTGATTGCGTCAACTGACAGCACCAGGAACCAGTCAAACGTGCTGGTCAGCCAGGGCCGGAGCCAGCCGAAGAAGGTTGCCGCTGCCTCCTGATTTGCCAGCGCGATCAGGACGAACGCAAAGATCAGGATGCTTGAGATCAAAAAGACCGGGTTATGGATATCCAGACCGAAGGGCCGGACATTGTCTTGCCCGAGCTCATATTCGGTCTCAAAATCGTAAATCCGGGGATCCGGATCCAGCATTTTCTTGGTTTGTGCCATGCGTCTGCCCTTCTGTTCGCTACATGCAAACGCCAAGGTATTCGACCGGCGGACGGAGGTGGTATTCGTAGTCCCTTGGCGCGTTTCCGTCGTCTCGACCGCAGGTATGGTGGTTTCAGCCTATACGGATACTAAATTTTCACCAAATATATTCGATTTTACGAATACTTATGCCGGGAAAGCTTTAGATTCAGCTTTCAGTACCGTGGATAAATTGTTATTCACCCAAAAGGTTGACTGAAGCAGAAAAGGCAGGTAATTCATCCAAATGGTTGAACGAGTGAGTCGCTATGACCTCAATGCAATATTGAAGGCCGCATCCGACCCGACCCGCCGCGTGATCCTGACGATGCTTGCGCAGCAGGGGCCATTGCGGGTGACGGATATCGCGCGGCAATTCGATATGAGCCTCAACTCGGTGTCCAAGCACATCAAGGTGCTTGAGAATGCCGGGCTGGTGCAGCGCCGGACGGAATGGCGCGAGCATCTGATCGAGGTGCAGATGGCCCCCTTGTCAGCCGTGGATGACTGGTTCGCCGGGCTGCGTTCGATCTGGGCGCTTCGGCTGGACGCCTTGGAAACTGCTTTGGAGGACCCAGAAGATGACGGAACTGTCCCTTGAAATCACCCGCGCCATCCCGCATCCGCCTGAAAAGGTGTTTGATGCGTGGCTCAACCCGGAAATGCTGGCCAAGTTCATGCTGCCCGGTCCCAACATGACCGTGCCCGAGGCGAAATCCGACGCCAAAGTTGGCGGTCGTTTCAAGATCATCATGCGCGCGCCCGAAGCCGGAGACCTACCGCATGAGGGCGAATACAAGGTGATCGACAGGCCCAACCGGCTGCAATTCACGTGGAATTCACCCTACAGTCAGGACGATTCCACTGTGACGCTGGATTTCACACCCACCGACCAGGGTACGGAATTGCGCCTGCACCACATCCGCTTCCCTTCAGAAGAAAGCCGCAATAACCACGAAGGTGGTTGGACCCGTATCATTGAGACACTGGAGGATGCGCTGTGATCAACTGGCTCGCCCTTGGCGTGGGTGTGATCGCGGCCTTTCTGCTGGGCTGGCTGGTCTATGGACCCGTCGGCTTTCAGAAACGCTGGGCCGAGGGAACACGGATCGACCCTACCCCGCCTGCATCCCCTCCTCTGCCGCAGATGGCGGCCCAGATCGTGTTCCTAATCCTGCTGGCCGCCGTGATCGCGGTGACCGAGACCACCAACAGCCTTGGCGTTGCGGTGCTGGCGATCCTAGCGGTGGCTGCGCAGGCCGCATCGGTCGGGGCATGGGCGCAGAAAAGCGGCTTCGCCATCGCGGTCGACACCGGCTATGCGCTGGGCTGCGGCGTGGTGATGATATTGGCGCACGCGATCCTTTGACATGTCGACCCCTGCCCTGCTTGGGCAGGGGTTAGGCAATCCCCTGCCCCCCAAAAACTCCCGACTTTCCAAAGCCTGCAAACTCATGTATGGGCCAGTCATCTGAGACGTTGTGCCCTGACCCCGGCACTCGAATGGAAGATAAAGTGGGGTCGGCGGCAATGGGGCCGCCATGCAAACCGGAGACCCGCAGGGGCGGGAGTGCTCCGTTCTAGGATACGCATATGTTTGATGTAACAAAGAAATCGATTCAGTGGGGCGAAGAAACGCTGACACTGGAAACCGGCAAGGTTGCTCGTCAGGCGGACGGCAGCGTGATTGCCACGCTGGGCGAAACCAGCGTCATGGCAAACGTGACCTTTGCCCGTGCTCAAAAACCCGGTCAGGATTTTTTCCCGCTGACCGTGCACTATCAAGAAAAATACTATGCCGCCGGTAAAGTTCCGGGCGGCTTCTTCAAGCGCGAGGCGCGCCCGACCGAGAAAGAGACGCTGACCGCGCGTCTGATCGACCGCCCGATCCGCCCGCTGTTCGTTGACGGCTTCAAAAACGAAGTTCTGGTGATGTGCACCGTGCTGAGCCACGATCTGGTCAACGATCCCGACATCGTTGCGATGATCGCGGCCTCCGCCGCTCTGACCATTTCCGGCGCACCGTTCATGGGTCCGATCGCCGGTGCCCGCGTTGGTTTCGAGGATGGCGAATACGTTCTGAACCCGACCGTCGACGACATGCAGGACCTGCGCCTGAACCCTGAACAGCGTCTGGACCTGGTTGTTGCCGGTACCAAAGACGCCGTGATGATGGTGGAATCGGAAGCGTACGAACTGTCCGAGGCGGAAATGCTGGGCGCGGTAAACTTCGCGCATGAGCAAATTCAGCCCGTGATCGACCTGATCATCTCGCTGGCCGAAGAAGCCGCGAAAGAGCCGTTCGAATTCGTCGCCCCCGACTATTCAGAGCTGTCTGCCGCTGTTTCGGCTGCCGGTGAAGAGCAGATGCGCGCCGCGTTCGCGATCACCGACAAGCAAGAGCGCACCGCCGCTGTTGCCGCTGCGCGTGAAGCGATCAAGGAAGCACTGACCGAAGAGCAGCTGGAAGACGGCAACCTCAGTTCCGCGATGAAAAAGCTGGAAGCCGGCATTCTGCGCGGTGACGTCGTCAAAGGCGGCAAGCGTATCGACGGTCGTTCGACCACCGATATCCGTTCGATCGTCGCAGAAACCTCGATGCTGCCGCGGACCCACGGTTCTGCCCTGTTCACCCGTGGTGAGACTCAGGCATTGGCCGTGACCACGCTGGGCACCGGTGACGACGAACAGTTCATCGACGCGCTACACGGCAACTTCAAATCCAACTTCCTGCTGCACTACAACTTCCCTCCCTACTCGGTTGGCGAAGTTGGCCGCGTCGGTGGCCCCGGCCGTCGTGAGATCGGCCACGGCAAGCTGGCATGGCGTGCCCTGCAGGCGGTTCTGCCTGCGGCGACCGACTTCCCCTACACGATCCGCATCGTGTCGGAGATCACCGAATCCAACGGCTCGTCCTCGATGGCGTCGGTTTGCGGTGGTTCGCTTTCGATGATGGATGCGGGCGTTCCGCTCAAAGCACCGGTTGCTGGTGTGGCCATGGGCCTGATCCTGGAAGATGACGGCAACTATGCCATCCTGTCGGACATTCTGGGTGACGAAGACCACCTTGGCGACATGGACTTCAAGGTGGCTGGCACCGAAAACGGCATCACCTCGCTGCAGATGGACATCAAGGTTGCGGGCATCACGCCCGAAATCATGGAGAAAGCCCTGGCGCAAGCCAAGGACGGCCGGATGCACATCCTAGGTGAGATGGGCAAAGCCCTGTCCGAGACCAACGAATTCTCGGTCCACGCTCCACGCATCGAAACCATGAACATCCCGACCGACAAGATCCGTGAAGTGATCGGTTCGGGCGGTAAGGTCATCCGCGAGATCGTCGAGGTTTCGGGTGCCAAGGTCGACATCAACGACGACGGCGTCATCAAGATCGCCTCGCCCGATGGTGAATCGATCAAGAAGGCCTATGAGATGATCCACTCGATCGTTGCCGAGCCGGAAGAAGGTCAGGTTTACACCGGTAAAGTGGTCAAGATCGTCGACTTCGGTGCCTTCGTGAACTTCTTTGGCAAGCGCGACGGTCTGGTCCACGTGTCCCAGATCGAAAACCGCCGCCTGAACCATCCGTCGGATGTTCTGAAGGAAGGTCAGGAAGTAAAGGTCAAGCTGCTGGGCTTTGACGATCGCGGCAAGGTGCGCCTGTCGATGAAAGTGGTCGATCAGGAAACCGGCGAAGAGATCGTTCCCGAGAAGAAAGAAAAGAAAGAGGAAAGCGCAGAGTAATCTGCCCTCTTTTATGAAAGCGAAGGCCCCGGTGATCTGCCGGGGCCTTTTTTGTATGGCGCAGGTCTCTGCGCCGAGCGCGGGATGGTAAACCAATTATTAACACTTATAAGTTGAGTTAGCCGGAAGTTAAGGAATTCGAAACCATCCAGGAAATTGCTCTGCAGTGGCCTCAATCACAATTTTCGAAATCGACGGAGACCCGTTCGGTAATCCGAGTGTGACGGTCACACAAGGATATCAAGTCGAAATCACCGATGATGACAACTTTCTGCAAGACCCGGATACAAACCCGCAGTTTGATACCAGTTCGCTGCCCAACCTGAACAACTCGGCCAATTTCCAGATTTTTGAAGGCTACAGCGCCACAGTTGCAGGCGCGCCAGTCACATATACACTGATCCACTTTTCAGGCACGCAGTATATCGTTGTGACCTCGGGCGATGTGACTGTCGGCAGCACATTGTCGGGCAATGCGTTGGTGCAAGGCACCGCGCCGCCAGTGGCTTATGACAGCCTGCCGAGCTTTGTCTGCTTTACCTCGGGGTCTTATATTCTGACGCCATCGGGGCGTCGTCTAATTGAGAAGATCAAGGCCGGGGATCATGTGATCACGGCGGATGGCACCAGCCGGGCCGTACGTTGGGTTGGCAGGCGGCGTCTGAGCGAAGCCGAGTTGAGGCGTAGCCCAAAACACTGTCCGATCCGGATCAGTGCGAGCAGCCTTGGGCCGCAGACACCGTCGCGGGATATGCTGCTGTCGCCACAGCATCGGGTAGTGGTGTCTTCTCCTGCGATGGAGCTGCTTCACAGTCACCAGATGATGCTGGCAACGGCCAAATCTCTGATCAATGGCAGGACCATCACTCAAGTGCCACCCGAGGGAGGTGTCGAATATATTCACATTCTGTTCGACCAGCATGAGTTGGTGAATGTCGAAGGCTTGTGGTCGGAATCGTTTTACCCCGGCGGCTGTACGCTGGATGCGATGAGCAAAGCGGTGCAAAAGGAACTGCTCGAGCTGTTCCCAGAGCTGCAGTCTGGCGCAGGCGGCTATGGGGATACTGTGCTGCCGGTTCTGAAGCCGTTCGAGGTGCAGATGCTGCGCCCGGAATTATGTGCCCCTTGTGGAGCTACTGCAGCGTTTGCGCACTAAGAAGGCGGGGGCTTACGCCCCCTGCCCATTATCCAATCACGATGGCGCTTTGGTTTTGCGCAGATAGGGGAAGATCGTTTCGAACTCGCCGAACTTCTCTTTGGCTTCGTCGTTAGACACCGCCGGTGGAATGATCACATCCTCACCCGGCACCCAGTTGGCGGGGGTTGCGACGCCCTTGGCGCTCATCTGCAGACCATCCAGCGCACGCAGGATTTCAGCAAAGTTCCGGCCCACGGTCATCGGGTAGGTCATCGACAGTTTCAGCTGCTTGTCCGGTCCGATGATAAAGACCGAGCGTACGGTTGCGCTGTCGGCAGGGGTGCGGCCATCGGGCAGATAAGCCTCGGCCGGCAGCATGTCGAAGGCTTTGGACACGGCCAGACCATCATCGGCGATGATCGGGAAACCGGGATTGGCGTTGCCATAGGCCTCGATGTCTTTCTTCCACTTCTTGTGATCTTCGACACCGTCCACGGACACGCCGATCACTTTGGTGTTCCGCGCCGCCCATTCGTCGTTCAGCTGCGCAACTGCCGAAAACTCGGTCGTGCAGACAGGGGTAAAGTCCTTGGGGTGCGAGAACAGGATGGCCCAGCTGTCGCCGATCCAGTCATGGAACTGGACGGTGCCCTGATCTGTTTCTGCGGTGAAATTCGGGACCGTGTCATTGATGCGCAAACCCATTGGAAAACTCCTCTCCTGTGAACAATCGCGAGTCGGTTGCTGCCAACCTAATCACTTTGCGCAAAGGTTAAACCATTCATGTTGCTCTGTCAGAAGATTCGGTGGATAGATAATTTGATCAAATTATGATTTACCCTTGCCCGACACCCGGCTGGGTGACAGAGTGCACATGAAAACCGACCGACCGGTCGATTGATTCCTGTTCCGGAGGATGAGCCATGATCGAAAAACGAAACTTCTATATCAACGGCAAATGGGTCACCCCTTCAGCACCGAATGATTTCGAGGTGATCGACCCATCGACCGAAGAGCCCTGCGCGGTGATCTCGCTGGGGTCAGAGGCGGACACAAACGCCGCGGTTGCTGCGGCCAAAGCCGCCCTGCCCGGATGGATGGCAACCCCGGTCGAAGAGCGTATCGCGTTGGTCGAGAAACTGGTCGATATCTATGCCACGCGTTCCGAGGACCTGGCACAGGCGATGTCGATGGAGATGGGTGCACCGATCGATATGGCGCGCAGCCAGCAATCGGGCGCGGGTATCTTTCACCTGAAAAACTTTGTCCGCGCCGCGAAGGCATTCCAATTCGAGCGCCCGTTGGGCGATCATGCGCCGAATGACCGGATCATTTATGAAGCGGTGGGTGTGGCCGCCCTGATCACCCCATGGAACTGGCCGATGAATCAGGTGACGCTCAAGGTCGGGGCCGCCGCGATTGCAGGCTGCACGATGGTTCTGAAACCGTCCGAGCAAAGCCCGCTGAACGCGATGATCTTTGCCGAGATGATGGATGAGGCTGGATTCCCCGCTGGCGTGTTCAATCTGGTCAATGGCGATGGCGTGGGCGTAGGCTCTCAGCTCTCGGGGCATGCGGATGTGGATATGGTAAGCTTCACAGGTTCGACCCGCGCGGGCACCGCGATCTCGAAGAACGCAGCGGATACGTTGAAGAAAGTGCATCTGGAACTGGGCGGCAAAGGGGCCAACGTCGTTTTCGCGGATGCGGATGAAAAGGCCGTCAAGCGCGGTGTGCTGCATATGATGAACAACACCGGCCAAAGCTGTAACGCGCCCAGCCGGATGCTGGTGCAGCGCCCGGTCTATGACAAGGCGGTTGAGACGGCCGCCGAGGTGGCGGGCAAGGTGACTGTTGCCAGCGCATCCGAGGAAGGCCGTCATATCGGACCTGTGGTGAATGAGGTGCAGTGGACCAAGATTCAGGACCTGATCCAGAAGGGTATTGATGAGGGTGCACGTCTGGTTGCAGGCGGCACGGGTCGGCCAGAGGGGCTGAACAAGGGCTATTATGTGCGCCCAACGGTTTTTGCCGATGCCAACAACCAGATGACCGTCGCGCGCGAGGAAATCTTTGGCCCTGTTCTGACCATGATCCCCTTCGACACCGAGGAAGAGGCCATCGAGATTGCCAATGACACACCCTATGGCCTGACCAACTATGTCCAAACCCAAGACGGTGCGCGCGCCAATCGCATGGCGCGGGCCTTGCGTTCGGGCATGGTTGAAATGAATGGCCAGTCGCGCAGCGCGGGCTCCCCGTTTGGCGGGATGAAACAGTCCGGAAACGGCCGCGAAGGCGGGGTTTGGGGCCTGGAGGATTTCCTTGAGGTCAAGGCCGTCGGGGGCTGGGCCACCGAATAACCCGGTTTTTGTGGTATCAAAATGCGAGGCACCACAAGGGTGCCTCGCTTTGTTTTTAGGCAGGTCGGACGATAAGCTGCGGCTCTCCGTCCGAGGTGTGGCGGGTGGAGCGTCCATCCCAGCCAATTTCTCCGGTCACACGCTGGCGAAGGGACGAAAAGCTGTCAAACCGGACCACATCCACGGACGCGTCGAACTGAAGGGTCACCCGGCGATGCGATCCATCACCCAACAGTGTCAGGCCGCGGATTGCAGCAGTGAACGGCTGCCCGAGGTAACGGCCCTCGACCCGGTCGCCGACGCGCAACTGCATTCGATTACCGGCTATGGCATGCAGTGTGTTCCAATCCCGCGCACCGTGTTGATGCGCCAGCAGTTCCAGCGCTTCGCTATGTGATAGCTTCACTCCGGTGTCCTGCAGACGTTTGCGCAAGCGTTTTGCCTGCTCTTTCAGCTCAGCAACCGGAGCGATGTTTTGAGTATGTGTCATAAGGTGCCTCGTTTCCTGAAACGGGCGCGAAATCTGGACGGGGTTCGCATTGCCATCCGCGCGCCTGGAAAGGGCAACAGATGTGATTCAACCGGGTTTCACCAAAGCCAAAAGGCCGCGAACGGCAGGGGACCCGAACCTGCCGTGCCATATGGCAACGACGCGCCAGAATGTCAATCAGGCGTCGGCTTGGGCTGCCTCAAAGGCCAGCATGGCGCGTTTGACCGGCAGTCCCCAGTGATAGCCGCCCAAGCCACCTGATTTGCGCAGGGCTCGGTGGCACGGGATCAGCCAGCTGACCGGGTTGCGACCGACGGCGGTACCCACGGCACGTACCGCTTGGGGGGAGCCCACGCGCTGAGCGATCTCAGAATAGGTGGTGACCTGGCCCGAGGGGATGTGCATTAGCGCTTCCCACACTTTGATCTGCAGCGGTGAGCCGATCAGGTACAAAGGGGTCGGTTCCAACCGGTCACTAGCCGCACCGAAGGCGCTAAGCACCCACGGGCGCAGGCGCATCGGGTCCTCGACAAATGCGGCCAGCGGCCAGCGAGACAGCATGTCTTCCATCGCGTCTTCTTCGCCGGTTTCAGCGCCGAAGGCCATGCCACATATGCCTTTATCGGTTCCCATAACCAGCGCGGGGCCAAAGGGGCTTTCGAACCAGCCCCAATAGATTGTCAGACCCGCACCTTTGCGGGCGTATTCGCCGGGGCTCATGGATTCCCATTTCAGAAACAGATCGTGCAAACGCCCGCTGCCGGACAGACCCACGTTATGTGCGGTCTCCAAGGTGGTGAACCGTTCCCGCAACAAGGCCTTGGCATGGCCCAGCGTCAAGTATTGCTGATACCGCTTGGGCGATACCCCAGTCCAGCGTGAGAACAGGCGCTGGAAATGCGCCGTGCTCATGTCCATCTGGCGCGCCAGCTCATCAAGGCTGAGGCTTTCCCCGCCCTGATCAATCAGTTCAATCGCGCGCCGCATGACGTTGTAGTGATATCCGCTTTCCGGGTTCTGGATGTTCATGGGTCTCACCTCATTCGCTTGGGTAAATCATAGCGTGCAGGTCACGCCCCCGCGACCCGGAACATGCGCAATGGCTTTGGGCTTGTATCGCGGCCCGGCGGGCGGCATTAAGGCCGGAATGGCAAAACAGCTTGGATATCACCGGATCCGCGAGATCTTTACCCGGTTTCAGGAGGCTGATCCCGAGCCAAAGGGCGAATTGGATCATGTGAACGTCTATACACTGGTGGTCGCTGTGGCGCTGTCGGCGCAGGCGACCGATGCCGGGGTCAACAAGGCCACCCGCGAGCTGTTCAAGATCGCCGATACGCCGCAGAAAATGCTGGATCTGGGCGAAGCCGGTCTGATCGAGCATATCAAGACCATCGGCCTGTTCCGCCAGAAGGCCAAGAATGTGATCAAGCTGAGCCGTATTCTGGTCGAAGATTATGGTGGCGAAGTGCCCAATTCCCGCGCTGCGCTGCAATCGCTACCGGGTGTGGGGCGCAAGACCGCCAATGTGGTGCTGAACATGTGGTGGCGATATCCGGCGCAGGCGGTGGATACGCATATCTTCCGCGTTGGCAATCGTACTGGCATCTGCCCGGGCAAGAACGTGGACGCGGTTGAGCGCGCCATCGAAGACAACATCCCTACTGACTTCCAGCTGCATGCGCATCACTGGCTGATCCTGCATGGCCGCTATCATTGCAAGGCACGCAAACCGCAGTGCCCGACCTGTATCATCCGCGATCTCTGCGAATTTGAGGACAAAACCGAATGAAAACCTACCAACTGACCGGCATCGGAAACGCCGTTGTGGACGTGATTTCCCAGGCCGATGACAGTTTCCTTGAGCTGATGGGCATCGAAAAAGGCATTATGCAGCTGATCGAGCAGGAACGCGGCGAGGTACTCTATGCCTCGATGGAGGGTAGGGTTCAGACGCCGGGTGGCTCGGTCGCCAATACCATCGCCGGGGCGGGCGCTTTGGGATTGGATTCCGCTTTCATCGGGCGGGTGCATGATGACGCGCTGGGCCGGTTCTATGCGGACGCGATGAACGAGGATGGCGTGGATTTCGTCAACCCGCCAGTGCCGGGCGGAGAGCTGCCGACCTCGCGTTCAATGATCTTTGTCTCGCCCGATGGCGAGCGGTCGATGAACACCTATCTGGGTATCTCGTCCGAACTGTCGTCTCAGGACGTTGCGGAAGAGGTGGCGGGCAATAGCCAGATCATGTTCCTCGAAGGCTATCTGTTCGACAAGGAAAAGGGCAAGGCAGCGTTCTTGGAGGCCGCGCGCAACTGCCACAAGGGTGGCGGCAAGGCGGGTATCGCCATTTCTGACCCGTTCTGCGTAGAACGGCACCGGGTGGATTTCCTGCTGCTGATCGAGAACGAACTGGATTTTGTGATCGGCAACGAGGCCGAGATCAAATCGCTGTTCGAAACCGACGATCTGGAAGAGGCATTGGCAAAGACAGCCGAGATTTGCCCTCTGGTTGTTTGCACCCGGTCGGGTGACGGGGTGACCGTTCTGAACGGCGACGCGCGCATCGATGTCCCGGTCGAAAAGGTCGTTCCCGTGGACGCGACCGGCGCGGGCGATCAATTCGCCGCCGGGTTCCTTTATGGCATGGCAACAGGCCGCGATTATGCGACCTGTGCCCGCATCGGCAACGTTTGCGCCCGCGAGGTGATCAGCCATATCGGCCCGCGGCCCGAGGCGAATATGCAGGAATTGCTACGCGCCGAAGGGTTACTGTAGAGCGCTAAGCCGCGCGATTGCCAGATCGCGGTCCGGCGATCGCCTGGCGGCCTGCGGCCTTTTCTATGCGCGGTTAGGAGCCCCCAGCCGCGTCATTAAGTGCCCAGTTGTATTCATAGGCATTGACCCTTGGCGCATCCTGCAACCGCGCCCTTAGCTCCGGCTCTGCCGCCGTTTCGAGATAGGCAATCACCGCCTTCTCATTCGGGCCGAAATCTTCCCGGAACCAGACGTAAATCTTTGACAGGATCAACCGTTCGCGCCCGTCAAACCGCACTCCGCGCGGGTCGTTGACATAGGCGCGTTCCGCAGCGGCGAGGTCGCGTTCCAACGTGTCGGCTTGCCAGGCACGCGCCATCAGGTTCGGGCAGCCCACTGCCGCACAATTCAGTGCATAGTGAATGCGCGGCTCATCAAAAGCAGGGCGAATGATGCGATGTTCGATATCGTTCAGCGTCAGGCTCTGCCCGGCGACCACTGCCAGCGGGCGATCCCAGGGACCAAAGGAAAACGCCCCATCGGTGATGTCACGGATCGAGGCAACCGGATAGTTCTCAAGTATCAAATCCACCGTCAGCGCGTTATAGAGATTGATCCAGTAGGCCAGTTGCCGATCCCGCGTCAGCCCGGCCGGATCAACCGCCTGCAATTCGGTCAGATACCTATCCAAACGCGCCCGGTCCGCCTGCGTTACCTGCCCATAGGCCACGCGATTTACACCTTTGGCGTCGCGCATCACGTACCTGTCTAAAAATACTGACCAATCGCGATGATCCACCCGCTCGCCCGGCGGAGGCGCAGTGCGGGTGAGCGATGTGTCCGGCAGCGGGGCAACCTTGGGCAACGCCAAACGCTCGACACTTGCGCAGGCTGCCAACAGGGGCAATATCAGAACGATCAACAGCTTTCTCATGATGCATCTTTCCTGTTCAATCGTTCTGCCCGCATCTGCCCCTTCAGGCGTTTGAGCGGCGCAAGGGATGGATCGCTGAGGTCAGGCAAGTTGGGGCTGGCCGCCAATTTGGGCGAGGCCGCATTCCACCAGCTGGGGCCGGTGGGGCCATCGATCTGATCCGGTTCCGCTAAATGGAGATCGCGCTGCGCGTTATGAACGCACATCGACAATGGGCCGTTCGCAGTCGCCACCATGAAGACGCATGAGGCGCAGCGATCTTCGTCAAGCGCATCCGCTGCCATGAAGTTGTGGATGAACACCGACTGCCTTCGAACACGCCCGCGCAGCAACCCGGACCCCAGCCGCAGAACGCAACCTGCAAGGTGGAGCGCGGCCTGCGCCGATAGCATCGGACGACGCAACGCCAAGCGTGACACGGCGTCTTGGATATCCAGATGCCCGTCTTCTGAACGATCCTGCTGTGCCAAAGCGTCGATGACGCGGTGCACAAGCTTGGTATTCGACAAGACCGAAACAGCCCGCCCACCCGCAGCGACCACGCTGCCATAGCGGTTGCATTTCGAGTGCCCAACCGCAGCCGTGTCGAAATGCAGCGGTGTTTCATACCCCGCCTCAACGGCCTGCATCACACTGGCTTGTGTGATCTCGTCGGGGCGGGCTCGTAGAACACCGCGCCCGGTATCAGCTTGCATCTGGAACGAGACAAAGTGAACCTCGGGCTGATCACGAAAGAATCGCGCCAGCGCCGGGATTTCGTGGAAGTTTCCACCATACACGGTCGTATTGAACAGAATCCGCAGACCCAGTCCCTGAACGCGCCGGATATAGGCACGGCGCACTTTGTTCAGTTCTATCTCAGTCTCGAAACCTTTGCGCTCTTGCGTGAGGTCGACGTGGAAGGCCACATCATCCAATCCCGCCGCCGCCAATCGCGTCAATGCAGCGCGGCTGGCGCGAATGCCGTTTGTCATCAGGCAGGAACGCATGCCCAAGCGCCGTATCTCGCGGCACAATGCCTCAAGATCCTGAATCTTGCGCAGTGTCGGATCGCCGCCCGTCAACTGAACCGAGACACCGGGGCCATAATGGCTGTGGACCGTTCTAAGCCGCGCAAACAGAACCGATAACGGCGGATCATAGGTCATCTCTGCCCGGTCCGAGAGATAACACAGGGTGCAATCCAGATTGCACTTTTGCGTCACTTCCAAGGCCACACAAGCGATGGGATAGAACCGACCCGCGGTTTGCCCGGAGCCGTATTCGCCACATCTTTGCAACCCGCTTCGCAGCGGTGCTTTTCGGTCAGTGCCGGTGAACTTGCGTCCGGCAGGGGTGATCGATGGAATAGCGTCGGATGTATCTTTCATACATCCAGACCTAGATGGGCATGGGCACGTGAGCCACGCCCCTCACGTCTATGTGTCGGAAGCGGAGATTATGGTGATCCGTTGAAATGATCGGCGAATGCCGCAACCACCTGTTCATAGACTTCCCGTTTGAAGGGCACGATCTCGGCCACCAATTGCCCCGGCTCCTGCCATTTCCAGCGGGTGAATTCCGGGTGGTCCGTCTGAATATTGATCTGCTCATCCCGGCCCAGAAAGCGCATCAGGTACCATTTCTGCTCCTGCCCGCGATACCGGCCCTTCCAGATTTTGGGTACGATATCGTGCGGCAGATCATAGGGCAGCCAGCTGTCGGATTCGGCGATGATTTCGACCAGATCTGCGGTCACCCCGGTTTCTTCCCACAGTTCGCGCAGCGCCGCATCGCGAGGGTCTTCACCCTTGTCCACACCGCCTTGAGGCATCTGCCAGGCGTCTTTGTGCCGGTCGTTGCGCTGGCCCACGAAAATCTGGCCCTCGGCATTCATCAGCATCAGCCCGACACAAGGGCGGTAGGGCAATTTGGCGATCTCATCAGGTGTCATACGGGCCTCGTGAACATGCTTTGCTGCGTCTCTAGCAAGCGGTGCGCCAAAGGCAAAGAGAATGACGTTAGGTTTCGCGTGACAACGCTGACGCGAAGGTCAATCTGACGGGCAATGACGGGAGGGAGAGTTTGCCATGACTGCGTACCCAAACATGCTGGCCCCGCTGGATCTGGGATTCACCACGCTGAAGAACCGCGTGTTGATGGGCTCGATGCATACCGGGCTGGAAGAGACCGGCGATTGGAACCGCGTGGCCGAGTTCTATGCGGATCGCGCGCGCGGCGGTGTGGCCTTGATGGTGACGGGTGGGATTGGCCCGAACCTTGAGGGATCGGTGCTGCCGGGTGCCTCGATGATGACCAATGACACCGAGGTGACGAACCATTCCATTGTTACCCAGCGCGTGCATGAGGCCGGTGGCAAGATCGCGATGCAAATCCTGCATGCAGGGCGCTATGCCTATGGGCCGAAATGCGTGGCCCCCAGCCCGGTGAAGTCACCAATCTCTCCGTTCCCGCCGCATGAATTGGACGAGGAAGGCATCCAAAAGCAGATCGCAGATATCGTGAATGCCGCCGTCCTGGCCCAAAAGGCGGGCTATGACGGGGTCGAGATAATGGGGTCCGAAGGGTATTTCCTGAACCAGTTTCTGGTGACCCACACCAACAAGCGCACCGACCGTTGGGGCGGCTCATACGAGAACCGGATGCGTCTGCCCATCGAGGTGGTGCGTCGCACGCGCGAGGCTGTAGGCAGTGATTTCATCATCATCTACCGCCTGTCGATGATCGATCTGGTGCCCAATGGCTCGACCCACGACGAGGTTGTGGAATTGGCACAGCGGATCGAGCAGGCCGGGGCCACAATCATCAATACAGGGATCGGCTGGCACGAGGCGCGGATTCCCACGATTGCAACATCGGTGCCGCGCGCGGCCTTTGCGTGGGTCACCAAGAAGCTGATGGGCAAGGTCGGCATCCCGGTGATCACCTCGAACCGGATCAATACGCCCGAAGTTGCCGAAGAGGTTTTGGCGACCGGCTGCGCCGACATGGTGTCGATGGCCCGCCCGATGCTGGCCGATGCGGATTTCGTGAACAAGGCGATTGCCGGTGAGGCCGCAAAGATCGCGCCCTGCATCGCCTGCAATCAGGCCTGTCTGGACCACACGTTCAGTGGCAAGCTAACCTCATGCCTGGTCAATCCGCGTGCGTGTCATGAGACCGAACTGGTGATCGACAAGGCTGAGACGCACAAGACGGTTGCGATCGTAGGCGCAGGGCCCGCTGGTCTGTCCACCGCGATGACAGCAGCCCAGCGCGGCCATGACGTCACCTTGTTCGACCGGGCGCATGAGATTGGTGGGCAATTGAACATGGCCAAACAGGTGCCTGGGAAAGAGGAGTTCTGGGGGCTGGTCGACTGGTACCGCACCATGATGGATGATCTGGGTGTGACGGTCGAACTGAACCGCGAGGTCAGCGCCGAGGATCTGACCGCGTTTGATGAGGTTGTCATTGCCACTGGTGTCATCCCACGCGATCCGCAGATACCGGGGCAGGATCGGGACAACGTGCTCAGCTATATCGACGTGCTGCGCGGCAAGGCCGAGGTTGGCAAATCCGTCGCCGTGATCGGAGCCGGGGGCATCGGCTTCGATGTTTCTGAGTTCCTGCTGGAAGACGGCCACAGCCCGACGACGGACCTTCCATTGTGGATGAAAGAATGGGGTGTGACCGATCCCGCCGAGCATCGCTCAGGTCTGGCACCCGAAGGTCCGCAGCCCGAAGCTCCCGCACGTCAGGTCACGCTGCTGCAACGCAAGGCGCAGCGTCATGGCAAGGGGTTGGGTAAGACAACGGGCTGGATTCACCGAGCCACGCTGAAGATGAAGGACGTCAATTTCGTAGGCGGCGTGAATTACGAACGCATCGACGGGGACGGCCTGCATGTCAGCTTTGGCGAAACCCGCGAAAACCCAACCGTGATCCCTGCGGATACGATTGTCCTGTGCGCTGGTCAGGTCTCGGATCGGTCTCTGGCCGATGCGTTGATCGAACACGGGATAACGCCCCATGTGATTGGCGGAGCCGATGTGGCCGCCGAGCTGGACGCCAAACGCGCAATCGATCAGGGGACCCGGCTGGCGGCCAGCTTCTGATGCGCGCTATTCAACGTTGATCGTAATCACCTCGGATACTATGGGCGTGGCATGCGGAACGTGCCCGGCGTCACCCAACACCAACTGCAGCGTGTGTTCGCCCGGAGTCATCTCCAGTGTCACCTCGGTCTGACCGCCGCCGAAATGGATATGGTTGTCATCCGCAGGCAGGCCATAAGCCAACTCATCCGCACCGTCCTCGCCTTGTCCAATGGGCGGACGATCAATCAGCAGATGATGGTGGCCGGTATTTTCCTTCTCGGTTCCCGACGGCGCAACACCCATTCCGCTGAGGCCAAATACAATCGTAACGGGAGATTGCACGGTATCGCCGTCAGAAAGATTGACAAAATAGACCTTTGCATCGGGGTTCGATGGTGTTGGTCCACCCGCCCAGGCAAGGCTTGCGCACAGACTTAGGGTGGCGGCTGTCAAAAAGGGTCTCATAATCTCCTCCGTAGTCACAAAAATGCCATTCTCAGCATAGCACGATTGGAAAAAAGTCCAGAAACCGGGGTTTTACGGTGAATACATGGGGGCAGCCTACAGACGCTTCGGCGTTTCCCAGTCGCAAACGATCCGATTCAAAACCCTGATATTATCCCATGTCTGCCCAGTTCTCGCCCAGATTGATCGCCATAAAGAGACAACGAACAGAAGACCTGGGGTACGAGAATGGATCGACTGACTGAAATGGAGGCCTTTTCCAACGTGGTGGACCAAGGTGGTTTCACCGACGCGGCCAAGAAAATGGGCATCTCCAAATCAGCCGTGTCCAAGCACGTCTCGAGCCTCGAGGCGCGGTTGGGGGCAAGGCTGCTGAACCGGACAACGCGCCGGGTATCGCCTACTGAAATCGGGCTGGCCTATTATGACCGGGCACGCCGGGTGCTGAACGACGCAGGCGAAGCCGATGCGCTGGTAACCTCGATGCAATCTGCGCCATCTGGTCTGCTGCGGATCAGTGTGGCGACGGATTTCGGCGTTAATCATCTGTCGCCCGTGCTGTCGGATTTCCTGTCGGCCTATCCCGATATCACTGTGAACATGGTGCTGAACAACCGCTATGTTGAGTTGATTTCCGAGGGCTTTGACGTGGCCGTGCGCATTGGCGAGCTGGAAGACAGCACCCTGCGCGCCCGCAAGCTGACCGAAACGGTAAAACGCATGGTTGCGGCCCCCAGCTATATCGAACAGTTCGGTCGCCCGCAGAAGATCGACGATCTGAACGAACACAAATTGCTGCATTACTCCAGCCAATCCTCGGGCAGCGTGTGGAAGCTGACGGCGCCTTCGGGTGAAAAGCGTCAGGTCCGCACCGCTGGCTGGCTGAGCGTGAATGATGGACAGTCGCTGCTGAACGCGGCCATCTCAGGGCTGGGGATCGCACATCTGCCCAGCTATCTCTATGCTGACGCGCTGAAATCGGGTGAGGTGGTGGACGCGATGCCATCGCTGCCGGATGAGGTTCAGGGCGTCTATGCAGTATACCCGCCGGGCCGGTTCACCCAGCCAAAGGTTCGGGCTTTCATCGATTTCCTCGTCGAGTCCTTTGCGGAAAAAGGCCCGATGGACTGGTAAAATTCTCCCTACGGCACCTAGATGGCCCGTGCTGAATTGCGCGGGCCTTTTTTATGGGCCGATCACTGATAGACCCATGGCACGCGCAACCGAGCGCAGGCTTTCGGTCAGCACGGTTTGCCCGGGCAGCGGAGATTCGGTGTTGCGTGACAATAGGGCGATATCGCGGTTGGCATTCGGGATTGCGAGGGGGCGCAGGCGCACCTCGTCGCGGTAAATGCCCTGTCTGCGCGCATAGAGATCCGGCAGAATCGCGACGCCAACCCCAGAAGCCGCCATAAGTACAATGGAATCGAGCGTTGTGCCCTCATATTCATCTGACACCACTCCACCGCATTCTGCAGCAAGCGCATATACGATGCGCGAAAGCCGATGACTTTGATCCAGCGTAAGGAATAGCCGGTTTTGCAGGTCCTGCGCCGCGACGCCATGCAGATCGCGGGCCAAAGGGTCATCAACGGCAACCGCGACCCAGAGGGTTTCATTGAACAGGCGTTGTTGAATCGTATTCGGATGGTCTTCGGGTGTCGACAAGATCAGATCAAAGCGACCAGTCTTAAGGCCCTGTTCCAGATCACGGGTGTTTTCTTCGCGCACAACAATGCGGAGACCCGGGCGTAGACGGTGTACCTCTTTGATGACCTGCGGCAGCAGATATGGCCCGATCGAAGGCAACACCCCAAGGCGGAGGCGCCCGCCAACCGGCAAATCGCTGGACATGGCGTGGCGCAGGTCTTTGACATCGGCAAGGATCTTTTGCGCGCGCGAGATAAATTCCTCACCCTTTGCTGTGACCTGAACGCCGCCGCGATTGCGACCGAATATCCGAACGCCAAGCTCTTGTTCTACCGTTGCAATCTGGGCCGACAGGCTGGGTTGACTGACGTTCAAAACGTCGGCGGCCAGACTGAAACGCCCCAAGCGGCTGACGGTGACGATATATTCCAGTTGGCGTAAAGTTGGGCGCATACATAGTTTATAACTATGCAAAAGTTAGAAAGATAGTATTTGGCGAAATCAATTCGACAAGGCACCTAGCCCTGAAACTGAGGGAACAGGAGTCTAAGCATGCCCGGTGTGATTGAAACGTTGTCCAGCAACCTGCTGGTGCCAACCATATTGTTTTTCGCCCTTGGGCTGTTGGCAGCATTCGTGCGCAGCGATCTTTCGATCCCGGCAGGGGCGGCGAAATTCATGTCGCTCTATCTGCTGTTGGCTATCGGGTTCAAAGGCGGGGCCAGCCTGGCCGCGCATGGTATCCACCTGCAGCTGTTTCTGACCCTATTGGGCGGCGTTGCCCTGTCCTTTGCGATTCCCTTCGTGGCATTTGGCCTGTTGCGGGTGATGACCCGGCTTGATCCGCTGAACGCGGCTGCAGTGGCGGGGCACTATGGCTCGATCTCGATTGTGACCTTTGTGACCGCCACCAGCCTGTTGGATCTGGTAGGGCTGTCCCATGACGGGTTCATGGTCGCTGTGGCCGCCGCAATGGAGGTACCAGCGATCCTGTCGGCGCTGTGGCTGGCGCATAAGACCGGCAGCAACGGCGTGAAAGATGACAAGCTGTGGCGCGATCTGCTGGCCAATGGCTCGATTGTGCTGCTGACCGGAGCTTTTCTGATCGGAGCGATTACCGGGGGCGAAGGAATGCAGATGATTGCGCCCTTTATCGTCACGCCGTTCACCGGCATCTTGTGCCTGTTCCTGCTGGATATGGGCCTGTCAGCAGGGCGTAGCCTGATCGGCAACCGGGACAAGCTGTCGGTGGGTCTGTTTGCCTTTGGCGTGCTGATGCCGCTGATTGGTGCGTTGATGGCCTGGGTCGTGGGCGCCATGATCGGCCTGCCCGAAGGCAGCCTGTTCCTGTTCATGGTGCTATCAGCCTCGGCCTCGTATATCGCCGTACCTGCGGCGATGAAGATCGCATTGCCCAAGGCGGAGGCGGGGATTTACCTGACATTGTCGCTGGGCGTGTCATTCCCGTTCAACATTACCATCGGCTTGCCGCTGTATCTGTGGTGGGTCAGTTGACCAACAAGACGGCCTCGACCCGGCGGTTGATATCGCGGCCTTCGGGCGTGGCGTTTGAGGTGATCGGGGCGAGGTAACCTGCGCCCTGTGCCTCGATCCGGTCGGCGGCAACGCCGTGGGCCTCGATCAGGCGGGTGCGCACCGCCTCGGCCCGTTTGGTGCTGACCGCAATATTGGCCTGCAGCGCGCCGGTGTCATCCGTGTGCCCGACCAGCGCCAAACGGGTCGAGGGATTATCGGCCAGATAACCTGCAAGCAGGTTCAGCGAGGCAAAAGGCCCCTCGCCCAGCGCCACTTCACCCGTGCGAAAATGCAGATCGTCAAGGATGACGTGGCCATTGCTGATGAGCTCACCAAGCAGACCCGCCGAGCTGTCGACCGTTTCTTCAATCACCAGTGGCGGCGCAGCTTGGGTGCCCACCGGGGTCACACGGATCATTTGCACATAGCCGTCGGGCGGGTTACGGCTGATCAGCAGGCTCAGCACCTCGTCGCCCCGTGTGGCGGCCAGAAACCGATAGTCGTGGATCGCCACATACATGTCGGGGGTTGGCACAACCTCGGTGCCAAATCGGAAATCGAAACCGCCGCAGGTGCGGGCCTCACACTCAAAGGCGATCTCGAAGCCTTGCGCCTGAAGCTGATCCCGTAGCGGAGCGAGGATTTGTAGCGTTGTGCTCGAGCCCGCCTGCAGGCGCCATGTCAGACGCTCGACCCGGCCTTCGACGGTGCGGACGGGGACCGCACCATCGGCAAACACACCGGTAGGCAGGTCATAGCTGTCCAGCGCGCTGGTGCGGTCTGATATCTGCCGGGCGCTGGCGGGCAGCGTCAGCTCTTGCGCGTGGGCAGGCACGGCCAGAAGAAGGCTAAGGAGCAGAAAGCGGATCATCGGAACTGGGCGTGATACTCGGGGTTTGGAACCATTGCCGTGGCGCTGGCCACGCGGTTGGTCATGTTGAAAAAGCCGGTGACATTGGCAATGTCCCAGATGTCGCGGTCGGTAAAGCCCGCATCGCGCAGGTGCTGGCGGTCGGTTTCCTCGATCGTGGTGCTGGCGGTGGTCATCTTGGCGGCAAAATCCAGCATTGCGCGCTGGCGGGCGTCCAATTGCGCGACGCGGTAGTTCATCACCAGCATTTCGCCAAGCTGAGGATCGCCCGAAAGCTGCCGCACCGCTGCGCCATGGGCCACGAGGCAGTAAAAGCATTTGTTGATCGAAGACACCACGACCGCAATCATCTCACGTTCCAGCTTCGTCAGCCCGCTATCGGCCAGCATCAGGTCGTTGTACATCGCGGTAAACGCGTTCAGCTTGTCGATGTCAAAGGCATAAGCCCGCAGCACATTCGGCACCATGCCCAGTTTCTCGACACAGATATCGAAGTATTTCTGCGTCTCGGGCGGCAGCGGGTCTGCCATTGGCAGGTTCAGGGCGGTGGGCATATCCTGTGCGTTCAATTCGCTCTCCTCAGATGCGCTGTCGGTAGTGGTATTCTCCGACGATCTCCATCCCCAGCGACTGGTAGAGCCCGTTGGCCCCGTCATTCGCCTTGGTACAGATCACGCTAAGCGTCTTGACCCCATTGTCCAGCGCCCAGAACGCCGCGGCACGCATAGCCCACGCGCCCACACCGTGGCGGCGGTGATCGGGCAGGATTTCCAGAGCGTGCATCATGGCAACACCGTCATGAATCGCAACAAAGCCCGCACCCGCAGGCTGATCGCTGCGCCGCATCAACTGGCCGGTTTTAGGGCCCTTCGCCCGGTGCATGACGGCCAGCCGTTCCGGCCCGATCCCGCCCTGTGCCCAGATTTCGCGCATGATGGCCAGCGGTTCCCAGATGTTGAACACGGTCACGCGTGGGATCGGGATATCGGTCAACTGCTGCGCCGGGCAGGCGTAGATATTGACCGGGTCGAGAATGTCATAGCCCCGGTCGGCAAGCTGCGCGTCCAGCGCTTCATCCCCCGGCCACAGGCAGAAGATGCGCTTCTGCCCCATCGCCCGCATCGCGGTCTCAGCAGCGTCTATATCTGCGTTGGTTACCTCTCCGATACGGCTGGCGGCTGAAACGCGTGAGCCACCGCCCTGCCCCTGGCGCAACTTGAACGCTCCTTGCGTCTGATAGGCCGCAGCGGGCCATGTGCCATCGACGATTGCGGCCCAATCGGTGCTCAAAGCTCGATCTCTTTCGCAAGGCGGGTCATCGCGGCATCAATGCGCCCGCCATCGGTGCCTCGCACCACGACATTTGCTCCAAACACGCCATTCGTCTGAAACGGATAGCACCCGATGGAGAGGTCGTCGAAGTCTTCGGCCAGCACGGCCAAGGTCGCGGCGATATCACCCTCGCCCCGATCCACGCGAAGGGTTTGCGACAAGAGCGGGTTGCCCCCGGTCAATGAGGGCAGAACGCTGGCCACCATGGCTTGAAAAACCAGCGGCACCCCCGCCATGACATGGACGTTCGAGATGGTAAAACCCGGCGCGGTCGAGACCGGGTTATCGATCAGATTGGCCCCGTCCGGAATACGCGCCATGCGCAGGCGGGCCGCGTTCAGTTCCAGCCCGGATTTTTCGTAATGCGCCTCAAGCAAAGCGCGGGCATCATCGCGCACATCGATATGCGCACCAAAGGCACGGGCGATGCAATCGGCGGTAATATCATCATGGGTGGGGCCGATGCCGCCGCTGGTGAACACATGGTCATGAGCCTGCGACAGTGCTTTGACCGCCGCCTCAATCGCCGGGGCGTCGTCGCTGACGATGCGGACCTCTTTCAGGTCGATGCCCTGCTTGGTCAGCTCAGCCGCCAGATAGTGCATATTGGCATCGCGTGTGCGGCCCGACAGGATTTCATCCCCGATCACCAGCATCGCAGCAGTTGGATTGGCCATGGAACGCCCTCCCTCTTGATCGACCGTTAGGGCAGGTATAGGCCCTAGGCCATGCGATTTGAAACCCCCCTTATCCCCGCCCGCCTAATCCGCCGCTACAAACGCTTTCTGGCCGATTGTACGTTGGAAGACGGGCGCGAGGTGACGGCCCATTGCGCCAATCCCGGCTCGATGATGGGGCTGGCTGAACCGGGTGAGAAAATTTGGCTGGAGCCCAATGATGATCCCAAGAAAAAGCTGAAATACGGCTGGCGGCTGGTGGATCACGAGAACGGGCATTTCACCGGGGTCGATACCTCGGTCCCCAACAAGGCCCTGCGCGCAGCGCTGGAGGCGCGCGAAATCTCGGAATTGGCCGCCTATGAAACCTTGCGGGCCGAGGTCAAATACGGCGAGAGCAGCCGCATCGACTTCCTGCTGACCCAGCCCGGTCTGCCGGACGCCTATGTTGAGGTCAAAAGCGTCACCCTGTCCCGCCAGCCCGGTCTGGCCGAGTTTCCCGACAGCGTGACGGCGCGCGGCACCAAACATCTGGGCGAGTTGGCAAAGATGGCCGCGCAGGGCCACCGAGCAATAATGCTGTATCTGGTGCAACGCACGGATTGCGACCGGTTCGCGTTGGCTGAGGACATTGATCCGACCTATGCCGCGACGTTTGAGGACGCGCAGGCGCAAGGGGTGGAGCGGTTAATCTGCTGCACTCGCATTTCGCCTGACGGAGTCTGGTATGATCGAACACGAGATATCACCGCTTCAAACGGATGAGCAGCGCAACAGATTCTTGGATTTTTCATCAAATCAGCCAGTCAACGATTATACCCGCTCCCAGCTTCTTTGCTGCGTGCCATTTCGGCGGAATCGTATACCGGCCCGGGTTTATGAGGCACATGCGTCTTTGGCGCAGCGACTCGTCTTGCGCTACGCACAAGCCAGATCACACCACACAAAGTGATAAGAATCAAAAGCCCTAAAACCAACAGGTTACTTATGCTCATGACATCATCCTTGTGTAAGCGGACATGAACACTATCTCTCTCGGAGATTTTGGTCAATTTAAGGTTCGGATATCAGGGGTTGGAGGAATGTCATCCGGACTGTGACGCCGAGCCCTCTGGAACTTTCTGCACAAGCAGCGTAAAAGACATGCTGCGCGCAACATTTGGAGCCTCGCATCGATGAAAGAACATCGTGGCCGTCTGACTAAGGACGGTATCCGCATCTATGAACAGGGTGACTTTGCCGGGATGCACGCGGCAGGGGCGCTGGCTGCGCGGATATTGGATGACATTGCTGAACATGTCTTTGTCGGTCAAACCACCGGTGCAATCGACGGTCTGATCACTCAGATGGTCGAGGATGCGGGCGCGACCTCGGCGACGATCGGCTACAAAGGCTATCAGCATGCCAGCTGTATCAGCGTGAACCATGTGGTGTGTCACGGTATCCCCGGCGACAAAAAGCTGAAGGATGGCGATATCCTGAATATCGACGTCACTGTCATCGTTGATGGCTGGTTCGGCGACACCTCTCGCATGTATGTGGCAGGCAAGCTGCCGCGCAAGGCGGAACGGCTTATTCAAGTGACCCATGACGCGCTGTTCAAGGGCATCGAGATGGTCAAGCCGGGCAATACGTTCGGTGATATTGGCCACGCGATTCAGGCCTATGTTGAGGCACACCGGATGAGCGTCGTGCGCGATTTCTGCGGCCATGGGCTGGGCCGTGTCTTCCACGCGCCGCCAAATGTTTTGCACTATGGCCGCCCGGGCACCGGGGCCGTGTTGGAAGAGGGTATGTTCTTTACCATCGAACCGATGGTCAATCTGGGACGGCCTGAAACCAAGACACTGGCCGACGACTGGACCGCGGTGACCCGCGACAAGTCACTGTCGGCGCAGTTTGAACATTCGGTCGGTGTAACGGCGGATGGGGTTGAGATTTTCACGCTCTCACCGGGTGGCAAGTATCACCCGACCTATTCGTCCTGATCGCTCGCCTGATCGCGTAACAGTTTCAGAAGCAATGTCTCATCCCGCCAGGGGATCACTGCGTCGTTGATGAAAACCGGCGCACGCAGAGGTTTGGTCGGCGGCCCTGAGGCGGTATCGCTGTCTGTTGAAAAGGTCCAAAGCGGAGGTGTAATGGCGCGGTCCATGCGCCGACCATAACACGTTTTGCGGTCAGAGTCCCAAAAGCCCCGGCACCTGTGACATATCTGTGAAAACCTCTGCCCCGAGTACAGACAACCGCGCACCGTCGTCATGGGCCGCATAGGCAAGGCAGCGCATATTGGCCCGGATCGCAGCGGTCACGCCGTTTTCACTGTCTTCGATCACAACCGGGGATTTGGCATCGAAATGCTGCGCGGCGGTCAGAAACAGCGCTGGGTCAGGTTTGGCGCTGCCCTGCACATGGGCTGAGAACACCACTTTACTGAACCGCTCCCACAACCCGTTCTGATCCAGAGTGATCTGCATTTTCTCGGGCCGACCATTTGAGGCAACACAATAGGGTATGCCGCTTGTGTCGAGTTGCGCCAGCAATTCGGGAATGCCGTCGATCAGCGGTGTGCCTTCGCGCAGTCTGGCATAGATTTCGGCGTAGATTTGTTCGGTCCAGTCATCCGGCAGATCCGCCCCCATCTCGCGCGCTTTGTTGCGCACGCCCGACATGGTACCGCCGACAAACATCGACATACAATCGCTCAAGGCCAGGTGCAGGCCATATCCGGCGAGATTGTCGACCATGACCTGATTGGACAGCACCTCACTATCGACCAGAACGCCATCGCAATCAAAGATAACCAAATCGTGCATCTCAGACCCCTGTTCGCCACATCAGAGAGATATGCGTGTCGCCGTATTTCCGAGCGTCATGCAGCGTGAAGCCTTCGGGTGCGGTCATGGGGGTGTTTTCTTCCCACACGACCAATGCGTCATCAGACAGCCATCCGCCTTGGATCGCCGCTGTCAGCGCCTTTTGGCCCAGAGCTTTTCCGTAAGGAGGATCGAGGAAGATCAGATTGCAGACCGTTGCCGGATTTTCGCCCAGCCGGGTCGCATCGCGGCGGATCAACGTAGTCTGGTTGACGCTTCCGGTCAGGTCGATATTCTTGCGGATCAGACCTTGTGCAACCCGTCCGTCATCTACAAAGGTGACGTGAGTCGCGCCGCGCGACAGCGCCTCAAGCCCCAATGCACCGGTGCCAGCGAACAGGTCCAGCACGTGCAGGCCATCAAAGTCGATCATGTGGTTCAGGACGTTGAACAGGCTTTCCCGCACCCGGTCGGTGGTGGGCCGCAAATGTGCGCCCGCATCACCTTTGCCGACCGAGGCCAGGGCCCGGCCGCGGAACTCTCCGGCGATGATCCTCACGCCTTGAGCAGCGGCTTAAGGTCCGCCTCAGGATCGGCAACAACAGCTGGGTCCGCTGTTTTGCCCGCATCGATCAGGCGTTTGCCGACCATATAAGCGCGCGGATCATTCATCGCGTCGACCGCGATAAGCTGATCGCCCTTGTAGTACCAGAAGGACACCGTTGCGCCTTCGCCTTTGCGAGTTACCACACGGTCATAGCCGGTGTTCAACCCGGCGATCTGCAGCTTGACGTCATACTGATCCGACCAGAACCACGGCGTCGCGGTATACTCCTTGGCGGCGCCCAGCATGTTCTGGGCCACAATCTCGGCCTGATCGATGGCGTTGGGCACGCTCTCCAGCCGGATGCGGCCTTCGCCATGGGGGAACGAGGCGCAATCGCCTGCCGCCCAGATCGACGGGTCCGAGGTGCGGCCATGGGCGTCGGTCTTTATGCCGTTGTCCAGTTCGAGCCCTGCCATTTCCGCCAGTTTGGTCGATGGCGCGATACCAACGCCAACAACGACAAAATCCACCTGCAACTCGGTTCCATCGGTCAGAACTGCGCCTGTCACGTGGCCATCCTCGCCCACCAGACGATCCAGCCCGACACCTTCGCGAATGTCAGCGCCATATTCGGAATGCAGCGCGCGGAAATAGTCGCTGGTCTCTTTCGCGGCGACGCGCTGCAAGATGCGGTCGGCCATCTCGACCAAAGTCACCTTGACGCCGCGCTTGGCACACACCGCGGCGGCCTCAAGCCCGATGTAACCGCCCCCCACGATCAGCGCGCGCGCACCGTTGGCCACCCGAGGCTCCATCTCGTCGATATGAGCCAGATCGCGCACCACATGGACGCCTTCAAGATCGCCTCCGATCGCTGCAGGCAGGCGGCGCGGATCGGAGCCGGTGGTCAAAGCCAGTTCGTCATACGAGATCACGTCATCACCGACCGTCACTGTCTTGGATTCCGGATCAATCGCCGTCACAGGCTGGCCCAAGCGCAAAGTGATGTTGTTCTCGGCATAAAAGCTCTCGGGCCGCAGGAACAGGCGCTCCAGCTCCATCTCGCCCAGCAGATAAGCCTTGGACAAGGGTGGGCGCTGATAGGGCAAATGCGGCTCGGCTCCGATCAGGGTGATATCGCCCTCGAACCCGTCCTTGCGCAGCCGCGCCACCAAAGAAGCACCGGCCTGGCCTGCTCCGATCACGACGATATGGCTCATGTTATGCCCACCTTGCAGAATACCCATGGTCTATCAGTTGCGACCACCTATATTGCGACAAAGCCCGACTCTGCAAATCCAAATGACAGGAGCCTAAAAATGATTTCAACAGGTGACATGCTGCCCGAAGCGACGCTGACACAAATGGGAGCCGAAGGCCCTGAAGAGGTGCGGATTTCAGACAAAACCAAAGGGCGCAAAGTGGTGCTTTTTGCGGTGCCCGGCGCGTTCACGCCCACCTGCCATTCGGCCCATGTACCCAGCTTTATGCGCACCAAGGACCAATTCGCCGCCAAGGGCGTGGACGAAATCATCTGCGTTTCGGTCAACGACCCGTTTGTGATGAAAGCCTGGGGTGAGGCCACCGGCGCGTCCGAGGCCGGTCTGACCATGCTGGCTGATGCGGCATCCGAATTCACCAAGGCCATTGGCATGGATTTCGACGCCCCGCCCGCTGGGCTGATTGCACGGTCCAAGCGCTATGCGATGTTGGTTGAAGACGGCAAGGTCACAGCGCTGAATCTGGAAGAAAGCCCCGGTGCCTGCGAAATCTCGGCCGGTGAAGGGCTGCTTGAATCCATCTGATCATTGCAGGCCCCGGCACCGTCGGGGCCACATGAAGCGCATTTAACTTGATGCAACGTCCCGATGTGCCAATACTTGGCCCATACAACGTGGGAGTTCATTGATGCGACTGAAATTAATCACTTTGTTTCTTGGCAGCGCCGGCGCCCTCTCAGCCTGCGGCCCTGCCCCCACCCCCCAGCAACAAGCGGCACGGCAGCACGAGATCGCTTGCCTGAGCGGCACCATTGGCGGTGCGCTGATCGGCGGGGTGATCGGCAATCAATTTGGTGGTGGTTCGGGCAAGACCATTCTGACCGCAGCGGGCGCTGCTGCCGGTGGTGTGTCTGGCGAACGTTACGCATGCTGAGGAGACCAGAGATGAAACGAGTATTGATTGTCGCCGTCGCCCTCATGATGACCGGAGCCGCGAATGCCGAGAGCGTCAAGGAACTGCATGAGGCCGAGCTGAACAATATCGACACCAACAATGATGGCTTCTTGTCCAAGGATGAATTCAACGCCTTCTCGGATTATGCGTTTCAGGCGATGGATGAGGATAAAAACGGCACTCTGGGCCTGAGCGAAGCCAAGCCGTTTTTGGATATCAAGCAGTTTCAGGCTGTTGACCGGAACGGCGATAGCCTTATTTCCAAGGCAGAGTATGCCGCCCAGATGCAAAGTGATTTCGAAGCCGCAGATCAGGATGGCAATGGTCAATTAGACTGAGCGCCAACCCCGTTGGCAGGAGCGCGTCATGAAGAAATGGATTTGCCTTGGCAGTTTGGCGGTGTTGGCCGCATGTGACGTACCGCAAGCTCCGGTGGTGACAGGCCCTGACGGGCAGATGCAGATTCAGATCAATACCGCCGGTCTGACCTGCTATGAAAATCGGTGCCTCGAAATTAACCCGGCGGCCCGCAGCGTGCGGTCCGTCGGAACCCGAACCATCAGGATTCCGGGCAATATCAATGTCAGCGATGGCACGATCACCCCAGCCGAGTTCAAGCAGCTGGGAACAGCAACATTGCTGGCCGGTGGCATAGGATCACCCGACAACCGCTAACAGGCTATCCATCTTGCGGGCCAGCTTAGCATCCTGTGCAGACAGACCGCCAACATCATGAGTCGACAACACCACCTCGACCGTGCGGTAGACATTCGACCACTCGGGGTGGTGGTTCCATTTCTCGGCCCAGATCGCCACCTGCGTCATCCAGCCGAAGGCGGCAACAAAATTGTCGAAGATGAAGGTCTTGGTGATCGCATCGCGGTCCTCAACCATGGTCCAGCCATTTCTGAACAGCGGGTCCAGCAGCGGGCCGCGGGTCTCGGTTGACAGAAGTTCGGTCATTGCTGTTCCTCCGGGTTCGATTTCCTGAACGGGCCATAATCCGTCAGAATCTCGATCTCTTCTCCCACTGCGTGGGACTCGGCGTCCAGATATTTCTGAACCGCATCAGCAAAACCCGGATCGCCAACCCAATGCAAGCTATGCGTGCGCGTTGGCAGATAGCCGCGCGCCAGCTTGTGCTCGCCCTGTGCACCGGCCTCAACCCGGGCCAGGCCTTCTGCAATGGCAAAGTCGATCGCCCTATAATAGCACAGTTCGAAATGCAGGCAGGGGTGATGCTCGACACAGCCCCAGTAGCGGCCAAAGAGCGTTTCCCGCCCGATGAAGTTCAACGCCCCTGCGATGGGGTATCCGTTGCGTTCCGCCAGCACCAGAGCGATGTCATCTGTCATGGTTTCCTGAGCGATATCAAAGAATTGCCGCGTCAGATAAGGTGAGCCCCATTTCCGCGCGCCGGTATCCTGATAGAACCGCCAAAAGGCATCCCAATGTTCGGGCCGCAGATCATCGCCGGTGATGGTGCGAATCTGCCCGCCGAAATCGCAGGCCTGCGCGCGTTCTTTTTTGATATTCTTGCGTTTGCGCGAGGACAGCGCGGCCAGAAACTCGCCAAAGTCGGTGTAATCGTCATTCAGCCAATGAAATTGCTGCGAGTGACGCACCATCAGGCCCATCTGTTCCCCTGCTAGCGCCTCGGCTTCGGTGCAGAAAGTGGCGTGCAGGGAAGAAATCCGGTTCTCGGCAGCCAGTTGCACCGCTCCTTGCACCAAAGCTGAGATGCCAACCGCGTTATAGCCAGGTCGCACCAAAAACCGCCGACCGGTTGCAGGTGTAAAGGGCACCGCAATTTGCAGCTTGGGATAATACCGCCCGCCTGCGCTTTCGTAGGCATGAGCCCAGCTGTGATCGAAGATATATTCGCCCTGAGAATGCGATTTGGCATACATCGGTGCCGCCGCGATCAGCATCCCATCCAGATAGGCCGTCAGATATTGCGGTTGCCAGCCAGTTCCAGGCCCGACCGAGCCGCTTTCTTCCAAAGCCAGCAAAAACCGATACGTTGTGAACGGATCAAGCGGGCGGGCGCCATCTGACGCCTCGGGGCAGGCGCAACTGTCCCAATCGCCCGCGGAAATCTGCGAGAGCGTTGATAGAACCCGAACCTCAATCTGTGCCTGATCCATGTGCCCTCCGCGCTGTTCCTTTATCTGTGATCGCGCGCAGCGGGATCAAGCGGGATGTTCGGCCAGATAGCCTTCGAAGGTCACATTATCGGCAACCCTGCGCGCCTCGGCCTCTTCTTTGTGCGAGCGGATGGTCCAGCACAGGATCGGCACACCCTGCGCCTTAAGCTCAGCGACCCGAGGGCGATCAAGATCAGAGGCTTCGTGGCTGATGAAACTTGCGCCAACACGATCGAAATCTGGAATATTGCGCAGATGATCGCAAACGGCTTGGGGCAGAAGCTCGACCTTGGGATCGTAAGAACTGGTGACAAGACCGCGTGGAAGATGTGGCGCAAGGCGCGCAAGCTCTGCAACCGCATGCGGATTGAACGACATCAACGCGACCGGTCCGTCATAGTCTTTCAACACGTCAACGACATCCACTTCCAATGGACCAATATCAGGACCCATTGCCCCATCCTGATCCTTCAATTCGATCAGGAGAGGCACGCGGCCAGCAACAAGGTCCAGCACCTCTGACAGCAAGGGGATGCCTTCGCCGTCAGAATTCAGCAATGGCCGAACCTGCGCCTGCGCCGCCGTGATCTGTTGGATCGGGCCGGGCTGCCCGGTCAGGCGGGTCATGTCATAGTCATGAAACACCATGGCGCGGTTGTCGCGGGTGCGCTGCAGATCAACCTCGATCCCGTAACCGGCCTCTATCGCAGCGCGGATGGCGGCCATGCTGTTCTCGGGCCGCTGATAGGCGACATCATGCAACGCCCGATGTGCTATCGGGCGTTGCAGAAATGCAGAAGGCAGCGAGGGCGTCATTGAACCTCGAAGATGCCTTCGATTTCGACCGCGACACCCAGCGGCAGCGAGGCTGCGCTGACGGCTGAACGCGAGTGACGACCGGCGTCGCCCAGCGCCTCGACCAGAAAATCCGAAGCCCCGTTAATCACCTGCGGCTGCGCGGTGAAATCAGCGGTCGAGTTCACAAAACCGGTCAGCTTGATCACACGTACCAGCTTGTCGATATCGCCACCACAGGCCGCCTTGACCTGAGCCAGCAGGTTGATGGCGCAGACCTTGGCCGCAGCCGCGCCCGCCTCGACATCCATGTCATCGCCTAGCTTACCGGTAATCAGATCATCCGCCTTGGAAATCTGGCCCGAGACATAGACGATATTGCCAATGCGCACGAAAGGAACGTAGTTCGCTGCGGGCGCAGGCGCGTCCGGCAGGCTGACACCCAGGCTGTCCAGTTTTGCTGCGATGCTCATGTGGTTGATCCTTATCTCATAGTGATTCCGCGCGGACGCTAACCGGGAACGCAGGTTTCGGAAAGCGGGAAAGCGGTATTTTTCCCATTGCCTGCGAACTGGGCAGGTCTCCTCTTATTCAGGAAGTGTTGAATTCCAGCCACTTTACGGCATCCCACTGGATGAGATAAACGCGAGTTGTTGTTTCATATTCTGCGCGAAACCTATATGTGAGACCAATTGCGCCACCATGAGCGTAACGGCCGTATTGATTGAAGGCTCGGCACACCACCGGGCGATTTTCGGAGTAACGAAGACAGTGCCACGCTACATCCGCCTGAAGCACCTGATCATTCTAGCCCTCATGTCGGTTTTGTCGGCCTGCGCGACACAGCCTCAGGACGCAGCGGCACGGGGTGAGATTTTTGACCCCTATGAAGGGACCAACCGCGGCATTCACAAGTTCAATCTGGGCGTGGACCGTTTCTTGTTCCGGCCGGCCTCGAAAGGCTATGTGAAGATCGTGCCCGATCCCATGGTCACCAGTTTTAATCACTTTGCCGAAAACCTGACGATGCCCGGGCAGGCGCTGGATTATCTGCTGCAAGGCAATCTGAAACAGTCCGGCAATGCGCTGCTGCGCTTTCTGATCAACTCGACCGTGGGTGGCTTTGGCCTGTCCGCCCCAGCGGATGAGCTGAACCTGCCGCCTGTAGATACCGATTTCGGTGAAACGCTGCATGTCTGGGGCGTGGGCGAAGGTGCCTATGTGGAACTACCCTTCTACGGTCCGTCAACCGCGCGCGATGCGGTTGGCGTTGTGGTCAACCTGTTCTCGAACCCGATCAACTTTAGCCCGACCCGCCCGGTCGACAATATCGGTGTCTATGCCGAAGTCGTGCGGCGCATGGGGGATCGCGGAAGGTTCTCGGACACGGTTGATTCGATTCTGTATGAAAGTGCAGACAGTTACGCGCAGGCGCGCACGATCTATTTGCAAAACCGCCGCTTTGAACTGGCAAGGGATGATGAGGACGCCTATCTGGGTCTGTATGACGATCCCTACGCCACCACCGGGACCGACCCTGTCAGAGACCCCTATCTTGACCCGTATGAGGACCCCTATGCTGAATAACCTGTTGAACCGACGTCGTTTTGTGGCCACTGCCCTGACCGGGATGACAGTTGCCGCATTGCCTCTGCCCGCCTTTGCGCTGACCGAAGCACAGGCCAAGCAACTGGTCAACAGCGTGGTTGCGGATATCACGCGCATCATCGACTCGGGCAAATCCGAGAACGCCATGCTGCGCGATTTCCAGAAGATTTTCGTGCAATACGGTGATGTGCCAATCATGGCCCGCTATGCACTGGGGGCGGATGCCCGCACAGCATCCTCGGCGCAATTGCGTCAGTTCACCAAGGCGTTCGAGGGCTATATCTCGCGCAAATACGGTCGCCGATTCCGCGAGTTCATCGGCGGAGAAGTCACCGTGCGCGATGCCCGTAAAATCAAGACAGGCTACGAGGTCAGAACCTCGGTCAAACTGCGTGGCTCTTCCCCGTTCGAAGTAACCTTCCTTGTGTCTGACAAATCGGGGCGCGGCAAGTTCTACAACATGTTCATCGAAGGCGTGAACCTGCTGCTGACCGAACGCACCGAAATCGGCGCCATGCTGGATGCGCGCGGCGGCGATCTGAACCGTCTGATCAAGGATCTGGGTAAGACAGGGTAAGCAAAGTTTCTAACCCAAACCAGCCATCGCCCGGCCCGTCCGCGCGGTGGCTTTCTTATTCAGGGGCAGGCTTTTGCGCGATCTGACTGACATAGGACATGTAGCCAAAAAACGTATTTGCTGAAACACGCGCCCGGGCCTCGGATTTCAGCGCCTGCGCCGTTTCGGGATGTAGCAACCCAGTTTCCGCCATTCGGTCCGCACCCCGGTCAATGACGGTGAGGAAGTAAGTCGCCTCGCCCTCGGCCACATAGCCGTGCCCCCGGCGACGGCCCAGTTCAAACCCGGCCTGCGTCAGCAATCCGCCGATCTGACGCATGATCCAAAGGTTGGTGACGTTCTGATTGATCATGAATCGGACAAGCTGATCCAAAGGATCAAAATCGGCGATCTGTGCGGTGGCGGTGTCATAATCCCCATCGCAAATCGCAAATATCCCACCGGGTTTCAGTATCCGAAACGCCTCGGAAATAACATCTTCAGCACCCGGTACATGGCACAATAGGGTGTGCGCCAGAACAAGGTCTACCGAGTTGTCTTCAAGGCCGGTCGCCTTGGCATCACCGGTCTCAAAAACGAGGGCACCTTCGTTTGCAAAGCTGTTGCGGGCACGTTCGACCATGACCGGCGAAGGCTCTATGCCCAGCGCGCGCTCCACACCGGCGACCGACAACAGCTCAAGCGTGACGTGGCCGGTGCCAGAGCCCAACTCAACCGCGAAACCCCCATTCGGGACACTCAGCTCGCTTAGGTAAGCCTCTCGGATTTCTTTTTGCGCCGGTTCCAGACACCGGGCTTCCATCGCCTCAGCGATACGTTCCTGAATCGAGATGTCTTGGCCAGCAAGATCGGAGTATGGATCGGACATAGCGCGCCTCCCATCGCTATGTCCGAAGTTTAGCACATTTCAAAGTGACCGGCCAAAACCGACCACGTTTGATGTGCTGCGGCTTTAGTTCAGCCGTTCACCCGTTTCCTTGGCAAAGTAAGACACCTTGCTCATGTCAAAGGCGAGGTTCAGCATCTGGCCCGCCTGCGCGCTGGTTTCGGCATGCAGGCGCGCCGTGACCTGTTTGCCGCCGAGTTCCGAGACCACGTAGGTATCGGCCCCCGCGGGTTCGACCATATCGACCATACAGGCGGCCTCTTGCACGCCCGCACCGGCGCGGAAACCGGCTTCGGCGATGTCTTCCGGGCGCAGACCTAGGATCACATCCTGCGGCAGTTCCGGCGCGCGCGCATCGGTTAAGACCAGCGTATCCCCGGTTTCCCGCGCGATTGAAATCTGCGTCCCCGATCCGTTGTTCGACGCCTGCGCCGGGATCAGATTCATCGCCGGAGAGCCCATGAAGTCGGCCACGAACAGGTTGGCCGGGTTGTTGTAGATTTCGGCCGGAGTTCCGATCTGCTGTACGATCCCGCCTTTCAGCACAACGATCTTGGTGGCCAGCGTCATCGCCTCGATCTGATCGTGGGTGACGTAGACAATCGATGCATCCAGCGTCTGGTGCAGCTTCTTGATCTCGGTCCGCATTTCGACCCGCAGCTTGGCGTCAAGGTTCGACAGCGGTTCATCGAACAGGAACAGCTTGGGATCGCGCACCAGCGCCCGGCCCATCGCCACGCGCTGACGCTGACCGCCCGAGAGTTGGCTGGGGCGGCGATTCAACAGCGGTTCGATCTGCAGCAGCGACGCGACCTCTTTCAGCTTGGCCTCCTGCGTGGCCTGATCGACCCCACGCACTTTCATGCCGAATGTGATGTTCTTGGCCACCGACATGGTCGGGTACAATGCATAAGACTGGAACACCATCGCGATGTCGCGGTCCTTGGGGCTGACGTGAGTCATGTCATTACCGCCGATGGACAAGGTGCCGCCGGTGATCTCCTCAAGCCCTGCAATGCAGTTCAGCAGGGTGGACTTACCGCAGCCCGAGGGGCCAACCAGCACCAGGAAGTCGCCCGGTTCGATCGAGATGTTGATGTCTTTCAGAATCTCGGTCGCGCCGTAATTCTTGTACAGATTGTTGATATCAAGGATGGGAGCCATGGGTCTTATCCCTTCACTGAGCCAGCGGTCAGGCCGCGGATGAAATACTTACCGGCAACGACATAGACGAGCAGCGTCGGCAGGCCCGCGATGATCGCGGCAGCCATGTCGACGTTGTATTCTTTGACGCCGGTGGTGGAGTTTACGATGTTGTTGAGCGCCACGGTCACGGGCTGTGTCCCCGCCTGGCTGAACGATACGCCAAACAGGAAGTCGTTCCAGATTTGCGTGAACTGCCAGATCACAGTCACCACGATGATGGGCAGCGACAGCGGCAGGAAGATCGACCAGAAGATCCGCATGAACCCTGCCCCATCAACGCGCGCTGCCTTGGTCAGCTCGGACGGAATGGTGACATAATAGTTGCGGAAGAACAGCGTGGTGAAGCCCAACCCGTAGATCACGTGGACGAAGATCAGGCCCGGAATGGTGCCTGCAATGCCCATCATGCCCAGCAGACGCGCCATCGGCAGCAGAACAACCTGGAACGGGATGAAGCAGCCAAACAGCATCAACGAGAAGATGATGTTGGCCCCTTTGAACCGCCATTGCGCCACGACATAGCCATTCAGCGCACCCAACAGGGTCGAGATCGCCACCGCAGGCACCGCGATCAGAACCGAGTTCCAGAAGTAAGGTCGCAGCCCTTCGCACTGGATACCGGTGCAAGCGCCGGACCACGCGGTTTTCCAGGCATCGAAGCTGACTTCGCGTGGCAGTGAGATCAGCGAGCCAGTACGGATTTCCTCAAGGCTCTTCAGCGATGTGGTCAACATCACGAACAGCGGCATCAGGTAATACAGCGCGAAGAGGCCCAGCAGGACATAAAGCAGCCAACGCAGGGCAATCTTGCCAGTGGCGCTCTGGGTGCGGGTTTCGGTTTGGGGCATCGACAGATCAGTCATTTTTCGCCCTCAGCTCTGAGTAAAGATAGGGAACCACGATGGCAAAGACGACCAGCATCATGATCATCGCGGATGAAGCCGCCTGACCAATATCGCCGCGCGAAAACGCCATGGCGTACATGTAGGTCGCTGGCAGATCGGTCGCGTAGCCCGGACCGCCACCCGTCAGGGCGATGACAAGGTCAAAGCTTTTGATCGCGAGATGCGCCAACACGATGAAGGCTGACAGAAAGATCGGGGCCATCGAAGGGATGATGATCGCAGTATAGATGCGCCATGTGGGGATACCATCCACCTGCGCGGCCTTGATAATCTCACCATCAACCGACCTCAAACCGGCCAGAAACAGCGCCATGACGAAGCCCGAGCTTTGCCAGATCGCGGCCATCACGATGGTGTAGATGGCGTAATCAGGGTTCACCAGCCAATCGAATTCGAAATTTGTGAAGCCCCAGCCTTGCACCATGGATTCAATGCCCAAACCTGGGTTCAAAATCCACTTCCACGCCGTGCCGGTCACAATCATCGACAGCGCCATGGGGTAAAGGTAGATCGTGCGAATGGCCCCTTCGACGCGGATCTTCTGATCCAGCAGGATGGCCAGCAACAAGCCCAGCACCATCGCGATCACGATGAACAGCGCGCCAAAGATGTAAAGGTTATTGATTGCCGTGTCCCAGCGGGGGGACTCGAACAGGCGTTCATATTGAATGAAACCTTTGATCTCGTATTTCGGTAGTAGTTTCGATCGGGTCAGCGACACCCATGCGGTCCATCCGATAAATCCGTAGACAAAGATCAATACGGCGATGAACGACGGTGCCAGCACCACCTTGGGCAGGTGGTTTTCCAGCCATTCGGACATTTTAGCCTCCGGGGAAAGGTGCTCTGCCCCTCACTATAGGGGGCAGAGCGATTTGGATCAGTAGCTGTTTGCCACTGCGGCCGACAGTTGCTGAACTGCGTCAGCTGACGACATATCCGAGTTGAAATGCGCGGTCACAACATCAGTGATCGCACCAGACTGCGCACCGCGCAGTGCCATGCCATGAGCGTAAGACGGCAGGAGCGAGCCACCTGCCGAGGTCGAGCCCATATCTTCGGCCGACAGGTTGGCGCAGATGTCAAAATCTTCCAGACCTACATCGGTCCGGGCAGGGATCGAACCTTTGTTCAGGTTGAACACTTTCTGGAAGTTCGGCGCGACGATCAGCTTGGCCAGAAGGTCCTGACCGGCTTTCTTATCGTCACCTTCCACATCGAACATGGCAAAGCTATCGACGTTGTACAGATATCCGTCACCGGGGGTCGAGGCGCACAGAAAATCTTCGCCGGGCTTCTTGCCTGCAGCCAGGAATTCGCCCTTGGCCCAGTCGCCCATGATCTGGAACGCCGCCTCACCGTTCATGACCATCGCGGTGGCCAAGTTCCAGTCGCGGCCCGAGAAGTTCTCGTCCACATAGCCACGCAGGGTGCGCATCTGGTCAAAGACTTGAACCATCGTATCCGAGGTCAGCGCTTCGGGGTCCAGATCAACCAGCGCTTTCTGGAAGAACTCAGGTCCACCAATGCCCAGAACCACGGTCTCGAATACAGTTGCGTCCTGCCATGCCTGACCACCATGGGCCAGCGGGATCACACCGGCGGCCTGCAGCTTGTCAGCGGCGGCGTTGAATTCGTCCCAAGTGGTCGGCATCTCGATGCCGTTGGCGGCCAGAACATCCGCATTGGCCCAAATCCAGTCCACGCGGTGCACGTTCACAGGTGCCGCACACCATGTGCCTTCGCACTGCATGTGGCCAGCGATTGAAGCAGGCAGAACGTCCGCCCAGCCTTCGGCCTCGGCCACTGATGAGATGTCAGCGAGAACGCCTTCTTCGTACCATTCCTGAATGGCAGGGCCTTTCAACTGAACAGCAGTCGGCGCGTTGCCCGCCAGAACGCGAGCGCGCAGCGCGGTCATCGCCGCATCACCGCCACCGCCCGCGACCGGCATATCGGTCCAGGTGCCGCCGTTCGAGGCAAACTCTTCCTGCAATACCGCGACCGATTTCGCCTCGCCACCCGACGTCCACCAATGCAGAACCTCAGCCTGTGGTTCGGCCACAACAGCCGATCCGGCGACAATGGCCAGACCCGACACAGTGGCAAATGCAAAACGCTTCATTTTTTGGTCTCCTCCCTGAGAACTCTGTGCCACCCATTAGGCGGCGATGCTCGATATAGCGCTAACAGATTGTCGCCTGGCAACGCGAAATCCCAAGCAAAACCCTGACAAGCTGGAAATTTTCACCGCTTTTGTTACCCCGTGTTACGTTGGGCTTGAATCCGTTTCCATTCGTTACAATTGGCGAACGCGGAGGAAAATGAGGAGGAGAATCAGAGTGGGCATTCCCCGGCTCTTGGTGGTGGACGACGATTCAGAGATGCGGTCGATGATGACCCAGTTCTTTCAGCAGAACGGGTATATCGCGCTGCCCGCCTGTTCCGAACATGAAATTCGCACGCATCTGACCTCGGGCCGGATCGATCTGATCCTGCTGGACGTGATGCTGGGCGATGAGAATGGCGTTGAGATTTGCGCACGGTTGCGAGCCGAGCAGGATGTACCGATCATTCTGGTTTCGGCCCTGTCGGCGGATCATCAGCGTATGGCGGGTTATGAGGTTGGTGCGGATGATTACATTGCCAAGCCGTTCAACCCGCAGCTTTTGCTGGCCCGGGTCCGTGCGGTAATGCAGCGGGCGCAACGCACCCCTTCGTTGGCTTACCGCCGCCGCACCCGCACCTTTCACTTTGACGGGTGGGTCTTTGACGGCAAACGGGACGAGGTGCATTCGCCCGAGGGCTATCTGGTTTCGCTGTCGCAACGCGAAACCGCCCTGTTGAAAGTGCTGCTCGCCAACCCGCATATCCCGCTGACCCGGGATGAGATCGCTGCCGCACTGGATGTCACCGGTGAGGCCGACAAGCCCGAGGCGCAAGGCCGCGCGATTGACATGCTGGTGGGGCGGCTACGGTCGAAAATCGAAGCCAATCCAAAAGAACCGCAGATGCTGCGCACCGAACGTGGGGTCGGATATCTCTTTACCGCCAATGTCACGGTGGACGAGGACGCATGACCCTGCGGTTGCGCAGTTTTGGATGGGTCTGGACCCTGTCCGCCTTTGCGGCCGGGCTGGTCGCCGCCGGGATGTGGTTCGCATCAGCTCAGGCGTGGAACCGGTATTTAACCAACGCCTTTGTTGCTGGATTCACGGTTTATGAAGATCTGCGAACGGGTATGGCGCCGCCACCCGGCCTGTCTATTTCCCCCTTGCCTGCCTCGGCCGCCACGCTGGCGGATAGCGGGGATTTCCAGCAAATTCCCGGCTTCTCAGGCCGCAGCTTTGTCACCAATCTGTCGATTCTGACCGACAGTTCATCGCCTTTAAGCGGACGCGAACTAACGTTGGCGGTGTTGTCGGATCAATTGGTTTATCCGGTCTCAGACATTGTGTCGGGCAGCGATCAAACCGGCCCCGAAAAGATGGGCAACCTGACCCGCCTGCTGGCGACCTATTGCAGCGAGCCGATCCTGATCGCGCAATTCGGGCGCGGGGTCTGGCAGCAGGTCGATGGCACTGAAATCTGGGGCTGCAAGGCCGCGCCGGTTGATCTGCGCCTGCCCGCGATATTGCTGGGTGTTGTCGCACTGGCCGTATTGCTGACTTCGGTCGGAAATGTCTCGGACAGTTTCACACGGTTTGCGCAGGCCCTTGGCGACCGCAAGCGGCGCGGAGGGCCACAAAGCTATGATGCGGACGGGCCGGAAGAGCTGCGCGATATTGTTGCCGCTGTGAATGACCACCTGGATGCTGAGCGTGCACAGCTTGAGAAACGCGCCATTGTATTATCGGGCGTCAGCCACGATCTGGGTACGCCCGCCACCCGCGTCCGACTACGCGCAGCGCTGATTGCGGACGACGAGCTGCGCGAGAAGCTAGAGGCTGATGTGGACCAGATGACTGGCATGATCGAAAGCGTGCTGACCTATACGCGATCGGAACTAAGCGTCGAGGAGCCGCGCCAGATCTCCCTGACCTCGTTGGTCGAGTCGCTGGTGGCCGACTATCAGGACATGGATCGGCCCGTATCCCTTAAGGAGATTGAACCGGTGGCCGTCGAAGGCGCGCCTTCTGTCTTCATGTCGCGCCGTGGGCATGGGTCGCTACCGGAAACACGGCGCATTCTGGTGATGGGTCGCCCGATTTCCTTGAAACGCGCGCTGACGAACCTGATCGACAATGCGTTGAAATACGGTCGCCGTGCCGAAGTTGCGCTGGAAACCGATGCCCAAACTGCCACGATCATTGTCGAGGACAAGGGCACAGACATTTCAGTTCAAGATATCGAGGCTCTGCTGGCCCCGTTTCAGCGCGGATCAAACATCGGATCATCGGATGGGTTCGGATTGGGCCTGACCATCGCCAGCACCGTCGCCGAGCAGCATGGCGGGACGCTGAGCTTTGAAGCCGGAGAACAGGGATTGCGCGCCCGACTTCAGATCACCCGGCAATAGCGTCAGGGCACATAGCTGCGCACAAGCGCGCTGGCGATCAACGCCCAACCATCCGCGATCACAAAGAACGCGAGCTTGAACGGCAATGAAACCGTTGCCGGGGGCACCATCATCATCCCCATCGACATCAGCACCGCCGCAACGACAAGATCGATGATCAGGAATGGCAGAAAAATCAGAAACCCGATCTGAAACGCGCGCGCAATCTCTGACAGCATGAATGAGGGCATCAGAACAGACAGTGGTGTCTGAGGCGACAATTGCATCTCTGCGCCATCCGGGCGCAACGCCGCCATGGCCTGAAACGTATCAGCATCCAGACGCGCCGCCATGAAACCGCGAAATGGCTCTAATGCGCGCTCAAGCGCGGGCTCTACGTCGAGCGTTTCTTCGACCATTGGCTGAATCCCCGCCTCCCACGCTTCGGTAAAAACGGGTTCCATGATGAAGTAGGTCAAGAACAGCGCCAGACTGACAATCAGCATGTTGGGTGGCGATTGCTGCAGCCCGATCCCTTGCCGCAGGATCGCGAGTACCGTGATCAGGAACGGAAAACAGGTGATCATGATCGCCAGACCCGGTGCCAGGCTCAGCACAGTGATCAGCAGGATCAGTTGGATCGTTCGGGCCGAGATCGATCCGCCCTCGCCCAAGGACAGCGACAATTCCTGCGCTGCCCCACTTGAGGGTATGGCCAGCAACAGAGCCAGCCAGAACAGGTGGCGCATCATCCGATCCCGTTTTGCAGATCCGAGATCTCAGTAAGCCGCACGGCCAGTTGTCCGGCCTGATCCCCTTCCATCTCTTCCAACAGGCCGCGGGCAACCAACTGATCCCCGACATAGAGATCAACAGGATCCTCGATCCGCTTATCCAGCGTGAGAACGGCATTTTCGCCCATGTTCAGCAGATCACGGATCAGCGGCCGCGCCCGTCCGACCGATACGGTGACCTCAATCGGAACCGCCTCAAACGGGTTGGGTCTTTCGGGTTTTGTGGGTTGGGGGTCACTCATTTGACAATGCCTCTTTTGCTTCAAACAGATATGCGTCAAACGCTGTAGCGATAGACGAAAGCAGCGCGGCGCAATCCACCTCGCGCTGTGCCGTTCCGACCTGCAAACGCGCTTGCCCGGGTTCTAAGGACGGGTCCTCGGACACATGTGGGCGCGGCGAGAATTCAGGCGGCAGGATTGCTTCGACCTGCTCTGCCGTTCCGACCGGAACAGTGAGTTGCATCGGTTGCCCGATCTGCTCGCGCGCCATTTCGCTTAACTGCTCGGCCATCCGAGTGGCGAAACTGCGCTCGACGGTCTCAGGCAAAACAACTTGAACTAAGCTCTGGAACATAGGCTCCAGTGACAATGTCATGCGGGTCAAAGCTTCCTGATAGGTGAACGACAGATCGGACAGTGTTGCAGACAGATCAGAGCTAAGCTGTGCCCCGCCCTGCTCCTGTGCCTGAACCGCATCCTCCCAGCCTGCGCCATAGCCTTGTTCAAACGCGGCAAGACGTTGTTCTTCCAACGCGTCCTCATCCATGAGATGGACCGCAACACCCGCTGCCGGAGCGGTGAAATCTTCCAGGAGATGAGCGATCGACATCACACCTTCTCCTCGCCTTCTTCAAGCCAGCTGCGCAGGATTTCGACCGTTTCTTCCTGCTTGTCGCCGATCATGGCGCGCAAACGGTCGACCGGATCTTCACCGCGCGTATTGGCAAGCGCCGGGACGTTCGGCAGTGCCGGATCCGGAAGAGGCGCAAAGTCCTGCGTGTCTGCGCTGGCAATCTCCCCTGTGAGATAGGCCGCGGGATCAGCATCAGTCGGTACGCCCGCTGGCAGTAGCGCCGGTACGGCGGACTTCATCAGGATCGGACGGATGACAAACAGACCCAATACAAGGGATACCAGCGCAAGAACCGCCATCTGGATCAGCGACATGACATCCAAATGGATCTTCTGCCAGATCGACGCCGATACCAGTGTGCCCTGTGGTTCGACCACAGGTAGATCGAGCGATTTCAGAGTGATCACATCGCCGCGCACAGCATTAAAACCAACCGCCGAGGCAACAAGTTCCTCAAGCGCATCCAGCTCGGATTGCGGCATGGGTTCAAAACTCTCGACACCATCTGCACCCACGGTTCGCGCGCCGTTGACCAGAACAGCAACTGTCAGGCGTTTGATCGCTCCGGGTGCGCGGTGCACTTCAAGCTCGGTCTCGGAAACCTCGTAATTTACCCGCTCGCGGGTCTGTGTGGCGTTTGAGTTGGATTCGTCGCCGCCGGCCCCATCCCCATCAGGCAGGTTCGAGGCCACGGTGACATCCGCCGATTGATTGCGCGCGCTATCGGATCGCTCTTCAACATCGGTGCTGATTGCAACACGACCCTTTGGATCAAAACGCCGCTCACGAATCGATTCCGTTTCGGTCACGGTGTCGACGCTGACTTCGACCACCGCGTTACCCGTGCCGACCCGAGCTTCAACCAGCCTCAAGACTTTTTCGCGCAGTTGGCGTGCCTTGTCATCTGCGGTATCCGCGGCCACAGCCGTATCTTGCACCCCAATCACGGCACCGTTTGAATCCACAACGGTGACATTTTCCGGCGCCAGCCCGCTTATGGCTGAGGCCACCAGAAACCGGATCGCCTTAGCCTGATCGCCCGTTATCTGCGCGCCCGAGGGCACCAGATAAACCGACGCAGTCGGTGCCACGCTGCGCTGAAATGGGTTGGCCGAGCCATTGGCAATATGGACCCGTGCCTGGCTGACATGCGGGCTGCCAACGATCGTACGCGCCAGTTCACCTTCTTTTGCACGCCAATACGCGGCATCAAACATCTGCGAGGTAGTGCCAAAGCCGCTGAGGGTATCGAGCAATTCGTATCCCCGATTGCCGTTTGCAGGCAGACCTTCGCTGGCCAAGGTCATGCGCAGCTCATCCCGCTGCGCACCCGGGACGTAGATCGAGCCACCGCGTATCTCGTAGGCAACACCGCGCTGATCCAGCGACCGCACGATATCGCCAGCCGCCCCGCTTTCGAGCCCGGCATAAAGCAGGTTCATCGACGGTGCTGTCACAAGTCGCGACATCGCGAGCACACCTAGAAACACCAGTGCAACCGCACCAGCTACGACAATTTGTTTACGCCTGTCCAAACTTGCCCAGACAGTTCCGATCTGCTGCACGCTCACCTCCGACTCACCGACATTCTGTGCGGCTCTGCCCTTGTTTGGACGATTGCCCTTAACAATCGGTTAGTCCCTGAGGGGTTATGACGGTTGCCGAACAAATAGATGAGGATGGCATGACCGACGCAACCGCAGATGAGGCAGAAGCCCCTAAGAAGTCAGGAAAAAAGGGCCTGTTGGTTGGCCTGATTCTGGCCATCGCGGGTGGTGCGGGGGGCTATTTCGTGACCGCGTCCGGCCTGTTGCCCATTGGGGTTGGTGAGAAGGCGAAAGAAACGGAAGCGAAGGGCGACGAGATTTCTGTAACAGCCCTTCCCGATGTGAAATTTGTCGATCTTCCGCCGGTGATCCTATCGGTCAGAACAGATGAATCGCGTCATCTGAAATTTCATGCACAGCTTGAGGTGAATGCGGGCCATGCCGCCGAAGTTGAAAAGATGCAGCCCCGAATCATGGATGTTCTGAACAGCTATCTGCGGGCGGTGGAATTAACCGATCTCGAAGACTCTTTGGCTTTGATGAGGATACGCGGGCACTTGCTGCGACGCATCGAAATCGTCGTGGGCGAAGGCCGCGTACGCGACGTTTTGGTGATGGAATTTGTGTTGAACTAGGAGGCGAAGGTGGAGCTGATTGCCGATATTCTGCTGGTGGCAGGTGCGCTTGGCGCGGGGTTGTATTGTTTCGTCCTTTCGCGGCGTCTGAAACGATTTACCGATCTGGAAAAAGGCGTGGGCGGTGCGGTTTCTGTTCTGTCCACTCAGGCCGAGGAATTACGCAATTCTCTGGATAGCGCGCGCCAGGCTTCTGACGATTCGGGGGTCGCGTTGCAGGCATTGACCGAGCGAGCGGAAACCGTTGCACAGCGATTGGAGCTGATGATGGCTTCGATGCATGATGTTGTGCAAGACGATCCGTCAGAACCCGAAACGCATGAGGATCACCCGGTTGATCGGTCAGATGAAGGCAGGGCGGATGAGATTTCGGACACGCCAAAGCACACACCTGCACCGGCAGTCGAGGCGCCCAAGGAAGAATCCGATCCACCTGCTGAGGCCGCAGAGGACACACCCGCGCCACCGGTAAAAAAACCCGAAGGGCTCATGTTCTTCCGACACGCCGCAACATCAGGCGGAGCGGCGTAATGATCCGAAGCAAAACCAAACCGCCAGCCCAACGCACCCGCGGGGGTGTTCTGACGGTCATCTCATTGCTGATGGTCGGCTCTGCAGTCATTCGGATCGGGCTTGAAGCCGGTCCAGCTCTGGCCCGCGGGGCTGATCCCGAAATGACCGCCCTGGACGGCGCTGAGAATCCAGAGGCCAGCGCAGCCGATCTGCAGGTTTTGCTGACAGAATTGCTGCGTCGTGAGGACGAACTGAACCGGCGCGAGAATACAATAATCGACCGAGAGCGGGCTTTGGACATCGCGGATGAGGCTATCGAAACCCGTCTGACCATGTTGCAAGAGGCCGAAGAAGCCCTGCGCGAAACGGTGGCGATTGCCGAAAAGGCCGCCGAAACCGATCTGACGCAACTGACCGACGTTTATCAGAGCATGAAACCCAAGGATGCCGCCGCTTTGTTCGAGACGATGGACGCTGTATTTGCGGCTGGTTTTCTATCCCGTATGCCGCCCGACGCAGCCGCCAACGTGATGGCCGGTCTCAGTCCCCAAGCTGCCTATACCATCAGCGTGATCATGGCCGGGCGCAACGCCCGTGCACCGCAGGAATAAAACCGATGCGTGATCAGCAATGCAACCCCACCACCGGAGATCTTTCATGATCGGAATCATCGGAATTGCCGTCATATTTGTCATGGTGTTCGGTGGCTATCTGGCCGCCGGTGGCAAGATGACCATCATCATGAAATCATTGCCTTTTGAGATGATGATGATCGGAGGGGCCGCCGTCGGCGCGTTTCTGATCAGCAATGATATGGGTGGCATCAAACATACCGCCAAGGATATCGCCAAAGTGTTCAAGGGGCCGAAATGGAAGCCCGAAGATTATCGCGATCTGCTGTGTCTTCTGTTTTCAATGATCAGAATCGCGCGTGCAAATCCGATCGAAGTTGAGCAACACATAGAAGAGCCGGAAAATTCGACGCTCTTTTCCAGTTACCCCAAAATTCAAGCCGATAAAGAGGCGGTGGATCTGATCTGCGACACCATGCGGTCGGCGGCGATGAATTATGACGATCCGCATCAGGTCGAAGAAGTTCTGGAAAAGCGGATGGAGGCCAATTTCCACCACGCCATGCACTCAAGCCACGCGCTGCAAACTGTTGCGGATGGGTTGCCAGCCCTCGGGATTGTGGCCGCCGTTCTGGGGGTGATCAAGACCATGGGCTCGATCGACCAGCCTCCGGAAGTTCTGGGGAAACTGATCGGCGGCGCGCTGGTTGGCACATTTCTGGGCGTTTTCCTCGCCTACGGGCTGGTCGGGCCCTTCGCGGGCAAGCTCAAAACCGTAGTCGAGGAGGACAACCATTTTTATCAGCTCATCAAAGAGGTTCTGGTGGCGAACCTGCACAACCACAATGCGGCGATGTGCATCGAAGTGGGCCGTCAGAACACGCCAACGCACAATCGCCCGGGCTTTTCCGAGCTTGAAGAGGCACTGAAGGAAATCAAACAGGCCGCAGCATGATCCGCTTACTAACATTGGTTCTGTTTGCCATTGGCACCGGCGTTTCCGCACAAAGCTTGCGCGTGCGTTCGGGCGAACATGATGGATATACACGTCTGGTGGTGCAGGTGCCTGCAGGTACAGAATGGGCTCTGGATCAAGGTCCGAATGGTGCTCAACTTCGTGTCGCAATAGATAACGCCGCGTTCGACACCACGTCGGTTTTCAATCGGCTGTCGGGCGGCAGGCTTCAATCGCTGGGTCAATCCGAACCGGGAGCCGCACTGGACATGACATTCGGATGTGAATGCGTGGCCACGGCATTTCTACACCGGCAAACCATGGTGGTGATAGATATCGGCCCAGGCAAGCCACCACCTGCAAGTGACACGCCGACGCCATTTGCATCGACGTCTGTTGAGAAAAAATCTGCAGTAGAGACTGCTTTCGCCGAAGTTCCAGCCGCCGCACTGGCGCTACCTTTGTTGGATCTGGATCAGCGAGATTTCGAACAGCAGCTGATATCGCGTATCCTGCAAAGCGCAGATCGAGAAGTCATAGACCTTGATCTTGCAGGCGTAGGGCGCAGGCACTCAACCGGATTTGGACCGTTGCGATCATCAGGGCAACCGGTATCAAATCTGCGCGTGTCATCAGTTCTCGATGACGTTTCAGGGCTGGCTCATCTGGCAATCCCGCAGATTGACGCCAAACCTGAATGTATCACCGATAGCGAATTGGCATTCGACACGTGGTCGGGCACTGGGCCGTTTTCTAAGGGCGTGGCAGATTTGCGGATTGGGCTGTTTCAGGAATTCGATCGGCTTGACCAAACACTCGCAATGGATCTGGCAAAGCTCTACACATATTTCGGATTTGGCGCCGAAGCGCTCCAAGCGCTGTCGCTGCAATCGGAATCCACGAGTGAACAGCACAGACTAGCGGTCATTGCATCTGTTATGGACACTTTGCCCACGCCAACGCCCAATCCCTTCGAAGGGCTGCAACGGTGCGAGGGAAGCACCGGGCTCTGGGCGCTTTTAAGCACCGGAGAACTGGATTCGGATGCCGATGTGAAGGCGATTGAACGCAGCTTTGGGCGGCTTCCGCAGCATCTTCGGCAGAATTTGGGCCCGGACTTGGCAGAGATTCTTGTTTCCGCGAACCAACTCGAAGCATCACGCCGCGTATTGCGCGCAGTAGAACGTGTGCTCGAAGTAAAGCCTGCCGACATAACGCTGATGAAAGCCAAAATCGCGGATGCAGAAGGCGACGCCGACACCGCTGAATCGCTGCTAGGCGAAGTTGTTTCCGATTCCAGCGCCGCAACCGAGGCACCACTGGCCTTGGCCCGCTTGATCGAGAAACGCTGGTCAGATCGGGGGACGGTATCACCCAAAGAGCTTGACCTCATCGCAAGCTATGCCCGTGAGCTTCGGAAAGCTGATCTTGGCCCAATGATGGCGCAAGCGCACACACTGGCTATGGCTTTGTCAAATGATTTTGCTGGTGCCATGGATGGACTTAAGGCCGCTCCAAAATCCCGCGAATGGCACAGAACAGGTGATCTAGTGCACCAGCTGCTTGCCGAGCGGGCAGATGACATCACCTTCCTGCGACATGTTTTGGCAATGACTGACAAGCAACGAAGTGCACTCACGCTCGGGGCTGTCGTCCCCATGGCAGAACGATTGGTCGATTTGGGATTTCCTGCGCAGGCCTATGCGTTGTCAAATCGCCCTCAGGATCGAGGACAAAAGTTTGATCGTGCACAGGTTCGAGCACGCGCTGCGCTTTTGAACGGTCGCCCGCGTCAGGCTCTACTAGAAATCGAGGAAGATGCGTCAGACAGTGCGCATGAGCTGCGTGCCCAAGCTATTGAAAAGGCTGGGGATTTCGAAGCGACCGCGCATGCGTTTCGGGAAATTGGCGAGACCGACGCGGCGGACCGCTATTCCTGGCTGGCCGGTACGGACGGCGAGGAAAGCGTTGGAACAAATGTCTTCGCCGATCTGACACGGATCAGAATGTCTCTGACCAATCCGATTGAGCGGCAGCCGGACAAGCCGCTATCGGATGCGGCAACGCTGTTGCAAGACAGTGCCATGGCGCGCGAACAGATCGCTGAAATGCTTGAGAAAGTGCAGGCTCATGCAACGGCCCAAACCCCAGAGGAATAGTTCATTTTCAATCTATTGCACTCGAGGTACACGCAGACGAGCTGTTGCCCCTAATCGGGTCTAATCAAGAGAATTTGGCAACTACTTCGTCAGCCTTCAGGTGGATCGTAGATAAGTTCGGCCAAGCCGGAAAAGCGCGACGTCACCTGAGGTAGCTCCAAAATGAGTTGGCAGATCTGATCTGCCCGCGATGATCCCAAGACCGGGGCTGCAAATTCAGTGAACTTGTCGATAATCTCTTGACGACTCAGCGGGTCCTCGGGACCACCGCGCGCGTTCAGGTCGCCAGAGTCATAGACGGATCCATCTGAGGTTTCGATCACCACATCCGCCCATCTTCCATCAGGGAACCGGGCCGAATGGCGCGGGTTCTCTGAAACGGTAATCTTTGACATCACTCTTGCCACGTCGGGATCCGACAGACCTGCGCCCGAGATTTGTTCAACCCCAATGCGACCATGCACCACCTGAGCGGCCGCGGCGAATGGCAGGGAGTATTGCGCTTGTGACGTGGTCTCCGGGTGGCCCGCAAACAAACAGGTCGCCTCGTGAAAGCTGTTGATACGAATTCGTTCGATCTGCTGATGCAACAAATTATGTTGCTGCATCAGCACCCGAACGCCATCAATTGCGGCGTGGGCCCAACGGCAGATCGGATAGGGTTTGATATATTGCTGCTCGACCTGCCAAACACTGCCCAGATCAACCCAATGCGGTGTCACCTCGGCGGCCTCGATGGTGATGGCGGGGGCGCCGGTAAATCCGCGTTCGGCCAAAACGGCCGACGACAGACCAACCAAGGCACCCCAGCCAGAGCCGTCATGCAACATGGTGGGGGTCGCGATCTCGCGCATCATCTGGCTGCGCGGCCCATGGAATTCGGCGATCCCTAACCCCTGGCGGAGCTGTTCGGGTGAATGACCGCGCAGGCGCGCCGCCATGGCAGCCACGCCCAACGCATTCCACGCCCCGGATGTATGATAATCCGTGACGGTAGCATGCAAAGAAAGCCCTGCCCGACCCGCGATTTCATACCCAACGATCAGCGCCGCAAGCGCGTCCGAACCTGTTAACTCGGGCGATCGTTCCGCCAGCGCAGCAAGCGCGGGAACCACGGCGACTCCGATATGCCCCTTGACCGGATTAAAGCCATCATGCGCATCCAGATTGTCAGTCTGTGTCGCAGTGGCATAGGCTGCACCGGCCAGACTGGCACGGCGGCCATCAAACAGCATCCGCGCGCTGAAATCGGGGTCTGAACTGGCATAGAGCAAAGTCGCAGTGTCACGCGCAATAACCCCCGCCTGCATCGGACCTGCCGCGATCAGAACGCCGAGCGTGTCTAGCAGCAACAACGCCGCCGTTTCCTTTGCAGATACAGGTATCTCTTCGGCCGTACGGGCTAGGACAAAATCACTGACCCGGTCGAATGTGTTCGTCATTGTGCAGGCTCTATCGCAGGGGATACTCCCCTAAGTTTCTGCCCCTTTGGATCGAATGGGGGCTCTGTGAGGATGCGCGCTTTGTGGGGGGCGCCGAGGATGAATATCTCGACAGTGTCGCCCGGTTTTGCCGCATTTGGGTTGGCATAGCCGAGGGCCAGGGATTTGCCGACCGAATAGCCATATGCGCCAGATGTTACACGCCCAACAGGGGTCCCATCGGGGGTAAAGATTGGCTCACCTCCGGTGGCATCTGCAGTTGAGGCTTCGACCTCAAAGACACACAAAACTTCGCGTGGAGCGTTGTCTTTAACTGCTAGATACGCGTCCTTGTGCAGGAAGTCCTTATCCAGCTTGATCAAACCGGCCAGGCCAACCTCTTGCGGCCAGTATTCCTGAGAATATTCCCGCCCCCAAGATCCATAGCCCTTTTCGATGCGCAGCGATCCCAACGCACGGCCACCCACCGGACCGCCGTTCAGGTCTTTGGCAGCTTCTAGAAGCGCGGAATAGAGCCTGATTTGATCGGAATCCGCGCAGTGCAGTTCCCAGCCGAGGTCGCCGGTAAAGCTGACGCGGATGGCCAGACAGGCGACGCCCGCCACCTCGATGCGACGTGAACGCATAAAGCGGAAGGCTTCATTCGACAGATCTGCGTTGGTCAGCCGCTGCAGCAGATCGCGCGCTTTGGGCCCGGCCACGTTGAAGCCTGCAATGCGATCGGTAGCGACCTCGAACGTGGTGCCTTCGGGTAGGTCGATCATGTTGAAAAAGCGCTGATGATACCGCTCGGCCATGCCCGAACCGATCATCATATATTCCTCATCGGCGACCTTTGTGATGGTGAAGTCACCTGCCACACCACCACGCACCGAGATAAGCGGCGTCAGACAGGACCGGCCAACCTCGGTTGGGACCCGGTTGGCGACTAGGGCGTCCAGCCAGTCGTATGCGCCCGGCCCCTTGATCACATAATTGGCGAAGTTAGAGATATCGATGACACCGACATGATCGCGCAGCATCTGCGCTTCGCGGCCCACGGGTTCCCACCAGTTTTGGCGTGTGAATCCATTAGTTTCCTGTGCGCCGGGCTGGTCCGCGAACCACAAGGGATGTTCCCAGCCGCAGTTCAGGCCAAAAACACAGCCCATATCCTTTTGCACCTCGTAGGCGGGGCGCACCCGGGCCGGGCGTCCGGCGCTGCGTTCTTCGTTGGGGAAATGGATAGCAAAGCGATGGGTATAGGCATCTTCGACCCGCGCCTTGGTAAAGGCCTTGTCGGCCCAATCACCGAACCGGGCCAGATCCCAGGCGAACATGTCGTATTGCGGCTCACCCTCGATCATCCATTGCGCTGACAATAGGCCCAGCCCGCCCGATTGCGAGAAACCGGGAATGATGCCGGTGCAGCAGAAATAGTTTTGCAGCTCGGGCACCGGGCCCCAGATCGCGTTGCTATCGGGCGACCAGATCATCGGCCCGTTGATCACCCGTTTGACGCCCGCCGTGGCGGCAACGGGTACACGTTCGGTTGCGCGGATGACGTTTTCCATGATCCGGTCCAGATCGTCAGGGAACAGGTCATGCGCAAAATCCAGCGGTGTGCCGTTTTCGGCCCAGAACTTCATGTCCTTTTCATAGGCACCGATGAGCAGCCCATTGCCTTCCTGACGGAAGTAATACTCGCCATCCCGGTCGGCGATCGAGGGCAGACGGCGGCCCAGATTGGCGACCTCGTCAATGGTTTCTGTGACAAAATACTGATGCTCAGTCGGCTGCAACGGCAATTCAATCCCGGCCATTGCCGCAACTTCACGCCCCCACAGACCGCCTGCGTTCACCACCCACTGGGTGTGGATATCACCTTTTTCGGTGCGCACGATCCAGGACCCATCTGGTTGCTGTTCAGTCCCTATTACGGGGCAAAACCGTTCAATCGTGGCCCCCATCGCGCGGGCACCAGCGGCATAGGCATGAGTCACGCCCGAAGGATCGACGTTGCCGCCATCGGGTTCGTACATGATGCAGCGAATATCATCGAACTGCGCCAGAGGGTGCAGCTCTTTGGCCTCTTCGCGGCTAATCTCATGGAAGTTCAAACCATAGAACCGCGCCTTCGCTTCTTGCAGGCGGAGCTGATGTTCACGGTCTTCGGTTTGCGCCAGATACAGCGAACCGGGTTGGAACACGCCGCAGCCTTGGCCGGTCGAGGCCTCAAGCTCTTTGTACAAATTCATTGTATAGTGCTGGATGCGGGTGATGTTGTTGTTGTCATGCAGCCCATGGATATTCGCCGCAGCATGCCAGGTTGAACCCGACGTCAACTCATCGCGTTCAAGCAACACCACATCTCGCCAGCCCAGTTTGGCCAGATGATACAAAATCGAGCAGCCAACAAGACCGCCCCCAATAACTACGGCCTGAGCATGCGTTTTCATGGTGAACTCCTGTTTGCGGTCTTGGCGCTTGCAGGAAAGTCAGCCACAGGTGGATGTCAGGTTATGCTCTGTTCCCGACGCGAAATGTCGGAAACAGAATCTGCTTGATCGGTTTTGATCAATAGGGCGCCTCAACATCATTCATCGAGACATACACTGTTTTCATCTCGCTGAAGTGATTGATCGCCAATTTCGAGTTTTCGCGTCCAACTCCCGACATCTTGGACCCGCCGAACGGCGCTTCGACGGGGGCGAGATTATAGGTGTTTATATAACAAGTTCCCGCTTCGAATCCTGCCACGATGCGATGGGCGCGGGTCAGATCATTGGTGAAAACTCCAGCCGCCAGACCGAACTCCGTGTCATTGGCACGGGCCATCACCTCTTCTTCGGTGTCAAAATCAAGAACTGACATGACGGGGCCAAAAATCTCTTCTCGGGCGATTGCCATCTCGTCGGTGACGTCAGCAAAGACTGTGGGAAGCATATAGAATCCATCGCCCGCAGCCCGTTCACCGCCATAGACCAACCGCGCGCCCTCGGCCTTGCCTTTTTCGACATAGCTTAGGGCGATATTCATCTGGTTTTCGCTGACCATCGGGCCAAAGTTGACCTCTTCATCAAGCGGATCACCAATTTTTGCAGTGGCAAGGCGTTCGGTCAGGCGCGTAAGGAATGCTTCCTTTATTCCTTTTTGCACAAACACACGGGTACCGTTGGAACAGACCTGCCCAGAGGAATAGAAATTGCCCAGGATCGCGCCGGATACGGCGTTCTCGATATCTGCGTCGTCAAACACGATCATCGGGGACTTGCCGCCCAATTCCATGGTGACGTGTTTCATGCCGTCAGCCGCCGCCGAATAGACTTTGCGCCCAGTCGGGACCGACCCGGTCAGAGAGACTTTGGCAACGCGCGGGTCGGTGACCAATTTGGCCCCGACATCACCGTAGCCTTGCACAACGTTGTAGACCCCTTTGGGTGCGCCCGCCTCGACCAGAATCTCGGCCACCTGCAATGCGGATAAAGGCGTCGTTTCGGACGGTTTGAAAACCATTGTGTTTCCGCAAGCCAGCGCTGGGGCGCCTTTCCAGCACGCGATCTGTGTCGGATAGTTCCAAGCCCCAATACCAACGCAGACACCCAAAGCCTCGCGAATGGTATACACGAAATCTCCGGCACCCAACGGTATGTGTTCACCGGTCAACGACCCGGCCAGACCGCCAAAATACTCCAGCGCATCGGCACCACTGGTCGCGTCAGCCACCAATGTCTCTTGCAGAGGCTTCCCCGTGTCATGAGTTTCCAGGATCGATAGGTCACGATTGCGATCCCGCATGATGTCGGCAGCACGCCGTAACACCCTGCCCCGTTCGGTGCCTGACATGGCAGCCCAATCTGCTTGGGCCGATTTTGCACTGTTTAGAGCCTGTTCCAGGATCTCAGGCGTCGCAGAATGCAGCCGCGCGATGACTTCGCCGGTGGCTGGATAGATGACATCGATGGGTTCACCATTTGTGTCTTCGACATACTCACCGTTGATGAAATGGCTGGCCTTGGGCTGAAACTTCATGCCGATTCCCTTTTTGTTCGATCCCTCTGGAACAAGGGAATCTTATGCGTCGCGGACTCGGTTATATATTATTAACTGATCAGTCAATAAACTACAGGACTGGCATGTTCTCGCCGAGATTTAACAGCCAACTCTTGAATTAGAAGGTTAATGTTCTATTTATGTTCTACATAGTCAGAGGATTACCCGATGGCCCAGAACATGCGAAATTCCGCCCTTGGCGGCCCGTCAAATGATTATCACCTATTGCCCGTGACAGACCGGCAGATGCGCTTTGCCCGAGCTATCGCGCGGCAATCAGCACTTGAGATTCCGGTCGAAGCGCAGCGCGATCGTAAATCCCTGTCAGATTGGATATCGGCGCATAAACCGCATGACCCGTCGCCGTTTGCAAACTATCCGACCGGAAAGCAGGTTGCCTTTGCCGAGCGTATCTCGCGCAGCAAACGCCGCCCGATCCCGTCCGAGTGTTTCCGCGACAAGCAGATGATGTCGCGCTGGATCGATCAGAACAAATAGGTCGCTCTACTTGCTGTGGTTGCGTGAATAAAGCGCAACGGCAGCGGCAACGAACATGCCCAACAGAATATAGCCCGTCACTGCCTCGGCCACGGCCAGCCCGCGACACAGACCAATCGGGGACATGTCGCCATACCCAACCGTAGTGAAGGTGACATATGAGAAATACAGGATATCTGCGGGCCCTTTGGCACCCACAACACAGCGATCCGCGTACCCGAAGGCCCCGTAAACGGCGGCAAACAGGAAGGGCACGACCTGAATGAAGGACACCCCCATCAGGAACAGAATTCTGCGCGGGGATTTCACCTGGGTCAGGTAGTAATAGGATTGCGACACCATCCAGACGACCAGACCAATCGATGCAATCGTCCCGATCGTATCACCTGCTGCCGTCTCATTCAGACGCGACAGGCCATACCAAGCAAGGAAACTGGCCAGAACCAGCCCAAGCGCCGCCAGCAGGGTGGATTTCCATTCTTCCAGAGTTCTGGGTTCATGGGTCATGGGCGCTCCGTCTGTCAGGCCTGAGCTTCATCATCCGATTTCCAGTGCGACCTGCAAGCTGAAATCAGTCGGACCCCAGATGCTCTTCACCCCGTGCGCGGGCCAGTTGGATCTGTTTCTGCCGCTCGCGGAATCGCGCCTTGTCCTGTTCGGAGGTCTCATCAACACATCGGTGGCAGGACACACCATGCTCGTACTCGGGGCGTTTCACATCTTCGGGCAGGATGGGACGGCGGCACCCGTGGCACAGCTTATGTGGGCCTTCGACCAGTCCATGCCCCACTGAGACACGGTTGTCGAAGACAAAGCACTCACCCTGCCAGCTGCTGTCTTCAGGCGGCATTTCTTCGAGATATCGCAAGATACCGCCTTTCAGATGATAGACATCCTCAACCCCTTGCCCCAGCAGGTAGTTGGTGGATTTCTCACAACGTATGCCTCCGGTACAGAACATAGCCACACGCTTGTTGTGAAACCGCTCCTTGTTTTCTTCCCACCAGGCTGGGAAATCGCGGAAACTTGCCGTGTTAGGATCGATTGCACCCTCAAATGTGCCGATCGCCACCTCGTAATCATTGCGCGTGTCGATCAGCACCACATCGTCCGAGCGGATCAGATCATTCCAGTCCTCTGGTTCGACATAGTTGCCAACATTGGCGCGCGGATCGACATCGGGCTGACCCATGGTGACGATCTCTTTCTTCAATCGGACCTTCATCTTGCCAAAGGGCGGATGGTCTGACTTCGCCTCTTTCCACTCCAAATCAGCGCATCCCGGCAAGGCCCGAATATGCGCCAACACCGCATCGATCCCCTCTCTGGGGCCTGCTATGGTTCCGTTGATCCCCTCCTGCGCCAACAGAAGGGTCCCCTTGACCGATTGAGCACGGCAAAGCTCTTGCAAGGCCGGGCGCAACGCATCAGGGTCAGAGAAACGCGTGAAATGATAGAGAGCAGCAATAGTGTACATGTGCGCGATCTAATGCCCTTGGTGAAAACACACAAGAGACTGCATTGACGACACCCGCTGCGCGCCATACCGATATCGTAAGAGAAGGAGACCGACATGGCCCACGCGCTGATCGTTATCGATGTTCAGAATGATTTCTGCCCCGGAGGCGCGCTTGCCGTCGAAGGAGGGGATGAAATCGTTGCTCCGATCAACACGATCATGGATGGATTCGACGCAGTGATCCTGACGCAAGACTGGCATCCTGCAGGCCATTCCTCATTCGCAAGCTCACACCCGGGCAAATCCCCGTTCGAGTTAATCGACATGCCCTACGGCGCACAGGTGTTGTGGCCAGATCATTGTGTGCAGGGCAGCAACGGGGCCGCATTTCATCCTGATTTGCGTACCGATGGCGATCTTATCCTCCGCAAAGGCTTTCGCAGCGCCATCGACAGCTACTCCGCTTTCTTCGAGAATGATCAATCCACACCTACCGGTTTAAAGGGTTATCTTGAGACGCGTGGGATCACGCAGCTGACCATGGTTGGGCTGGCGACGGATTTCTGCGTACATTATTCGGCCGTTGATGCGGCGCGGCTTGGCTTTGAGGTCACGGTCAAAACCGGATTGTGCCGCGCCATCGATATGGACGGATCTTTGGCCGCCGCAGAGCAGGCCATGCACGATGCGGGCGTCCGACTGGACTGATTATCCCAGAGTGGCACCGTGTTCGGCCAGCAGCCTGAACAGCACAAACAGGATAACAGCCAGCCCCAGCGCGAACCCAATTCGGCCCGTTGCAGTGCGACGCCCCGGTCGCTCGGACGTTGGGCGCTGAGGTTGCAATGGCCACTCTGGAGTTGACCGTTTTTTGGAACCTGGTTTGGCATCTCTGATATGGGCCAGAAAGTGATGGAAATCGAATTCCCCACTGTACTCACCCTGGACACCAATGTTTCGCACATTTGCAAAAAGACGCTTCAGGATCGCAATGCGATCGTGGGTATCCTCCGGCCGGTAATAACCGCGCTCCAAATGTCCTTCTGCTCCATCCAAGCTAAAGCCGGATTCCAAAAAAATCCTACGAATCTTGGGTGACGCAGCGCGCAAGGCGTCCGCTGTCTTGATATCCCTGAACTGCGCCCGCACTGGGGGCCGTCCTGTTATCGCTGTATGACCATGCTCGGGATCAACCTCATCCGGAGCTATGGCAACTATGTCAAAATCGTACTCGAGACTCATTCACAAAATTCAACCTTCATTTCCATCCCCACCCCTCACTAAAGCGTGAAGGAAACCCACAATAAGCCCGTAATGTGTTCTGTCGTAGGCATTGTTCCCAATCCCGCGACTCTTGCCATTTCGTGCTCCGATTGATCTAACAACGGAAATTGCAGGAGGTCCCCATGGTCGATATCGCGACGCGGGTCTACAATCACAAATGGAAGATTGACCCAATTGTGCGGTCATTAATCGACACAGACTTCTACAAACTGCTGATGTGCCAGTCAGTGTTTCGAAATAAGCCTCAAACCGATGTCGTATTCTCGTTGATCAACCGCTCGAATCACGTGCCATTGGCCCGTTTGATCGACGAAGGCGAACTGCGCGAGCAGTTGGATCACATCCGCTCGCTTAGCCTCAGCCGGGGCGAAAGCACCTGGCTGCGCGGAAATACATTCTATGGCAAACGCCAGATGTTCCGCCCGGATTTCATGGAATGGTTCGAAGATTTGCGCCTGCCGCCCTATCATCTGGAACGAAAAGGTGACCAATACGAGCTGACCTTCGAGGGCAAGTGGCACGAGGTCATGTTGTGGGAAATCCCTGCGCTGGCCGTTCTTATGGAGTTGCGGTCCCGCGCCGTGCTGAACGATATGCGGCGGTTCGAGCTGCAGGTGCTTTATGCGCGCGCGATGACGCGGGTTTGGGAAAAGATCGCCGAGCTTCGCACTATCGAGGGGTTAGGGATTGCGGATTTCGGCACCCGGCGCAGGCATTCGTTCCTGTGGCAGGATTGGTGCGTACAGGCGATGATCGAAGGACTGGGGCCTTCGTTTACCGGTACGTCAAACTGTCTGATTGCCATGCGACGCGAGGTTGAGGCGATCGGCACCAACGCACATGAGCTGCCGATGGTCTATTCTGCACTGGCTGAAAACGACACCGAATTGGCGCAGGCCCCGTATGATGTTCTCAGCGATTGGCACGAAGAACATGACGGCAATCTGCGCATCGTCCTGCCCGACACATACGGCACCAAGGGCTTCCTAGAACGCGCGCCCGATTGGCTGGCGGGCTGGACCGGCATCCGCATTGACAGCGGGGACCCTGCCGCCGGGGCCGAAATCGCAATAGACTGGTGGATTTCACGCGGTGAGGACCCAAAGCAAAAGCGCGTCATTTTTTCGGATGGATTGGATGTCGACAAAATCCGCGAACTACATGCAAAGTTCGCAGACAGGACCAATGTTTCCTTCGGCTGGGGGACGTTGTTGACCAATGATTTCAGGGGGCTGGTGCCGAATGACGCGCTGGCGCCGTTCTCTTTGGTGTGCAAGGCGGTCTCGGCCAGTGGTCGCCCGACAGTTAAACTATCAGACAACCCGGAAAAGGCCATGGGACCTGCCGATCAGATCGAGCGGTACAAGCGTGTGTTTGGTGTGGGCGCTCAAGAGGCGATCGAAGTCATCGTTTAGCCGTGATAAGCGGCGACCGTTTTTAGTTGAGAGAACCCATAGAGCGCCTCGAACCCTTTTTCGCGGCCGTGGCCGGATTTCCCGACACCTCCAAAGGGCAGCTCAACACCGCCGCCTGCGCCGTAGTTATTGATGAATACCTGCCCAGACCGTAGCCCTTTGGCCAGTCGCATCTGGCGGGCACCATCCCGGGTCCAGACGCTGGCGACAAGGCCGTAATCGGTGGAATTGGCTATGGTTAGAGCCTGTTCTTCAGTATCAATCGGGATCAATACCTGCACGGGACCAAAGATTTCGTCCTGCGCCAATACGTGATCAGGCGGGACATCGGCAAAGAGTGTGGGCTGAACATAGGCGCCACTTTCAGGGGCGTTTTCTACGATTTGCCCCTGTCCGGCAATGACCAAATCTGCGCCTTTCTCCAGAAAGCGGGTGACGATCTGTTTCTGTCGTTCCGAGATCAACGGCCCGACGCGCAGGTCTTTCATCGCGGGGCCCACCGTTAGTTGGCTGTAAGCTTCTGCCATGCGGGCTTTGACATCTTCGTAGATACCCCGCTGCGCCAGAATCCGAGACGAGGCTGAGCAGGTCTGGCCTGCATTCTGAATCCCCGCATTCACCAGAAACGGCAGCGCCGCATCCAGATCGGCATCGTCAAATACAAGTTGCGGGGACTTGCCGCCCAGTTCCAGCGTGACAGGAACAACGTTTCGACCTGCCGCTTGCTGCACTAATGCACCCGTGGCCACCGAGCCAGTGAATGAGATGTGGTCGACGTCTGGATGCGCCGACAATGCCGCGCCTGCTTCGGCCCCCAATCCGGGCACTACGTTCAAAGCTCCGGGCGGTAATCCAGCCTCAAGCGCCAGATGAGCAAATGCCAAGGCGGTCAGGCACGCCTCTTCTGCAGGTTTCAGCACACAGACATTGCCCATCGCCAGCGCAGCGCCGACCGAACGGCCGATGATCTGCATCGGATAGTTCCATGGCACGATATGGCCGGTCACGCCATGCGGCTCGCGTAGTGTATAAACGGTGTAGCCATCGAGATAGGGAATGGTTTCCCCCATAACCTTATCCGCTGCACCCCCGTAGAATTCGCAGTATCGCGCCAAAGCAATCGCATCTGCCCGCGCCTGGGTCAGAGGTTTGCCGACATCCATCGCCTCTAGCTGGGCCAGATCCTCAACGCGTTCCAGAACCAATTGCCCTAGACGGCTGAGAATCCGCCCACGCTCTAGCGCTGTCATCCGGCCCCAATCGCCCTCGCAGGCGGCTCGGGCGGCCCGCACGGCGGCGTCGATATCGGCTTCACTACCTCGGGCGATCTGACAGATTTCTGAACCGTCCGAGGGGTTCGTCAGAGGCAGCGATTGGCCCGAGGCGGGCGTTATCCACTCCCCACCAATCAGGCAGAGATTGGGCTCGAACCAGAGGGGGTCAGTCATTAAAAACTCCAAAATCAGGCTCTAAATAAGCGTTTCTCATGCGGCACCCTGTCCAGTCTCAGGCAGGCTCGGGGCCGCATCTATAAGTGTTCGCGTGTATGGGTGTGCAGGCTGGGTGAAGACCTGTTCAGTTTCACCTTGCTCAACGATCTTGCCGGCCTGCATTACCAACACGCGGTCGGTGATCGTCCGCACCACGCTCAGATCGTGGCTGATGAACAGGTATGTCAGGTCATAGGTCGCGCAAAGTTCGGCCAGTAGATCGAGAATACGGGCGCGGACCGAGACGTCTAGCGCCGAGACCGCCTCATCAAACAGGATCAGTTCGGGCCGGATGATCAACGCGCGGGCAATGGCAATCCGCTGCCTCTGTCCGCCCGAGAATTCGTGAATGTACCTGCCCGCATCATCGGGGCTGAGACCTACAGCGGTGAGCATCTCGGCGATGCGGTCCTGCCGCTCGGATCCGGATAGTGGGGTATCGAGCAGGTGAAAGGGTTCAGTGATCAGTCGTGCGACCCGGTGGCGGGGATTGAAGCTGCCATATGGGTCCTGGAACACAACCTGCATCTTACGACGCACGGCGAGATTGGGTCTGTGGCCTGAGAACACGGGCTGCCCTTCAAGGGAAATGCGGCCTTGCTGTACTTCCTCCAAGCCCAATATTGCCCGTGTTAGGGTCGATTTTCCGCAGCCAGACTCTCCAACCAGCCCCAAACGCTCCCCCCGGTTTAGGGTAAAGCTAACCTGATCGACCGCCCGGTGATGACCGGGCGTGGCGAACAGGCGCGTTCGGGGCAGACGGTAGTCCCGCACCACGTTCTCGACCTCAAGCAACGGGTGCGGCACCGGAGAGGCTGGCAGGTTGACCTGATGCCCCGAAGCCTCGAACAACATGCGGGTATAGGGGTGCTGCATATGGAGCAGCAGATGATCGGTTGCGCCGGTTTCAACCACCTCTCCATGCCGCATCACCACAATCTCATCTGCCATATCCGCAACCACCGCCAGATCATGAGTGATCATCAGCAGGCCCATGCCGTATTCCGACACCAGCCCCTTTAGCAGATCAAGGATTTGCGCCTGCGTGGTCACATCCAGCGCCGTTGTCGGTTCGTCCGCGATCAGCAGCCGGGGGCGGAGCGCAATCGCCATGGCGATCACCACACGCTGACGCTGTCCACCCGACAGCTCGTGCGGAAAGCGTGTCATCGGGAACCGGTCGGTGGGCAATCCGACCCGCGCCAAAACCTCTTCGGCCCGTGCGCGCGCCTGTGGGGGGGGCATGGCCTTGTGGATCAGGATGGTCTCCATCACCTGATCGCCGATGGTTTTCACCGGGTTCAGGGCGGTCATTGGCTCTTGGAACACCATTCCGATCGCAGCGCCCCGTAGGGCGCACATCTCAGCTTCGGGCTGGCTCAGCAGGTTTTGACCTTCAAGTTGCAGCACCCCATCTGCTTTGGCGCCGTTCGGCAGCAACTGCATTACGGCAAGGGCGGTCATGGATTTGCCCGATCCACTTTCGCCCGTAACGGCCACGATCTGCCCCGGCGCTATCGACAGGCTAATCCGTTTCAGGATCGGCGTGCCATGAATGGTTAGCGAAAGGTCCTTGATCTGTAGCAGGCTCATGCGCGGGCCACCCGTATCCGAGGGTCCAACCAATCGCGCAAGCCATCTCCAAGCAGGTTCAAACCCAGCACGGTCACGATAATCGCCAGACCCGGAATCAGAGCCAAATGCGGGGCAAAACTGACCATTGTCTGCGCGTCGGCCAGCATTCTGCCCCAGCTGGGCGTGGGGGGTTGTGCACCGAGGCCGACATAAGACAGCCCGGCCTCGGCCAGAATGCCCAGCGAGAACTGGATGGTGCCCTGAACGATCAGCAGATTGGCAACATTGGGCAGGATATGTTCGGCCGATATCCGCGCCGCGCCTTTGCCGGATACGCGGGCGGCGAGGATGAACTCGCGCTCCCACAATGACAACGCTGCGCCCCGGGTAATGCGGGCGAAGACAGGGATGTTAAAGATACCGATGGCGATGATCGCATTTATGGCCCCTGCGCCAAAGACGGCGGTGATCAGAATGGCGATGACCAGAGACGGGAAGGCAAAGACCAGATCGTTGCCGCGCATGATGACCTCGTCCAGCCACGATCCTTTGCGCGCGGCGGCAGTCAGGCCCAAGGGCACGCCCAACGCCATTCCGATCCCGACGGCCACCAACGCCACCGCAATCGATGTGCGCGCGCCGACCATGATCATCGAGAACATGTCGCGCCCGAAATGATCCGTGCCAAACCAGTGTTGCGCGTTTGGAGGCTGCAACTTGGCCGGGATGTCCAACGCGGCGTGGTCATATGGCGTCCAGACATACGACACGAGCGCCGCCAGAAGTACCAGCGAAGACAGTGCAGCACCAAGGATCAGGTTGCGGCTCATGTCCTGCTCCTAAGCCTTGGATCGACGGCGGCATAGGCCAGATCGACCAGAAAGTTCACCATGATAACGGCGAAGACCAGCAGCATGACAACCGATTCCACCACGATCAGATCACGCGCCGAGATCGCTTGAAACACCAGCCGCCCGAGGCCGGGCAGATAAAATACCTGCTCGATGATGATCGAGCCGGCCAGCAGGAAGGAAAATTGGAGCCCGATGATTGTCAGCACCGGGATCAGAGCGTTCCGTACACCATGTCGCCACAACGCCTGTCGCCGCGAAAGGCCTTTGGCGCGAGCGGTGCGCATGAAATCCTCGACCAGAATGTCCAAAAGCGCTGATCGCATAACCCGTGCAAGAATAGCTGCCTGCGGTAAAGCCAAAGCGACGGCAGGCAAAGTCAAAGAGTGCAGGCCCACCCACACGCCGTTTTTCCAGCCCGCGAACCCTCCAGCGTTGAACCAGCGCAGATTGATAGCAAAAACCAAAACCAGCATCATGGCAAACCAGAAGTTCGGTACAGCGATACCAAGCTGGGTCGCGCCCATCACGGCCACATCACCCGGTTTGCCGCGTCGCGCAGCGGCGTAGATACCAGCCGGACAAGCAATTAACGTGGATAGCGTCAGCGCATAAAGCGCGAGCGGCAGGGACACCCACAACCGATCGGCAATCATCTGCGATACGGGCGTGCGATAGGTGTAGGAGGTGCCGAAATCACCGACCAACATCCCGCCGACCCAATTGAAATACCGCTCGATCTTTGAGACATCGAGGCCTAGCTCTGCCCGCAATGCAGCCAACGTATCGGGCTGCGCATTCACGCCCAGCATAAAAGACGCCGGATCGCCGGGCGCGACCTCGATCACCGCGAAGATGACGACCGAGGCAACGGCCAGACTCAGGATCAGCGAGAGAAGGCGTTTGAGGGCATAACGTAGCATTGGTAACAGGTTAAGTGTGCGGAATGCGCGGGTCCAGCATCTACTTGTAGGCCTGCCGCTCTGTCTGGATCAGGTTGATTGCACAGGTGGATAGTTCAGCGGCGGGCTCGGTCTCGGATAGCCAATCCAGATTGGTTTCCGTGCGGGCCAGCGTCGCGCGACGTAGAACCATCAACCGGGCACGTGGGCTGTCCAGAAACTCTGCTTGTGGGATAACGGTTTCAAGCGGGCTATCGGTACGGATCACTTCGAAATAACCGCCCGATAAGGCTAGAAATGCAAAGGCGCAATCGGGTGCCTCATCGGCGCATTCATCGGTACAAAGCTGCGCGATGGGCCGGGTTGATGCCGACGTCATCAGCCAATCTTCAACCGCTGGCCGCCACGGATTGTCCGGGGATACGTCGCCATATCCCAACCCAAGCGCCAGCAGGCCCGCCATGTCTAATGCCTGCTCCGAATTCGCGTCCACCGGGTCCGTTTGAATATGACGCAACGCGGCCAGGCCATCGCCACGTGGTTCGGGCTGACCAGACAGATAGGTCAGATAAGGTTTCAAATCCTGCATGACCTGATCGTCTGCCAACAATCGCCCGCGCTGTTTATCGTTGCCATACAACGCCACGATCCGGGTGGGGTAATCCGTGGCCTGATGTTCGCCCAGCGCGTTGAGTTGCGCAATCAGATCAAGATCGGGCTCTGGCCGTTTTGCCTGCATTAGAGCCTGTGCAAGCTCATTTCCGTCCCGCACCTCGACCATCAGCCAAGACTGCCCGAAAGCGCTGAGATCTTTTTGGCGGAACAATTCACGCGATTGATCGGGATCAAGGGATTGGCGATAGGGCGATGGGCCCAGATCCGATGCCTCGATCCGGGCAAGCAACAAACGTGCTTCGACAACACCTTTGCCTGCAAGATCGGCCAGCAGTGGCAGGGATTGCATATCGTTCCCCTGTAGCCACAACGCCACCGCCTGTTGCAGCGGCGTGTTGGCCCGCACGGTCGGCGCGAAAGAGACCTGCGCCGCGAGTATCAACGCGGCGAGGAATAGTCTGATCATGCGCCGGCCTCCTTATTGGATCTATTCGTCCCAACTGATGGCTGTCAGGTCGATCGCCGCTGTGGGCGCGTTTTTCCACAGGCCTTGGACCCCGGCTTTGGCGACCCCAAGCTTGGCCAATTGGAACAGGTAGCCATTGACATAGTCGGTTGCGATCAGTCGCTGAGCCTCTCCCAACAGACGGGTCCGTTCATCAGGGTCTGTGGTAGAGTTCAGGGTATCCATCAAGGCCTGAAAATCCGTGCTGTCGTACTGGAAGTAATAGTCGGGCCGGGCATAGATACCGATATCCATCGGCTCGGTATGGCTGACGATGGTCAGGCCAAATTCCTTGCCTTTGAACACGCTCTCCAGCCATTGTGCCCATTCCACATTGATGATCTCGGCATTGACGCCAATCTCGGCCAATTGGGCGGCGATAATCTCGCCTCCACGACGCGCATAGGAGGGTGGAGGCAGGTGCAGAGTGGTCGCGAACCCGTCTGGATAGCCTGCCTCGGTCAGAAGGGCCTTGGCTTTCTCAGGGTCATAGGCCGAATTACCGGTCAGATCGACATAGGCTGGATTGTGCGGTGCAAAATGCGTGCCGATGGGCGTGCCATAACCGAACATTGCACCGTCGATGATGGCCTGCCGGTCAATCGCATGGGCCAAGGCCTGCCGGACAAGAATGTCGTTAAACGGTTCCTGCTTATTGTTGGTTGACAGGATGGTCTCGCCCTCGGTCGAGCCGACAAGAACCTGAAAACGTGGATCAGCTTCGAATTGCGGCAGGTTCTCGGGTGCGGGAAAGTTGTCGAACACGTCCACATCCTCGGCCATCATGGCGGCAAAGGCGGCGGTCGGGTCCGAGATGAATTTGAATGTTGCACTCTCTAACGCAGGCTGATTGCCCCAATAGTTGGGATTACGGTTCAGGGTGATGCTGTCGCCCTGTACCCAATCGGCAAAGGTATAGGCTCCTGTCCCCACCGGGTTGGTCTTGATAGTCTCGATGCTTTCCGGGGCGACAATAACTGCGTCCCCCCAGGCGAGGTTGAAAAGGAAATTGCCGTTTGGCTCCGTCAACGTCACCTGTACGGTCAGTGGGTCCACCACTTCAACGTTCTCGATCCCGGCAAACAGCGCCTTTTGCGCATTGGCGCTATCTTCGGCACGAGCGCGGTCGAGGCTGAACTTGACGTCTTCTGCATCCATCGTGGTGTCGTCATGAAAACTCACACCATCGCGCAGCTTGAAGGTATAGACAGTGCCATCATCCGAGATTTCCCAGCTTTCAGCGAGCCCCGGCACGACCGATCCGTCGCCCATGAAACGGGTCAATCCTTCGAAAATGTTGGTATAGACAACCGAATCGATGGCCTGTGCGGCAGCGCTGGTCGGATCCAGATGCGGCGGCTCTAGCTGCATGGCGATGGTAATGTCCGACTTGGCAAGGGCCTGCGTGGCAATCAGACTGGCACCCAGGGCCATTGCCGACGCGAATAAGCGAAAGCGCTGCGTTGTCATGAAAATCTCTCCCCACATTGTACGACTGTTCCGATGATTTCGGATCGCTCTGAGACCGATCCTGCCAGAAACCCTGTGTCAATCAAGGGATTGTTGGCGCAACCGGGGTTTCTTTGCACCTGCCGCATCTGCTATGCCGCGCTGCAACATGAACCCAGCGAGGAGCGATCATGAGCGCCACTGCCCGCAAGAAAGCCCCAAACGCCGAGGATATCCGCGCCCGGAAAGGCACGGACCCCTTGGTCTCGCTGACCGCATATACCACGCCGATGGCCCGCCTGATGGACGCGCATTGCGACTTTGTTCTGGTCGGAGACAGCGTCGGAATGGTGCTGCATGGACTGACCTCGACCCTTGGGGTAACGATGGAGATGATGATCATGCACGGTCAGGCCGTTGCCCGTGGTCTGGACAAGGCAATGATGGTGATCGACATGCCATTTGCCAGCTACGAGCATGATCCGGCGCAGGCCTTCCGCAATGCGGCCCGGCTGATGTCCGAGACCGGCGCTGGGGCGGTCAAGCTGGAGGGCGGCGTGGAGATGGCCGAGACCATTCGCTTTCTCGTGAAACGCGGCATCCCAGTGATGGCGCATATCGGGCTGACACCGCAGTCAATCAACACTTTGGGCGGCTACAAGGTTCAGGGCCGCGATGAGCAGGCCGAGGCCGTGTTGGCCGATGCCCATGCCGTTGCCGACGCAGGGGCATTTTCTGTCGTGTTAGAGAAGGTTCCGCAAGGTTTGGCCGACCGGATCACCGCAGAATTGGCGATCCCCACAATCGGGATCGGCGCCTCGGCTGGTTGTGACGGCCAAATTCTGGTCGTGGATGACATGTTGGGTTTCTTCACAGCGTTCAAACCAAAATTCGTCAAACGATATGCTGATCTGGGTCCGATGGCCGAAGCGGCCATTGCTGAATACGCAGCCGAGGTGCGTGCCCGTAGCTTTCCCGCAGATGAACATGTCTTTGCCGACACCACGCCCGCCAAAGGATCCAACGCATGACCGCGCCCATCTTTCGCCAATTGGCTGACCTGCGCGCTCTGACCCGTGAGTGGCACCAAAAAGGGGAAGTGATCGGCGTTGTACCCACCATGGGCGCACTGCATCAGGGGCATCTGTCCTTGGCGGAGGCCGCGAAGACGGATTGTGACCGGGTGATTGTGACCATCTTCGTGAATCCCAAACAGTTCAACAACGCAGACGACCTTGCCAAATATCCGCGCACCGAAGTGGAAGATGCCGCGAAACTGGCCCCCTACGACGTCGATGCAATTTATGTACCTGACCCGGATCAGATCTATCCCGCGGGGTTCGCAACCACCGTTTCGGTCTCGGGCCTGACCGATGTGATGGAGGGTGAATTCCGACCGGGGCATTTCGACGGAGTAGCCACTGTTGTCGCCAAGCTGTTCCTGCAAACTCAGGCGGATCGGGCCTATTTCGGGGAAAAAGACTATCAGCAGCTCATGATCGTGCGTCGGATGGTCAACGATCTTGATATTCCGATCGAGGTGATTGGCTGCCCCACAATACGCGAACCTTCGGGTCTGGCGATGTCGTCGCGTAATCAACTGCTGTCAGAGGGCGGTTTGATGATCGCCTCTGAAAAGCACCGGATCATGCGCGCGCTTGTACAGGCGGTGGAAAACGGAGACGCCTTTGAGGCGCTGGCGCAGCAGGCGCAGGCCGATCTGCTGGCCGCTGGTTTTTCCAATGTCGAATATCTTGAACTGCGCTGTGCCGAAACACTTGAGCTATTGACCCATGCCACCAGGCCAGCCCGGTTGTTTGCGGCAGCTTGGGCCGATGGCGTTCGGCTGATCGACAATCTACCGGTTTCGCCAGTCTGATTTCCCCTCTGGTACGCGCAGCGTTGTTTGCGCTAAAGTCCCGCAAAACCATGGCGGGAGGGGCGCAGGCATGACCTATATTCTGGCAATCGATCAGGGCACCACATCGTCTCGTGCGATCCTGTTTGACGCGCAAATGCAGCGCGTTGGAACCGCACAGCGCGAGTTTGAGCAGCATTTCCCACAGGAAGGTTGGGTTGAGCATGACCCTGAGGAGATCTGGGACAGCGTTCTGACTGTTTGCCGGGAAGTACTGGAAACCACCGGCGTCACTGCCAGCCAGATCGCCGGAATCGGGATTACCAATCAACGTGAAACCACAGTGATCTGGGATCGCGACACCGGCACCCCGATCCATAACGCCATTGTCTGGCAGGACCGTCGCACCGCCGACATCTGCGAACGCCTGCGCAAGGCCGGGTGCGAGGACGATGTGACCGCCCAGACCGGCCTGCTGCTGGACCCCTATTTCTCGGGCACCAAGGTCAAGTGGTTGCTGGACACCGTGCCCGGCGCACGCGACCGCGCCGCTGCCGGTGAGCTGCTGTTCGGCACCATCGACACATTCCTGATCTGGCGCCTGACCGAAGGTCGCGTACATGCCACCGATGCCACCAATGCGGCCCGCACCCTGCTGTTTGACATCCACAAGGGACAATGGAGTAGCGAAATTTGCGACCTGCTGGATATCCCTCAGACCATGCTGCCCGACGTGCGGGATTGTGCGGCAGATTTCGGATCAACCACGCTGCTGGGTGGCGATATCCCTATACTGGGCGTGGCAGGGGATCAGCAGGCCGCAACGATAGGACAGGCCTGTTTTCAGCCGGGCATGATGAAATCCACCTATGGCACAGGATGTTTCGCGCTGCTCAACACCGGGGCACAGCCGGTGGAATCGAAGAACCGACTGCTGACAACCATTGCCTATCAGCTGGACGGGCAAAAAACCTATGCGCTTGAGGGCTCGATCTTTATTGCGGGCGCGGCGGTGCAATGGCTGCGCGATGCGTTGCAGATCATCGAGGCGGCCCCGCAAAGTGGTGAACTGGCCGCGCAGGCCGATCCGACCCAGCATGTGGTCCTCGTCCCTGCCTTCACTGGCTTGGGCGCGCCATATTGGAAACCCGATTGTCGCGGCGCCATCTTTGGCCTGACCCGCAACTCGGGCCGGGCCGAGATCACGCGCGCCACATTAGAAAGCATCGCCTTCCAAACCCGCGATCTGTGGCACGCGATGGAGGGCGATTGGGGCGCAAAGGCCGATGTGATCCTGCGCGTTGATGGTGGGATGAGCGCATCGGATTGGGCGATGCAGGGGCTTTCGAACATTCTGGGCGCGCCGGTTGACCGCCCTGTGATGCAGGAAACCACTGCGCTTGGGGCTGCTTGGCTGGCAGGTATGAAAGCAGGTGTCTACCCGGATCAGGCAGGATTCGCCGAAACCTGGGATCTGGACCGCCGGTTTGAACCTGCGATGGCCGATGCCGACCGAGACGCGGCTTACTCGCGGTGGCAACGCGCGGTGCAGGCGGCCATGGCGTTCTAGCTGTGGTCTTTCATCAGGCGCTGCTTCTGACGTGACCAATCCCGCTTGGCTTGCGTTTCGCGCTTGTCGTGCAGCTTTTTACCCTTGGCAATGCCGATCTTCAGCTTCGCCCGACCCTTGTGATTGAAATAAAGCACCAGCGGCACCAGTGTCATACCCTTGCGTTGGGTCGCGTTCCAGAGGTTCGACAATTCCTTGCGTGAGACCAGCAGCTTACGGCGGCGACGCTCTTCATGCTTGAAGACCTTGGCTTGCTCATATGGCGCGATGTAGCTATTGATCAGCCACAGCTCTCCATCATCAACCGATGCATAGCTTTCAGCGATGTTCGAGCCACCCGCGCGCAAGGATTTGACCTCAGACCCTTCCAGCACGATACCGCATTCGATATCGTCCTCGATCGCATAATCGAAGCGCGCACGCCGGTTTTCGGCGATCACTTTGTAATTTGGGTCAGTGTTCTGCTTCTGCTTGGCCATGACGCGTTGATGTATGCCGCTTGCGCGCGCCTTGCAAGACGAGGTTACGAATTGGCCGCGATTATCAGGTCAGGGCCAAAGATCGTATCGGCATGGTTGTGCAGGTAGATTTTGAGCCAAGGCGTGAACCGTTCTGGATGCCGTTTCACCTCGGCCAGCAGATCATGATAATCGACCCAGCGAATATCCATCACCTCGTCCGGGTTAGGCTCGATTTTCAACGGACCGCGCACATGGGCCAGAAAGACATCGACCACTTCATTTTCGACAAGACCGTTGCCGACATCGGCGTGATATTCCAACCGATGCCGATACTCGGGGTAAAGCCCGGTGATCCCCAGCTCTTCGTTCAGGCGACGAACGGCACAGTGCGAGGGACTTTCGTTCCAGTCGGGATGGGTGCAACAGGTATTCGCCCAGAGGCCGGGCGTATGGTATTTGCCCAACGCACGACGTTGCAGCAATATCTCGGTCCCGCGCACAACGAAGACTGAAACGGCCTTGTGCTTCAGGCCTTTTTCATGGGCCTCCAACTTGTCGACAGGTGTCAGTTCACCCTCAACCCAGGCCGGGATCAAGATTCCCATCTGTTGTCTCCTGCTGGCGATTGCCAGTCCGTGCGGTTTTGCCGGTTTTCTCCCAAAGTGACGCGGATGGCGACATCAATCAATCGCACGAAAGGCCGCAGGGGCTGCGGCCTTTCTTGTTTCGTCCGAGATTTTGCTGACTGCTTTATTCGCCAGAAACACTCACGATATAGGCGTAGACGTCTTCGCCGCCCTTCTTCAACTTGAAGGTCATTTTCGACTTGGCCGAGGTTTCACCCAGATAATCCTTCAGGAACGCTTTGGGGTCTTGAGCATAGGCCACAAAAGTCTCTTCATCCCAAACCAAACCATTCTCACCAGCTGCTACAAGACTGTCGCCATATCTGAAACCTTCTTCGGTTCCGGCGGTACGGCCCGCGATACCGTAAAGGTTCGGACCTGTCTTGCCGCCTTTGACAATCACCTCGCCCGCAGGATCAGCGATCATGTGGCAGGATTTGCATTTGTTGAAGGTTTTCTTACCCGCTTCGGCGTCGCCTTCTGCGTAAACAGGAAGGGCCAGCAGACCGGCAACTGCGGTGGCAAGGATACGATTCATAGCTTTTTGCTCCGATACGAATTGGCTGCACCGAATGGACCGCTGGCACAGCAGAGAGTCAACGCGCAGATTGCCGCGCGATGGCACTGTGTCACAGCCGCGCTGGCACTGTCCTTAACCAAAGTCATGTAACTGTGACCAGCAGGGCAGAAGGTCATTGGTGCTGGGCGTGGCCAGAAAAATCGCTCGCGCGATCGCCCGCGCCAGACAAATCGATGCCGCGTTTCCAATCATTTCCACCGCCTCGGGCGCGACTCCGCGCGCGCCCGTACTGAGGCCAAACACAAGGTCTCCATCTCCGGGTGTGTGTGCTGGAACAATGGCACGAGCGATGCCGTCATGGGCAGCGACGGCCATCCGCTGACATTGCGGTTTGGTCAATGCAGCATCGGTTGCGACAATTGCTATCGTTGTATTTGCGCGATCTGCCGGGGCCGAGTGCATCGCCTGAGCCTTGCGGCTGACATGCGCCCTGCCTAGGCCTGATGCGGGGTCTGGCCCGAGCCCACCAAACTCGCCATCCAACTCAAACGGCGCGGCCCAAAAGTGACGATCACCTGGGGTCGTCACACTGCCAAGCGGGTTCGCAGCAACCAATGCGCCGACGGTTGTTCCATCCTCAAATTTAAGCGAAGCCGAGCCCAGACCACCCTTGTGCATCGCGGCTAATGCGCCAGTTCCGGCACCCGCCGTGCCCAGTTCAAATTCTGGTGAAGCGGCCTGAAACGCGGCTCTCCCCAACGCGCGATAGGGGTTCTCGGCCCAGTTCTTATCGCCGCCATTGAGCAGATCGAACAGAATCGCCCCAGGGACAATGGGAACGATAGCCGAGCCCACCTTGAACCCGCGCCCCGCTGCGTGCAGCGCATCTGACACGCCCGAACAGGCATCCAGTCCAAAGGCAGATCCACCGGACAAGGCAATCGCGTCCACGCGGTCGACGGATTTGTCGGGTGCCAACAGATCGGTTTCGCGCGTGCCCGGCGCTCCTCCCATCACGTGCACCGAGGCGGTGAAAGGCTGGTCCGCCGTCAAGACAGTTGTGCCCGATTTCAGCGTGTCGTCTTGCGCATTGCCGACCTTAAGGCCGGGGACATCAGTGATCAGGTTTCTGGGTCCGGGTGTCATTTTCGTCTCGGATGTTGTGGGCAGAGCGCGCTGAGGCGCGCTGCCTCCGGCGGGGATATTTATGGCCAGATGAAGAGGCGGATCAGATGCATCGGCCGCCATCCACTTCGAGGGCTGTGCCGGTGATCATGCTGGCCTCGTCCGAGCACAGGAAGCAGGCCGCATTGGCCATGTCTTCAGGTGTAGAGAAGCGCCCCAGTGGGATGGTCGACAGGAATTTGGCGCGAATTTCAGGCGTGTCTTCCCCCATGAAGGATTTCAGCAGTGGCGTTTCACCAGCGACCGGGCAGATTGCGTTGACGCGTATACCCGAGGGAGCAAGTTCAACCGCCATCGTTTTGGTTGCGGTGATCATCCAGCCTTTGGACGCGTTGTACCAATTGAGGTTGGGGCGCGGTGATAATCCGGCCGTTGAGGCAACATTTAGGATCGCGCCTACGCCGTTGGCCTTCATCTGCGGAACAAAGGCGCGCGCGGTGAGGTAAACGGATTTCATGTTCACGGCAAAAACGCGGTCGAAGTCTGCCTCACTGACTTCTTCAAGCGGTGTTGGCAAATGGGTTACGCCGGCATTATTCACCAATATGTCAAGCTGACCGAATTCGGCATAAGCCGCGTCCGCCATGGTTTGAACAGAAGCTCCATCACCTACATCCACATGTCGCGCCAACGCGTTCGGTCCAAGTTGCGCCGCCAAGTCTTGTGCCGCGTCGCCGTTGATATCGGCAATCATCACGCGGGCGCCTTCTGCCAGAAACTTCTGCACGATCCCCGCACCAAATCCGGATGCACCGCCGGTCACAATCGCGGTTTTTCCGTCAAGCCTCATGGCGTTACCTCCCCTGCGTATTACCTCGGCAGAGTAGCAAGGCGGGCGGAAACTGCCAGATCAATCTTCAGAGACTTTGCCCCTCAGGGCTTTGACATCGCCGCGCGCCTTCTTCGCCGCGAGCCGTCGTTTGACCGATCCATAGGTGGGCTTGGTGGCAATGCGCCGCTTGGGTTTGACCAGCGCACGCGTAATCAACTCAGCCAGTCTTGCGCGGGCGATTTCACGATTTCGGGCCTGGCTGCGGGTTTCTTCGCATTGGATGATGATCGCGCCATCTTTAGTCCAGCGCCGCCCGGCAAGACGTTTCAGCCGGTTCTTGACCGGGTCCGGCAGAGAGGGTGAGCGCGCAGCTTCGAACCTCAGCTCAACTGCCGTGGAGACCTTGTTGACGTTCTGTCCGCCAGGGCCAGAGGACCGCACAAAGCTCTCGGTCATTTCCCAGTCCTGCAGGATGATATCGTCGGTGATGTGCAACATGAGGCGGACCTTACAAGTTGGCGGACGAAACAGAAAGGGCCGCCCCGGCGGGACGGCCCTTCGAAAGTTCAGGAGGTTGGGTCGGTTAGATCAATCGACCAGCCGGAGCGCGCGCTCCGCCAAGGGCTGCCCTAGCAGGCGATCCCCCCGGTTGTTCCGACACCTCTCTCCAATCTCTTTCTCGACACTGGATCACCTCCTTTTCTATCTGTTGCGGTTGAAAAGGAGCGTGACACAAGTTGTGCCAATCTCAAAGAACTTTTTTTATGCGGGCTGCGCGGCAGTCAGACGGGCAACGATCACCTTGAACGGGATCAGGGCGATCAGGGCCAGCGACAGCTTCACCAACCAATCCGCGAATGCGAGCGTGACCCAAAGCGGCGCCGTCGGGCCAGACAGCATGAACGGCACAGGCTCCCACGCCCAGTTGATCGCAGCGTCCGCGTTGGCACCGAAGAAGGTAACCGAGGCCGAGAAGGCCAGAGTAAAGAAGATCGCAGTGTCCAGTGCCGACCCTACAAGAGTTGAGACCAGAGGCGCGCGCCACCAGCGGCCTCCGCGCAGCGAATTGAACACGGTAACATCGGTCAGCTGTGCGATCAGGAACGCGGTGCCCGACGCAACGGCAATCCGCAGCGGTACGGCAGCATAGGTGAAGCCGTCGCCCTGCAGCATGATCTGGCTGCCGATCAGCGAGCAGATGATACCGGTGACAAACCCGGCAAACACGACCTTGCGGGCCGGACCCACGCCGTAAACACGGTTCATAATGTCGGTGACCAGAAAGGCCAGCGGATAGGTGAATGCACCCCAGGTCAACAGCCCGTCAAAGATCAGGAACTGGACCAGAATGTTTGAGGCCACGACGATCGAGGCCATGGCAATAATGCCGGGAATATAGCTGCGTTGCATTTTCAGATGCCCGTTTTGACAAGGTAGCGGCGACTTGGCCCCGGGCTCATCCCAAGGCAGGCCGTGCGTTTAGACCTTTGTGTTGGGCCTGTCAATCGGGCAGCATATATTCCACCAACTCGGTACGCTGCAGGGCAAGGAAATTGTCATCCGACACCATGGTAGCGCGCAATCGACCTTCCGTATCACGCCAAACCGACAGACCTTCGAGATTGTCATGGGTCCCCGTGTCTGTCTCGAATAGAATTTCTTCGGCTTGCGGAATATCGTTCGCGATCTCCCAACGCCGCAAACGTGAACGGAAGCCGATGAACGCGACAGCCCGCTCAAGAACATAGAACCGCCCATCCGGGCCGAAATCTGCGGCAACCGGCAGGAACTTTCCACGCGGTGGCAATACGAAAGGCATCGACCAGCGGCTGCCATCCCAGCGATAGACGGGGATGTCGCCGCGCTGGGTCCGGCTCTTTTCGGTCAGAGTATAAAGCCGACCTAGATCATCAATCGCCAACCCCTCGAATGAGCCGTTACCATCGAGGTTCTGAAACTCTCGCGGGCGCGGCAGAACCCGCGCCTTGGCACCGGGGGCGGAGTAGTGCGCTATGCGGTGGACCCCCTCGAACGAGATATAGAAGCTGCCATCCGGCGCAATCGCGATCCCCTCGGAATCCCCTGCCCTGCCCCTTAGAACCCGTCCTTTGCTGGACAGGATCGGCCAGTTCTCAAGGAGTTGGATGTTGCGGATTTGAGTGCCTTCCCGCTCGATCCGCGCCGTCACCAGTCGCGATCGATCGCTAACGGCCATCATATGGCGACCATTCTTTGAGATATGGATCGCCGAAAACCCGCCAAACCAGTCGGCACTATCGCGCCAATCATAGCTTTCAAGCAGCGAAGCACGCTTGAGATCGACCGCCCAGGCTGATCCAATCAAAAGCAGCGCCGCGATCAGTTGGATTGCAAGACGGTGGTGCATTGCTGGGGCAAATCAGCCAAGCGATACTCGCGACGTTTTTTTGGCGCAGGCGCGTTTGGATCTGGTGGTGGCGGGTTCAGAATATTGCGCACCCATTGTTGCGCCTCGGCGCAGCCATCGCCCTTTGGCGGCGGGTCCTGATTGACGCATCCTTTCGAGCCTCTTGGGCATTTCAGACGTACATGGAAATGATAGTGATGCCCCCACCATGGTCTGATTTTGCGCAAGTAAGCCTTGTTGCCCTTCTCATCATTACACATCTGCACCTTGGCGCCGGGGAAAACAAATATCCGGGCGACGCGCTTGTCCTTTGCAGCCTCGCGGAGAACCGCATGATGCTGCTTGGTCCAGTTGCCGTTCACATAGGCTCCGTTCGAGCGACGCAATGAAATTGACGAGATATTCTCGCGCGCCTTGCGGCTGAGGCGCATATTGTCCCCGGGCAACATCCAGATGTCGATATCCAACCCGAGTTGATGCGAGCGATGGCCCGAAGTCATTGGCCCCCCACGCGGCTGGCTGATATCGCCGATATAGAGACCGTTCCACCCCGGTTGCTTGGCGGCAAACCGGCTGAGGTCTTGCACATAGTCGATCGCCTCGGGGTGCCCCCAGTTGCGATTACGAGACAGGCGCATGGCCTGCCAAGTTGGACCGGTTTCGGGCAATTGCACTGACCCGGCTGCACATCCGCGCGAATAACTGCCGAATGCCGCTGATTTTTGCTGTGACCCAACCTTTTGGGCTCCAAACAACTGCTTGGCCAAGGGCTGTGCCCCAGCTGTGCCTGCCAGTACTGTTACGGCCAGAATGGCCAAAAAGCGTAATAAAATCATCTGCTCTGATCCCCTTCCGGTTTCACCCAGCGCATCAGGAATAACCCCAGAATAAACAACCCGATGATCGGCGACACCCCCAATCGCGCATTCCCGGCTACGGTTGTTGCAATCCCGATCAGCAAAGGTGCCACGAAGGCGGTGGCGCGGCCCGACAGACCGTACAGGCCAAAGCTCTCGACCGGGGCTTCGGGATCAGTGTGGCGTACCATCATCGACCGGCTGGCCGATTGCAGCACGCCGCCCATGCCGCCGATCAGGATACCGCAGCCAAAGAACACCATATCCGGCAGGCCCGAGCCTTCGGGTAAGGCGATGCCATAAATCTGAGTTCGATCCATCGACACAATGGTGACGCAGACAAAGATCAGCACCCAGATAGCGATCAAAATCACCGGTTTAGGGCCGAATTTCCGATCCATCTTGCCACCGATCCATGCGAATATGGCCGAGGCCAAAACGCTGACAATGCCGAATACGCCGATCTTGATCAGGTCCCACTCCAGCACCAGCCGCGCATAGACCCCGCCAAAGCTGTAAAGCCCGTTCAACGCGTCACGATAGAACATGGACGAGCCAAGATAGGTCGCCAGACTGACCCGGTGGCGCAGGTCCGAGATGGATTTGCCCAACAGGCGCAGTGCCTCGCCCACGCCGCCATGTTTGCCGCTGTCAGGATCATCTCGAACCCACAAGAAATAGGGCACCATGAACAAGATGAACCATCCTGCGGTAAACGGTCCGACGAAGCGGGTGCCTTCCTGCGCAGCAGCGTCCAGCCCAAGGGCAGGTTCAATCCCGATTAGCGTCTTGCCGTTGGGTTGCTCGACAAACAACAGCAGCATGATCGCCAGTGAGATCAGCCCGCCGAAATAGCCAAAGGCAAAGCCCGATCCAGAAATCTCGCCAACTTCTTCATCGTCCCCCAAATCGGGCAGCTGCGAGTTGATGAAAATCAAAGCGTATTCCGCGCCCACAAAGCCCAGACCAAATGCCGATAGCATCAGCCACATGTTCGAGCCGTCGGGCATCGTGTACCACAACGCCGCCGAGCCAACGACATACATGACCGAAAATCCAAATATCCAGGGGATGCGGCGGCCTGAGACATCTGCCATCGCGCCCAGCAAAGGCGCTCCAAAGGCGATGATCAATCCGGTGATGGTCAGGCAATTGGCCCAAACCGTTTGCGCCCGCGCGGCGGCGGCCTGCGCGTCCAGCCCGGTTCCGGCAAAATATCCAGCGGCAACACCCGCGAAATAAGGACCAAAGACAAAAGTCACCAATAGCGAATGGTACGGCTGGCTTGCCCAGTCAAAGAACCACCAGCCCCAAATACGCTTGCGCTTGGATATTACTGCCATCGATGCCTCTGTTTTTCGTTGTTTTCATAAGACGGGGCTTTGGGCTTTTTCGCAAGGGTTGTGTTGGGACAGGCTTGCTCTTTGCGACCTCTGCGCTTAGGTCTCTGCAAACGCGAAAAAGGAAGTGCCCATGCTGTCGCTGATCCAAATCTTGCTGCTGATCCTGGACATCGTCTGGTTCATCATCCTGGCCCATGTGATCATGAGCTGGCTGATCAACTTTCAGGTGTTGAACCTGCATCAACAGCTTGTCGCGCAAATCTGGTACGGCCTGAACCGCATATTAGAGCCGATCTATGGCCCCATCCGCCGCATCCTGCCCAATATGGGCGGGCTTGATCTGACGCCTTTGGTGGTACTGATCGGGGTTTATGCGCTGCGGATAATCCTGATCAACAATGCGGTCTATTTCTACTGACCTCTTGTTCACCGAATCTTAGTATGTGATGGTCCTGTCTTAAGAGCAGATAAACCATAAAACAGGGCCACCCCGCAGATGTTCGACTCCGCACCCTTGCTGCGCGATGTCTTTGGATTCGACGCCTTCCGCCCCGGGCAGGAAGAGATTGTTGATGCCGTGACAGCGGGTGAGAACGTGCTGGCGATTATGCCCACGGGCGGTGGTAAATCCCTGTGTTTCCAATTGCCTGCACTGTTGCGAGACGGCGTGACTGTCGTGATCTCACCTCTCATCGCACTGATGCGGGATCAGGTGCGCGGATTGCAAGAGGCTGGGGTTGAGGCCGGGGCGCTCACGTCAGGCAACACCCCCGAAGAAACCGATGCTGTCTGGGAGGCGTTAGAGGCCGGGCGGCTGAAACTGCTTTATATGGCACCGGAACGTCTGGCGGCTGGGTCAGCGCTGGGAATGCTGCGCAGGATCAACGTCAGCCTGATCGCGGTGGATGAGGCGCATTGCGTCAGCCAATGGGGCCACGACTTCCGCCCCGATTACCTGCGGATCGGAGAGCTGCGGCGCGCCTTGGATGTGCCTCTGGCCGCGTTCACCGCAACGGCGGATGCGGAAACGCAGGATGAGATCGTTCAGAAATTGTTTGACGGCTCTGAGCCGCGCAAATTCCTGCGCGGGTTCGACCGACCCAATATCCATCTGGCCTTTGCCGCCAAGGACGGGCCGCGCAAACAGATCCTCGACTTTGCCTCTGCGCGCACAGGGCAATCCGGCATCGTCTATTGTGGGACCCGCAACAAGACCGAAGTGCTGGCTCAAGCCCTGCGCGCCGAAGGCCACACGGCCTGTCACTATCATGGCGGGATGGAGGCCGAAGATCGCCGCATTGTCGAAACTCGTTTTGCCCGAGAGGATGGGCTGATTGTCGTCGCCACGGTCGCCTTTGGCATGGGCATCGACAAACCCGATATCCGCTGGGTTGCGCATGCGGACCTGCCCAAATCGATTGAGGCCTATTATCAGGAAATCGGCCGTGCGGGCCGCGATGGGGCCCCTGCTGAAACACTGACCTTATTCGGGCCCGATGACATTCGTTTGCGCCGGTCCCAGATCGACGAAGGTTTGGCCCCGCCCGAGCGGCGCATGGCGGATCATGCGCGCCTTAACGCGTTACTGGGTTTGGCTGAGGCCCTGAAATGCCGTCGTCAGACCCTATTGGGATATTTCGGGGAACTGGCTGAAGCCTGTGGTAAGTGCGATCTTTGCGACAACCCGCCCGAGGTCTTCGATGGCACCACGCCTGTTCGAATGGCTTTGTCCGCAATCCTGCGTACCGAGGAATGGTTTGGCGCGGGCCACCTGATCGACATTCTACTGGCCAATGAGACCGACAAGATCCGGGCGCGGCGGCATGACACGCTGTCCACTTGGGGCATCGGCAAGGACTGGTCGCGCCCGCAATGGCAGGCAATCTTTCGTCAGATGATGGGCCACGATCTGGTGCGCCCCGACCCCGAGCGCCACGGCGCACTGCGCATGACCGAAACCGCCAAACCGATCCTGAAGGGCGAGGCGCAGATCGATCTGCGAAAGGACACGATCCGCAAAGCCTCGCGACGGCCCGCCGTTAAGGCGATGGTGTCCGAGGAAGACGCGCCGCTGCTTTCGGCGCTCAAAGCCAAACGCCGCGCATTGGCCGAGGCTGCACGGGTTCCAGCCTATGTTATCTTTCCCGACCGTACCCTGATCGAAATGGCCGAGACCCGCCCCGCAAATCTGGACGATATGGCCCGGATCAGCGGTATCGGCGCTAAGAAGCTGGAGCGCTATGGCGCGACGTTCCTTGAGGTTTTGACCGGCGCGGTGGAAGAGCTTCACCCCGCAAGGCGCAAGCTGGCAGGTCGCGATCAGGGCGACATTTATGATCAGTTGCTCAAGGTGCAGTCCGAGTTGTCTCGGGGGCCCGACGGCATTGACAAACCGCTCAGCTGCACCGCCTCGCAACTGGCCAAGGTGGCGCAATTACGCCCGGACGATCCACGCGGGATGGAGCAAGTGCTGGGTGACCGCCGACACGAAAGGTTTGGAGAGGCGTTTCTGGACGTGCTGCAACAAGCGGGCTAGATACCCAACGACAGGCAAGAAACGAGGGCGGATATGCTGGTAGTGATTTCCCCGGCCAAACGGCTGGATTGGGCGGAACGAAATGTCGACGTGACCCAACCCGCTTTTCAAGACGACGCAATCCGCCTGTCGAAAACCGCGCGCAACTTGACGTTGGGTGATCTGAAAAAGCTGATGGACCTGAGCGATGATCTGGCCCGCCTGAACCGTGACAGATATCGCGTGTTTTCAGATGCACCCGCGGCAGATGCGACACGCCCCGCCGCCTTGGCCTTTGCGGGTGATACGTATCAGGGCCTTGAAGCCGCGTCGCTGGACGCGGATGAAATGGCCTGGGCGCAAGATCACCTGCGCATCTTATCCGGCCTCTACGGCGTATTGCGCCCGCTGGATGCCATTCAGGCCTATCGGCTTGAGATGGGCAGCAAGTTGAAAACCCGGCGCGGCAAGAACCTGTATGAATATTGGCGCGATCAGTTGAGCAAAGCACTGAATGCACAAGCAGCCGAAACCGAGAGCAATGTTCTGGTAAACTGCGCCAGCCAGGAATACTTCGGCGCGGTCGATCTGAAAGCGCTGAAGATGCCCGTTGTGACACCTATCTTTATGGAAGACAAAGGCAGCGCGCCTAAAATCGTCAGCTTCTTTGCCAAAAAGGCACGTGGCGCAATGGCGCGTTATGTCATCCAACACCGCCTAACTGATCCCAAAGGTCTGCTTGATTTCGACAGCGGGGGATACGAATACCGGGCAGATTTATCCTCGGAAGAGAGGCCTGTTTTCGTGCGCCCCTATCAGGCCTGATTCAGCATCGACGGATCGTAAGCCACAAGCTCGACCGTGTTGCCTTCGGGGTCCTGAGTGAAAATTCCGCGCCAGCCGATCCAGCCGAACTGTTCAACGCGATAGGGCTGACCGATTTGTTCGTACCAACGGATGACAGCCTCTTGCTCTGCAAAGGGCACGGACAGTGCGATATGGTGCAACGCCGAGGCACATCCTGTCACTGGGGCTTTGTTCGGTGTCTCTGATCCAACCGAATGATGAAACAGGGCAAGCACCTGCGTGTGTCCCCCGAACCCTTCGGCGATTTTGAAGAATGTGATGGCAGAGTTGTGATCGCCTTGCAGACGCTGCAATCCGATCACCGACTCGTAGAATTGCACCATCGCGCCCATATCGGCACATCGAATTGCAATCTCACCCAACCCTCTGGGCTGAAAACCACGCTGATCCGTCATCGGATTGTCCTATTCCACCCGTTCATCATCCGCACCAACCACGCGGACGTCAGCGGGTTGGTGTTCCAGTATCATCTTGTGAATCAGTGTCTTATGCAACGGTTTGGTCAAATAGTGATCCAGCCCCGCCGCAAGGATACCTTGGTCATCGCCTGCCATCGCATGCGCAGTTAGCGCGACGATAGGAACATGACGATCGGTCCCGATTTCACGACGTCGGATCTCACCCGTGGCCTCTTTGCCGTCCATTTTGGGCATCGAGATGTCCATGAAAATCAAATCCGGGTCAAAGCTGGAATAGGCCTCAACCGCCTCCAGCCCGTTCGAGACAAATTTGAGATCGATGTTCAGATCCTTCGTCATCTTTCTAAGTATCAACTGATTGGTCCGATTATCCTCGGCTGCCAAGACACGCATCAGTCTCTGATCCTGCGAAACTTTGGGTTTCGACGGGCCATCAGGCGCCCGGTCGTCACTGCGATTCGGTTTGAATACGGGCGCGCCCATCGCCATCAGTCGGGAATACAACTCGGCCCGGGGAATGGGCTTTTGCAACACGCCGTCAATCAAGCGATGGGCTGGGTCGGCGTGAATCACACCGGGATTGGCCGACATCACCACGATGGGTAGGTCACCCCAGCCCTTTTCGCGCAGCGTAGTCGCAAGCTCTAACCCGTCCATATCCGGCAAATCGTGATCGCACAGAACCAGATCAATGGATTTATCCATCGCAGATAACGCCTGGGCCCCGGTCGAGCACGTGAGCGCCTGAGACCCGAGCCGGTCCAATTGCTTGGTCAGGATCGCACGGTTGACGGCCATATCCTCGACCACCAGAACACGCCCCAACCGCCCGGCCAAATCGGGTGGTGCCGGTTGCGGGCCTTCTGCGGTTGGCATCGATATACGAAAGCCAAAGCATGATCCCTTATCCAGTTCGCTTTCGACCCAAACCGTGCCCCCCATCATGGTGATCAGACGTTTGGTGATCGCGAGACCAAGGCCCGTGCCTTCGAACTGGCGGTTCTGGGCATCCTCGACCTGATTGAACTCCCCAAAGATATGCGGAACCTTGTCAGCCTCGATCCCAATGCCCGTATCCTCAATGGCCACGTGAATATCGCAGCTCTCGGTCGTTGCATCGGGCACACCTGTCACCCGGATCAGGACATGACCCTGCGTGGTAAATTTGACAGCGTTGCCGACAAGGTTGGTCAGAATCTGACGAATCCGTCCAGGATCGCCCACAAAGAGCGTTGGCAGGAACAAGTCATAGTCCACCAGCAAGGTCAGTCCCTTATCGCGCACACTGGGCTGCAACAGCATCGCGACCTCAAGAATGCAGCGTTCCAGATCGAACTGCTCGGGGTGCAGCGTAAGCTTGTCGGCTTCGATCTTGGAATAGTCCAGAACATCGTTGATGATGACCAGCAAGGCCTCACCCGAGTTGCGAATTGTACTTACATAGAGCCTTTGTTCTTCGTTCATCGGCGTCTCGGTCAGCAACTCAGTCATGCCGACGATGCCGTTCATCGGGGTGCGAATCTCATGGCTCATATTGGCCAGAAAGGCGGATTTGGCCCGGTTGGCCGCTTCAGCCCGTTCACGCGCGGCATTCAATTCAGCCTCATGCCGGACCGAGGCTGTGATGTTCAGCGCAAGGCTCAGCACGTCGCCCCCGTGGCCGCGCTGATCGATCAGCCGGATATATTGACCATTCCACAGCTGGATTACTTCTGGCTCAGGATGAGGTTGCCCCCAGCGTGCAAGCATGCGGGCTTGCCAATCCTCGATCTTCTCCGCACCGATATCCACGATCCCTTCATGGGTCAGAATTTCGAGAATACGCGTGTAAGAAATTCCCGGCGCAACCTCCTCCAACCCATCGAACACACTCAGATAGGCAGCATTCGCACCGACCAATGTGTTGTTGCCATCGAAAAAGGCAAAACCGTCGGGGATGGTCTGGACCGAATGCCACAAACGACGCTCGGCCACTTCGACCTTGGCATGGGCCACGGTCAGGTCTGATTTGACCTTTTCATTCTCATCCCGAACGGTCGCAACTTCGGCCTGGGTCTCATCGATCTGGCGCGTAAGCGCGATGGCATGGCGGCCTAGTTTGCGATTGGCGGCAGACAGCTCGGCCTGTTTCAGGTGCAAAAGCCGTTCGGCGGCCAAACGTGCGCGACGCTCTTGTGCCAGTTTTTCTGCAAGGCTCATGAATCGTGTTCCCGCGATACTTTGCGCCGAGCATCGCGGGAGAGCATGAAAAAGTGCTTAAGCGGTCTAGCGACGCCCTTCGCGCAACCATCCGCCCAGCAGGAACCCACCGGCCAACAACAGGACCAGCCATGGCGGAAGCAACCCGGCTTGGGTGACGTCGCGGGTTTCATAGGCGTCGCGCGGGGTCAGACCGATCCAGCCGCGACCTGCTGCGGGTCGACCAGCGCGAACATTTCGGATTGAGGGCAGGCCCTCTTCTACGCGGATCGTACCCCCTCGCAGGCTGGCGAGAACCGGGTTAAGGATCTCATCAGTCGCGATTGTGCGCTCAAACTCCTTGGGTGCGGCGGGGCCAAGACCAATCACCGCAGAATGCTCGCCCTCTTCCAGACGATAGAGGCCAATCTCGGGGCCGAAATATTGTGCCTCAAACCGACCTGGGGAGACTTCGTTCAGCGTGATCTCCAAAGTCTCGCCGTTGGGGCGGGTGACGGTGACAGGGCCAACATCATCCTCCAGCGTTTGACGGATGATACGCATCGACTGGCCGTTTGCCTCGGCCCACAAGGCCTCTTCCTCAAGCTCGGGTTCTTTCATCATCCAGTGCGCCAGCCTGCGCAGAAGTTCCAATTGCGGGCCACCGCCCTCAAAGCCGCGACTCCACAGCCATGCGTGATCTGAGGCCATCAGGGCCACACGGCCCTCACCCACACGATCCAACACCAGCAGCGGGCGGTCATCGACTCCGGTCATCAGCATGTCACCAGACAATTGGCTGACGTCGATCTGGCGCAACCACGCGCCCCATGTCTCAGCATCGCCCAGATTGGTGGTCACCGGGTGCCGCTGGCCCAGTTCTGAGACCATTGGCACATAACGCTCCTCATAGACGCGCGCGCTGGGTTTTGCCGGAAGAACCGGCCCCAGTGGTGAACGGAACAGGCTGTCGGCTGTGGCGAAATCAGGGCCCGCAGCAACCAGAACTGCGCCGCCGTTGACGATATAATCGCCAACATTGTCCAGATAAATTGCCGGCAGAATTCCCCGCCGCTTGTAGCGGTCGAAGATGATCAGATCGAAATCATTGATCTTTTCCAGAAACAGCTCACGCGTGGGAAAGGCGATCAACGAAAGTTCATCCACCGGCACGCCGTCCTGCTTTTCAGGTGGCCGCAGAATGGTGAAATGGACTAGATCAACCGAACTGTCAGATTTCAACAGGTTGCGCCAAGTGCGCCCGCCCGGATGTGGCTCACCCGATACGAGCAGGACGCGCAGACGATCGCGCACGCCGTTCATCTGGATCAGGGCTGTGTTGTTGCGATCGGTCAGTTCGCCCTCGGCCTGCGGCACCGTAAACTGGATAACATTTCGCCCGCCATGCGGCAGCGTGATCGGCAGCTCGACATCCAGTCCGATGGGAATGGTGAATTGCTCGGGCTCGCCCCCATCGACCGAAATCTCCAGCGGTGCATTCGCAACGCCGACGGGCGCGGCCCCGGTGTCCTCGACCCGAAGGGTCAGTGTCACGGGCTCTCCGATGATGGCAAAGGCAGGGGCGTTGCGAACGATCAGGCGGCGATCCCAATCGCCCTCGCGCCCGGTTTGTAGCAAATGCATTGGCGCTGGCAGATCGGGCGCTTGGACTACGTCATGGACGATACCGTCCGAGATGACGATGATGCCAGCAATCCGTGCCCGGGGCTCTTCGGCTAACGCTGCATTCAGGGCAGCCATCACTTGCGTGCCCTCATCCCCATCGCCGTCCCCAACCCGAATCCGGCGCAGCTCGGTGTTGTCGCGGGCTTCGATCTCGGCGGCGAGGTCATTGGCGGTCTGGGCGGTCTGTTCGGCGCGATCCGACAGTGTTTGGCTGGCGCTCTCATCTTCGATCATCAGCACGATATCGGTTAGCGGTGCGCGATCCTCGACCTGATAAACAGGGCCGCTGAGGGCGGCGAGCACAACCAGGGCTGCCAACCCGCGCAAGGCCCAGCCCGAAAGGCCGCGCAAGAGTGCCAGAACCACGCCTGACAAGGCAATCAATGCCACAACCGCCAGAATCGGCCATGGGATCAGCGGGTCAAAGATGATGGTTCCGGTCATTGTCCCAGCCTGTCCAGAAGGGCGGGCACGTGGACCTGATCGGATTTGTAATTCCCGGTCAGAACATGCATCACCAGATTAACACCAAAACGATTGGCCAGCTCTCTCTGCCGTTCCCCAGCATAGCCACGGCCCACAGGCAGCAAAGATTGCCCGTTGCGATCCACAGCCCAGGCCCCGGCCCAGTCATTGCCGCCGATCACCACGGGTGTGACGTTGTCATTGAGATTTCGGAAAGGCATCCCTTCGATCTGTTCGGCATCGGGCGGTGCAGCCTCGACCCAGACCTCGGTGCCGGAATAGCGCCCGGGGAAATCCTGTAACAGATAGAAGGCCCGAGTCAGCACGTGGTCACGCGGAACAGGCTCTAACGAGGGGATATTCAGCGGTGCCGCCAATTGTTGCAGTTTGCGCCCGTTGGGACTGGATGCCCCGAACCCAGCGATATCAGCATCACGCGTATCAAACAGGATCATCCCGCCCGAGCGTAGATAGGCGTTCAGTTTAGCGTAGGCCTCGACCGAGGGTTGCGGTTGATCAGGCGTAATCGGCCAGTAGAGCAGCGGGAAGAACGCCAGCTCGTCGCGCTCCAGATCAACGCCGATCGGGTCTGCAGGCTCAACCGATGTGCGGAAATGCAGCGTCTGCACAAGCCCACGCAACCCAGCCAATGCGATATCGTCGACCTCGGCATTCCCGGTTAGCACATGCGCCAGCACAAGCTCATGCGTCGCGCTCAGCGCGAAATCGGTGTCATCGGGGTTCTGCGCCTGAACCTCAGGGGCAAGGAACATGGCTGCAAGCGCAAAGGCGACAGGGGTGGCCTTGGCCAATCGCCCAGACAGCGCCAAAGACGCAATCACATCCACCGTCAGCAGCAATAACGCAAGGCCAAGCAACAGCCCTTCCAACGGGGTCTCGGTGCTGATTTCCTGACCCCGGATCGGGACATCAGCGGGCCATGCCACCGGCGACAGCACAGCATCCTCGGCCAGAACGTTCCGCGCCAGTTTCTGTTTGCCGCTTTCATAATGCCCCGGGCGCAGGTCTGGCCCGATCTGGCCAGAAACCAGCTCGACCCCATCGACGCCGGGCATTGTTCCCGCGTCTGTCAAAGTACCAAAGCCGTCCAATATCTGAACCGGCTCCCATACGGTGCCTTGCATCTGCGCCTCTTGCCGTGATTTGGCAGCTGAGGCGACGGCGAGGCGATCCAGCATCTCAACAAAAAGACCCGACAAAGGCAGGCTGGACCATTCGGCATCCGCGGTGACGTGGAACAGAACCACCTGTCCCAAACCCAGTGGTTTGCGAGTCACCAGTGGCGTGCCATCAGAGAGCGACGCAATCACCCGATCCGCCAAATTAGGGTCTGGTTGTGCCATGACCTGCGTGGTCACTGAGACATCTTCTGGGATCTCTAAACCATAGAATGGCGATGCTTCGGGGAAGGGCGCAAGCCCCTTGGCCTCACCCCAGCTCATGGCGCCGCCGACCGAACGACCACCGCTGCGCAGGCGGACTGGCAGCAAGGCATCCTCAGCATCGCGACCGAGATCACTGGCAGCCATGCGAGGACCGGCAAAACGCAACAACAAACCGCCCTGTTCGACCCATTCGATTACACCGGCCTGTTCGGAGTCGGACAGTTTGGCCACATCCGCCAGTACAATCACATCCGGGTTGGCGGGCAGGACTTCGGCCAGACCACCTTCGACAAAATCTGCAGTCGGGATCAGAACCTGGGTCAGGTAGTGCAGCGGCGAGAGCAGTTCTAACCCCTCACGGTTCAATGTCCCGGCGATCAAAGCAACTTCGCGTCGGCGCAGGCTGTCATCGGTGAGCGTCACCGCGCCGGCCGAGCGCTGGCCCTGAAGCTCGAACCGACTGATCCGGGCGCGCAATTCAGAAGGCAACGCCAAATCGATTTGCGCCAGAGTAGAGCCGCTTTCGAACTCAAGCGGCGTGGATTGCAACACGCGCATCGCACCGGCCGGGTCGCGCCCTTGCGCCAGAACAGTGACGCTTTCGGCAGGCCCCGGATTGGCGCGCAGAACGCTGAGCTGGATGGCACCGTCCTGATAAGTGGCGGGCAGGATCGCCGTTACAGGTGCAGAGGATTGGTAAACGATCACATCCCCACGCGCTTGCAGAGCGGATGTCAGACGCTCATGGCCATCATAAGACAGGCGGTCACTGAACCAGTGGGTATCGAAGCCGCCCTCGACCTGTTCCAGAACGGCCAGTGTTTGGTCAATCTGCGCATCGGTTGGCTGCCACGGCATCGGTGTGAGGCCCGGCAAACGCCCACGCCATGCCTCGGCGGCCTGAAACACTGGGACCTCTGGCTCGGTCAGGCGCAGGATCGAAACGGGGCGACCCGCACGTCCGGCCTCGGTCAGTTGTGCGTCGATCTGATCCAGCGTTGATGACCAGCGTGTCGCACCCGCCCAGCTCGCATCCAGCACCAGCAGCAGCGGCCCGGATCCGGTTTCATCGCGCGAGGGGTTCAGTACCGGCCCTGCCAGCCCGATGATAATCGCCGCCGCTGCCAGCATTCGCAGCAGAAGCAGCCACCATGGGGTCCGGTCCGAGACACTTTCGTCATCCTTCAGGCCCAGCAGCAAGGTAACCGCTGGGAACAGGCGATGGATCGGCGCAGGTGGGACGGCGCGCAGGATCAGCCATAAGATCGGCAGGGTCAGAAGACCCAGCAAAATCCACGGCGCGGTAAAGCCGATGCCCGCCAGAACCGTCATTGCGCACCTCCATCCAAGGCGCGATAGAGCCATAATAGAGCCGATTGCGCGCTGTCGCCCGTGTGGTGCAGCCCCATCTGCCATCCGGTCGCGCGGCACAGCTGAGTCAGCGCATCCTTGCGCGCCGCAAGGCGATCCAGATAACGATCCCGCAGGTCTGCGGCTTTCAATGTCTCATGTCGGGCGGTGCCGCCGACACTTTCAAAGATAGTGCGCCCGGAATAGGGAAATGATTCTTCACTGGGGTCCAGCACCTGCAGCAACATGCCGCGGACCCCACGGTCAGCAGCCTTGGTCAGGGCCAGCTCGACCTCATCCAGAGATCCAAGGAAATCCGAGATGAACACCGCGCGCGCATGCGGGATCATGGCCCGGTGTTCGGGCGGGGCGTAATCGGTTTGTGCATCTTCGGACCATGCCTGCGCCAGCCGAATGATCTGCGCGTTGCCCCGGCGTGGAGGTAAGGTTGTGCCGGTTAGACCAACCCGCTCACCACCGCGCACCAGCAGAATGGCGGTTGCCAACCCCAAAAGGCGGGCACGGTCGGCCTTGGTTGGCAGAGTCTTGTCCGATGCAAACCGCATCGATGCGCCCTGATCGACCCAAAGCATGATTGACTGCGCAATCTGCCATTCCCGCTCGCGCACAAACTGCTGATCGCCACGGGCCGAACGCCGGTGATCAATCATCCGGCGGCTGTCACCGATCTGTGCGGGTCGATATTGCCAGAAATCATCCCCCAGACCCGAGCGTCTGCGCCCGTGATCGCCCAACAACACGGTTCCGGCCAAATGTTCGGCGCGCGCCAAAAGAGGCGGCAGCCGAGACGCTTCGGCCTCGGAGCGTTCGCGTAGGGTCTGGGCGGCGTTCACGCCGCAGCCTCGGTGCGGACCAGACCGGCGGCAGTTGACTCGATCAGTTCAGACAAGCTGTCGCCGCGTGCACGCGCCGCAAAGTTTAGCGCCATCCGGTGGCTGAGGACCGGGCGGGCCATCTCCAGAACATCTTCAGCATTCGGGGCCAAGCGCCCCTGCAGCATTGCATTGGCTCGCACGGTCATCATCAACGCCTGCGCCGCCCGCGGGCCGGGGCCCCAGGCGACCGTTTCCTTGACCCGCTCAGACACGCCCGCCTCATCCGGGCGGAAGGCACGGACCAGATCAAGGATCAGTTCCACAACTGACTCTCCAACAGGCATCCGGCGCAGCAGGACCTGCGCGGCCAGCAATTCCTCTTTGGTGAAAATCTGATGCGCTTCGGCTTCTTCGACACCTGTTGTGGCCAGCAGAATGTCACGTTCGGTCTGGCGATCTGGATACTCCACGTCAACCTGCACCAGGAAACGGTCCAATTGCGCTTCGGGCAGTGGATAGGTCCCCTCCTGCTCAATCGGGTTCTGCGTGGCCAGTACGTGGAACGGAACACCCAACTCCCGATCTTCACCCGCGACCGTCACCGTGCGTTCCTGCATCGCCTGCAGCAGCGCCGATTGGGTCCGTGGGCTGGCGCGGTTGATTTCATCCGCCATCAACAATTCGCAAAAAATCGGACCTGAGATGAAACGGAAATGGCGGCTGCCATCTTCGGCGGTGTCCAGAACCTCGGAGCCCAGAATATCGGCAGGCATCAGGTCAGGTGTGAATTGGATGCGATTGCCATGCAGACCCATCACGGTCGACAACGTCTCGACCAGCCGCGTTTTTCCCAGACCCGGCAAACCGATCAACAAAGCGTGACCGCCGCACAAAAGCGCGGTCAAGGTCAGGTCCACGACCCTCTCCTGCCCGATAAAGCGGCGGGTGATCGAGGACTTGGCCTCTTGCAGCTTGTTTTCCAGCGCTTCGATCTCGGACACGAGGTCGGTAGGTTCGGACATGAGGTTCCCTTCCGTGGACTGTTATGATTGAAGTGTATCGCGCTGAGAGGAAATGGCAAAAGCAATGAGCGGACAAAAACCCGTGACCCCTTCTCCAGATGGTCTGGCGGCTTCGGTCAAAGCGGCCAAAACGCAGGGTTTACCGCCGGTTCATCTATGGAATCCTCCGTTTTGCGGCGATCTGGACATCAAGATCGCAAAAGATGGTACCTGGAGTTATTTAGGCTCACCGATCACCCGGTTCGAGCTTGTTAAGCTATTTTCCTCAATTCTTAAGAAAGAAGAGGACAAATATTACCTCGTCACCCCGGTCGAAAAGGTGGGAATCACCGTCGAGGATGCGCCGTTCATTGCCGTCGACTTTGAGCAGGACAGCGAAGGTGAGTCTCAGCGTCTGACCTTTACGACACAGATGGGCGATACCGCCATCGCCGGGCCTGAGCATCCGATCCACATTGTCTTTGATGCGGAAACAGATGAGCCGTCCCCCTACATACTGGTTCGCGCGAACCTCGAAGCGCGTATTGATCGCAAAAGCTTTTATCGGCTGGTCGAGATCGGTAGCCATCACGATGGCTGGTTCGGTGTTTGGTCCGAGGGCCTGTTTTTCCCGCTGATCGCGTCTGACGCGCTGATGGATTAAACCGGTCGCGGCTTTCGGTCTTGTGCCAACACCACCGCCAGCGCCACAATCGCGGCGCCCAGCGCGCGGGTCCAGTTCCAGTCCTCACCCAGCGCCATCATGATCACCATCACATAAAACGGTGCGGTGTTGATGTGGAATGACGCAAGCGCCACACCCAGTTTCCCTACCGATGCGATGAAGAACACTTGGCTCAGGCCCAATGAGAACAGGGCATAGAATACCAGCATTCCCATCTGCGCCGTATCAACGGGCTGAGAAGGCATGACCTGCAGCCCCAGAAGACCGGCAACCGGCACCAGAACAGCGGCGGTCAACAGTCCGCCCGCCAAGGTAACGGTGCCGCGGCCCAATTGGCTGAGCTCGGGGAAGTCGCGCGCAGTCGCCATACTGGCCCAGCAGAACAGCGCGGTTGAAACCACTGCAAGTGCCGCGCCCAACCCTAACTGAGCCGGGGCCACGGCGCTGGTGGCAATCAGCCCGCCAATGATAGAAATCACCATTCCCAGCACAAAGTTCCAGCGTAATCGGCGTGTTCCAGCGGCCAGTTCCAGCAGCGTCGCAATCAAAGGCGCGCACGAAGCAATGATTACGACTGTCACAGGGTCTGTCAGCTTCTGCGCCACAAGTATCAGGAACATCCCCAACCCAAGTCCCAGACCTCCGACCAGAAAGGCATGCCCCCAACGGGCACGCAACACCTGATCCGGCCCATCTAGTATCAGCCAGATCGGCACCAAGACTAGCACGGCCAAAGTCATCCGCGCTGCAAACAGCGCGATGGGTGGCCAGCTTTGCAACAACACCTCAGCCGCAGGAAACCCCGCCGCCCACGTCAACATCGAAGCCACAGCAAGCGTATTGCCGGTGAACGCGGCCTGTCGGCTTTCGGCTACAGCAAGAGCGTGCCCGCGCGCGGGTTCAGGGCTCATGGCCATCGTCATCAAACCTTCTTGTTGGCACGGCCCTCGCAATGAAGCGCCGCTTGGGTCAGATGCTTCCTGATTCGAAATTCTTTATCTGGCCGATTTTCGACAATCTGTCGTTTTCAGGCCCTTTCACAGGACAGTTGTGATCGCTAGGTTCCGCAAAGCTCGACACCGGATGACCAATGCCCAGATTCGCCGCCAATCTTTCGCTTCTGTTTGCTGAATTACCCTATCTCGACCGATTTACTGCCGCGGCACAGGCCGGTTTTACCGCGGTTGAAATCCTATTCCCCTACGATCTGGCGGCTAAAGAGACCCGCCGGGCGCTGTTATCAAGCGGACTTGATCTGGTCCTGATCAACGCCCCACCCCCGAATTATACTGGCGGCCATCCGGGTTATGCAGCAGTTCCAGGTGGTGGCCCTCGGTTTCAGTCCGACATTCGCCGCGTCTTGCGCTATGCCAGTGTCCTCAGGCCGCGCATGATTCACATTATGTCAGGGTATTCTTCTGGCCCTGAGGCACTCGCCTGCTTTGTCGAGAACCTGCAATGGGCCGCAGATTTCGCGCCAGATCAACAGTTTACCATCGAACCACTGAACCCGATTTCGCAGCCGGACTATTATCTGAAAGATTATGATCTGGCCGCCAAAGTGCTGGATCGTGTGAACCGAGCAAATGTCGGGCTGCAATATGACAGCTTTCATGCACAGATGATCCATGGGGACGCGCTGGCAGTCTGGCACCGCTTTCAGCCTCGCATCGTGCATGCTCAGATCGGGGCCGCGCCGGATCGCTCGGAACCCGGGCGAGGTGAGATGGATTTCCCAGCGCTCTTCGCTGCGATGGACCATTCCGGGTATGACGGTTGGGTTAGTGCAGAATACACGCCCTCAACCCGGCGGACCCAGGACTCATTGGCGTGGATGCAGCAATAGCGTCGGGATGAACGCTGGATTTTTGGGCCAAAATCGCGCAATTGGGGGCATCGCCACACCAAGGACGCCCTGCATGATCCCTGCCCGCTATGCCAATGCTCTGTTTTCCCTGATCATGTCCGGCCTGATGTCCTGCATCGTCACTGGCATCGCCACGCTCAAAGCAATCGGTCTTGGCCCGAGTACGTTTTTAGATTGGATGGCATCCTGGGCCTTTTGCTGGCCCATTGCTTTCACTGTGATCCTAACACTGGGTCCGTCCGTGAAACGACTGATCGCCCGCCTGGTCAGGCCCGACGCCTGACCCGCTGCAAAGAGGGCCCGTAGGGCTTGATGAGCAGCGTTGCCCCTAGTGCGCCTCCGCCCAGTTCGCGCCCTGCCCAGCATCAGCAACCAGCCTGATATCCAGCTTCACCGCCGGATCAGCCGCCCCTTCCATCACCGTGCGCGCAACCGAGATGGTCTGATCCACCGCATCCTCAGCCACCTCAAACAGCAATTCGTCATGCACCTGCAGCAGCATCTTGGCAGGCAGACTGTTGATTGCATCGGGCATCCTCACCATCGCGCGCCGGATCACATCCGCCGCCGTGCCTTGGATCGGCGCATTGATCGCCGCGCGACGCGAGAACCCGGCATGCGGCCCCTTGGCATTGATCTCGGGCGTATGGATTTTGCGCCCGAACAGAGTCTGGACATACCCGTTCTCTTTCGCAAAGGCGATCGTGTCATCCATATAGCGACGAATACCGGGGAAACGTTCAAAGTAGCGATCAATAAAGCCCTGCGCATCCGCGCGCGGAATGCGCAGATTGCGCGCAAGGCCAAAGCCCGAAATGCCATAGATCACACCAAAGTTGATCGCCTTGGCCTGACGGCGGATATCAGGCGTCATCTCGTCCAGCGGTACGTCAAACATTTCGGACGCGGTCATCGCGTGAATGTCCAAACCATCGGCAAAGGCCTGTTTCAGGGTCGGAATATCCGCGATATGGGCCAATATCCGCAGCTCAATCTGGCTATAGTCGAGACTGACCAGCACATTGCCCGGCTCGGCTATGAACGCCTCGCGAATACGGCGGCCTTCTTCGGTCCGCACTGGAATGTTCTGCAGGTTCGGATCGGTCGAGGCCAGACGGCCGGTATTCGCCCCAGTGATCGAATACGACGTATGCACCCGACCCGTGTCTGGGTTGATATGGGTCTGCAACGCGTCGGTGTAGGTCGATTTCAATTTCGAAAGCTGCCGCCAGTCCAGCACCCGGCGCGGCAATTCATGTTCGGTTGCCAAGTCCTCAAGAATATCAGCCCCAGTCGAATATTTGCCGGTTTTACCTTTCTTGCCGCCCTCAAGCCCCATCTTGTCAAACAGGATTTCACCCAACTGGGCGGGTGAGCCAACATTGAAACTTTCGCCCGCCAACTCGTGAATTTCAGCCTCTAACCCGGCCATTTTCTGCGCAAACGCGTTTGACATGCGGCTGAGAACATCACGGTCAACCTTGATACCATGCATCTCCATCTCGGTCAGCACCGGTACCAGTGGGCGTTCAAGCGTTTCGTAAACCGTCGTCACCTGCACCTGGTGCAGCTGCGGCTTGAACAGCTTCCAAAGGCGCAGCGTGATATCCGCGTCCTCGGCCGCGTAAGCAGTCGCTTCGTCTATCGGCACTTTGTCAAACGTGATCGCCGACTTGCCCGAGCCCAGCAGCGGTTTGATCGGAATCGGCGTATGGCTGAGATAGCGTTCAGACAACGTATCCATCCCGTGCCCATGCTCACCGCCGTGCATCGCGTAAGACATGAGCATCGTGTCATCTATCGGAGAGACATTTACACCATAGCGTCTGAATATCTTGGCATCGTATTTCATATTCTGCCCGATCTTCAGGATCGACGAATCCTCAAATATCGGTTTCAGCAGGTTTAGAGCCTCATCCAGTGGCATCTGCCCCTCAGCCAATGCGTCTGAACCGAATAAATCATCTGCCGATCCATCCCGATGGGTAAGGGGGATATAACAGGCCTCACCAGCCTCGACACAAAGCGAAATCCCCACCAGATCGGCGATCATTTCATTCAAGCCGGTGGTCTCTGTATCGACGGCCACCCAACCCCGCTCATACGCCTGATCAATCCATTTCTGCAGGGCGGACGCGTCGCGCACGCATTCGTATTTCGATGCATCGAAAGGCAGTACCTCAACCTCTGCCTCCTCGACCGCCGGAGCAGGTGCATCAGCGATAACAGGCGCTTCGGCCCCCAGCTTATCGGCAATACGTTTCGTGAGGGTGCGGAATTCCATCTCAGCCAGAAAACCCAGCAAGGTATCGGCATCAGGGTCTTTCACCTCAAGATCGTCCAGAGTGAAATCCAGTGGTGTGTTCTCGTCCAGCTGCACCAGCTTTTTCGACAATTCGATCTGATCGCGCTTTTCGATAAGTGTCTGGCGGCGCTTGGGCTGTTTGATCTCTTCGGCACGGTCCAACAAGGTTTCCAGATCGCCGTATTCATTGATCAGCAGCGCCGCAGTCTTCACCCCAATGCCCGGTGCCCCGGGAACGTTATCAACCGAATCCCCCGCCAGCGCCTGCACATCAACCACACGCTCAGGCCCTACACCGAATTTCTCGAAAACCCCATCGCGGTCGATGCGCTTGTTCTTCATCGCATCAAGCATTTCAACACCACCGCCCACCAGCTGCATCAGGTCTTTGTCCGAGCTCACAATGGTTACCCGCCCACCGGCCTCACGCGCCTGAACGGCGAGGGTGGCGATGATGTCGTCGGCCTCATACCCCTCCAACTCTTTGCAGGCGATATTGAAGGCTTTGGTCGCCTCTCGGGTCAGCGGCATCTGCGGGCGCAGGTCTTCAGGCATCGCCTCACGATTGGCTTTGTAGAGATCGTACATGTCATTGCGGAAGGTGTGTGATCCCTTATCAAAGATCACCGCCACATGGGTCGGCGCATCCGGCCCGGCGTTCCCTTCAACGTATTTCTGCAACATATTGCAGAACCCTGAAACAGCCCCAATCGGCAGCCCATCCGATTTCCGCGTCAGTGGCGGCAGCGCGTGATAGGCGCGGAAAATAAAGGCTGATCCATCAATCAGGTGCAGATGGCAGCCTTTTCCGAATTGGGTCGTGGTCATGTGAGGCTCCTGCGCTGTGTTGCGCCAAGTTGTACCGAAGCGCAGAACGAAAGACGAGGCCGCTTATCCAATTCGTTACGACGGATTGGCCCGAGGTCTGGCCTCAGCCATTCGAAAAAGAGCGCTGATCTGCATTCCATGCCAAACCGGCTTTTTCAGCGATCAACGCGAACTGTTTGTTCAGCGAGCGATCATTCAAACGACGCGACAGGCTGCGTAACGGGACCAGGTTCCGCTCTCCATACCCATCAATCAGAAAACAGGCCGGGCCTGCACCTCGTGTTCCGTAAACGATATTCGAGCTTTTGACGTCACGCGCGACGATATGAAGGTCGAACATCTGCCCGACAAATCTGTTCAGCGCATCCAAAGCCTGTGCATCCAGACCGCTACGAATGACTTCGTAGAGCTTTGGAGCAAGCCCGCCTTCAAGACCTGCGATACGCTCGACAACAACCCCTGCCCCACGGGTGGTCTGGACCACACCCAGCATTCTTGACAAGGGAGAATGTTCGATATCGGCCCCGAGTTTCAACGACACGCGAAGCTCGCATTCCAGCTCTTTCAAGGTGCTGCGATATTGCGCCTCGGGGAACAGCTTCCACGCCAAACGTTTCCCAAGCCGATGCGAGACGCGATCGCCAGAGCGGGTGAAAACCTTGATCAACAGGTCGGGGTGGCCCGGAAAGTCAAAGACACTGCGCACGGTACCATTTGCGATTGGCTGGCTGTCCGAAAGATCGATCGTTTTGGCCGTGAACAGCATTCTCAATACTCGCCAATACCGACCGCTTGCCGCCCTGTCTGCCCTTCAAGCGTCCTGTTCAGTAACCGCGCCGCGCAGCACATATTTGCAGTCACAATAGGGGCATTCGACCCAACCGGTGCTTTCGGGGATCTGCAGCCAGACGCGCGGATGGCCCAGAGCCCCCTCTCCGCCATCGCAGGCGACGCGGGTTGAATCGACAATCTTGGTTTCCGGCGCTTCGATGGTCACGGCTGGCGATCCTTCTTTGGTTGTCGGCCTCGCGGGCATGTAATAGGTGCGTTTATGGGCGATGAGCAATCCGGGGGCAAGGGCCACATGTCCGATGCGGCAATCACAATCAATTCACTGCGCAAGACCTATCGCGGGGCCAAGGGGCAACCCGAGAAACAAGCGCTGAAAGGCATTGATCTGACCGTGCCGCGTGGGTCTGTGTTTGGCCTGCTTGGCCCCAACGGCGCAGGTAAGTCGACGCTGATCAACATTCTGGCGGGGCTGGTTGTAAAAACATCCGGCAGCGTCTCGATCTGGGGCTTCGATCAGGATCGAAACCCGCGTCAATCCCGTGCCGCCATTGGCGTGATGCCACAAGAGTTGAACCTCGACCCCTTCTTTACGCCGCGCGGCGCGCTGGAGGTTCAGGCCGGCCTGTATGGTGTTCCCAATTCGAACCGGCGGAGCGATGAGATTCTTGAACTCGTCGGCCTTGCCGATAAGGCCGAGGCTTATGCGCGCACCCTCTCGGGCGGGATGCGGCGGCGTCTGCTGCTGGCCAAGGCGTTGGTGCATCATCCCAAGATTCTAGTGCTGGACGAACCCACTGCCGGTGTGGATATCGAGCTGCGGCAGATGCTGTGGGCCAATGTGCGCAAACTGAACGAACAGGGCATGACCATCATCCTGACCACGCACTATCTGGAAGAAGCGCAAGAGATGTGCGACGAGATCGCCATCATCAATCATGGTGAAAAGATCGCTCAGGACAGCACGGCCAACCTGCTGGGCCGGATGGACAGCCGGACCATGGTGATCGTGCCGGATGGCCCGGTTCAGACACTGCCTGAAACCAACAATGTAACCACAACACAGCGAGAGAATGGCGATCTGGTGCTGCAGTACCGCAGCACCCTGACCACCGCCGAACAAGTATTAGAGGCGGTGCGCCAAGCCGGTATCCGCATTCGGGATGTGCGCACCGAAGAGGCCGACCTAGAGGATGTGTTCCTTGCCCTCACCTCGAGCCGAGCCGATGATGTATCTGTCGATGACCCGAACCAGCCCCGACGTGGGATGCACCGCGTCAAGCTTTAGGCGCGATCGATCCGCGCGTGGTAACAATTATTCAGAGCGGACCGGATGTGGATATAAGCAACGTCAGCGCGGGAAAAGATGTTTTCAGCCGCCTCCTGTAACTGGGCTTGCGGGGTGATAACCCCGGTTCCATAGACGATCCGATCGTCCGCACCATAGCCTTTGATCAGGTAGTTGGGCGAGTCGGTCAGTGCCTCGGGCAACGTATCCTTATCTTCATAGCGCCTGCAGTCGTCGGCACACAGGAAGATCGGGCCAGTTTCCGCATATGGCTGTGGTTCCGGGAATGGCCGATGCGCCAGAACCAACATTTCTTTACCCTCTGGAATGTATGTCATGCAATGGCGGCAGGGATTACCTGCCCCATTGGAAATCACGCGCTCTGGCGCGTTACCGTATCCATCGGGCGCGCCTGCGCGATAGGCCTGAACCTGCTCTGTCGAAAGGGCTGATATTCTGTGCATGATGTATCTCCTTGAATTGAAGTGATCATGACAATCGCTGAATTCGAACTCGACCCGATTCCTGCGCATTGCAAAATCTGCAACCCTGCCTGCCAAAGAATGTTAGCGGTAAAATAAGGGCTACCCGTCGGATCAATTTGGGTCTAAGCAAGCATCAAACACCCCAAACGATCCACCGATGATTGAGGCTTTTGTCATGAGCGCTCAGAACACCACCCTTCGTGGGCTTGCCTTCGCGTTTCTGGGCTTTGCTGTTTTCGCAACCCATGACGTGCTGATCAAAGTGCTGGGTGGCACCTATTCGGTGTTGCAGATCATCTTTTTTGCGACGCTGTTTTCCTTTGTTCCAATGGCCGTGACCATTCTGGCGGACAGAACGACCGGGAATTTCCTGCCGCGGCATCCTTGGCTGGTGTTGTTGCGATCAGGGGCCATGCTCACGGCCATGTCGTGCGCCTTCTATGCCTTTTCGGTTCTGCCGCTGGCACAGGTCTATTCGCTGCTGTTTTCGTTCCCGCTGATTGTGACCGTCCTGTCGATCCCGATTCTGGGTGAAGTGGTCCGCGCGCAGAGGTGGGCCGCCGTGGGTGTCGGTCTGATCGGTGTCCTGATCGTCCTGCGCCCGGGAGCAACAGATATCACGTTGGGTCATTTGGCGGCTCTAACTGCAGCGTTTTGCAGCGCATTTGCGTCGGTTCTTGTCCGCAAGATCGGGAGCGAAGAGCGCTCTGCCGTGTTGATCCTTTATCCGATGCTGCTGGCCATCGCGGTTATGAGCATTGCCCAACCGGCGGTTTATCAACCGCCCTCTCTGCTGCATCTCGCGATGATGGCGCTTGTCGGCGTGTTCTCGGTAATCGCGCAGCACCTGATCATTCTCGCCTATCGTGCTGCCCCCGCCGGGGTAGTCGCCCCCAGCCAATACAGCCAGATCATCTGGGCCACGATTTTTGGTGTGATTTTCTTTGGCGAGCATCCGGATATCTGGGTCGCGGTTGGTGCGAGCGTCATCATCGCATCTGGCGTCTTTGTGGTCTGGCGCGAGAGCCGGTCCAACACCACCTCTGTCAATACGCCCGTGCTGCGCGTCAGGTCGCCCCGGTCGGATACCGGAGCGACGAGGCCCGGAGAATAAGAAACGGCGCGCATTTCAGCGCGCCGTGCAATCCATTTCAGCCGGTATAGAGCCTTAGTAGACGACCACCGACCGGATACTCTCTCCCTTATGCATCAGGTCGAAACCGTGGTTGATATCGTCCAGGCCCATGGTGTGGGTGATCATCGGGTCGATCTCGATTTTGCCATCCATGTACCAATCGACGATCTTTGGTACATCAGTCCGACCACGCGCGCCGCCAAAGGCAGTACCACGCCATGAACGACCGGTGACCAGTTGGAACGGCCGGGTTGAGATTTCAGCGCCCGCTGGGGCCACACCGATGATGATCGATTCACCCCAACCCTTATGCGCCGATTCCAGCGCGGCGCGCATCACACCGACATTGCCAGTCGCGTCAAAGGTATAATCTGCGCCACCCTTTGTCAGATTGACCAGATAAGGCACCAAATCACCTTCCACCTCGGAAGGGTTCACGAAATCGGTCATGCCAAACTTGGTGGCCATTTCCACCTTAGACGGGTTCAGGTCAACGCCAACGATCTGGTCGGCTCCGGCGAGACGTAGACCCTGAATCACGTTCAGGCCTATGCCGCCCAAACCAAAGACGATGGCGCGACTACCAATTTCGACTTTGGCTGTGTTGATCACCGCACCGATGCCGGTGGTTACGCCGCAGCCGATATAGCAGATCTTGTCGAATGGGGCGTCCTCACGCACTTTGGCCAGCGCGATCTCTGGCAGGACAGTGTGGTTCGAGAAGGTCGAACAGCCCATGTAGTGCAGGATCGGATCCCCATCCAGAGTCGAGAAGCGCGAGGTGCCATCGGGCATCAGGCCCTGCCCTTGCGTTTCGCGGATCGCCTGACACAGGTTGGTCTTGGGGTGCAGGCAATATTCGCATTCACGACATTCGGGTGTATAAAGCGGGATCACGTGATCACCGGGTTTAAGGCTGGTGACGCCTGGGCCGACTTCCATCACAACGCCCGCGCCTTCATGTCCCAAAATGGCGGGGAACAGACCTTCGGGATCTGCGCCTGACAGGGTAAATTCATCTGTGTGGCAGATGCCGGTTGCTTTGATCTCAACCAGAACCTCGCCCGCTTTGGGGCCTTCAAGGTTCACGTCCATCACTTCCAAAGGTTTGCCTGCCTGAACGGCAACGGCGGCACGGGTACGCATCTAGCTTTTCTCCCTGTCTGTTTTGCCCGACCCTGCGTCAAATACAGGGTTTTTTCAACTGCGCTTTCATGACAGGTTGGCTAAATCTTTGATATTTCAGAAACGACATCACCAGAAAGTCCTGCGCCAATGTACCGTTTTTTCCCGATCCTTATGCTATTAGTCGCCTGTACAGAAACCCCAACGGCTCAAGACACAGCACTTGATACGGATAACGCGCCCGTAGATTTGGCCTTTTGCAAGGGCGAGCCTTTTGCGGACAAGATTGGTCAGCCTGTCTCAAACATTCAAGCCGACCTGCCTGAACGGTCACGCGTTCTAGGCCCGGATGACATCGCAACACAAGATTATCGCATCGACCGGTTGAATGTGTATGTGAATGGCGCGGGCACTATTCAGAGACTGACCTGCGGCTAAGCTCACTTGCCCCGATAGACAAGGATATCGGGCAGATAGTCGATCAGGCGCACCACCCATGAAAAAGGTGCCGGGAAATCCGTGCGGAACCTACGGCGCGACATGGCCCGAACCACCCGATCGGCTGCATCATCGGGTGTCATCAACATCGGCATCTTGAAGCTGTTCTTGTCGGTCAGCCGAGTCTTGATAAAGCCGGGATTTACGATCCGGACAGTGACGCCAGAGCCCGCCAGATCATGCCGCATCGTCTCGGCCAGCGAGATCAGCGCCGCTTTGCTGGCCCCGTATGAAATTGCATTGGGTAGCCCATGATATCCGGCTAGCGATCCAATCAGCGTGATATCTCCGCGACCCTTGTCGACAAGGGAGGGAACTGTTTCACCCAACACCCGCAGCGCGCCGGAATAATTGACATCACTTATGGCCAGCGCGGCCTCGGTATCCCAATCCGACGTGTTGATCGGCTCATAAGCGCCCGCGTTGTAGACCAAAGCGTCAAACGCATCAGCATCTGCCACCGCGCGGCGCACGGTGTTGAGATCGGTCACATCCATCGGCACGGCACGCGCACTTGGCAAGGCGCTGCAGATCTCAGTCAACCGCTCAGCATTGCGGGCAGACAGGATCAGATGCGCGCCCTCGCTGCTCAACTTTTCAGCCAAGCTGCGGCCCAGCCCTTCGCTGGCGCCGATGATCCAATAGGTTTTTCCGTCAAATCTGCTCATGCCAATGTCTTTTTTGTGCTCCTGAAACCAATACGATCAGATGGTCGCAATGGATCACGCCCGGTGTTCGAAACATCTGGCCAGACATCACAACATAGTGCGTTTGAAAAAAACTTCTAATCCGGTTGATCCAAACGCCCATTCCCTGCGTATCCTGTTGTAAATACCGAATAACGAGGTTGGAATGTTCGACGAAACCCGGGGCGTACGCAAGAAAATCGCAGTCATAGGCGCAGGCATTTCAGGTCTCTCCGCAGCTTATTATCTTTCCGAAGATCATGATATCACCGTGTTCGAGGCCGAGCCGAGACTTGGCGGTCATGCCCGCACCGTGATGGCCGGTAAGAATGGTGATCAACCGGTGGATACCGGGTTCATCGTCTTCAACTATGTCACCTATCCCTATCTGACCCGTCTGTTTGATGAGCTGAACGTGCCGGTCACCAAAAGCGAAATGAGCTTTGGCGCAACCATTGATAATGGCCGCATCGAATACGGGCTGAACAACTTGCGCACGTTGACCGCGCAGAAACGCAACCTCGCGCGTCCAGCCTATTACAAGATGATCGCCGACATTCTGCGCTTCGCCAAAGAGGCCCCCGAAGCCGCGCAGGACGATGACACCACGATCGGAGAGCTGGTGGATCAGCTGCGCCTCGGCCACTGGTTCCGGCACAACTACCTGATGCCCATGTGCGGTGCGATCTGGTCAACACCGGTCGAGTTTGTGGATCAATTCCCCGCCCGCTCACTGGTGCAGTTCTTCCGCAATCACGCGCTGCTGGCCTCGGGCCGTGCCAATCAGCACCAGTGGTACACCGTGAAAGGCGGCAGCATTGAATATGTCCGTCGTATCGAAGCCGCGCTGCGGGCGCGTGGGTCAGATATCCGTCTGGCGTCGCCCGTTCAGCGTATCGAGCGTCATGATCTGGGCGTGACGATACATGCAGGTGGCGAGGCTGCTTTGTTTGATGAGATCATATTGGCCACCCACTCCGATCAATCCCTCGCCGTCCTGGGCGATGCAGCAACCGAGGCGGAAAAAACAGCGTTGGGTGCGATCAGATATCAACCGAACAAAGCCATCCTTCATTGCGATCCTGGCCAAATGCCGCGCCGCCGCGCCTGTTGGTCCAGTTGGACCTATCGCTCGCAAAAGGGCGATGTTGGGGTCACATATTGGATGAACCGGCTTCAGAATATCCCCGACTCCGACCCGCTGTTTGTGTCTCTGAACGCCTCATCCGACATTCCCTCGGATAAAATCTATGACGAGGTCGAATTCGCCCATCCGGTATTCGACAAAGCCGCCCTGCGTGCACAAGGGCAAATTCGCGAGATGCAGGGGCAGAACCGGACCTGGTTTGCGGGGGCGTATAACCGGCATGGTTTCCACGAAGACGGGATTGCCAGCGCGATGCATGTTGTCGAGCGCCTCACCGGCACCCCGCAGATCATCGGAGCTGACAATGGTATCCCGGATACGGACCTCGCTGTTTCGGCCAGTGCATAAAACCTGTCGCGCTGCGTTGCTGTCATTGGCGTTGCTGCTCCCCGGCGGGCTGGCGGCCTCGCCCCTGTCCGATGCGATCAGCGATCCTGAGCTGCGCGGCAGCTCGACCTTCAGGTTTCTGGGGTTGCCGCTTTACGACGCCAAGCTCTACACTCCCGGCGGTGCGGCATTCAGCTGGAACGAGAATTTCGGCCTGCAACTGACCTACCGAAAGAACCTGAAACAGAAAGCGCTGGTCGAGTCGACGCTGGAAGAGATGGCCCGGCAGGACAATCCCGCGCCGACAGAAGCTCAGTTACAGACCTGTTTTCAGGCGGTCAGCAAGGGCGACAGCTATCTGGCTATCGCGCAGGGCCCCAACAGTGTCAGTTTCTGGCGCAATGGAAACAAAACCTGCACCCTGACCAATCCTGGCATCACCCGCAGCTTCATGTCGATCTTTCTGGGCGACAACACACGATCCGCCTCATTCACACAGCAGTTGAAGGGGCAGTGATGCTGTACCCCCGTGTCAGTCTCTATGCGTTGATGCTGGCTGCTGCGGGTATTCCGCTTTACATCCACCTGCCGCGTTTTGCCGCTGTGAACCTCGGCATCGGGCTGGGGGTGATCGGGACCGTACTGCTGGTCATTCGGCTGATCGATCTGGTGCAGGACCCGTTGATCGGCTGGGCGATTGATCGCTGGCCCAGAGGGCAGATGCTGTTTGCCGCCGCCGCTGCGCTGGGTCTGGCGATTGGGTTCCCCCTTTTATTTGGTTTGCCGAACGGGGCAAGTATCGCTGCATTAGTGTTTATTCTGATCCTGTTATTCTCGGCCTACAGCCTTGGGACCATCCTGCTCTATGGCCGCAGCGCCACTTTAGCCAAACAAGCCAGCGCCAAAGAACTGATGACACTGGCGGCCTTTCGCGAAGGCGGGCAACTGACCGGTGTGATCATCGCCGCCGCCGCCCCCGCATTGTTCGTTACGTTGGGAGCTAGCGCCCAAGGGTATCCAGCGTTTGGGCTGTTTCTTGGCGTTTTGTCCGTTGTGACTCTGGCCGTCACGCTGCCGATATGGCAACGCACCCCGATCACCGGGCAAGGGTTATCCTTTGCAGGGCTAGGACAAGCCGGAGCACTGCGTCTGCTCGCGCTGGCACTAGTTAACAGCTTGCCCGTCGCCATCACTTCGACCCTGTTTCTATTCTTCGTCGAAGATCGTCTGCAGCTCCCGGGCAAAGCCGGGCCACTGCTGATCTTGTTCTTCCTTAGCGCCGGGCTCAGCGTTCCGTTCTGGGCAAAACTCAGCAACCGAATTGGCCCGAAACAGACTCTGATAATCGCAATGCCGCTGGCCATTCTTGGATTTGTTGGCGCCGCCCTACTGGCGCCCGGTAATTTGGCGGGGTTCGCCCTTATCTGCCTTGCATCCGGCGCTGCTTTGGGCGCGGACATGGTGGTGCTGCCAGCGATGTTCTCGGTCGTTCTGACCCGCGCGGGACTCAACGCCTCAGCCGCGTTCGGTATCTGGTCCTTCGCTGGCAAGCTGGGGCTCGCGCTGGCTGCCTTTTTTACACTACCCCTGCTGGAACGCAGCGGCTTTACGCCAGGACAAGCCAATTCGGCTGAGGCTTTGAACACGCTCACCCTCGCCTATGCGGTGCTGCCCTGCATCTTGAAACTCGGAGCGTTTGGCATGGTCCTGACGCTCCCGACGGAGGTCTCCGCCAAATGACAACGCTCCTGATCTGTCTGCTCGCTCTCTTCGCGCTGTTTGCTGTGAAGAACCGGTTCCTCAGCTTCCGCTCGCAATCTCCCTCCGACTACAGCGGAACCGGGCCAGAGTTTTCGCTGAAAAAGAACCTGAACGGAGAGATCCTGTCAGAGGGGCTGATCTATGGTCCCAACGGCAAGATGTCGAACAGCTTTGTCGCACGCATGGTAGGTGAATGGGATGGCAATACCGGCACGCTGTCCGAATACTTTACCTATTCCAACGGCAAACAGATGACCCGCAAATGGTATCTGACGCTGGGCACCGGCAACACGTTCATCGCGACAGCAGACGACATTGTCGGCGAGGGCAAAGGGGAAATCTCGGGCGCGACCGTTAAGCTGACTTATCGGATTATTTTGCCTGAAGATGCGGGCGGGCATACGCTGGATGTAACCGACTGGATGTACCTGACAGAAAACGGAGCGATCATGAACCGGTCCGAGATGCGCAAGTTCGGTATCAAGGTCGCTGAACTGGTCGCCACAATGCGCCCCGCGCCCGAAGTCAAAACGGCCCATCTGCACGGAGCAAATGGCCACGATACAGACTCTGAACTGAGGCCTCTGCAATGATTGCCCGCCGCACTCTGATCGCGGTAGTCGCCGTCGCAGGGCTCGCGGTGTTGGCCGCCTGCTCGGCCAAACCGCGCATCCCCAAGACGTTCCTGTCCGATCGCCAGTTGAACCTTGAAGAGTTCTTTGAAGGCAAAACTGTCGCCTATGGTCAGTTTCAGGATGCTCTGGGCAACGTCCCGCGCCGCTTTAAGGTCGATATTGACGGGACATGGAATGGTAAAACGCTCACACTGGTTGAGGATTTCGTGTATGACGACGGCGCCACAGAACAGCGCATCTGGACGCTGACTAAGACCAGTGAGGACACCTGGACCGGTACGGCACCGGGCGTGTTGGGTGAGGCCACGGGGATTGAGCGGGGCGATACGTTCAACTGGAAATACAAGATCGACCTGCCAGTCAAAGATGGCACCATGCGGGTGAATTTCGATGACTGGATGTGGCTCTTGTCAGATGACCGGCTGCTGAACCGTGCCTATGTCTCGCGCTTTGGCGTGCGGCTGGGTGAGGTCATTCTGTATTTTGAGAAAAGGTAGTCACCCCACCGGCGTGGCCAGCGGGGTGCAAGGATATTAAACGGTTCCGCCCAGGCTGCCCTCAAGCTCGACCATTTCCTGACCACCGGCCATCAGGTCCTGCAATTCTTCTGGAGTTATCTGGCCACGCTGCGCGGTTCCCAGCGTTTGACCCCGGTTCAGAACCGTGAACCGATCCCCCACCGCCAGGGCATGGCGAACGTTATGGGTGATGAAGACAACCGCGATGCCCTGCTTGCGCACCTTGTCGATGGTCGCCAACACATTGGCCGTCTGACGCACACCAAGGGCAGAGGTCGGCTCGTCCAGGATCAAAACCTTGGCCCCAAAATGCACCGCCCGTGCGATAGCAACCGTCTGGCGTTCACCACCTGACAGGGTGCCCACCGCCTGATCCGGTCCGCGCAGGTTGATGCCCATTTTGCGCATTTCTTCCATCGTGACCTTGTTGGCATAGTCATGATCAAAGAAGTGAAGAGGTCCGACCTTCTTTACCGGCTCATTGCCCATGAAGAAGTTGCGCGAGACCGACATCAGCGGGATCATGGCCAGATGCTGGTGCACGGTTGCAATCCCGGCCTCGATGGCATCACGCGGGTCGGCGAAATGCATGGGGTGGCCTTCGAACAGAATCTCTCCGTGTGTCGGCTGGTGCACGCCCGACATGGTTTTGATGAAGGTCGACTTGCCCGCACCGTTGTCGCCGAGAAGGCAGTGGCATTCACCGGGAAACACGTCCACCGAGACACCCGCCAGCGCGATCACGCTGCCGAAGTGCTTTTCGATGTTTTTCATCTGGATGATGGGTTCATGTTCGGGATTCATATCAACGCTCTCCCGTGATGATGCGGCGGATATATGTGTTGAGGATCACAGCCCCCAGCAGGATCACGCCCAGGAACACTCGGAACAGCGAGCTTTCGACACCGGCAAAGAACAACCCCTGTTGCACCACGCCAAAGATCAACGCGCCCAGCGCCGCTCCAAGTACCGAGCCGTATCCTCCGGTCAGAAGCGCGCCGCCGATGACCACGGCGATGATCGCCTCGAACTCTTTCAGCAGGCCCCGGTCGGCACCCGCCGATCCGAACTCCATCACCTGACAGACTGCAAAGACGGTGGCGCAGAAGGCCGTGAACATGAACATCAGTATCTTGACCCGGTTCACAGGCACACCCGAGTTGCGTGCCGCCTCGGCATCCCCGCCCGAGGCGAAGATCCAGTTGCCGAACCGCGTTTTAGTCAGCAGCACGTGACCAAAGATGATCAGTGCGATCGCCCAGACGATCAGCATCGGCACACCGTCCACCACCGGCTGTCCGGCGCGGGTGCCACGTTCGAACACGGCAATGATCCCCGCATCACCCATCCACTGGAACAGGCCTTGCAGGATTTTTCCGCCGAAGATCGGCGCTAGCCAATCCCCTTCGGCCGCGTCCTTCACGCCGCCAATGATAGTTTTGCGCTCGATCACCTGCGGCAGGAAGATGGTGAAGCCGCGGAGGATGAACAGGAAGGCCAGCGTTACGATGAAACTGGGCAAACCCGTCCGGATCACGATCCAGCCGTTCAGCGCACCAATTGCCACCGCCATTGCAAACGTGACGATAATGGCCATCCAGACCGGCCACGCCAGCGTGACCGAGAAAATAGCGATCATCATGCCCGAAAAGCCGATCATCGACCCGACTGACAGGTCAAACTCACCCGCGATCATCAGAAGGCAGGCACCCACGGCAATGATCATAAACTGCGCCGAGACAACTGACCAGTTCATCATGCCCTGTGCGTTAAACATGCCGCTGTCGAAAGCGAACAAAAGGAAGAAAGTGAAGACGGCAACGGTGCCGACCATCCCGCCAAGTTCAGGCCGAATCAAGGCCTTGCGCAGTGGTGAAATCTCTTTGATCCGTTCGTCGGTTACAGCCGTGTTTTGAGCAGACTCGCTCATTAGAACGCCCCTCCGAATTAAGCAGTGATTTTGAGTCAGAAAGCTGTCAGCGGGCGCCTATCTAACAAGGCGCCCGCGTTACAAGAATTAGCGGTACTCGCCGGCGAATTCTTCGATCTTGGTCAGACCATCAGCAGTTACGAAACCAGGGCCCGAGTTGATGTTGTTGCCGGGCAGTACGCCATAGCGATGATAGTTCGCCATCACAACAACCGGCAGGTAGGCCTGCAGGAAGGGCTGCTGGTCAATGCCCCACTGGATCACGCCGGACTTGATGCCTTTGACGATCTCACCACCCAGATCGAAGGTGCCGAAATAGATGTCGCCGGCCATGCCGTTTTCTTCCAGCGCCAGTATGGTCGGATCAGCCGAGGTCGGCCCCAGTGTCAGAACCGCATCCGTGTCCGGATTCGCTGACAGATAGGCCAGCACGCGGTTTTTGATTTCGGCAGGGTCCTGACCGGCATCGATCATCTGATCGCCCAGCTCAATGCCGAGACCGTCTGCAAAGCCTTGGCACCGTTCCTGGCTGGAAGGCTGAACGATATAGTGGTTCACACACAGGAACGAGCCGATGCCATCACCCTTGGCGCGCTGGCCTGCCGCGAAACCGGCATCATATTCAGGCTGACCCACATACATCAGCGCGCCAACTTCGCGGGCTTGATCCGGGCTGCCGGTATTCATGATGATCACATCCACGCCCGCATCCACGGCTGATTTGATCGGACCGCTCAGCACATCGTAGTCCGCCAATGTAGTGATAATCCCGTTCGGCCCCGACGCCGCTGCCTGATCAATGATCCGCGCCATGTCAGCCAGATCGCCAGTGGGTGGATTGCGGTATTCGACCTCAACACCCATCTGCTCACCCGCCAGCGCGATGCCGTTCTTGATGGTATTCCACCAACTGTCGCTGTCCGGTGCGTGGCTGACCAGAATATATTTCTCACCTTCCGCCGCAGCGCTTGTGGCTGCGATCAGCGGCGTCGCAGCAACCACCGCCGCCAGCGCCAGCTTCTTCGTCAGTGAAGTCATGATGTCCTCCCAAAACTCATGTTATCGCGGATTGAGGTTGTCCTTTGCACCTCTCCGACTCGAGTTAGAGCATATCTGCTCACATTTTGCAACCGGTTGCAAAAGATATCAGATGTGTTTCATACTGTATCTACCAAAGAATATCGGTAAAAGGACTGCCACAGAATTCAGAAAGGTCGGACGAAATATGGCTGTCACATTGAAAGAGGTTGCAGAACGCGCGGGTGTTTCCCGGTCCGCTGTATCGCGCACTTTCACCGATGGGGCCTCGGTTTCCGACAAAATGCGCCGCAAGGTTGAGAAGGCCGCGCATGAACTGGGATACAGCCCGAACGCGCTGGCCTCTTCACTGACGACCGGGCGGACCAAGCTGATCGGGCTGGTCTCGAACAACTTCCACAACCCGATCTTTCTTGAAGTTTTCGACCTTTTTACCAGGGGCCTGCAGGATCGGGGCCTTCGCCCCTTGCTGGTCAATCTGACGGATGAGATCGACCCGGCCAATTCGGTGCGGATGTTGCGCCAGTATTCAGTGGATGGGGTGGTCGTGGCCTCTTCAACACTGCCACCCGGGTTCTCCAAGGCATTCCGCGATGCAGGTGTGCCGGTAGTTCACAGTTTCGGGCGCTATTCATCTTCACCTCAAGTCCATGTGGTCGGAATCGACAACACCGAATGTGGACGGATGGCGGCGCAACAACTCGTCGCACGCGGTTATGAAAACATTGCGTTTCTGGGCGGGCCCGAGGCCGCTACTTCGACCCAGGACCGGTATTCTGGCTTCATGTCCGAGATGTCGAAGCACCCCAGCATCCGAACATCGTATTCCTTTGCCGACGCCTATTCCTTTGATGCAGGACGCCGCGAAATGTTGCGTTTGCTAAAATCGGAACCCGCGCAGGCGTATTTCTGCGGCGATGACGTGCTGTCGATCGGCGCTTTGTCGGCCGTTCGTGACAGCGGCCTGAAGGTGCCCGAGGATATTGGCCTGATCGGCCTGAACGATATGGAAATGGCGCGGTGGGAAAATATTGACCTCACAACCATCCACCAGCCGATCCGGCAAATCGTCAGCTCCTCGATCGAGTTGATGGTGGCGACTTTGAACGAGCCTGATCGATATCCAGAGGCGCGGATCTTCCCCTGCTCGGTGGTTGAGCGGGGCACATTACGCCCCACCCCCTAGTGTTAACGGAACATTGGCGGACGCGCGTCCATCCACGCGCTGCCCTGTTTTGCGGACTCAACGGCTGTATGGACCGCCGCCATCGACCGCACACCGTCTGCGGCGTTGGGCAACCCGTCGCGGGGTTCGCCAGCAATCGCATCTGCCAAATCACAATAGATATTCGCAACCGCCAGCGGGAACCCTTCGGGATGTGCAATCGCAACGCGGCTTAGGCGCTGAGCCTCTTCGTGCAAACCGCCCTCACCTTTTTCGATGATCTGCATGCGACCGCCAACGGGGGTATAGATCAACTGATTTGGCTGCTCGGACGCCCAGCGCAAGCCACCGGTTTCGCCAAACACCTGAATGTCGAACCCGTGCTGCCGACCGATGGCGACAGACGATGTCCACAGTCTGCCCACTGCGCCTTTTTGCGTTCGGAAATTGACCATGGCGTCATCTTCCAGCTCGCGGCTTCCGATGGTGGAAGCGAAATCTGCAGACAGGGTCTCAACCTCATCATCCGCAATGAACCCAGCCATGTGCATCGCGTGGATGCCACAATCGGCGAACTGCCCGGACACGCCTGCCATCGCCGGATCATAGCGCCAGCGGACTCGGGGATTGTCGGCATCAGTGGCATCTCCATGATGGCCGTGGCTGAAATTGGTAACGACCAGACGGATTTTGCCAATCTCACCAGCGCGCACCATCGCACGGGCCTGCCGCACCATAGGATAGGCGGAATAGCAGTAGTTGACCGCGCAAATCTTCCCGGATTTCTCGGCGACTTTGACGATCTCTTCACCCTCTTCCACGGTCATGGTCATTGGCTTTTCGCACAGCACGTTGAACCCGGCCTCAAGGAAAGCCTTGGTGATCTCGAAATGCGTTGCGTTTGGAGTGGCGACTGTGACCAGATCAATCCGGTCCTCGCGGTTGCGCTCTCCGGCCAGCATCTCGGTCCAGTCGCCATAAGCCCGGTTTGCCGCGATACCCAATCGCTGCGCGTATTCGCGACCAACATCGGGCCTATGATCAAGCGCCCCAGCTGTGAATTCAAAGTGCCCGTCTGCCAGCGCACCCAGCCGGTGCGCGGGTCCGATCTGGCTGCCTTCGCCGCCGCCAATCATGCCCCATCTCAGCTTGGTCATGGTTTGGACCTCCTCAACTGAAACCAATGGATTCAAGGTATTCACGGTTTATTCGCGCATCACCAACCGGGTCGGGGTCAAGCGTCGGGTCGCAATCCTGTTCTACCGTGCACCAGCCGGTGAAACCTGCATCCATCAGCACCTGCCGCACGGTTGGGAAATCAACATCTCCCTCACCCAGATTGCAGAAAATCCCCTGCCCGCAGGCATCGTAGAAGCCCGTTCGGTTGGCGATGACATCCGCCTTTACCGTCGGCGAGATATCTTTGAAGTGCATGTACGAGATCCGGTCGACGTAACGCTGCATGAAATTCACGGGGTCGAAACCGGCATAGGAATGATGGCCTGTGTCAAAGCAGATTTTCAGCAGGTTTTCATCCACTTCATCCAGAAGTCGAATGAGTTCCGGCTCAAAATCCATAAAGCCCGCTGCATGAGCGTGCATCCCAACGGTCAGCCCGTATTCTTCGGACCCGATACGCGCGCTGTCGGCGATACGGTCGCGATAGGCGGTCCATTCTGCCTTGTCCATCTGCTCGGCCTCGTCAACGCGGCCCGCTGTAGGTGCCCGGCGCGGAGAGATTGCGTCGATCAGAACCAGGTGCTGCGCTCCGTGTGCCTTCAACGCGCGCGCGGTGCGGTGGGTGGCGTCCAGCACATCCTCCCAATCGTCGGGGTTGTGATAATTGCGGAACACCACGCCGCCGATCAACTCCAGATCATGCTCGGCCAGCGCATCGGCCAGAGCCGCGGGGTCCTCAGGCATGAAGCCCACGGGACCAAGTTCAATGCCCTTATACCCGGCCTCAGCACATTCGCTGAGGACGGATTTCCAATGCGGATTGCGCGGGTCCTCCGCAAATTCCACGCCCCATGAACAGGGCGCATTGCCAATTCTGATGCTCATCTTGTCTTGTCTCCGATGCTCAGAAATCTTCGATGTTTTTCCAGCTTTCCGCCGCCGCCGATGCCAACGCTGCCGCGACGATCCGGTTGACCTCATGCCCGTCATTGAAGGTTGGCCAAACCGGTTTGCCTGTCTCGATCGCGTGCAGGAAATCACGCGCTTCGATGATGATCTGATCCTGATATCCGGTGCCGTGGCCGGGGCCCTGACAGAAGGGCTCATAGTCCGGGTGGGCCGGACCGGTCAGGATTTTGCGGAACCCGCGCTCGGCCTCCGGGCCCTCCATACGATAAAGCCACAGGGCGTTTTGATCTTCCTGATCGAAGCGGATCGCGCCTTTGGTGCCGTTGATCTCATAGGCGTAACCCATCTTGCGCCCGGTTGCGATGCGGCTGAAATACATCGACCCCATGGCGCCGCTGTCAAACCGCACCATCATTTGGGCGTGGTCGTCATTGTCAACCTCCCCACCGGGTCGCGCTACATGAACGGTTTCAACCTCGGCCATGACGCGCGTGATCGGGCCGATCAGGGCGATTGCGGCGTTGATCATATGTGGTGCCAGATCACCCATCGTACCGTTAGACATACCCGTGGTGCGCCACGTGGCCGGTGCGTACGGGTCGGCATAGAAATCTTCCGTATGTTCACCCCGGAACCAAGTGACATCACCAATCTCTCCATCCGCGATCAGCTGGCGGGCGAATTGTGTGGCAGGCGTACGAATGTAGTTGAAGCCAACCATATTCGGCAGGCCGGACTCAGCGGCAGCGGCCACCATTGCAGCGCCATCTTCCATCGATGCGCCCAGAGGTTTTTCGCATAGTACAGGCTTGCCCAGCGCAAACGCGGCCAACGCAATCTCACGATGGGTCTCCTGAGGTGTTGCAATGACAATGGCCTCGACCTTGGGATCATTCACCAGCACCCGCCAATCATCGGTCGAACGCGCGAAGCCATAAGCCTTGCGGTATCGCTCGGCGCTGTCTGGCAAAGAGGCGCACACCATCTCAAGACGCGGGCGCAACGCGGTGTTGAACACAGCACCGACCGAGGACATCGCCACCGCATGGGCCTTGCCCATATATCCGCCGCCCAGAATGCCAATGCCGATTTCTGCCATTCCGACGCCCTCCTCCGCTTTTTCTTGAAAACCATTTGCAACCGGTTGCAAAACTTGTATCGTGAGAATAGGACTCTCGCAAGCTGCATTCGGCACAGCACCGCAATTTTCCTAAAGGAGCCCGCAGACATGTCCGCGCAACACGACACTGTTTACCTGACAACAGCGCAGGCGATCATTCGCTGGCTGTCGAACCAGTTCATCGAGATCGACGGGCAAGAATATCGCCTATGTGGCGGGGGTTTCGGGATTTTTGGCCATGGCAACGTGACCTGCCTGGGTGAAGCCCTGAACACAGTGCGGGATGAGCTGCCGCTGTATCGTGGGCAGAACGAACAAAGCATGGGATTCGCCGCTTCGGGCTATGCCAAGCAATGGCTACGTCAGCGATTCATGTTCTGCACTGCCAGTGCGGGGCCTGGCACCGCGAATCTGCTGACGGCTGCTGGACTGGCCCATGCCAACCGCCTACCGATGCTGATGCTGTGCGGGGATACCTTCATCACCCGCCTGCCCGATCCTGTTCTACAGCAGATGGAGAATTTCAACGATCCGACCTTCGGCCTGAATGACGCGTTCAAACCGGTCAGCCGCTATTGGGACCGCATCACCCATCCGGCGCAGGTGATTCAGTCTCTGCCCGCCGCCGTTGCGACTATGCTGGATCCCGGCGATTGCGGGCCTGCGTTCCTCGGGTTGCCGCAAGATGTGCAGGGTTGGACCTATGACTACCCGGTGAAGTTCTTCGAGAAAAAAGTGCACCGCATTCGCCGCCAGTCGCCCGATGCGGATGAGATTGCCGATGCGGCAACCGCTCTGGCCGGTGCGAAACGCCCTATGATCATCGCAGGTGGCGGTGTGCAATATTCGCAAGCCGCGGCTGAACTGACCGAATTAGTTGAAAAGCACCAGATTCCGGTGGTCGAAACCATCGCTGGCCGCGCGAATATGCTGGCGACCCATCCGCTGAACATTGGCCCGATCGGCGTCACTGGATCGGACAGTGCCAACGCGATTGCGGAACAGGCCGATGTGATCGTTGCCATTGGAACCCGACTGCAGGATTTCACGACAGGATCATGGACGGCCTTTTCCAAGGACGCCCAGTTCATCTCGATCAACGCCGCGCGACATGATGCGGGCAAGCATATGTCATTGCCGGTTGTCGGGGATGCAAAACTGTCAATACAGGCTCTAACACAGGCGATTGATTACACTGCGCCATCCGATTGGGTATCTCTGGCGAAGGACGAACGGCGTAAATGGGATGCCTATGTGGCCGAGAATGTCGCGTACGGGAATCGTCCGAGTTCTTACGCGCAAGCCATCGGCGTTGTGAACGAGCTTTGCGACCCGCGCGACCGTGTAGTCGCCGCTGCCGGAGGTTTGCCCGCCGAGGTCACTGCCAATTGGCGCACCCTGGATATCGGCACAGTCGATGTCGAGTTTGGCTTTTCCTGCATGGGCTACGAGATCGCAGGCGCTTGGGGCGCGCGCATTGCCCAATCCGAGCGCGAGTCCGAGAAGGACACGATCACTTTTTGCGGTGACGGCTCTTACCTGATGCTGAACTCGGATATCTACTCCTCGGTTCTGAGCCGTAAGAAGCTGATCGTTCTGGTGCTGGACAATGGCGGCTTTGCGGTCATCAACAAGCTGCAGAACAACACCGGCAATGAAAGCTTCAACAACCTGCTGGCAGACTGCCCGACCATCCCCGAAGCCTTTGGCGTTGATTTCGCGGCCCACGCGGCCTCGATGGGGGCGACCAGCGAAAAGGTCGCAAATCCGGCGGAGCTGGCTGAGGCGTTCGCGCGCGCCAAGGCCAGCGACAAGACTTATGTGATCGTGATGGATGTGGACGCCTACGAAGGCTGGACCACCGAAGGCCATACGTGGTGGGAGGTTGGCACACCCCACACCTCTGCCGACGAGAAGGTCCGCGATGCGCATGTCGAGTGGGAAACCACTCGTGAAAAGCAGCGTAAGGGCATCTGATGAAACGGTTCACCGCAGAAACCGCTGATCCTGACGTTATCGTCGATGAACTGCTGAATGGCGGCGGAGCCGTTGCCATCTCGGGCCTCTTCTCGCCCGAGGAGATCGCCGAGGCGCGCGCCATCATCATGGAGCATTCCGAAGAAGCGGCCGAGAAGGTGACGCATTTTCAAGGTGCTGCCGAGGAAGACGGTAAATTGAACCTGCAGCGGAGGGTCTGGAACCTGCTGGCGAAGGGCGATGTGTTTTCCCGCATGGCCGCGCATCCGGTTCTGATGAAAGTCTTACGCAAGTTTCTTGGGACCGAGTTCATCATGGGCTCGATCGCCGCCAACCGCCTGCTGCCGGGTGGCCCCGGGCAAGAGCCACATGTCGATTATCCCTATTGGGATTTTCACAGCCCCGAAACACATCCTGTGGGTCTGAACGGATCCTTTCCGATGAATGCACAGGTCTCGATCCTGCTGGACCCGTTCACCGAGGAAAGCGGCGCGACCGGCTATGTTCCGGGGTCGCAAAAAGAGCTGCGGTATCCCACACCCGAAGACAATTTCTACGACAAATGCGAACGCATGACGGGCGAGCCCGGCGATGTCGCCTTGTTTTATGGCGTGACCTGGCATTGCGCGATGCCGAACAATGCAGATCACGACCGCAGCGCGATTCTGATCCAATACCTGCCCAAATGGGTCAAACCGATGGAAGACATGCCTGCAGCCTTGCCTCAGGAATTTATTGATCAGGCCAGCTCCGACCTGCGGCAATTGCTGGGTCTGAACTATCCCTACCCCGAGGTTTTGGACGCTGCACGGGCAGGCAATACCGAGGGGCGCAAGTGACACTCATCGAAGGCATAAAAGGCAACCGCTTTGCTGTTTTTGGTCGGGCAGGCATGGACATGTTTGCCGATCCGGTCGGGACGAAAAGCGAGGATGCACAAGTGTTTCGCGCCGATCTGGGCGGGTCGAGCGCCAATATCTGCGCCGGACTGGTAAAACTCGGGTCACAAGCGGCGCTGGTCACCTCGGTCTCTGATGATGCTGTGGGGCGGTTCTGCGTGAACCGGCTGCGGGATTATGGCGTGGAGACACGGTATATCCGCGCTGTGGGGGGTGAAGCGCGAACCTCTCTGGCCGTCTATGAAAGCTGCATCGAGGATTTTCAGAACGTTATCTACCGCAATGGCGCTGCCGATTTTCAAGTGACCGAGGCGGATATGGACGCGGTCGATTTCAGCGCGTTCTCGGGCCTGATAACGGCGGGTACGGTGTTTGCAGCCGAGCCTTCCCGCTCGGCCACGTTCCGCGCGTTTGAAAACGCACGCGCCGCCGGGTTGCCGGTGATCTTTGACATCGATTATCGGCCCTATAGCTGGCCGTCGCCCGAAGTCGCCTCAGAAGTCTTGACCCGCGCGGGCCACGAAAGCGATCTGATCGTCGGCAATGACGAAGAATTCGGCTTTATGGCTGGGGGAATCGACAAGGGTTTGGACAAAGCCCGCGAACTTGCCGCCAACGGCAAAATGGTGATCTACAAGATGGGCCACGAAGGGGCCATCACATTAACCGAGGGGCAAGAAATTCGCACCGGCATCTACCCGGTGACCGCCGTAAAGCCCAATGGCGCAGGCGACAGTTTCCTGGCTGGTCTCTTGGCCTCGATCGCTGCAGGGCATGACCTGCGCGATGCAGTGCTGCGCGGCTCGGCCTGCGCGTCGATCGTCGTGTCGAAACCCGGTTGCGCCGGAGCCATGCCAACGACCCCTCAGCTTGACGATTTTCTGGCTCGGCACCCGGGCCCAACGGATACCTGAAAGGAGACGCAGATGCATATCGCGCCCCATGACAACCAGAACAAACCCATCGTTGATGCCGAACATGATCTGGTGCCGCTAAACTATTTCAACATCGTCAAACTGAAAAAGGGCGAAGTGTTCGAATATGCCGTGCCGGGGTACGAGACCTGCATTGTTCCCGCCACCGGAACTGTGGATGTAGACGTGGATGGCGCCGAGTTCACCAATCTCGGCAACCGCACCATTGATGTCTGGGATGGCGACCCCGAAGGCGTTTACGTTCCGGTTGGAGCCAAGGTTCGCATCACCTGCGTGACGGACGAAACCGAAACCTTCATTGCAGGTGCAAAGTTCGACCGTGTGCTGGAACCCTTCGACGTTCGCGTACCCGAGCTTGACCTAGTGCAGTATGGCTCGGACGACACCAAGACCCATCGCAAGATCAAGCACATCCTGGGTGCAAATCACCATGACAAAGTCGGGCGTCTATTGGTGTCCGAGCTGTTCACGGTCGGTCAGGGCGGCTGGTCCGGGTTCCCCAGCCACAAGCACGACACTGATCGCAACGGTGACGATGGCGAGATGATCGAGACCCGCCATGACGAAACCTACAATTTCCGCTTCCGGCCCAATTACGGCTCAGGCATCCAGATGCTGCAACGCGAGGATAACAAACCGGGCGACGCCTATCACATCATGGATGGCTCAACGATTATGATCGACAAGGGCTATCACCCCTGTGCCGTGCTGCCCGGGTACGAGATGTACTATTTCACCATTCTCGGTGGTCTCAGCCAACGCTCGCTGAAGCAGTATTTCCAGCCGACCCATGCAGATCAGCTGCATACGATCCCCGGCATCATGGATATGGTGGCCAAGTTCAAATGAGCCTTGTGACATTATCGGACGTGCTGCAGCCGGCGCTGCGCGACGGCTACGCCGTGGCCGGGCTGGTGACGCTGGGCTGGGAGGATATGCGCGCCTATGTGGCCGCCGCCGAAGCCGAAGACGTGCCCATCATCCTGCAAGCCGGCCCATCCTGTCGCGAACACACGCCGCTGCCGATTCTGGGCAAGATGTTCCGCCATCTGGCCGAGGGGGCCAGCGTTCCGGTCGTGGCCCATCTGGACCATGGCTACACCCATGAAGACTGCCGCATCGCCATCGACAGCGGTTTCACATCGGTCATGTTCGACGGCTCGCGAAAGCCTTTGGCGCAGAACATCGCCGAGACCGCAGCGATTGCCGAAATGGCCCATTCTGCCGGTGTCTCTTGCGAAGGAGAAATCGGTTTTGTTGGCTATTCCGGCGGCGAAGGTTCGGACGGAACCGATCCGGATGAGGCCGCGCAATTCGCCCGGGAAACCGGCGTCGACGCGATGGCGATCTCGGTCGGCAATGTCCATCTGCAACAGAACAAAGAAGGCGGCCTGGACGAGGCCCGCATCCGCGCCATCGAAGCTGTGACCGAGATACCTCTGGTGATCCACGGCGGTTCGGGCGTACCCGTCGCGCAGCGTACTGCTCTGGCGCGCGGATCGAAGATCTGCAAATTCAACATCGGAACCGAACTGCGGATGGCCTTTGGGAATGCCCTGCGAACGGCCGTGAATGCCGATCCGGACAGGTTCGACCGCGTTCAAATACTGAAAGATACACACGAGCCGGTGGTCGAGGCGACCCGCCGGGTTCTACAAGCCTTCAAAGGGGCATGAGATGCTGAATATCGGATTACTGGGCTGTGGTCGCATTGGCCAGGTCCATGCACGGTCCATCGGGCAAATCGACGGCGCACGTGTCGCAGCCGTGGCGGACGCCTTCGAAGAGCCCGCGCAGATGCTGGCCGCCAAAACGGGCGCGATGGTTCTGTCGGCAGAAGAAATGATCGACAGCGCTGATGTCGACGCGGTGGTCATCGGCACCCCCACCGACACCCATTACGACCTGATCCACAAAGCGGCCAAGGCAGGCAAAGCGATCTTTTGCGAGAAACCGGTTGACATGTCCGCCGACCGCATCCGCGACTGCGTCAAAGTGATCGAGGCCACCGGCGTGCCCTTCATGACGGCCTTCAACCGCCGTTTCGATCCCAGCTTTGCCAACATCCAGTCCCGCATTGCGGCAGGCGAGATCGGCGCGGTCGAGATTGTCACCATCCTGTCCCGCGACCCCTCGCCGCCACCCATCAGCTATATCGAAAGCTCGGGCGGGTTGTTCCGCGATATGATGATCCACGATCTGGATATGGCGCGGTTCTTGCTGGGCGAAGAACCGGTCAGCGTCTATGCCGTCGGATCATCGCTGGTCGATCCCGAGATCGGCAAGGCCGGAGACGTCGACACAGCAGCCGTCACCCTGACCACCGCCAGCGGCAAGATCTGCCAGATCTCCAACTCGCGCCGCGCCAGCTACGGCTATGATCAGCGCATCGAGGTGCATGGTGAAAAGGGCATGTTGCGGGCTGAAAACATGCTGGAAAATGTGGTTGAAGTCGCGACTCCTTCGGGTTTTCGCAAAGCGCCCGCGCAGCATTTCTTTCTTGAACGTTATGAGGGCGCCTATCAGGCCGAGATGGCCCACTTCGTTGCCGCCGTGTCCGGATCAGAACAGCTTGCACCCAGTATCATCGATGGGCTGCGCGCGCAGGTTCTGGCCGATGCAGCAGATGCATCCTTGAAACAAGGCGCTGCTATCAGCCTCATATAATGCTTTGGGAAATTGAATGAGGGTCAAGGTACGACGCGCCAAACTCGTACCCCCTCAAGAAATCATCAGACATCTTCTAGGCGCGCCGCTCGTTTTCAATAAATGCATCACGTGTCCGGAATATGTCGGAAAGATTAAATTCCGACTACGGGGAACCCCCAATATGCGCGTTGGTCGGGATCGTTTAGCTTGTATTCAACGGGCCACTTTCACTGATCCGTTATTCCCCCTACAGAGGGGTTGGTCTTGACCCCCTCACCAACCCCTCTGCCAGGTGGAACCATACCTTCAAGGCATCGACCTATGTTGTGTAGAACGAAACTACCTCAGGGCCGTTTCACTAAGCACGGGGCCAGTACACTAAATAGTCAGCAGCACGAATCTAGTAAGGTTTTTCTAATTATTACAACTGCTTAGAAGAATGATTATCGACTTACATTCTAACAAAAACTGCAAGGGCGTAACACGTTGCAGCTAGCTCTGTTGGCGTTACCCTAGGTATCAAATTGCCGAGACGAGCGCGCTTACAGCACCAGCAAATCCCGCAACTGCCACAGCGCTGGCCAAAACGACGCAAACGATTTCCAATGCACTGAGTTTCATTTTGATCCTCACCGATTTGCTTTGCTCGACATAGATCAAGATTGATAGTGCTGAAAGTGCGCGCGCGTTTACTTAGCGGAAACTTGCTCTCGCGGAAGCGCTAGATTGCTTAAACATCATTTTCAATGTGCTTTCGAAGCCAACATAGTCAGAAATACGGCTTGACCTGTTGCTCAACTGCATCGCCAAATTCTCGTCGTTTATTCGCTTGCGCTTGGCTATCGGTAATCACCTACTATTGAGATGTGCTGAGCCCGTGGTCCACTGTGTTGTTCTTCGCTGATTAATTGCTCCGCTGCGATGGTACCTCTCCGGTCTCTGCCTTTCGCTTGATACTTAACTGCGCCAAGCATGCAACCTTGTTGTCAGCTATGGCTTGGCGCTGGTTTCAGGAGGGCGCAACGACCTTTGCTGAAACTAGCAGCAATGTCTGGTTCGGGGCATCCAATCCCAGAATCAGCGGCCACTTGCATTCGCGGCAGCACCCTGGTCAACGCGGATCGCACTGCCATGGCGCGTATAGTTGAGGCTATCCTCCACCCTAGGCTGATTGATCTCATGACTGAACACGAAGTCGGACAAGCCGAAATGTTCAGTGATAGAACCATTTCGCTCATATCAGAGGCGCTTGAGGACTCTCATCATTGGATGAGGCAATAGACCGAAGACAATCCAACCGTTACTCTGCTTTCAGGTTAACATCCCCAAACAGAGAACAGGATTCTTCAGAAAGACCTTTAATGGCGAATGAAAACGAAACTCCAGTTTCTGAAACGCGCAGGCTTGCAGTTGTCGCGTTCGCAGATGTTGCCGGTTTTTCCCGCCTAATGGCAGAAGACGATGTTTGGACAAGCAACCAGTGGAAATCGCTCAGAGAAGAGTTGCTGCTGCCATTGCTTAAGCAATATGATGGCCGATTGGTCGAAACTGTCGGAGACGCGATCCTCGTTGAATTCAGCAGTGTGGTTGCTGCCTTGAAATGGGCTGTCGACGCTCAGAAGAAACCACATCCAGAAGCGCAAAGGGGCACACGTGAAAATCTGCAACTAAGGATTGCAGTAAATGTCGAAGATGTTTTGGTGAGCCACGGAAACATATTGGGTGACGGCGTCAACATTGCCTCACGTATTCATGACGCTGCAGCGCCGGGTCAAATTGTTGCGACAGGGCTGGTTCGAGAGCTGGCAGGCAGTAAGATCAACGTCCGCTTCAGAGATATTGGGACGCCACGGCTAAAAAACATCAATCGAATTATTCACTTGTTTCAGGTCGTGCCATTGGAATCTTCTTCCTCAGAAAGCGCGAGCCTGCACCAACCTTTCATTGAATGGACATCGCGACCTACAGTGGCCGTCTTGCCGTTTCGCGCGTCTTCTGGACATGAAATGGAAGAGTATTTTGGATCAGGGATCACCGAAGACATTATCAGCGGCCTATCCCGCAGCCATGCATTTCACGTAATCGCCCGCGCCTCCACATTGCGTTTCGCCAAACGCTCGATTGATCTCCAGGAGATCGCGGCGCAGTTGGGCGTAAACTATGTAATGGATGGAAGCGTACGCCGACAGGGCAATCGGCTTCGGATTACAGCGGAGTTGGTTGATGTTGCCTTGAACCGATCAATCTGGTCCGAGTCGTTCGACGGGACCGCCGAAGATCTATTCGATTTTCAAGACACAATAGTTGCCTCAGTTGTCGGTTCATTCGAGCCCCGTCTGAACGCGCATGGAATTGAACGCGTTCGAAATCGTTCTACCCACAGCCTTGATGCGTATGACTGCGTTCTCAAGGCTGCATCAGAACTATATCGATTCACGGATGAGGGATATCATCAATCCGGAATAGCGCTGCAAAGGGCTATGGAACTGGATCCTACCTATGCCAGGGCCTATGCTTACTCCGCTTGGCGATTGAATTACCTCGTTGGCGAGGAGCGCTCTGACAATCCTGAACGCGACAAACGGCTGGCTGTTGAGCATGCCAGACATTCCATCGCATTGGATCCTGATGATCCTTTCTGCCAAGTGGTCGCTGGGCATCTGACAAGCCTCATTGAGGGTGATCCGCATCAAGCGATGTCGATGTTTGATCTGGCCCTGTCCCTCGATCAGAATAATGCACTCGGCTGGGCGACCAGTGGAGTGACATTGTCGTATTTAGGCCGAAGAGACGAGGCGATACCCCGATTTCAGAATGCATTTAAACTAAGCCCGTTTGATACCTTGAATTTTACTTGGTGGACCGGGGTTGGAATCGCCGAGTTTTCCTCGGGAAATTATGCTGAAGCAATTTCCTGGTTGCAGAAGGCGCGTCAGGTCAACTCTCGCTTTATTGCGACCTTGAGAATTCTGGCGGCCAGTCTTGCAATGAACGGTCAAGAGGAAAGGGCGCGGGCCGTTGGTGCCGAGATTCTAAGGCTCGACAAAGATTTCTCGGTGGATCGGTTTGTTTCGTGGTATCCATTTGTACGTAGAGAAGACAAATTAGCCCTAAAAAGTGGGTTATTTATTGCGGGTTTGCCGCGTTAGAGGACTTTGAGCCGACGAAATCTCAAGTCCATATTATTCGATAGGGGGATTTCCAATGACTTCTAGAAAGGACACAGCCAACGGAATGGGTAGTGGCATGGGTAGTGGCATGGGCATGGGCATGGGTCGCGGCATGGGCATGGGCATGGGTAACGGCATGGGCATGGGCATGGGTAACGGCATGGGCATGGGCATGGGTAACGGCATGGGCATGGGCATGGGGGCGATCCCGGTCGGAGCCGACGGTGGCATCGGCTTTATCCGCAGCTACTATGCTACTCCCATTGAACTGGCGCTATTGCCTTGGTCGCTTAACTTCACACCGGACAATTCCGGTGAAACTCCATTTCCGCTCGAATTCATAATCAATCCCTACCAACCTAATAGTGACCCGCTGGAATGGACGACCGCCGACTGGGATCCGGATTTGCGTTTCTGGACACTTCCGTTTGATCCACAATTGGGTGAGTGGCTGCGCGCCGCTGACCGGAGTGAGCCCGGGACGCTCGCAGCCCTCGAGATCGCTGGGCAATTCGGGAAATGGTTACCGATTTCCCCTGGCCGCATCCCGCCAGGTATCGACCCGATTAAGCTGCGTTGGCTGGAAGCAAACGACCTGAAATGGCAACCCGGAAATACAGCCGCCGAGAATTTGGCCGCGTTCCTTTTTATCAAGGGCGAGTTGGAGAAACTTAAAATCTATATGGAGGACGATCGGTGGAACTATCTTGTGGAAAGCGACGTCCAGGCAGATGGTCTACCGGATTATCTCATTCATTTTCTGGGCATCAATTCGTTTGATCACCCCAATACGCTCGACCTGATAAACGTCGGGCTGGCAATCGGTAACGTGATCTACATGGCTTACAAAGCATATTACAAAAGAGTGCGACCATCGATCCTCCGCCCCGGCCTAACTGTACCGTTCGGCCCACCCGCACATCCGGCATTCCCAAGCGGACATTCATTTCTTGCGCATTTCATTTCGCTTCTTTTGCTTGAAATACCGGGAATTTATTATCGCTACGGTGTGCTGAAAGATAAAGTTTCAATTGATGGTGCGGATATTGTTCCAAGTCCGGAGGATGGGCACCTGCTTCGGAAACCAAGATGGAGTGACTTGCGCGGGACCGCGCCCATAAAGTCACCACTGCTCTCAATTGCGCATCGAATAGCAGTGAACCGAGAACGTATTGGCGTGCACTACCCGACCGACAGTACGGCCAGTCGCCATCTGGCTGCAGGTATTTGGGATGCCCTGTTTGACAGAGCCAACGACACAGACGTCGATGGAAATCCAATAGCGGGTATCGATTGTCCGACGTTGATGACGGTGCTGGAGGCGTCAAAAGTCGAATGGCCTACGCCATGGGACAGTGATCCTGTGCCGGAAGTCATATAAACTGAATAACCCGCAACCCAAGATTGTTGTCATTAGTTACGAGATCGGTCAACGCTCGGGGTGTTTTGGGTAGGTTGCTGGGTGTTGTCCCGACAGCCACCCCAAGGCTTTGCAGCGGATCTGTATTAGCGCGATCGTCTGGACAGGTGATTTCATAAAGTGCCAGACCATATGCTGTGCTACCTTGCGGCCGGTCGGCGTTCACTATCTGCTCAATCTCAGCCAGGGCTTCGCCCTCATCGTTGAACGGCAGAACCCGCCTGTCGCCTGCTCCAATGTCCGGCAAAATGTCTTCCTGTGAAAAGAGCGGAAGCCAGATAATAATGGAGGAAAGGCCCCAATCCTCTTCTGGATTAAATACCACCCCATACCACCGGCGAAGCTTGCAACCCTCAGCAGTGACCGATCCACGATTCCCGAAAATCACCTCATCCGGCATTATCCATTGCGCATCATCACGCCAATCTAGCGAGACCGGACAATAACTGCCTACGCCGTAATTGAACCAACTTCCGTTCACCATCTCTCTAAGCGGGCGAGAATCTTCGACATAGACATCGACGTCAGGCGCTTTGCCCATGCCGTTGTGTGTCTCTTCAAGGTTTTCGACAAACATGCCTTGCGTTTCGAATGACCATCGAACCACTTTGTGGACCATGCCACCTTTCCAACCATCCGGTTGGGGTAGATTGTTTGGTAGGTCCGGGATAGGAGGCATTTCGATCACTCCAGCCTGCAAACGGTCAATTTGCTCAATCGCAAGCTCCAGCATTTCTGCCCTAGATGGCGATTGCCCGAATGATTGAATTGCCCTTACCAACAAGTACATCGTCAGAAAGGAGGCACGTTGGCGCAGGTAAACATCCGGTGCGTCCGCATCCATCGAGTCTCCACCCAGCGCACGATAAAGCCGGAAGAGCGTTGTCGAAAGAATTTGTTCTGTCAAATAACCCTTCAGGTCGTCACAACCAGTTGGCGGCGATTCAATAACAGACCGGTTCAACTCTCCGTACCACGCCCAACCTAACGTGGGGGATCTGTCGTGGCGACGCGTCGAAAACACAAATGGGAATGTGATTCCACGATAGCTTTCAGCGACACCATTTCGCGGGTCAGCCAGCCTGGACTCCGGATCACAAACAATAGCGGCCATTGCGTCACCGGCGCTGTGCGCAAAATCAAACTCAAGCTTCCCAAGACGCGCAGCCAACAAATAATGCCCAAACTCATGAAGCATCCAGCGCTTGTCAGTCGCGAGGCCGAGGGGTTGCGCCCAGGTACGCTCTCCGTCGCTGTTCAATGGCCGGTCCCAACGCGTTAGTTCCGCCAGAGCGAGGTTCATTCGAATTGTCGGCAGCGTCGCAGCATCAGATTTGCAGTCATAAGCGACCTGTGCGTTCACCGTTCGCCCATCTTTGCCAGGTCCCGGAGCAATACCGTACCGATAAAAGATCTGGATGTCCCTTTCTGCCCGAACAACGAAATCGTCCAAGATAATTCCAAACGATCTCAACAATTCGAAAAATTCAACGCAGTTAACGTAGGCAAGTAACGCTGAATACTCATTACTTCGAAGTAGAATCTCCTTGTTCGCAGATAGTCTCAAAACTTTGGTCGGTCCGGGATTGCCAAGTCCATCCTGGTCTCCCGGAACAAAATCTGGACATCGGCGAACACGAAACCCCATATCTTCCAGCGTCAATTCAACTCCGTTCGTCAGTTTCCCCAACTCTCTGAAGCGATTGAGGAAATCATCTGTACGAGTGGGTCGCCTTCGATCCCAATCGTAAGGCAATGCGGGATTTGTAGGATCAAAAGGTAGTTTCGAAGCAGGCGGAACTTGAGTCCAAAATTTTGCTTCGCCCTCACCTATATGGGTGATCAGTGGGCAGGATTCAGTGGATAACAATTCGAAGTGGAATTGTCGCTGTTGCGCACCGCCAATTGGTATCGCCTTGATCTTGTTGGTCACCGAATAGCTCAAGCGATTTGGAAATCGCTCGATTGACCCAAGCGCTTTCGAAACTGTTTCGATCACAACCGGTTCTTCCAGAAAATCCGGGTCAACATCGGACAAGACAAAGATTTGCTCTAGATCAATGGATCTCGGTTCAACGGAAGCCGCGGCCCCAATTTGATTCAAGATATCAGATGGGTAGTTTACCAAATCATTAGTAAGCGCCCCAAGTTCGATCTGGCGTTCCTCTCGAGACGGAAAAGCAGCCTTGGCATCCACGGTCGACCAACTCTGATGCGATACAACCGGGTATTCTGCTGTGAACGAGCGAATGATGACACGGAGTTTACCGCCATCAGTTTTCTCAACCAGCATAGGAACGCTGACACCGATTGAGAATTCGGCAGGTTCCCCCTGATCATTTATGAACTCCGTCGCCACCATGACAATTGTTGCTGGCAAACCGTGGAGTTCATTACGAGACAGGTTCCAAGACGCAATTTGAGGTGGGTTGTCATTCGAACCACTATCAACCGGAGGCCAGATATCCAGCCAGTGTACCAAGTCCCAGCTTCCAGCGTTGGCGTTGTCATTGAACTGATTTCCGCCCCAGCCTTCAGGCCAATTCAACGATTGCCCATGACTTGTTAGATAATCTTCAACTTTATCCAAATAGTCCGAAGCAATAGCTCCAAGTGTTTCCCGATCAGTCTCTTCATCCGTTGCGATGGCGATATACGGCGCATCGGAATGCGATATTAGTCGTGAGCGCCGTTGCGAATTTGGATACTCGCGCTCAAATCTTAGCCACGGTGGTGGCCAACTGCCTGAGTTGTAAGGTTCCGGCGGCCAATTTGGAAAATCAATAGACAAAACTATGCTCCCTTTCCTTCAGAAACAGGTTGGATCGAGATGGGGCACGCACATCTAAAGTAGCCGAAATTTTGAGTTTCCGATAGTAAGTTGGCCAATGGGCTGGCTCGGAAATCCGACGAGCACCACCAGAAGTTTATGGTTCCAACTCAACACCGCAACGCGGTAGACAGCTGCTGCTCTCATTTGAAGTCGGTGATTAGGGATTAAAATTTTGTTGCTCGCAGTGATGCTTCTGCTGAGTTGACTACGTTAAACCATTGATCCAGTGGACTGTTTGTAGATCGAACGTTTTGTTTGGGATTTGGTTGCGGGAGTAGGATTTGAACCTACGACCTTCAGGTTATGAGCCTGACGAGCTACCGGGCTGCTCCATCCCGCGACACTTAGCGTTGG